>CAVRMN010000031.1:0-76953 GCA_963721855.1 uncultured Actinomycetota bacterium | reverse complement strand
TGAAGGTCGCCAAGTTCCCCTTCTCGGCCAACGGCAAGGCCAAGGGCCTCGGGGACACCAGTGGCTTCGTCAAGCTCGTCGCCGACGCGAAGTACAACGAGATCATCGGCGCCCACCTGATCGGTCCCGACGTGACCGAGCTGCTGCCGGCGCTGACGCTGGCGCAGCGGTGGGACCTCACCGCCGACGAGGTGGCGCGCAACGTGTTCGCGCACCCGACGCTGTCCGAGGCGGTCAAGGAGGCCGTCGAGGGCCTCGCCGGCCACATGATCCACCTGTAGACCTTCCGCAACGTCATACGTCCTGAGGCCTCTAACCCTCAGGACGTATGTCGTTGCGCGCGGGCAGGCGGTCAGATGTGCAGGTCCTGCCGCGCCTTCGCGTAGCGCTCCAGCTGCTGGGTCACGCCGTCGCCGACGCTCAGCATGTTCACTTGCAGGTGGTGGAGCAGCAGGTTGGCCTTGGTCATGAAGGTCTTGTACTCGTCACTGTCCATGAGGGCGAAGATCGTCGGGCACGGGCCCCTTCACGAGGAAGAACCCCTGCTCCTCCTCCAGGTCCGCCATGGTGAACAGGAAGGGCTCGAAGCTCGTGATCTTGCCGTTCTCCATGCAGCGAGAGGAAGAAGTTGACCGACTCGTCGAAGAGCGCGATCGCCGAGTCCTCGCGGCCGGGGAGAATCTGACCCCAACGGATGAGCAGACCGGTGTCCATAGTGACTCCTTTGACCTCTGTTGGTGGGTTGACTGGATGGGATCGCTGCGCGCGACGTCCTGGAGCTCACCTCCTTCCGGACGTCGGCGTAGAGGATCTTCTCCGGCCGTAGTACGACGTCCGGGTCGTCGTCGTCAGAGTCGTTGGTCCCGACCTAGCGGACGAGGCGGTCGAGCAGGTGGTCGAGCTGCCGCGCGGGGTCGTCGGTGGTGCCGCCGTGGACGGGCCCGGGCTGCACGACGGTGCTCCGCGGCGCCTTGACGAAGCCGAACCGGGTGCCCATCGGGGCCCGGCCGGCCGCCCCTGCGGACTCGTCGCCGCGGCAGACCGCCTCGACGGCGTGCAGCGCCGAGCACACCGCGTCGACGTCCACCGACGGGTCGACCGCCGTGAGCCGGTCTCGCTCCACGTGGCAGCGCGCCTCGAGGTAGTCGGCCTGCTGGCAGTAGAGCACCACGCCCACGTTGACGAACTCCTCGCGGTCGACGCGCGGGACGCACCGCAGCACGACGTACTGGAAGCCCATCCGGGTGCTCATGCGGCGCCCTCGATCGGCAGCCAGGCGCGGTCGCCGCTCACCCGGGCGAGCAGGAACTCGACGTACGCCGCCCGCAGCGCCTCGGGCGTCTCGGCACCGGGGACGGGCTCGAGCCACACGTCGGGCACCAGGTCGACGACCTCGGTGAGCAGGTCCGGGGTCACCTGGGCGGCGAGCTCGTCGTCGATCGTCGGGCACACGGGCGACGAAGGCGGCCAGCACGTGGTCCGAGGCGTCGTAGGGCTGCGCCGCGAACCGGGCCGCCGACCCGATCCCGCCGCTCCAGCCGTGGTGGAACCACAGGCAGGCCCCGTGGTCGATCGCCCACAGGTCGCCGTGCCAGACGAGCAGGTTGGGGTTGCGCCAGGACCGGTCGACGTTGGCGGTCAGCGCGTCGAGCCACAGCACGCGCGCGGCCGCCTCGGGGTCGGGCGTGCAGGCCGAGTCGAAGCCGAACGAGCCGGGCAGGAAGTCGACGCCGAGGTTGGTGCCGATGCTCGCGGTGAGCAGGTCCTGCACCTCCTCGTCGGCCTCGTACTTCCCGATCGTCTCCTCGAGCTCCACGACGACCAGCTCCGGGGTGGCGATGCCCAGACGCCGGGCGAGCTCGCCCACCACGACCTCCGCGACCAGCACCTTCGGACCCTGGCCGGCGCCGCGGAACTTGCACACGTAGGTGCCGAGGTCATCGGCCTCGACGATCCCCGGCAACGACCCGCCCTCGCGCAGCGGCGCGACGTACCGGGTCGCGCTGACCCGCCGCAGCGTCACGTCGCCGCCAGCCTCTCCTTCTCGGTGGGGATGTCGTAGTCGACGGCCGGCCAGGCCAGACCCATCCGCGAGAGGGTCTCGAGGAGCAGCGAGCCGACCGCCCAGTTGCGGTACCACTTCCGGTCGCTCGGGATGACGTACCACGGCGCGTGCTCGGTGTTGCAGCGTTCGAGCGCGATCTCGTAGGCCCGCTGGTACTCCGTCCAGCGCAGCCGCTCCGTGACGTCCTCGGGCTTGTACTTCCAGTGCTTGGTCGGGTCGTCGAGCCGGTCCATCAGCCGTTCCTTCTGGGTGTCGGCGCTGATGTGCAGCATGCACTTGAGCACCGTGGTGCCCTCGTCGACGAGCCGCTTCTCGAACTCGTTGATCGCGTCGTAGCGGCGCTCGATCTCCTCCGCCGGCGCCAGCTCGTGCACCCGCGCGATCAGCACGTCCTCGTAGTGCGAGCGGTCGAAGATGCCGATCTTGCCCGGCTCGGGCAGCTGCTGCTCGACCCGCCACAGGAAGTCGTGCGCGAGCTCCTCCTCGGTCGGCTTCTTGAAGGAGGTGATCTGGATGCCGCCCGGGTCGAACAGCCCGACGCAGTGCTTGACGACGCCGCCCTTCCCGGAGGTGTCCATGCCCTGCAGGATCAGCAGGATGCGCTTGTCGTCGCCGGTGTAGCCGGCCGCGAAGAGCATCGTCTGCAGCTCGGCCAGGTCGTCGCCCATCTCGGGCAGCGCCTCCTTGCCGTCCGACTTGTCGCCGTCGAAGCCGGGCGTGCCGGAGGGGTCGTACGACGGCAGCAGGACCGGGCCGGGCCGGACCCGCAACGTCTCGGTGAGGGGCTGCTCGTTCTTGGCCATGCGAGGCAGTATTCCCCACCGGGCGTTGGGCCGAGGGCGTCCGACGCACCCATCCCGCACGAGAAGCACCTCCCGGCGCCCGGAGAGGTGCTTCTCGTGCAGAGCTGCGGCCGGCTCAGCCCTTGCGGACCTTGGCGGACCAGCCGGCGTGCTTCCAGCTGTCGTTGAGCCCGTTGTCGTGGGTGAACGTGTACGTCGGGTCGTCGGCGGTCATGGCGTAGCCGTCCGCGCCGACGTACGCCTGCACCCAGCGGGGCTTGCTCAGGCAGCTGCCCGGCACGACGAGCCTGACCGTGTCGGCGTCGTAGTCGATCACGTGGCTGAGACCCGTGCACTTCAGCTCGTCGCCGTTCGGCTTGCCGAAGGCGTGGACGCCGGCCCAGTCCTGACTCATGGCGGTGTCCACGACGGCGACGCGCTTGAGGCCCTCGTTCGTCCGCAGGCGGAGGCCGAGCTGGAACCGGTTCGTGCTCATGTCCAGGTCGGCGTACGTCGCCTTCACCGTCACCTTGCCGTGGGCGTACTTGACCACCGTCGTCGCGATGTCGACGTTGACCTGGGAGCCGGCCGGGAGATCCGTGACCGTGCCGTCCGGCGAGTAGTCGGTCGTCCAGGTGTCGCCGGTGGCGTCCACGAGCGTGACCGACGCGGCCTGCGCGGCGGCCGCCGGGACCAGGGCCGAGACGAGTGCCGAGGCCACGACGGCACCCCTCGTCAGAGACTGCTTCATCAGGTCGCTCCCCCGCGACGAGGCACCCGGTGGGCGCGTGTCGCTGCACGATAGGACACGCGCCCGCCGGACGTTCACGAAATCGGACGAAACTTGACTCCGGTCAGCCCCTGCGGACCCTGTCCGACCAGGTGACGCGCTCGCGCATCTCCGGCCAGGTGGCCGTGGTCGATGTACTGGTCACCGGCGGCGGAGAACCCGGCCGCCATGGTGAACGCCTCGACGTAGCGCGGGTTGCTCAGGCAGCGGCGCGGCACCTTCACCGTCACCGTGTTCGCGACGTAGTCGATGGCGTAGCCGAGCCCGCGGCACTTCACCTCGCTGCCGTTCGGCTTGCCGAAGACGACCGCCCCGTTCCACCCCGACATCAGGGTCTCCACGGTCAGGTCGCGCTTGAGGCCCTCGTTGGTGCGCAGCCGGAGCAGGTACATGAACCGGTTGCCGGTGCGCTTGAGGTCGGCGTACGTCGCCGTGGCCACCACCTTGCGGGCGCTGTGCCGGATGACGACCTCGTCGAGGTCCACGTTCACCTGGGAGCCGGCAGGCTCGTAGGTCGAGGTGTCGGTCGACTCGTCGTACTTCGCCAGGTAGGTGTCACCGGTGGCGTCGTCGATCGACAGCGAGGCGGCCGAGGCGGCGGCGGGGATCATCATCAGCGTGGCGGAAGCCAGCAGGGCAGCCCGGAACAGGGGCATCTTCATGAGAGGTCCTTCAGAACGCGGCGCCCGAGCGGGCGCGATCGGGACAGATAGTAAAGCAATCTGCACCGTTTCGTGACGGATCGTCGGAGTGGCGTCAGCCGCCGTCGGGCAGACCCGCGCCCTCGCGCGCCAGCGCGACCAGACGGCTCACCGCGCGGTAGTACTTCTTCCGGTAGCCGCCCTCGAGCAGCTCCGGGGCGAACAGCTCGTCGAACGTGCGCCCGCTGGCCACGACCGGCAGGTCGCGGTCGTAGAGCCGGTCGGCCAGGACGACGAGCCGGAGAGCCACGGCCTGGTCGTCGACGGTGCGGACGTCCTCGAGGCAGACCACCGTCACGCCGTCGAGCATGGTGCCGTACTTCGAGGGGTGCACGTCGGCGAGGTGCCGGGTGAGGTCGACGAAGTGGTCGAAGCTGGCTCCGTCCTGCGAGGCGCGCTGCTTGACCTCGTCGAGCGACGGCGCGGACGGGGCGTCGGGGAGGCCGCGGTGCCGGTAGTCCTCCCCGTCGATGCGCACCGAGGTGAACGAGTCCGCCAGCCCCTGGATCTCGCGCATGAAGTCCGCGGTGGCGAAGCGGCCCTCCCCCAGCTTCCCGGGCAGCGTGTTCGAGGTGGCGGCCAGCCGTACGCCGGCCTCCCGCAGCTTGGTGAGCAGCGTGGAGACGAGCACGGTGTCGCCGGGGTCGTCGAGCTCGAACTCGTCCACGCACACCAGCCGGTAGTGCTTCAGGGCGGCGACGGCGTCGTGGAAGCCCAGGGCGCCCACCAGGTGGGTCAGCTCCACGAAGGTCGCGAAGAGCTTCGGCCCGGGGGCCGCGTGCCACAGCGACGCGAGCAGGTGGGTCTTGCCGACTCCGTAGCCGCCGTCGAGATAGACACCGGCCGGGCCCTCGTCGCCCGGGCGGGCCCGCCGGGACCACCAGCCCCGCTTGGCCGGCGCGTCGAGCGTCCCGGCGAACTCCCGGAGCAGGTCGACGGCCTCGTGCTGGGACGGCTGGGCCGGGTCGGGGCGGTAGGAGTCGAAGCTGACCTCGGCGAACCGCGGCGGCGGCACCAGCTCCGCGAGAAGCCGGTCCTTGGGCACGGACGGGTTGCGTTCGCACAGCTGGATCGGCACCCGTGCATCGTAGGCTGCATCCGTGCGCCTCCCCGTGATGCCCCCGGTCCAGCCGATGCTCGCCAAGTCGGTCAAGGGGATCCCCGATCCCGCCAAGTTCGGCGGGCTGGTCTTCGAGCCCAAGTGGGACGGCTTCCGGTGCATCGTGTTCCGCGACGGCGACGAGATCGAGCTGGCCAGTCGCAACACCAAGCCGCTGACGCGCTACTTCCCCGAGGTGGTCGAGGCGATGCGGGCGACCCTGCCCGAGCGGTGCGTCCTCGACGGCGAGATCTTCGTGGCCGTCGGGCGACCGGCTCGAGTTCGAGACGCTCCAGGAGCGGATCCACCCGGCCGACTCGCGGGTCCGGATGCTCGCGGAGAAGACGCCCGCGTCCTACGTGGCGTTCGACCTCCTGGCCATCGGCGACGAGGACCTGACGAAGGAGCCGTTCGAGGTGCGCCGCGCGCGGCTCGAGCAGGAGCTCGCCGGCGTCGCGCCGCCGATCCACGTCACCCGCACCACCACCGACACCGCCGAGGCCGAGGAGTGGTTCCACCGGTTCGAGGGTGCCGGCCTCGACGGCGTGGTCGCCAAGCCGCTGGGCGCGCCGTACCAGCCGAACGCCCGGACCATGCTCAAGATCAAGCACGAGCGCACCGCAGACGTGGTCGTCGCGGGCTACCGCCTGCACAAGACCTCGACCCCCGAGAAGCCGCTGCTGGGCTCGCTGCTGCTCGGGCTGTACGACGGCAGCGGTCGCCTCCAGCACATCGGCGTCTCCGCCTCGTTCACCGCAAAACGGCGCGAGGAGCTGATCGAGGAGCTCGCGCCGCTCGTCGTCGACGACCTCTCCGAGCACCCCTGGGGCGAGTGGTCGGACTGGGCGATCGCCAACCCTGATCGCGTTCCCGGCACGCAGAGCCGCTGGAGCGCCGGCAAGGACCTGTCGTTCGTGCCGCTGCGTCCGGAGCGGGTGCTCGAGGTCGGCTACGACCACATGGAGGGCAGCCGGTTCCGGCACACCGCCCAGTTCAAGCGCTGGCGGACCGACCGCGACCCCGAGTCGTGCGGCTACGAGCAGCTCGACGAGCCGGTGAGCTACGACCTGGCTGAAGTCCTCGGCCGCAAGGACTAGGCTCAAGACATGAGCGAGTCGACGTACGACGTGGTGCTTCTGGTCGAGCAGCCACTCTCCCTGCAGGACGCGGTCCAGGTCCGTGGTCTGCACATCGATGTCGCGGACCCGGTCCGCTACCACGTGCTCCTCCCGGTGGAGGACGCCGCGGCACGCGTCGAGTCCGCCATGGGCTCCATCGCCGCGAGCGAGGTGCTCGCCACGCCGGCGCTGATGATGGACGCCGAGAACATCGAGGCCGTCCAGAAGGAGCTGCTGGAGCAGGCCCGCGGCGACGTCGGCGACTGCGTCGACCGGCTGACGACCTGCGGCTGCGACGTCGTCGGTGAGGTGGTCACCGCCGACCCGATCGACGCGCTGGCCGCGAAGGTCAAGGACGTCAACGCCGCCGAGGCGATCATCCTGACCCGGCCGCACGTCGTCTCGGAGTTCTTCCACCTCGACTGGACCTCGCGCGCCCGCCGCAAGCTCGGCGTGCCGGTGCTGCACCTGCTCGAGCACGAGACGTTCGACGAGCAGGCCGGCAGCGGCGAGGGCGTCACCGGCCTCTGACCGCGGTCTCACTCCCCCGTCGGGCCGCCGGCGAGCTCGACCACGATGTCGAGGTGCCCGACGTGCCGCGCGTACTCCTGCAGCACGTGGAAGCAGATCCACGCCAGCGTCGGCGGGTCCTCGTCGAACCGACCACCGGTCGCGGCGACGCGCTCCAGCGGCGTCGAGGCGAGCACGACACGCGTCCGTTCGCCCACGCTCCGGAGGAACCCGCTCACTTCCGCCGTCGACGTCGTCTCCGGCACGTGCCACCGGCCGTCGCGGTCGTCGCCCCACGGCGCCTCGACCTGCTCGCCGAGGAAGCCCCACACGAACCAACGCTGCTCCATGTGCGCGAGGTGGGTGAGCATCTCGATCGGCGTCCACCCCGACGGCAGCCGCGTCGACCGTTGCTCCTCGGTGGACAGCGCGGTCACCTTGGCGGTCGCGGTCTCGCGGTACCAGTCGAGGTAGCCCGCGAACAGCTCCGCTGTTCCTGCCACGGTCGGCCGCGGCTCCTGCAGCTCGTTCATACGTCGCCTCCGCCCAGTGGATCCTGCTCAGATGCTAACGAGGCAACGGGATTCCGCGGATCGTCGGACACGCGCCCTGCCCTGCACCTAACCTTGTCCTGCCGTCCCGCTCGGGAGTCCGGCCGCCACCTGGGAGAACCAACCACATGAACATCACCACGAAGCTGGGCTGTGCCGCCGCGACCGCGCTGGTCGCCTCGACGCTGGCCGTCACCAGCCCGGTCTCCGCGCACACGACGGGGATCCACGACAACTGCACCGAGCTCCACAAGAAGTGGCCGCACGGGGTCGGGACCGCGAAGGCCGTCGACAAGACGAGCGGCACGAAGGTCAAGAACTTCTACCACAACACCAAGGCCTACTGGGCGGCCGAGAACCACAACGGCACGCTGGACGCGGACAACGACCGCATCGCCTGCGAGAAGGCCTGACGCTTCGGCTGACGACGTCGTGCCGGCTGGCACTGCAGTCGCCCGTGGGACTCACCATGCGCACCTTCGTATCCACCCTGCTCTGCCTCTGCGTCAGCCTCACGGGCCTGGTCACGACCGGAACGAGCGCCGTCGCGGGCGAGCTGGTGACCAAGCGACTTCAGCGCGCGATCGACGAGCTGCCGGTGGCCTCGGAGACGCAGCGGGGCTACGACCGCGCCCGGTTCCACCACTGGGTCGATGCCGATGGTGACTGCCGGGACACCCGTGACGAGGTGCTGGCGGCGGAGTCCCTCGTCGCCGTGACCGGCTGCGACGTCCAGCGGGGCAGGTGGCTGTCCTACTACGACGGGGTGACCACCCTGGCGTCCTCCGACTTCGACGTGGACCACCTGGTCCCGCTCGCGGAGGCGTGGGACTCGGGGGCCAAGCGCTGGAACGCGGCGACGCGGCAGCGCTTCGCCAACGACCTGCGCGACCCCCGCACGCTCGTCGCGGTCACCGCCTCCTCCAACCGCTCCAAGTCGGACCGGGACCCGTCCGAGTGGATGCCGGAGCTCGGCAGGTGCCGATATGTCCGGCAGTGGGTCGCGGTCAAGGTCCGCTGGCACCTCACGGTGGACCGGGCCGAGAAGCGCGCACTGCGCGACCAGTCGGGCGGGTGCACGAACTCCCGGCTCACCGTGCGCCGGGCGGTCGTCCGGCTGGCCACGGGAGGCTCCGGCACCTCCGGCGGCGCCGGGGGCGATGGCCTCGACCCTCGCTTCGACACGTGTTCCGAGGCCACCGCGTCCGGCTACGGGCCCTACTTCACCGGCCAGGACCCGGAGTACGACTGGTACACCGACGCGGACAGCGACGGCGCCGTCTGCGAGTGACGTCCTGGCGAGCCCGTCAGCCGACGATGACGCTCTCGTCGGCCTCGTCCGCCGCGGACGTGTCGGCGAGGGTGTCGAAG
Source organism: uncultured Actinomycetota bacterium (assembly GCA_963721855.1). Taxonomy (GTDB): domain Bacteria; phylum Actinomycetota; class Actinomycetes; order Propionibacteriales; family Nocardioidaceae; genus Nocardioides_B. Next base: position 67,966 of record CAVRMN010000031.1, on the reverse strand, counting down.
ATCCATCCCTGCACGGCAAGCACGCTGTGCGAGCGGCCGCTACCTACGGGATGGTTCGCGTCGAATGTCAGGCGTCTTCCCAGTTCGCGGCGTTCTTCCGGCTGGGTTGCACGCGCGGCGGCTCGCCCGGCATCTTCGGGTAGTCCGGTGGATAGGACATCTCCCCCAGGCCGGCCGCCACCTGCTCGTCGTACAGCGCCAGCAGGGTGTCGAGGGAACCCGGACGGTCGTCGATCCCGGCGTGGAGGTCGCCGAGCTCGCTCAGCCGGCCCGGGACGGTGTGCAGGTTGAGGTCGCGGGGCTTCACCGACGGCAGCTCGTCCCACGTCACCGGAGTCGACACCGGTGCGCCGGGGATCGGTCGCAGGCTGTAGGCACTCGCGATCGTGCGGTCCCGGGCGTTCTGGTTGTAGTCCACGAAGATGCGCTCGCCCCGCTCCTCCTTCCACCACGCCGTGGTGACCCCCTCCGTGCGGCGCTCGAGCTCGCGTCCGAACGCGATGGCGGCGTGGCGCACGTCGACGAACTCCCAGCGCGGCTCGATCCGCACGTAGATGTGCACGCCACGGTTGCCACTCGTCTTCGGCCAGCCGACCAGGCCCAGCTCCTCGAGCAGGTCGCGGGCGACCAGGGCGACCCTCGCCGCGTCGGCGAAGTCGGTGCCGGGCTGCGGGTCGAGGTCGATCCGCAGCTCGTCCGGGTGGTCGGTGTCAGCGCGCCGGCACGGCCACGGGTGGAAGGTCAGCGTCCCCATCTGCGCCGCCCACGCGACGACGGCCACCTCGGTGGGGCACATCTCCTCGGCGGTGCGACCGGACGGGAAGGCGACGCCTCGCGGTCTCGACGTACTCGGGAGCGCCCTTCATCATCCGCTTCTGGTAGAACGCGTCGGCGTCCCGGTCCTGAGGCCCGGTGGCCAGCCGCATCCCCTCACGCACGCCCTTGGGCCAGCGCTCGAGCGCGGTCGGCCGCTCCCGGAGCGCACGCATGATGCCCTCCTCGACGGCGAGGTAGTACTCCACCACCTGCAGCTTGGTGACCTCCGCCGACCAGTCGGTGGCCTCGTAGATCACGCGGTCCGGGCTGGACACCCGGAGCGCCCGTCCTCCTGCGTCGACCTCGGTCGCGGGGCTCGCCATGCCCCCATCAAACCAGGTGGGTTGCCCGTCCGCCGTACGCTCGGAGTCATGACGTACCAGGTCTCCAAGAGCGACGAGGAGTGGCGCGAGCAGCTCACTCCCGAGGAGTACGCCGTCCTGCGCAAGGCCGGCACCGAGCGCCCCTACGTCGGCGAGTACACCGACACCAAGACGCGTGGGCGTCTACCGCTGCCGCGCCTGCCAGGCCGAGCTGTTCCGCTCCGAGACGAAGTTCGACTCGCACTGCGGCTGGCCGTCGTTCTACGCACCGCTGGCCGAGGACCGGGTGGAGTACATCGAGGACCGCTCGATGGGCATGAAGCGCGTCGAGGTCCGCTGCGCGAGCTGCGGCTCGCACCTCGGCCACGTCTTCGAGGGCGAGGGCTACGGCACCCCGACCGACCAGCGCTACTGCATCAACAGCATCAGCCTGACCCTCGAAGAGGCGTAGGCCGCGTCGCCCGCCGCCATCGCGCGCCGGGATGAAATGATCGCGCGGTGACCTCCCCTGCACCGGACCTCCGCGACCTCGCCCAGGCCTACTCCGTCTCGACGGACTACTGGGACTGGCAGGGTCGCCCGGTCGAGGTCACGGCCGAGACGGTGACCGCGGTGCTCACCGCGATGGGGGTCGACGTCAGCGACCCTGCCGCCGCGCTCGCCCGCCGGCACGACGAGCCCTGGACGCGCATGCTGCCTGCCTGCGTCGTCGCCACCGAGGGGCAGGCGCGGACGGTCCTGGTGCACGTCGACCACGGCGCGCTGGTCCGGGTCTGGGTGGAGCTGGAGAACGGTGGCCGTCGCGACGACGTCCGCCAGGTCGAGCACGGCGTCGGGCCCCGCACCGTCGACGGCCGTCACGTCGGCGAGGCTGCGTTCGAGGTGCCGGCCGACCTGCCCACCGGCTACCACACGCTCAAGGCGCTCTCCGGCGGCACCGAGTCGGCCACCACCCTGATCGTCACGCCGGCCTGGCTCGGCCTGCCGCAGTCCCTTGCGCAGCGGCACTCCTGGGGCCTCGCCGCGCAGCTCTACAGCGTGCGCTCCCGCGGGTCCTGGGGCGTCGGCGACCTGACCGACCTCACCGACCTCGCGGTGTGGTCGGGTGCCGAGCTCGGCGCGGACTACCTGCTGGTGAACCCGCTCCACGCGGCCGAGCCGGTGCCGCCGATGGAGCCGTCGCCGTACCTCCCGACCTCGCGCCGGTTCTTCAACCCGCTCTACCTGCGCGTGGAACGGGTGCCGGAGTACGTCGACCTGCCGGCCGCGGCGCGCAAGCGTGTCGACAGGCTGGCCAAGCAGCTGCACGCGAAGCTCGACGACGCCGACGTCATCGACCGCAACACCTCCTGGACCGCCAAGCGCGAGGCGCTGCGGCTGGTGCACGCGGTCCCCCGCAGCGCCGGCCGCGACCTCGACTTCCGTGCGTTCGTCGCCCGCGAGGGCGTCGCCCTGCGCGACTTCGCCCGCTGGAGCGTGCTGGCGGCGGAGCTCGGCACCGACTACCGGCAGTGGCCGACCGAGCTCCAGGACGTGGACTCCCCCGCGGTGGCCGCCCACGCCGCGGCGAACGCCGACGCCGTCGACTTCGAGATGTGGCTGCAGTGGGTGCTCGACGAGCAGCTCGCCGCGGCCCAGAGCAAGGCCCTCGGCGCCGGGATGGCGCTCGGCACGATGCACGACCTCGCCGTCGGCGTGCACCCCGGCGGCGCGGACGCGTGGCGGATGCGGTCGACGTACGCCACCGGCACCAACGTCGGCGCGCCGCCCGACCCGTTCAACCAGCGTGGCCAGGACTGGTCCCAGCCGCCGTGGCGCCCCGACCGGCTCGAGGAGCTCGGCTACGCGCCACTGCGCGACCTGGTGGGCGCGGTGCTGCGGCACGCCGGCGGGGTCCGGGTCGACCACATCATCGGGCTGTTCCGGCTCTGGTGGATCCCGGCCGGGATGACGCCGGACCAGGGCACCTACGTCCGCTACGACCACGAGGCGATGATCGGCGTGCTGGCGCTCGAGGCGCAGCGCGCCGGCGCGGTCGTGGTCGGTGAGGACCTCGGCGTCGTCGAGCCGTCCGCGCGCGACTTCCTGCGCTCGCGCGGGATCCTGGGCACGTCGATCCTCTGGTTCGAGCGCGACGGCCAGGGCCGCCCGCTGCCGGCCGAGAGCTGGCGCGAGCTCTGCATGGCGTCGGTGACCACGCACGACCTCCCGCCGAGCGCCGGCTACCTCGCCGGTGACCACGTGCGGCTGCGCGACTCGCTGGGGCTGCTCAGCCGGCCGGTCGCCGAGGAGCTCGAGGAGGACCTGGCCGAGCGCGAGTCCTGGCTGGCCGAGCTGCGCTCCCGCGGGCTGCTGGCCGAGGGCGCCGGCATCGAGGAGACGGTGCGCGCCCTGCACGCCTACCTGACACTCACCCCGTCGCGGCTGCGCTGCGTGGCGCTGACCGACGCGGTCGGCGACCGGCGGACGCAGAACCAGCCGGGCACGCACAACGAGTACCCCAACTGGCGGGTGCCGCTGGCCGGGCCCGACGAGAAGCCGCTGCTGCTCGAGGACGTGCTCACGTCGACGCGCGCCGCGGCCATCGCGGAGACGATCCGTGCGCGACGGTCAGCCCGCTGCGTCGGTGACCGGGAAGATCGCGGAGTGGACGCGTACGACGCCCTCGCCGTACTTCTCGTCGAACCGCCGCTGCAGCGACCCGTCGTCGTAGGCCACGTCGAGGTCGACCACGTCGTGGCCCGATGACGCGGTGATCATCCCGGGCGTCTGCGCGACCTCGTCCTGGATCCGGCGCAGCTCGGCGTCGGTCCGCTTCGCCTCGGTGACGCACAGGGCTCCGCCCCAGACCTTGCGGAGCTCGGCCTCCGCAGCCGCGGCGTCGCCGACCACGCGCACGTTGACGACCAGCTTCTCCGGGTCGTTCATCGCACCCGGGTCCGCGTCGGGATCGTCGTGGGCCGGGTTCACCGACTGGTCCCACCACAGCTCGGCGTAGCCGTCGAGCCGCTGCGCGACGTGCGCCACCTGGCGGAGCGTGCGGTGGTCGGTCCGCGCCGGGTCGACCGGTCGCCAGCCGCCCTCGGGCTCCGGGCACGGCGTCCTGAGTCGGTCGTCCTCCTCGTAGGAACGCTCCGACCGCGGGCCGTCGTAGTCCTGGCTGCGGATCGGGGGTTCGGTGAGCGTGAAGGTGGTGCCGTCGTAGGTGCCGGTGACGACGTACTCCGGCCCGGTCCAGCGCACTCCGGCACGGCGCTCCGACTCGACGGCCGACCAGTCCCAGCCGGCGAGCTTCGGGCCGCCGCACTGCGGTGGCAGCGAGGTCATGATCGGCCCCAGGCAGAGCTCGGGGCCGTCCCCGTCGTCGAGCACCGTGCCGATCCCGCGCACGAGGGCCGGACCCGCAGGGGTCGGGCCGCCGCTGGTCGGGTCCACGGCCCGCGGAGGCGGCGGCCTGCGTCCGTCGGCCCACAGCCGGCGAGCAGCAGCGCGACGACCGCCAGCACCAGCCACCTCACGTCTGTCCCCCTTCGTCCGGGTCGAGGCTAGTGGGACGCGCGACGCGCGCCGGGGTTCCGCCCGCTACGGCAGGTCGGTGACCAGCTCGGTCGGGCGTGCGGCGCCGTCCGGTGTAGAACGGCACCTCCTCGCGCACGTGCCGACGTGTCTCCGAGCCGCGCAGGTGCCGCATCAGGTCGACGATCCGGTAGAGCTCGTCGGCCTCGAACGCGAGCATCCACTCGTAGTCGCCCAGCGCGAACGACGACACCGTGTTGGCCCGCACGTCGGGGTAGTCCCGCGCCATCATGCCGTGCTCGGCGAGCAGCCGGCGGCGCTCGGCGTCCTCGAGGAGGTACCACTCGTAGGAGCGGACGAACGGGTAGACGCACACGTAGGCACGCGCCTCCTCGTCGGCCAGGAACGCCGGGATGTGGCTCTTGTTGAACTCCGCCGGGACGGTGCAGCGCCATCTGCGACCACACCGGGTCCAGGCGCGCGCCGAAGGCGGTGCGGCGGAAGCGGTGGTAGGCGTCCTGGAGCTGGTCGGCGGTCTCGGCGTGCCACCAGATCATCAGGTCCGCGTCGGCGCGGAGGCCGGCCACGTCGTAGAGCCCGCGGATCGTGACGTCCTCGGCGGCGAGCGTCTCGAAGAGCTTCTCCACCTCGTTGGCCTCGGCGGCGCGGTCGTCGTCTCCGATGACGTCGCGGAGGCGGAACACCGACCACATCGTGTAGCGGATGACCTGGTTGAGGTCACGCGCCTTGGGCTTCACGGGTGCATCACTCATGGCTTCATTCTCCCAACGGTGCCAAGGCCTCGAGGACCTGGGTGGCGGCAAGCTCGGCGGAGGCGATGCAGGCCGGGATGCCGAGGCCGTCGTACGCCGCGCCGCAGACCGCGAGCCCGGGAACCCGTGCCACCGCCGACCGGATGTTGCGGACCCGGTCCAGGTGGCCGACGGCGTACTGCGGCAGCCCGCCGCCCCACCGCTGCACGTGGCTGTCCACCGGCCGCACGCTCAGCCCGATGGCGTCGGAGAGGTCCTCGAGCGACTGGGCCACGAGCTCGTCGTCCTCGACCTGGAGCGCGGCCTCCTCGCGGTGCCGGCCGATCGAGGTGCGCATCACCAGCAGGTCCTCCTCGCCCGCGCCGGCGCCCGCCTCGCGGACCCAGTCCCACTTGGCGAAGGAGTACGTCGCGGCCTTGACCCGCCGGCCGTCGACGGGCGGGACCAGGAAGCCCGAGCCCGCGGTGGCCGGGAACTCGCGGGCACGGAACACCAGCGTGATCACCGCCATCGACGCGTAGTCGATCCGGGCCAGCTCGAGCGCCGCGTCCGGCACCACGTCCGACAGCAACCTGCTGGTGGGACGGGCCGGCGTGGCGAGGACGACCGCGTCCGCGTGCACGACCTCGGGGTCGTGGGTCGAGCCGACCACGAGGTTCCAGCCACCGCCCGCCGCCCGGGCGACGTCGCGCACCGTGGCGTGCGTGCGGACCTCGGTGCCGCTGGCCTCGACGACGGCGGCGGGCAGCCGGCCCATGCCGCCGACGAGGCCGGCGAACACGGGCGCGTCGGAGGTGGCGGACGTGGCCGCGGCGGCGGCCCGCATCATCGAGCGGTCCCGGTCCAGCAGCGCGACCACCTGCGGCACCGCGGCCCGTGCCGAGATCTCGCGGGCGTGGCCGGCGTAGACCCCGCCGAGCAGCGGCTCGACGAGCCGGTCGACCACCTCGCGGCCGAACCGCTCCTCGACCAGCCAGCCGATGCTGACGTCGCGGCCGTCGAGCCGGGTGGCCGGCAGCACCGCGTCGAGGGCGACCCGCGCGAGGCCGGCCTTGGAGAGGACACCGCTGTCGGCGAGCGCCCGGGCGTCGGTGGGCACGCCCATCAGCGTCCGCGGCATCGGCGCCATGCGGCCGCGGCTCCACAGGTTCGCCGAGATAGTCGCCGGGTGCACCAGCGAGTCGGCCAGCCCGGACCGGCGGGCGAGGTCGACGGCCTCGGGCCGACGGTTCAGCATCGCCTCGGCGCCGACGTCGACGGTGATGCCGCCCACCTCGCGGCGGGCCAGCTTGCCGCCGAGCTCCGGGGAGGACTCGAGCAGGGTGACCGCGACGTCGGGCCGCTCGCGGCGTACCGCTGCCGCCGCGGCCACGCCCGCGATGCCGCCGCCGACGACGACCACGTGCTGCGTGGGCAGGGTGGCGCGGGAGCGGGTGCGGGGGGTCACAGGTAACAGATTGGCAAACATCTGCAAGCAGCCGCCACTCGGGAGGAACCGGCCCGGGATGGGGTGCGTCACACCCGCATGACCAGGAACCTGAACCGCTCCCTCGCCGGGGCCGCCGCCGTGGCCGTCCTCGCTCTGACCGGGGCCTGCAGCGGCGGCGCCGGCACGATGAGCGACGAGGCCGCCGACTTCCAGGACGCCGGCGGCGCAGGCAGCGACGCCATCGCGCGCGACGCTGTGGACGCTCCTGAGACCGCATCCGGTGGAGGGGCCGGCGCGCCGGCCGCCAACCGGACCGTCGTGCAGGTGCGGTCGGTGATCAAGACCGGGCAGATCTCGCTGACCGCCAAGGACCTGGACGGCACCCGCGCCAAGATCGACGGGCTGCTCGTCAGCGTCGGCGGCATCATCGACAGCGAGCGGAGCACCCACTCGCGCGCCGGCGACCTGAAGCGCTCCACCCTGGTGCTGCGGGTGCCGGTCGACGAGTTCGACGCCGCCATGGACGGCCTCGCCGGGTTCGGCAAGGTCCGGCACTCCGACTCGGCGTCGAAGGACGTCACCACCCAGGTCATCGACGTCGACGAGCGCGTGCAGACCCTGCAGAACAGCCTGGACCGGCTGCAGGCCTACCAGCGCGACGCGAAGGACATCGACGACCTGATCCGGTTCGAGCAGCAGATCACCCAGCGGGAGTCGGAGCTGCAGTCGCTGAAGGCGCAGCAGGACTACCTGGCCGACCAGACGTCGATGTCGACGATCAGCGTCTACCTGTCGACGCCCAAGGCCTACGTCGAGCCGCCGAGCGCCCTCGACGACGCCGGCTTCCTCGCCGGGCTGAAGAGCGGCTGGAACGCGCTGACGTCGGCGGTCGTGGTGGCGCTCACCGTGGTCGGCGCCGTGCTCCCGTTCGCCGGGGTGGCCCTCCTCGTCGGCCTCCCCGTGTGGCTGCTGGTACGTCGTACTCTGCGAACAAACCCGCACTCAACCGCGAACAAGCCCCCACTCAACGTGGAATAACCCCGCACTCGACGGGGTGGGTCAGCGGGCGGAGGCCTCGTGGACGAAGTCGGTGAGGCGCTTGAGCTGGTCCGGGTCGGTCGAGGGCATCACGCCGTGGCCGAGGTTGAAGATGTGCCCGGGGGCGGCCTTCCCGGCCTCGAGCACCTCGGCCGCACGGGAGAGCATCAGCTCGGTGGGCGCGAACACCAGCGACGGGTCGAGGTTGCCCTGCACGGCGCGGCCGCCCACCCGGCGGATCCCGTCGGCCAGCGGCACCCGCCAGTCGACGCCGACCACGTCGGCACCGGCCTCGCCCATCAGCCCGAGCAGCTCCCCGGTGCCGACCCCGAAGTGGATCCGCGGCACGCCGAGCTCGCCGGCGGCGGCGAGGACCGAGGTGGAGTAGGGCATCACGTAGTGCTGGTAGTCGGCCGGCGACATCGCGCCCGCCCACGAGTCGAACAGCTGTACCGCGGACGCCCCGGCGTCGACCTGCACCTTCAGGTAGGCCGCGGAGATCGACGCGATCTTGCGCATCAGGGCGTCCCAGACCTCCGGGGCGCCGAACATCATCGCCTTGGTCTTCGCGTGCTCCTTCGACGGACCGCCCTCGACGAGGTACGACGCCACGGTGAACGGCGCGCCGGCGAAGCCGATGAGCGGGGTGGCGCCCAGCTCGGACGTCAGGGTGCGCACCGACTCGGTGATGTAGGGGACGTGCGAGGGGTCCAGGTCGGGGATCGCCTCCACGTCGGCGAGCGTCTCGACCGGCCGGGCGACCACCGGCCCGACGCCCGGGACGATGTCGAGGTCGACGCCGACGGCCTTCATCGGCAGCACGATGTCGGAGAAGAAGATCGCCGCGTCGACCCCGTAGCGGCGGACCGGCTGCAGGGTGATCTCGACGACCAGCTCCGGGCGCATGCAGGAGTCGAGCATCGCGACGCCCTCGCGCACCTTGCGGTACTCCGGCAGCGACCGGCCCGCCTGCCGCATGAACCACACCGGCGTGTGCGGCACCGGCTCGCCGCGGGCGGCGCGCAGGAAGGCGGAGTCCCGGAGCGCGCCGTCGGCGGTCGCGTGGGTCTGGTGTGCAGGGTGGGACTGGGGGGTGCTGGTCACAGGTCGATCTTCCCAGGTCAGGCAGCGTGTCGAGCGACCGGCGGGGGCAAACCGGCTTACTGTGACCGTATGGCCGCACGTCAAGAACCTCGTGTGGACCCCTCAGCCTTCCCCGAGGAGTTCCGGGTCGCCGTCGCGCAGATGCGCGCCGCACGGCTGCGCCCGGAGATCTTCTGCGAGGAGATGCCCGCCCCGCAGCGCATCGCGCCCTACGCCTCCGCGCTCTCCGCGGACGTCACGGTCGACGGCGAGGACGTGGGCACCGGCCGCATCGTGCTGCTGCACGACCCGGCCGGCAACGACGCCTGGGAGAGCACCTTCCGCTGCGTGGCCTACGCCCGCGCGGAGATCGACCCCGAGATGGCCAACGACCCCCTGCTGGGCGAGGTCGGCTGGTCCTGGCTGACCGAGGCGCTCGCCGCCCACGGCGCCCACTACGGCGCCCCGTCGGGCACGGTCACCAAGGTCTCGTCGGAGAGCTTCGGCTCGATGGCCGACGAGGACGCCACCGCCCAGCTGGAGATCCGGGCCTCCTGGACACCGCTTCCGGATCCCGCACTCGACGGAGCGGGCCCTCTCGGCAGTCCGCTCGACCTTGGCCCCCACGTCGAAGCGTGGGCGGAGCTGCTGTGCACGGCCTCGGGGCTCCCCCCGGTGCCTGAGGGGGTCACATCCATGCCGAGCCGACGAGGACAGCGTGGCCGTAGCTGATGACCGACGAACAACCCCAGACCCCCGCTGCCGAGGACGTGGCAGCAGCACCGCAGGAGCCTGAGGCACCGCCGGCACCGCTGCTCGAGCTTCGCGACGGGCTCACCCCGGTCGTCGACACGGAGGAGGCGCTCGCCGAGACCGTCGACAAGCTGCGCCAGGGCACCGGTCCGGTGGCGATCGACGCCGAGCGTGCGTCGGGCTACCGCTACTCCGCCCGGGCCTACCTGGTCCAGATCCGCCGCGAGGGCTCCGGCTCGGCGTTGATCGACCCGATCCCGTTCGAGGACCTGTCCACCGTGCAGGAGGCCCTCGGCGACACCGAGTGGATCCTGCACGCCGCCACCCAGGACCTGCCCTGCCTCACCGAGATCGGTCTGCGGCCCACCTCGCTGTTCGACACCGAGCTCGCCGGCCGGCTGCTGGGCTACCCCCGGGTCGGCCTGGCCACCCTGGTCGAGACGATCGTCGGCAAGCGGATGCGCAAGGAGCACTCCGCGGTCGACTGGTCGATCCGTCCGCTGCCGGAACCGTGGCTGGAGTACGCCGCCCTCGACGTCGAGGTGCTGCTCGAGCTGCGCGAGGCGCTGATGGCCGAGCTCGAGGAGACCGGCAAGACCGAGTGGGCGCGCCAGGAGTTCGAGCACCTGGTGACCGCGGTGCCCGGCGGCCCCCGCCAGGACCCGTGGCGGCGCACCTCCGGCATGCACCGGGCCCGCGGTCGTCGCGCGCTGGCCGCCGTACGCGAGCTCTGGCACACCCGCGACGCGATCGCCTCGCAGCGCGACGTGACACCGGGCCGGATCATCCCCGACGCGGCGATCGTCGAGGCCGCCAACGCGCTCCCCCGCGACAAGGCGACGCTGCTCGCCCTCAAGGGCTTCAAGGGCCGCGGCGCCGAGCGCTACGCCCAGCAGTGGGTGGCCGCGCTGCGCACCGCGCGCGAGCTGCCCGAGTCGGAGCTGCCGCCGATGGCCGCGCGGTACGACGGCCCGCCGCCGCCGCGCGCGTGGGCCGACCGTGACCCGGTGGCGGCGGCACGGCTCGCCCAGGCCCGGGCCTCGCTGAAGCACCGCGCCGAGGAGCTGGACCTCCCGGTGGAGAACCTGCTCACCCCCGACTACGTGCGGCGGCTGCTGTGGGAGCCCCCCGGCACCGTGGACTCCCCCGACCTTCCCGACCTGGTGGCCGCCCGGCTCACCGAGCTCGGCGCGCGCCGGTGGCAGGTGGACCTCACCCGTGACCTGCTGGTCACGGCGATCGTGGAGGCCAAGCCCGTCGAGCCCAAGCCGGCGGAGCCCACGCCGGCCGAGGCCGACGAGCACTAGGTCCGCGGCGGGTCAGCCGTCGCTCGGCACCGTCTCGGGGGCGAGGATCCGGCGCGACTCCTCGTCGAGTCGCGGCAGCATCGTGTCCAGGTCGATGACCGGCGCGTAGAACATCCGTTCCAGCTGAGGGTGCACCGTCTCCTCCAGCTCCGGCCAGGCGGGCGCGTAGGGCGTCAGGCCGGCCCGGGCGACGGACTCCGGGAAGACCAGCACGCTCTCCGGCTGCTCCCCGGGCTGGGTGAACGCGAGCGAGTTCAGGGTCGCGAGGTGCGCCGGGACGACCGCTCCCGTCTGCGCGAGGATCGAGGAGCCCTTCTCCCCGGTGGCGAACGCGAGGAAGTCCGCCGCGGCGTCGACGTGGTCGGTGCTCGACGAGAGGCAGACGCCGGTGACGTCGGCGACGGTGCGGGCGCGGGCCAGGCGGGGCAGCGGGAAGACGTCGAAGTCGAGGTCGTCGGCCTTGCGCAGCTTCGGCACCACGGCACGGGTGGTGAGCAGCATGCCGATCCTGCCCTGCGCGAACCGGGTGAGTGCGTCGGTGCGGGCCAGCTGGCGCGGCGTCGGCGTGTGGCGCGGCTCGCGCAGCACGTCGAGGATCTCCTCGAGCGCGGACCGCGTGCCGTCGTCGGAGAGGGTGAGCGACGTGGCGGCCCGGGGGTCGTCGACGATGTCGGACCCGGCGGAGCGCACGAGCGCCATCAGCGTGCTGAGCCGCGGCTCGACGTAGACGCCGTTGACGCCGTCGTGCGACATCAGGCGGACCGCCTTGGCGAACTGCTCCCAGGTCCAGCCGGTCTCCGGGGTGAGCGGCTCGTCACCCGGCTCGATCAGCCGACGGAACGGGACGAGGCCCTGGTTGTAGACGACGACGAGCGGCGAGACGTCGGTGGGCATGCACTGCAGGGCCTGCTCGGCGCTGAACGCCTCGAGCCCCAGGCGCTGGTAGGTGTCGCCGAACGTCACGCCGCGAGCCTCGAGCAGCTGGTCGACCGGCTGGACGCGGTCCTCGGCCGACAGCCGGGGCACCAGGTCGTCGGACGCGACGAACAGGTCCGGCTCGTCGCCGACGGAGAACTCGTGCTCGAGCTTCTCGGTGGCGTCCGCCTCGGTGCGGCTGCTCTCCACCTCGACGGTGACGTCGGGGTGGTCGTTGCCGTAGACGCGGGCGATCTTCTCGTAGGCCTGGCGCAGGTGCCGGTCGCCGTACACGCCGAACCGCAGGGTCACGGGCGGCGTGGCCGACGGGGCGCTCGAGGCGGACGGGCTCGGCACCGGGGAGGGGGCGGCCTCCGTCGTGCACCCGCTGACGACCAGGCAGGCGGCCATCGTGGCGGCGGCCGCAGCCGTCACCCGTTGCAGCACAAGCACCCAGTCCCCTCTCAGACGTCGCCACACCGCGCGCTGCGATGCCCTGGGACACCGTATCGGGACACGCCCAGGATGTGAGCGGTGGCAACGGTTCCCCCGCCTAGGCTGGGCTGCTCAGGTCTCGGACGAGAAGGACAATGACCATGAATCCCCGCAGCACGCACCGTCTGACCTTCCTGGCGATCGCGGCACTCGCGGCCACGGTGCTCTCCGGCTGCGGTGCCGTCCTCGACACCGACACCGACGCGGCCGACGCCGAGGTCGCCACCCGCACCCCGCGTCCGCACCGGACCGCGGCCAGCGCCGCCACGTCGGACGCGCCCGATGCCGTCGCGTCGTCACCCGCCGAGGACGCCCTCGAGGAGCAGCCGAGCGCCTCGGCTGCCGCCGCCAACGCGGCCCTGCCCGACCTGCTGCTCACGGCCGACCAGGTGCCGGGCCTCCACGACGGCTTCACCTGGGCCGAGGGGCGCACCACCAAGCGCGAGCCCGAGGCCCTGGCCGGCACCTGCCACCGGTTCTCGATGCTCTCGATCGGCGCGATGCGGGTCGCGCACCGCGACTACACGGCGGCCGGCGACAGCACCGGCGCCCGCGCCAACGAGCTGGTCGCGACGTTCGCCGACACCAAGACCGCCTGGCGTGCCTTCCAGGTGCTCAAGTCCTGGCGGGACAACTGCGGCGAGACGCTGGGCAAGTGGGAGAAGCACGACGTCGGACCCTTGCGGAAGGTCGACGTCGGGGCGGCGGAGGCGCACACCTACCTCCTCGTCTACGGTCCGGCCGACGACACCGCTGACTCGTCCTACTTCGACGCCGAGGGCCTGACGATGGTCGGCAACCGCATCGCGGTGCTCCGGATCGCCTACGTCGGGCAGGACTACGGCTACCCGTCCGGCAAGGAGCCGATCACGGCCGCGGTCCGGGCCGCTGCGGAGAAGCTCAGCTGAGCCGTCCCGCGGCGCCTAGTCTGGTGGGGTGTCCGAGACGCCCCGCCCCCGCCGCCCGGTCCTGCCCGGTGCCCAGCACTTCGAGGACCTGACCGACGATCTCGACCCCGCTGCCCGCAGCGAGGCCGCCGACCGGTGCGCCACCCTGCTGGTCCGCGGCGCGCGTGACCACCACGACGAGGCGCTCGTCGCCCGGGTGGTCTCGCTCGCCGACACCGAGGGGCTCGACACCCTGGCCGACCTGTGGTCCGGCTCACCGGCCGACTCGCTGGCGGGGTGCCTGTGGCGGCTCTACCTGCTGCGCAGCTGGGTGTACGCCGACCCGACCGCCGCCGCCCGCGAGTTCGGCGCCGGGCGCCGGCACACCCCGGTCCACGAGGTGGTCGCCGGCGTCGTCGACCCGCCCGGTCCCGACGAGGTCCGCCACCTGGTCGACCTGGTGCTCAGCGGCGTCGCCCGCGGGGACTTCGCGGACACGCTGTGGCGGGCCGCGGCCTTCGCCCGGGTCGTCGCCGCGGGACGCGCCCACCTCGGGTCGCCGGCGTCCGTCGACGAGGCGGGCAGCGCGTCGTACGCCTCCGACCTGGCCGCCGCCAAGCTCGTCACGATGGCCGAGCAGCTCGAGCACGCCGCCCGCCTCGAGGCCGACGGCCTGCTCGCCTGACTTCCCCCACCTCCCGCGCCGCCACTTGTCCGGGTTGTAGAGTGGTCGACGTGCCGGACCGCGGCAGCCCCGGGTCCCAAAATTAGCCGCTACGAGCGGCCACGCGCCGTGAGGCGCTCCCGGTCCGGCACACCAACTCCTCCGGGTGGTCGAGCCCGTCGAGACCGCTCAGCGCCCGGCCGCCGCGATCCTCGCCGCCAGGGTGGCGTTGCCGAGCACCAGCGCGACGTTCGTGGCCAGGCTCACCCCCTGCGTCTGCTCGTGGAACCAGCCGAGCAGGAACGGCGTGACGTCCTTCCCGGTGATGCCGCGCCGCGCGACCTCGGCGAGCCCCGACTCCAGGGTGGCGTCGTGCAGCACCCGGTCCATCTCGTCGGCCTCCGCGACCGGGTTGGCGACCACGACACCGTGCCGCAGCCCGAGCAGGTCACGGTGGCGCATCACGGCCACCACCTCCTCGGGCGCCTCCACCCGCCACGGCACGGGCAGGCCGGTGTCCCGGACGTAGAACCCCGGGAAGGTGTCGGTCCCGAACCCCAGCACCGGCACCGACAGCGACTCGAGCCGCTCCACCGTCGCGGCGACGTCGAGGATCGACTTCACCCCGGCGCACACGACCGTCACCGGCACCGCTGCCAGCGCGGCCAGGTCGGCGGACTCGTCCCAGCTCTCCCGGGCGCCGCGGTGCACGCCACCCAGCCCCCCGGTGGCGAAGACGCGCACCCCGGCGAGGTGGGCGAGGTAGGCAGTGGCGGCGACGGTGGTGGCGCCGCTCATCTGCCGGCTGAGCACCACCGGCAGGTCGCGGATGCTGGTCTTCACGACCGCGTCGTCCTCGGCCACCCGGACCAGTGCGTCGTCGTCCAGCCCGATCCGGATGACGCCGTCGACCACGGCGATCGTCGCGGGCACCGCACCGGCACGTCGTACCGTCTCCTCGATCTCCCGTGCGGTCCGCGCCGCGGAAGCGGTCGGCAGGCCGTGGCTGATCAGAGTCGACTCAAGGGCCACGACGCCGGTCCCGGATGCAATAGCGTCGGACACCTCCGCGGACACGCGGAACGGTAGAGAGGTCACCCGGGCATTCTGCCCTCCGGAGCAGCCAGGACGAGCAAGGAGCGACACGTGGAGCGGAACGTGCGGGTGGCGTGCCTCGGTGACGTCATGCTCGACGTCATCGTCGAAGCGCCCGAAGGGCTGGTCCCCGACGACGACACCCCCGCCACGATCACGTTCGCCGCGGGGGGCCAGGCCGCCAACGTCGCCGCCTGGGTGGTCGCCCTGGGCGGCGAGGCCCGGGTCTTCGGCCCGCACTCCGAACGCGGCCGGGCCGGCCTGGTCACCGCGGCGCTCGAGGCCCGCGGCGTGCAGGTCTGGGGCCCGCACGTCGAACAGCCGGGCACGGTGGTGTCGCTGGTGACCTCGGGGACCCGCTCGATGGCCTCGGACCCCGGCGACGCGTCCTGGCTCGCCGAGGTGGCTCCCGGCCCGTGGCTCGAGGGGGTGGACTGGCTGATGGTGTCGGGCTACGCCCTGCTGCGCACGCCGGCACCCGAGGCGATGGTCGCCACCGTGGCCGCGGCCCGTGCCGCCGGAGCCCGGGTCGCGGTCGACCTGGCGTCCGCCGCGATGATCGAGCGGTTCGGGCCGGCGCGGTTCCGGGCACTCTGGCAGTCCCTGGAGCCGGCCGTGGTGCTTGCCAACGACGCGGAGTGGGCGGCCACCAACCACGGCTCCGGCCTGACCCCGACCTCCTTCGGGGCGGGCGGGCGCTCCGTCCTGGTGCTCAAGCACGGCCCGCGCGGCGCGAGCTTCGTCATCGACGGGGTGCCCGACGACCGGTCGCCCGTCCCCGGGCCCGTCGTGGACGCCACGGGGGCGGGTGACTCGCTGACGGCGGGCTACCTCGTGGGGGGCGCGGACCTCGCCATGACGACCGCGGCGCTGTGCCTCGCCCAGGTCGGCGCGCAGCCCGAGGTCCTGGAGTGAACGGGGTCTGGGTGCGCGGCGTGCACCTCCCCGCCGACGAGCTGCACTGGCGGTTCAGCCGCTCCGGCGGCCCCGGCGGCCAGTCGGTGAACACGTCGGACTCGCGGGTCGAGCTCAGCTTCGACGTGCTCCGCTCGCCCTCGCTGACGCCGCACCTGCGGGACCGCGCGGTCGGGCGGCTCGGTGGTCGGCTGGTGGACGGCGTCCTCACGATCGCCGCGTCGGAGTACCGCTCCCAGCACCGCAACCGCGAGGCCGCCCGGGCCCGGCTCGTCGACGTGCTCACCGAGGCGACCGCACCCCCGGCGCCGAAGCGGCGACCCACCCGGCCGACCCGCGGGTCGAAGGAGCGGCGGCTGGCGGGCAAGAAGCGGCGCAGCGAGACCAAGTCCATGCGCCGGCGGCCCGACGCGGGCTGACCGAGGAGCGTCAGCGGCTGCGGTGCACCCAGGGGGTCCACGCGTCGGAGTGGTCGAGCGTGTCGTGCGGGTTGTCGGAGTAGAACGCGCCCGCGTCGTCGGCGCGGTAGACGTTGATGTTCGCGCGCACCGAGCCCGGCTTGTCCAGGCAGGCGCGGTCGACGCGGACCCGGACGGTCTCGGTGCCGTAGTCGATCCGGTGGGCCACCGCGCAGCTCGTCACGAGGTCGCCGTGCGGCTTGTAGACGCGGGCCCGTCCGTCCCAGCGGCCCGGTCCGGCCTCGACCACGACCTCGCGCGTGCGGAGGTCGCGGTGTCCCTGCAGCACGACGGCGTACTGCGCGTAGGCGCCCCGCTTGGCGAGGTCGACGAACTTCAGCCGGACCACGATCGCGTCGCCGCGGTAGGACGTCCTGGCCCGGGTGACGTCGCCCTGCGCGCTCTCCGGCGCCGGCACGCTCGACCCGTCGTCCGCGACGGCCCACATGTCGCCCTGCGGGTCGACCAGTCGCTGCTGCTCGGCGGAGGCGGTCGCGGCCAGCATGGTGACCAGTGCCGCGGCGGCGAGCGGGAGGGCGGCGGTGCGCAGGTGCATGGCTCAGAACCCTAGCCCGGCAACGACTCCGGCGTGGTCCGACGGCCACAGCCGGTCGGGTGTCGTGCGGTCGCCGTCGTCGGCACCGACCACCCGGCAGTCGAGCACGTCGGCGTCCCGGACGAACACGTAGTCGATCCGCTCGCGCAGCTCACTCGTCGGGTTGGCGAGGTCCGCGGCCTGCCCGCAGGTGTAGCCCGCCTCCGGGTCGTTGCCGGCGGCGGTCCAGGCGTCGACGTACGGCGCGGGCACGCCCACCTCCGACGGGGTGGCGTTGAGGTCGCCGGTGACGACCACCGGGCAGCGCTCGTCGTCGAGGAGGGCCAGCAGCTCGTCGCGCTGCGCGTCACGGGCGGCCGCGTCGTACGCCTCGGTGTGCACGTTGGCGAGCACGACCCTCGCCCCGTCCACCTCGCCCTCGACCACACCCCAGCCGCGCACGATCGGGAACTCGACCCCGTCCAGCCCGGTGCGCACCGCGAAGCCGCGCGCGAACGTCCCGGTGCGCTCCCCCATGACCCGGAACGGGCCGCCCCGGCGGACCAGGGTCACGTTGGCACCCTCCACGCTCATCCAGCTGCCGTCGACCGGCAGGCCGCCCGCGAAGCTGGGGTTGGCTGCGTGCACGTCGTACGGCGTGCCCGCGGCCTCCAGCGCGTCGAGCAACGTCGGCAGGAAGTCGGCCGTCACCTGCTCGGGCCCGACCGCTCCTCCGGGAAGCACCGGCGCCGTGGCCCAGCGCGACACCTCCTGCAGCCCGACCACGTCCGCCTGCTCGCGCGCGAGGATCCGCGCGACCGCCGCGGCACGCTGCGCGAAGTCGGTCCGTGCGAGCTGGTCGCGCACCACCTCCACCTGGATGGCCAGCTCGTCGGCCGAGGTGACGCCGAACAGCAGCGCGAGGTCGGCCCCGAGGTAGAGGTTGTAGGTCGCCACGGTCAGGCGTCGGGGTCGGGAGGTCACGCCCGGCATCCTCTCAGCACGCGCCACCCGGGAGCGCGCAGTAGCGTGGCGCGCATGACGACGTACTCCCCCGAGATCGACGGCGAGCCTGACCCCGGCGAGGTGGTGTGGGCCTGGGTTCCCTACGAGGACGACCCGGCGCAGGGCAAGGACCGGCCGGTGCTCGTCCTGGCGCGCCAGGACGCGATGCTCGTCTGCCTCTACATGACCAGCAAGGACCACGACCGGGACGCCGAGGACGAGGCACGCTACGGCCGCTACTGGATGGACGTCGGCACCGGCGGCTGGGACGGTCAGGGCCGCGAGAGCGAGATCCGGCTCGACCGGGTGCTCACCATCCCCGAGGGCGAGGTGCGCCGGGAGGGTGCGGCGATGGACGAGGGGATGTTCGACGCCGTCGTGGCCGCGGCCCGGGAGCACGTCACGCTCTGACGCCGAGTCGGCGCGTTCGGCTGGCCACGACGCCGGCGGACAGCCACATGCGCCGACTCGAGCTCAGAGGGCGTCGAGGGCCTTGCGGATCCGGGTGTCCGAGACCGGGTACGCCGTGCCGAGCGACTGCGCCCACAGGCTGACCCGGTACTCCTCGAGCATCCACCGCACCTTGACCAGGCCGGCGCTCGACGGACGCCCGTCCGGGAGCGCGTCGACCCGGTGGAGGTACGCCTCCTGGAGGCCGGCGACCTGGTCCATCAGCAGGCGGTCCCGGCCCACGCCCGAGGCGAGCCGCTCGCGCCGTTCGGCGACCGCGGCCAGGTAGCGCGGCAGGTGCCGAAGCTGCGCGGCGCCCACGTCAGCGACGAAGCCGCGGTAGACCAGCCGGCCGACCTGGGTCTTCATGTCCGTCAGCGCCGAGAGCGTCGCCATGTCGGCGGAGCCGCTCAGCTTCTTGTCCACCTCGCGCCACGCCGCGAGGACGCGCACCACGTCGTACATCACCACGCGGGTCGTCTCGGCGAGGTCGCCGCGCACCCGCTCGACCAGCGTGCGGAAGGACGCCTCGTCCCAGACCGGGCCACCGTGCCGGTCGACGAGGTCGTCCACGGCGGCGGCGACGCAGTCCTCGAGCAGGTCGGCGGCACCGGCGTACGGCGACCCGGCGAGCGAGAGCTTGTCGGTGTTGGACAGCCCGCCGGCGATCGCCTTCGCCGGCGACGGGACGGCCAGCACCAGCAGCCGCCGGAGGCCGCGCCGGTGCATCGCGTCGCGCTCGGGCTCGGAGCCGAAGACCTGCAGCCCGACCGTCCTCCCCTCGTCGACCAGCCCGGGGAAGCCGCGCACCTCGTGCCCGGCCCTGGTCTGGGTGAACGTCTGCTCGATCGTGCCGAACGTCCAGGTGGTCTGCCCGGTGACGCTCAGGCCGGAGGCCGAGGCGGCCTCGGCCATCGCCGCCTTGAACTTCGGGCGCAGCGGCTCCTTCAGCTTGTCGAGGTCCTTGCCCTCGGCGACCACCCCGCCCTTCTCGTCGACCACGCGGAACGTCGGCCGCAGGTGCTCGGGCACCTTGGTCCAGTCCCAGGCGTCGCGGGGCACGTGCACGCCGGTGCGGGCCCGGAGGAACCGCTCCACGGCGTCGAGCAGCGACTCCTCACCGGGCGAGGCTGCGGCCAGGAAGTCCGCGGCGACGTTGGGCGCCGGCACGAAGTTGACCCGCAGCTGCTTGGGCAGCGACCGGATCAGTGCGACGACCAGCTCGTGCCGCAGGCCGGGCACCTGCCAGGTGAACGTCGTCGGGTCGACCTGGTTCAGCGTGGCCACCGGCACCTCGACGGTCACGCCGTCCGCGGCCGTGCCCGGCTCGAACTGGTAGGTCAGCGGAAGCGCCAGGTCGCCCTCGAGCCACGTGTCCGGGTAGTCCCGGGCGGTGACCGACGAGGCGGTCTCGTTGACCAGCATCTCCGGGTCGAAGGTGAGCAGGTCCGGCTCCTTCTGCCGGGCCTTCTTCCACCAGGAGTCGAAGTGGGCACCGGACACCACGTCGGGGCCGACCCGGGCGTCGTAGAAGTCGAACAGCGTGTGCTCGTCGACCATGATGTCGCGGCGGCGGGCGCGGTGCTCGAGCTCCTCGACCTCCTCGAGCAGCGCGCGGTTCTCGGCGAAGAACGTGTGCCGGGTCTGCCACTCCCCGTAGACGAGCGCGTGCCGGATGAACAGCTCTCGGGCCAGCGCCGGGTCGACCTTGCCGTAGGACACCAGCCGGTCGGCGACGAGCGGGACGCCGTACAGCGTCACGCGCTCGTAGGCCAGCACCGCGCCGCGCTTCTTGCTCCAGTGCGGCTCCGACCAGGACCGCTTCACCAGGTGGGCGCCGAGCTCCTCCGCCCACTCCGGCAGCACCTTGGCGTTGACCCGGCCCCACAGCTTCGAGGTCTCGACGAGCTCGGCCGACATCACGAACTGCGGCTGCTTCTTGAACAGGCCGGACCCGGGGAAGATCGAGAACCGTGCGTTGCGGGCGCCGAGATAGTCACGCCGCTCGGGGTCGCGCAGCCCGATGTGCGACAGCAGGCCCGACAGCAGCGCCTGGTGGATGCCGTCGCCATCCGGCTCATCGGCCGGGGAGCCCACGTCGAGCTTGAGCTGCTTGGCGACCTGGCGGAGCTGGGACTCGAGCTCCTGCCACTCGCGGATGCGCAGGTAGTTGAGGTACTCCGCGCGGCACATCCGCCGGAACGCGCTGGAGCTCAGCTCGCGCTGCTGGGTCCGCACGTAGCGCCACAGGTTCAGCAGGGTGAGGAAGTCCGAGGTCTCGTCGCGGAACCGCGCGTGCTTCTGGTCGGCCTGGGTCTGCGCCTCGGTGGGCCGCTCCCGGGGGTCCTGGATCGACAGCGCCGCCGCGATCACCAGCACCTCGCGCAGGCAGCCCCGCTGGTCGGCCTCGACGACCATCCGGGCCAGCCGAGGGTCCAGCGGCAGTGCGACGAGCTGGCGTCCGAGCGGCGTCAGCCGCGAGCCGCCACCCGCGCGGCGGGGCTGGCGGCGGGCACGAGCGCGCCGAGCTCCTCGAGCAGCTGGACGCCGGCCTTCACGTTGCGCGAGTCGGGCGGGTCGACGAACGGGAACCGTGCGACGTCGCCGAGCCCGAGCGCGGTCATCTGCAGGATCACCGACGCGAGGTTGGTGCGCAGGATCTCCGGGTCGGTGAACTCCGGGCGGGACTCGAAGTCCGTCTTCGGAGTAGAGCCGGATCGCGACACCGGCCTCGACCCGGCCGCACCGGCCGGTGCGCTGGTTGGCCGAGGCCTGGCTGATCGGCTCGATCGGCAGCCGCTGCACCTTGGTCCGCGACGAGTAGCGCGAGATCCGGGCGTAGCCGGCGTCGACGACGTAGCGGATGCCGGGCACGGTCAGTGACGTCTCGGCGACGTTGGTCGCGAGCACGACCCTCCGGTTGCTGTGCCGCTCGAACACCTTGTGCTGCTCGGCGGACGACAGCCGCGCGAACAACGGCACCACCTCGAACGCGTCCACCGCCCTGGCGGGCCCGACCTTCCCCAGCACGTCGGCGGTGTCGCGGATCTCCCGCTCGCCCGGGAGGAACACCAGGATGTCGCCCGGCCCCTCCCGCACCAGCTCCTTGACCGCGTCGACGATCGCCTCGGTCTGGTCCTTGACGACCGGCTCGCCCTCGTCGTCGGCGTAGGACTCCTCCATCAGCGGCCGGTAGCGCACCTCGACGGGATAGGTCCGCCCGGACACCTCGACGATCGGGGCCGGCGTACCGTCCGAGGCGGCGAAGTGGGCCGCGAACCGCTCGGGGTCGATGGTCGCGGAGGTGATCACGACCTTCAGGTCGGGGCGCTTCGGCAGCAGCTGCTTGAGGTAGCCGAGGATGAAGTCGATGTTCAGGCTGCGCTCGTGCGCCTCGTCGATGATCAGCGTGTCGTACGCCGACAGCAGCCGGTCGTGCTGGAGCTCGGCCAGCAGGATGCCGTCGGTCATCAGCTTCACCAGCGTGTCGCGGCTCGACCGGTCGGTGAAGCGCACCTGGTAGCCGACCACTCCCCCGGGCTCGCCCAGACCGGGGCCGCCGATCTCCTCCGCGATCCGCTCGGCGACGCTGCGCGCGGCGATCCGGCGCGGCTGGGTGTGCCCGATCATCCCGTGCACCCCGCGGCCGAGCTCGAGGCAGATCTTCGGCAGCTGGGTGGTCTTCCCGGACCCGGTCTCGCCGGCCACGATCACGACCTGGTGGTCCCGGATCGCGGCGGCGATGTCGTCGCGGCGCTGGCTGACCGGCAGCTCTTCGGGATAGTGCACCTTCGGCACGAGCGCCTGGCGCGCCGCGACCTGCTCGGGGCTCAGCCGCCGGCGGTGCTGCTGGCGCTGCTGGTTCTGCGGTCGGCTGCCCCGACGACGGCGGGGAGGACGACGCTCCCGCTGGTTGGCCTCCGACATGACCCGATGAGTCTACGGAGGGACCGCAACGCAATTCAGCGGGCGGTGGTCATGGTCTCGCCCGAGCCGGAGAGCCGCTGCGCCAGCCAGATCGGGATGATCGAGGAGAGCACCAGCACGGCGGCCACGACGTTGACCACCGGCGCCTGGTTGGGCCGGAACATGTTCTGGAAGATCCAGATCGGCAGCGTCTGCTCGCGCACGCCGGCGGTGAAGGTGGTCACCACGATCTCGTCGAAGGAGAGTCCGAAGGCGAGCAGCCCCCCGGCGAGCAGCGCGGACCGCAGCATCGGGAAGGTGATCAGCCGGAAGGTCGTGAACATCCCGGCGCCGAGGTCGGCTGACGCCTCCTCGAGGTTGCCGCCCATCCGGCGCAGCCGCGCCTGCACGTTGTTGAACACCGTGACGATGCAGAAGGTCGCGTGTGCCACGACGATCGTGAGGAAGCCGAGCTCCCACCCGAAGATCGTGCGGAACGCGTTGTTCAACGCGATGCCCGTGACGATGCCGGGCAGCGCGATGGGCAGGATGATCAGCAGCGAGACCGTGTTGCGCCCGAAGAACCGGTGCTTCTGCAGTGCCATCGCGGCCATCGTGCCGAGCACCAGTGCCACCAGGGTGGCCAGGGCCGCGACCCGCAGGCTGACCCCGAGCGCGGCGAACACCCCGCTGCTGTTGGCCGCGGCGCGCCACCAGTCCAGGGTCAGGTCCGGTGGCGGCCACGCGAACGTCCGGCTGGTGTTGAACGAGTTGACCATGACCAAGCCGAGCGGGATGTACACGACGGTGAGCGCGAGGGCGGTGAGCCCGCCCAGCACCCAGCGCATCCCGCGCGAGAGGCTCATCCGGGGACCTTCATAGGTTCTCCAGCGCGCCGGTGCGGCGTACGGCGGCCAGGTAGCCGAGCATGATCACGACCGGGATCGTCGCCATCGCGGCCGCGAACGGGAGGTTGTTGGCCACGCCCACGTTGTCGTAGACGACGTTGCCGAGCAGCTGGCTCGCCCCACCGACGATCTTCACGGCGATGTAGTCGCCGAGCGAGAGTGAGAAGGTGAAGATCGAGCCGGCCACCAGCGCCGGGAACGCCATCGGGAGCACGACGCGCCGGACCGTCTGCCAGGCGGAGGCGCCGAGGTCGGCGGAGGCCTCGAGCAGCGAGTTCGGCAGCCTTTCCAGGCCGGCATAGATCGGCAGGATCATGTAGGGCAGCCACAGGTAGGCCAGGGTGAGGATCGTGGCGGGCAGCCCGTAGCCGGGCGATGACAGGCCGAACGGCGCGAGCACCCAGTCGAGCAGGCCCCCCTCCGACAGCATCCCGCGCCAGGCGTAGGCCTTGACCAGGTAGCTCGCCCACAGCGGCGTCAGCACCGCGATCACCAGCACCCGCTGCCAGCGGGGCGAGGCGACCTTGGCCATGAACAGCGCGATCGGGATCGCGAGCACGGCGTCGACGACCGTCACGAGGGCGGCGACGCTGATCGTGCGCAGGGTGATGGTCCGGTAGACGTCCTCGGTGAACAACGTGCGGAAGTTGTCGAGGGTCCACACCCGTTCCACCTCGCCCGTGAACGAGTTCTGCGACCACAGCGAGGTGATGAACAGCGCCGCCAGGGCTCCGAGGTAGGCCACGCCCAGCCACAGCATCGGTGGCGTGAGCAGCAGCCCGACCCGGAGCCCCCGGCGGCGGTGCAGGACCTGCGCGACAGCGGACACGGTCAGCCCTTGACCTCGGTCCAGGCCTGGGTCCAGTCGCCGTAGTCGGTGCACTTCACGTCCGTGCGACCGTCGAGGCACTGCTCGATCGGCGTGGTCCAGTACCAGATCTGGTCGGCGTAGTCGGCGTCGCCGGCGTGGTAGGCGTCGCAGAACTTCGGGTCGCTCGGTGAGGTCGCAGGACTTGGAGTTGGACGGCGACTCGCCGTAGTACTCGGCAACTGCCGCGTTCCCCTCGGGGCTGATGATGTGGTTCATCCAGGCGTAGGCGCAGTTGGAGTTCTTCGACTTCGAGCTCACCATCCAGGTGTCCGACCAGCCGGTGGAGCCCTCGTCGGGCAGGATCGCTTCGACCTGGACCTTCTCGGCCTGCAGGGCGTTGGCGTTGGCCTGCCAGGTCGTGCCCGATCACCGAGTCGCCGGTCGTGAACGACTGGATGTGCTTGAGGAAGTCCGACCAGTACTCACCGATGTTGGCGCGCTGGGTCTTCAGCACCTCGACGGCGGCGTCGAGCTGGTCCTGGTCGAGCGCGTAGGGGTTCTCGATGCCGAGGTCCGGCTGGGTGTTCATCAGGTAGAGCGCCGCGTCGGCGATGTAGATCGGCGAGTCGTAGGCGGTGACCTTGCCGGAGTACGGCGTGTCCTTCTCGAACACCGAGCTCCAGCTGGTCGGAGCCGGCTTCACGATGTCGGTGCGCCACATCAGCAGGTTGGCGCCGTAGCCGTGCGGCACGCCGTAGGCCTGGCCGTCCACGGAGTTCCAGTCGCGGTCCTTCAGGAAGTCGTAGACGTCGGCGTAGTTCTCGATCAGGTCGGTGTTGACCGGGGCGACCTCGCCGCCGGCGATCAGCCGCAGCGACGCGTCGCCCGAGGCGGACACCACGTCGTACTCACCGGTCTTCATCAGGTTGAACGCCTCGTCCGAGGTGCCGAACACCTTGATGTTGGCCTGGCAGCCGGTCTCCTTCTCGAACGGCGTGACCCAGTCCGCGGCCGGGTCGTTCGTGCCGTCCTCGGCGTAGTAGGGCCACGCGAGGATGTTGACCTCCCCCTCGTAGTCGCCGAGGGACTCCTTCATGGGGACGTCGGGCGCGGTGAACCCGCTGCCCGACGTACCGCCGTCACCGCCGTCGCCGCCGTTCCCGTCACTCGTCCCGCAGCCGGCAATCGCCAGCGCGAACACGGCGACGGAGGCCAGGGTGGACATCCGCTTCATCGCAACTCCCTCGTTTCTTCCTCGGTGGAACCCTGATCCCCCATGCCCTGCTGGTTACCGAGACGTACGACGTGCTCGCGGCGCCAGGTGAGCATGACGGTCTCGCCACGCCGTGCGAGGGCGTGGTCGACCGAGCTCTCCCGGTTCTGCTGCAGCACGGTGAGGTGCACCCCGTCGCCGACGTCGACGACGGAGTGGGTGGCGGCGCCGAGGTAGACGACCTCCGTGACGACGCCCGAGACGCGGCACTCGTCGTCCCCCGCGGCCGGTGCGTCGCCGTGGTGCAGGTGCACCTTCTCCGGCCGCACGCTGAACGTCCCCGGCTCGCCGAAGACGCGCTCGGCGGCCGGGCCGCTGACCATGTTGGAGGTGCCGACGAAGCCGGCGACGAACGACGTCGCCGGCTGCTCGTAGAGACGGGCCGGCCGGTCGACCTGCTCGATGCGCCCCTCGTTGAACACCGCGATGCGGTCGCTCATCGTCAGGGCCTCCTCCTGGTCGTGGGTCACGAACACGAAGGTGATCCCGACGTCGCGCTGCAGCCCCTTGAGCTCGATCTGCATCTCGCGACGGAGCTTGAGGTCGAGCGCACCCAGCGGCTCGTCGAGGAGCAGCACCCGGGGCCGGTTCACCAGCGCACGGGCGAGCGCCACGCGTTGCCGCTGGCCGCCCGAGAGCTCGTGCGGACGACGGTCGCCGTACGACGCCAGCCGGACCGTCTCGAGGGCCGCCTCGGCGCGGGTGCGGCGCTCGCCCCGGCCGACCTTCTTGACCCGCAGGCCGTACTCCACGTTCTCCCGCACGCTCATGTGCGGGAACAGCGCGTAGTCCTGGAAGACGGTGTTGACGTCGCGCGCGAACGGCGGCTGGTCGGTGACGTCGCGCTCCCCGAGCAGCACCCGGCCGCTCGTCGGGGTCTCGAAGCCGGCGATCATCCGCAGCACGGTGGTCTTGCCGGAGCCCGACGGACCGAGCATCGAGAAGAACTCGCCGTCGTGGATGTCGAGGTCGATGCCGGCCACCGCGGTGACGGCCCCGAACCGTTTCTCCAGTCCGCGCAACGAGACCGCGGCGGGACGGCCGGCGCCCGTGTCGTCGACCGCCGGGGCACCCGATGCACTCGACATGCTCGGAGTATGGCACCGCCCGGACGACGGATTCCATGGTCCGGACGACGGATTCCACCGTTTGGACGGAAATCACCCCCTGAATTCGTCGCCCAACGGCTGTCGGAGCAAGGGAAGCGCGGCGTGCTCGTCAGCCGGAACGGGTGCCCGGGTTGAACCGGCGGCGGCCGACCTGCAGGGTGGGAGGTTCCAGCGAAGCGATCAACGAAGGAGACGCACCTGTGCTCAC
This sequence comes from uncultured Actinomycetota bacterium, assembly GCA_963721855.1. Lineage (GTDB taxonomy): Bacteria > Actinomycetota > Actinomycetes > Propionibacteriales > Nocardioidaceae > Nocardioides_B. The sequence goes on along the minus strand of CAVRMN010000031.1, from coordinate 41,294 downwards.
CCTGACCGAGAACGCCAGCACCGTCGTGAAGACGCTCGTCGACCAGCAGGAAGCAGCCGTCGGAGGCCTGCGCATCAGCCAGGACGCCCCCGACTCGCCTGCACTTCACGTGATCCCGACCGAGGCACCGCAGCCCGGCGACCAGGTCGTCGAGGAGTCCGGCGCCCGCGTCTTCCTCGAGGAGACCGCCGCCACCACGCTCGACGACAAGGTGCTCGACGCCCAGGTCGACGACAAGGGCGGCGTCCAGTTCACGATCGCACCCCAGGCCTGAGCCCCGTCCTGGGCGCTGAAACGTGCGTTGAACCACAGGTTTGGGATTCTCCCGCTGGGGGCACACATTCCTCAGGAAGGGAGTAATCAATGACATTCATTTTGTGGCTCATCGCCGTGGCTCTCGTGGTCTACGGCATCATCACCCTCGTTCGCGGGGGCGTCCTGATGGGCATCGTGCTCATCGTGCTCGGCCTGATCGTGGGCCCGGGCGGCTACAGCATCTTCAAGTAGCTCCACAGCATCACCTGCAAACCGGCTGGGTCCCTTGTCTGCGAGGGACCCGGCCGGTTCTGTGTGCGGCGACCCTGCGCGGTGGGATGATCGCTGCCATGACGGCACTGGCCGCGGCCCTCGAGGCGCTGCCGAAGGTCGAGCTGCACTGCCACATCGAGGGCGCGATGCGGCCCGAGACGGTGGTCGAGCTCGCCCGCGCCAACGGCGTGCCGCTGCCGACCTCGGACCCGACCGAGCTCTACCGCTACGACTCGCTCGACGGGTTCCTCCGCGTCTTCTGGCTGGTGCAGTCGACCCTCGCGGGCCGCGACGACTGGGCGCGGCTCGGCTACGAGAGCGTGGTCGACGGCGCCGCGCACGGCGTGGTGCACCGCGAGGCGTTCTTCACGCCGGCCCGGCACCTGGCGGACGGGCAGGACCTGGCAGACATCGTCGCGGGCCTGGACGAGGGCATCGCCGCCGCCGAGGCGGAGACCGGCACGACCTGCCTGCTGATCGCCGACATGGACCGCGCGTTCGGGCCGGCCGCCGGCCTCCAGCAGGTCGAGCTGCTCGCCGGGCTGCGGAGGGCCGGCGCCGCCGGGACCGCGCGCGTCATCGGCGTCGGCATGGACTCCACCGAGCAGGGCATCGACCCGGTGAGCTACCGCGCGGCCTACCGGGCCGCCCGCGCCGCCGGCTTCCGGCTGACCGCCCACCAGGGCGAGAACTCCCCCGCGTCGGCCATCACCGCCGCCCTCGACGTCCTGGGGGTCGAACGGATCGACCACGGCCTACCGGTCCTGGACGACCCGGACCTCGTGGCCCGGATGGCCGGAGACCGGATCCCGATCACGGTGTGCCCGACCTCGAACGTGCTCATCGCGAACTCCTTCGCCCACCTCGAGGAGCACACGTACCCACAGATGCGCAGCGCGGGCCTGCTGGCCACGGTGAACACCGACGACCCCGCGCTCATCGACCTCGACCTCGGGGCGGAGTACGCCGCCGTCGCGGAGGCGTTCCGCTGGGGATGGCCGGAGATGGTCAGCGTCGCGCTCGACGGCGTCGAGGCCTGCTGGCTCGACGACTCCGCGAAGGCCGCCCTCCGCGCACGGGTCAGCGCGGCGCTCGGCCCCTGAGCGACCCGGTCCCGTCATCCCACCGGGTCGGGCGCCGTCTCCCTCTGCGGACGTCGTGTCCGGCGGGACGGTAGCGCCAGCGCGGCGCACGTGAGGACAACCAGCGGTGCGAGCCGCAGCATCGCCGCGGCGTCACTGCTGAGCTGGAGCGGCCGCGGCTGGCCGTTCACCACCAGCGTGGTGGCCCACCTGCCCTTCCGGACCGTGTCTCCGACGGCCAAGGACTTGGCGAGTGCGGTGTCGAGATGCCGTTCCTCGCCGTCGACCCCGACGAACCACGCGTCGTCCACCCCGGGGTGCTTCTCCTCGCGACCGTCGATGCTGGTGACGGTGCCGTCGATCCGGAGCGGGATCGCCGAACGGACCACCAGAGCCCAGGCCCCCAGGAAGGCGAACAGCAGCGCGGTCGCCACCAGGATCACGGCGGCGGCTCGGCGCCTCGGCTCACGCAAACGCATAGCCGAACCCGGCGACCAGAAGGACGAAGCCGCCGAGGACGGCGAGCCCGGTCGAGGCCGGTCGTGTCTCGGCGTCGATGAGGGCGACGCCGGCGAGCACGGCGCCCAGGCTCTGGTTGGCGAGGTCCACCGGGTCGAACTCCGCGAACCGGAAGACCGTCGCCTCGGCCACGACGCCGAGGGCGATGGCGACACCGACGGTGACGAGGACCGCCTCAGTCCGGTGCCCAGCGGCGACCAGGACCAGCGCGAGCAGCAGGAGGGTGCCGCCGGCACCGGCGAGGAAGTGGCCGAGATAGTCGGGGCGATCCGGGAAGGACAGCCCGTAGGCCACGCCCAGGGCGCCGATGGCGAGCAGCGTGGCGGTCGTCCTGAGCGGTCTCGCGCGTCCGCGCGCCGCTGTGTCGGGAGGGCTTCCCATCGGGCGACTCCTGGTCTCGGGTCGGTGACCCCGGGCCGGGGCCCCGGGCGGTGCGGCGGACGTTACCGGCGCGACCGCACCGGTGCCTCCACCATTGACCGTGGTCCCGCCCCGGCGGCGACCGGACTCAGCAGCAGGAGAGGACGCCGGGCAGCGCGGCGGCGAGCATCGCGAGCAGGTCCGCCTTGGCGATGCCGCGGGGGTCGCGGACCCAGGAGAGCACGACCTCCTCGGCCATGGCCGACCAGCCACGCACCATCAGCCGGGCCGCGGGGGTGTCCTCGACCGCGAGCACGTCGAGCAGCCGGCCGTCCTGGTCGCCGGGGGTCTCGAAGATCCGGTCGGTGAGCACCGCCCGGGCCTCCTCGTAGGTCTCGCGGAGCGTCTCGTCGCCGCTGGCGGCCCCCCGCACCAGCGACGTGTAGCCGGCGTAGTTGGCGACCACGTAGTCGACGTACGCCTCGAGGGACCGGGCCAGCCGCTCCAGCGGCTCCCCCTCCACCGGCGGCGCGGTGACCCGGATCAGGTCGTCGGCGGCCCGGCGCACGACCGCACGGTGGAAGTCGTGCTTGTTGCCGAAGTAGTGGTAGAGCAGGCCGCGGGAGATGCCGGCCTCCTCGGCCAGCATGTCGATCGACAGCTCGTCCACCGAGCGGGTGGACAGCAGCCGCACGCCGAGCTCGAGCAGCTGGTCGCGGCGGCTGTCCGGGGTCATCCGGACCCGCCCGGTCGGCGTGGACGTCATACCGGTCACCTTACTGAACATTTTTCAACAGCGCTATTGACGCTCGTTCAATACCGTCGGTATGTTGCTGCCCATGACTCGGAACGCATCCCCCGCAGCCCCCCTCCCCGCGCACGTCCGCGTCCTCGTGGTCGGTGCCGGCTTCGGCGGGCTGGGCCTGGCGATCAAGCTCGACGAGGCCGGGGAGCGCGACTTCCTCGTCGTCGACAAGGGTCACGACGTCGGCGGCACCTGGCGCGACAACACCTACCCCGGTGCCGCCTGCGACGTGCCCTCGCAGCTCTACTCGTTCTCCTTCGCGCCCAACCCCACGTGGTCGCGCTCGTTCTCCCCGCAGCCCGAGATCCAGGCCTACATCCAGCGGACCGCGCAGAAGTCCGGGGTGCTCGACCGCTTCGTGTTCGACACCTCGGTCGACGAGGCTCGCTGGGACGACGCGGCGGGGGTATGGCGGGTCGACACCTCCGCCGGCAGCGTCACCGCCGACGTCGTGGTCACCGCCTCCGGCGGCCTCTCGGAGCCGAAGATGCCCGAGATCGACGGCATCGGGGACTTCGCCGGCGAGATCTTCCACTCCGCCCGGTGGAACCACGACCTCGACCTGACCGGCAGGCGGGTGGCGGTCATCGGCACCGGCGCCTCCGCGATCCAGATCGTGCCCGAGGTGGCCAAGAAGGCGGCCCACCTCGACGTCTACCAGCGCACCGCCCCCTGGGTGATGCCGCGTCGCGACCGGGAGTACACCCGCGTCGAGAAGCTCGGCTTCCGGTTCGTCCCGGGCCTGCAGAAGGTCTACCGGACGGCGATCTACTGGGGCCGCGAGTGCTTCGTGCCGGGCTTCACGGTCAACCCGAAGCTCGCCGCCCCCGCGAAGAAGGCCGCGCTGCACAACATCGCGCGCGCGATCGACGACCCCGAGATGCGGGCGAGGCTCACCCCCGACTTCGAGATCGGCTGCAAGCGGATCCTGATCTCCAACGACTACTACCCGACCCTGGCGAAGGACCACGTCGACCTCGTGACCGAGCCGATCACCAAGGTCACCGGCGACGCCGTGGTCACCGCCGACGGCGTGGAGCACCCGGCCGACGTGATCGTCGTCGCGACGGGCTTCCACACCACCGAGCAGCCCATCGCCGCGCACGTCACCGGCCAGGAGGGTCTGACGCTGGCCGACGTGTGGAGCCGCGACGGCATGGCGGCCTACAAGGGCACCACCATCCACGGCTTCCCCAACCTGTTCCAGGTCGTCGGGCCGAACACCGGCCTGGGCCACTCGAGCATGGTGTTCATCATCGAGTCGCAGATCGCCTACATCGTCGACGCGCTGGCCCGGATGCGCAGCGACGGACTCGCCACCGTGCAGCCGAAGGCCGAGGCGCAGCGCCGCTGGAACGAACGGCTGCAGCGGCGGCTGGCCCGCACGGTGTGGAACACCGGCGGCTGCTCGAGCTGGTACCTCGACGCGCACGGTCGCAACACCACGCTCTGGCCGGGAACGACGTTCGCGTTCCGCGCCAAGCTGGCGAAGTTCGACCCGGACGCCTACGTCACCACCGCCCGCACGGGCTCCCCCGAAGCGCCCCGCACCCGCAACCAGGAGAAGGTGTCCGCATGAAGACGTTGGACGGCAAGGTCGTCGTGATCACCGGGGCAGGCTCCGGCATCGGCCGCGAGCTCGCCCGCCGGGCTGCCGCCTTCGGCGCCGACCTCGCGCTGACCGACTGGGACGAGGTCGGCCTGATGGAGACCGCCGCGCTCGTCCAGGCCAAGGCCGGACGCGAGGTCCGCACCGACAAGCTCGACGTGCGCGACCGCGCGGCGATGGCGTCGTACGCCGCCTCGGTCGCCGACGAGCTTCGGCCGGGTCAACGTCGTGGTCAACAACGCCGGCGTCGCGCTCCACGGTGACTTCGAGGAGGTCGCCTACGACGACTTCGAGTGGATCATGGACGTCGACTTCTGGGGCGTCGTGCAGGGCACCAAGGAGTTCCTCCCCCACCTGATCGCGTCCGGCGACGGCCACGTCGTCAACATCTCGAGCCTGTTCGGGCTGCTCGGCATGCCGGGCCAGACGGCCTACAACTCCGCCAAGTTCGCCGTCCGCGGCTTCACCGAGGCGCTGCGCCAGGAGATGCTGATCGCCGGCCACCCGGTGAAGGTGACCTGCGTGCACCCCGGCGGGATCAAGACCGCCATCGCCCGCAACGCCCGCACCACCGCGTCGCACGAGCAGAGCGAGATCGCCCGGCACTTCGACACCAAGCTGGCCCGCACCACCCCCGCGAAGGCGGCCGAGGTGATCCTGGCCGGCGTGCTCGCCGACAAGCCCCGCGTCGTGGTCGGCGCGGACGCCAAGGTGCTCGACCTGGTCGTCCGGGTAGTCGGTCCGCGCTACCAGGACGGGATCGCCCGGTTCGCCAAGCGCCTCATGCCCTGAGACCTGCGGCGTGGGTCTCCCCATCGGCCCGCGTCAGGCTCTACCTTGGGTCCACACAACTCGTCAGATGAGGGTTCGATGGCCCGGTTCTTCTCGCTGCGCAGCACCACGCGCAACCGCACCCGTGAGACCCCGACTGGCTCGGTGCTGCCCGAGCACCTCGAGGGTGGCGACACCTGCGACAGCTACGCCCCCGGCCACCAGGTGCACTACATCCACCAGGGTCAGGCGCTGCGCTCCCCCTCGCTGCACGCGAGCAACGTCATCGTCGAGGGCCACCGGGTCATCATCGTGCTCGACGACGGCGAGCAGCTCGACTACCACCACCACGACCCCGACCGGCTGAGCTCGGTGCTCGGCCTCTTCCCGAGCTCACGCGTGGTCTACCCGAAGTTCCACGCCCTGCGCGTGGGCCCCTACTGGTTCAACTGCGCGCCCAGCGCGTTCGAGCCGTGCCGGCCCGACTCCGAGGCCGTCGGATCCTGAGCGGCACCGGCAGCGACCGCGTGCGGGTGGTCTTCCGCAAGTGGGGCGACCGTCCGCACTGGGAGTACGACGCCCTGTTCCTCGGCGACGACGAGCACGGCACCTGGGTCGGCGCCCCCGCCGGCACCCGGCTGGCCCGCCCGGGCGCCGACTTCGTCGCGCCGGGGCACTTCGTGTCGCTGGTGCCCGCCGACCAGCCTTTCGTCGCCACGTTCTACGACCCCGCGTGGGCGGCCGCGGAGTCGGGCGTCGACGTCTACGTCGACATCACCACGGTGCCCCGGTGGGAGGGTCGCGTCGTCAGCATGGTCGACCTCGACCTCGACGTGGTGCGCGGGCGCACGGGCCGGGTCTGGGTCGACGACGAGGACGAGTTCGCCGACCACCGGGTCCGGTTCGGCTACCCGGCCGACGTGGTCCGGCTCGCGGCGTCGAGCTGCGACGCGGTGCACGCCGCGGTGACGGCCGGCCTGCCGCCGTACGACGGGGCGGTCGGCGCAGCCTGGCTCAGCCGACTGGCTGCGGCTTCCGCTTCTTGACCGAGCGGGCGCGCAGCGGGCCGACCAGGCGCGGGCCGGACAGCCGGTGCTCGAGGCGGCGCGCCTCGCGGTGCAGCGGCTGCGCGGCGTACTCCCCGAGGATGACGCCCGACGCGAGCGCGATGGCGATCGCCGCGGCGCCGACCAGCGACAGGATCCCGTTGCCGCCCGCCGCCATCAGCGACAGGCCGCGGTAGATCGACAGACCCGGGAGCAGCGGCACGATCGCGGAGACCACGATGACCAGCGGCGGCACCCGGACCCAGGCGGCCAGCGAGTAGGACACGACACCGATGATGCACGGCGGCGGTCGCGGCCGACCAGGCCCGCCCGAAGCCCTGGCCCTCCATCAGGACCGACACCAGCGCCGCTCCCCCGGCCACCACGGCGATCGGGCGCGAGCGCGCGCATCGGCGAGTAGCAGGCGAACGCGAACGCGGCCGCACACACGCGCGGCACCGGCGACGACGGCCCCGGCCTCGGACAACGACGTGACCCCCGGGTCGAGCCGGCCCAGGTTCACCCCGAGCATGCGCCCGACGGTCAGCCCACCGCTGACCCCGGCGATGATCCCGGCGGTGGCGAGCAGCGCCTCGAGGATGCGCGCGCCCGCGGTCAGCGGGAAGCCGGTCAGCGCGTCCTGGATCGCGCCCATGAACCCGATGCCGGCGAGCAGCATGATGATGCCGACGGTGACCACGAACGACGGGTCGACGTCGAGGTTGCTGGCCGCGGCCGCCGACCGCGATCAGCGTGGCGAGCAGGCCGCCGGCGACCTGCTGGTAGAAGCTCGGCAGCCGGCGGCGGGACATCGCCCGCATGAGCACGTCGATGGCGACCGCCGAGAGGAAGGCGATCGCGATCACGATCACGTCGCCGCCGAGCAGCATGCCGACGCCCGCGCCCATGAAGCCGTAGCCGAGGGTGGCCGCCCAGCGCGGCAGCCGGTGCCCCGAGGAGACGATCCTGGCGAGCTGGGAGCGGGCCTCGTCGCGGTCGATGTCGCCGCGGATCAGGTCCCGCACGATGTGGTCGACGAGGGTCAGGTCCTCGTAGTCGATGTCGCGGTGCCGCACGTGCCGCACCTGGATCAGTGCCGGCTCGTCGTGGCTGGCCTGGTGGCTCATGGTGAGAACGGTGAAGGTGACGTCGATGTCGACCCCGCGCAGGCCGCAGGCGTGCACGACCGACCACATCGTCGCCGTGACGTCGGCGGCCCCGGCGCCGGAGGACAGCAGCACCTCGCCGACCCGCAGCGCGAGGTCGAGCGTCTTGTAGATCTCTCTGTTCTCAGGCATCGGGTCAAAGTCTCTCGAACCTGCCCGCTCCACCGCGAACTGGCGGGAGTGGCGTTGCTCACCCCGGCCGAGCCATCGCGTCCGGAAACACCGAAGCCCCCTCACCGATGGGGTGAGAGGGCTCTGGAGCTGCGTGAGGTCACTCCGCGGACGGAGCGGCCTCGCGCGACTTCTTCGGCGTGTACGCGTCCAGCACAGGTGCGGCCTCGCGCGACTTCTTCGGCGTGTACGCGTCCAGCACAGGTGCGGCCTCGCGCGACTTCTTGTCGCCGGGTCCGTCCTTGAACATGGGACGAGCCTCGCGCGACTTCTTGTCGCCGGGACCGTCCTTGAACATCGGACGAGCCTCCCGCGACTTGTGACCGCCGGGCGCGGTGACCGAGCTGCGGTCACCGGATCCCGAGTCGGCGACAGCGGCGCCGACCGTGACCATGCCCAACACCATTGCTCCGGCGCCTACGGCACCGGCGATGCGCAGCGCTCGCGAGCGCGACACACTTCCTGCTTTTCTCGACATGTGATTCTCCCAGGGTCACATTCGGATGGATGAGCACGACGTCAGACGTCATGCGGACAGAGGTGTTCGTTTTGGCGAACTCCTCCGCTCCCATCCGAAGCATGATGGACAGATGACCGGCCCGGTGGTGTGATTTGTCCAAATTTTGCTTTGGTGGATCAGACCGGTCATCCGTGAGACGGACACAACCGTCCGTCATGACGCCATCGGCGGGACAAGAATCACCGCGCCCGCGTGAGACCGGGTCTGGTCCGCCGAGCGCGCAGCAGGTGAGAATCGGGCGATGAGCCCCATCTCGGACAAGACCGCCCTTCCCTCCCGCGCATCCTCGAGGAAGCGGCACCTCGTGCGGCTCGGCGCGGTGAGCGTCCTCGTCGTGCTGGCGGGCGGCCTCGTGGTCGCGGGGTCCAGCGCGGTCGACGAGCCGACCCTGGCCGCCGTACCGGAGGCGACGTGCGGTCCCGGGTCCCGGCCCGAGACCGCCATCCAGGGCCGGGTGCCGCAGCGCGACTACGACTCCGGCCGCGCGGCCAGGGGCTACACCTGCAACGCGCGCAAGGTCTCGCACGCCGGCACCAGCGGCGGGTTCAAGGTGTTCCGGTACGCCGACCCCGCCGGCCACGTCTGCGCGTTCTACGACTCCACGCTGCTGTTCCCCAGCGACGTCCCCTACAACGTGGGCGCCGAGGGCCTCGGCGTGATCGCCCTCGACATGGCCGACCCGCGCAACCCGGTGCGGACCGCCGCGCTGTCCACCCCGGCCATGGACAGCCCGCACGAGTCGCTGATGCTCAGCGCGAAGCGCGGCCTGCTGGTCTCCGTGCTCGGCAACCTGCTCACTGCCCCCGGCGTGGTGGAGGTCTACGACGTCAAGGACGACTGCCGGCACCCCCGGCTCCTCTCCAGCACACCGACCGGGCTGCTCGGGCACGAGAGCGGGCTCTCGCCGGACGGCCGGACGTTCTACGTCTCCTCCACCAGCGGCAACACCCTCACCGCGATCGACATCGCGGACCCGACGCTGCCGCGGACGCTGTGGACCCGGACCGGGGTCAACTACCACGGCCTGCGGGTCAGCCCGGACGGCAACAGCCTCTACGTCGCGAACATCGGCTACCCGAACGACAAGGTGCTCTCCAACGGGGGCCTGACGATCCTGGACGTCAGCGAGATCCAGGCCCGCAAGCCGAACCCGCAGGTGCCGGTCGTCTCCACGCTGCAGTGGCGCAGCGGCTCGATCCCGCAGGCGGCGATGCCGGTGCGCATCAAGCGGCACGACTACCTGCTCGAGATCGACGAGTTCGCCAACTACCAGACCGACACCCCCGACGTCAGCGACCCGGACGCGAAGGTCGGCGCGGCGCGGCTGATCAACATCGACGACGAGAAGCGGCCGTTCCTGGTGTCGAACATCCGGCTGGCGGTGAACAACCAGAAGGCCCGGCACGGCGCGCAGCGCAACGACCCCGGCGCCAGCTCGCCGGTCCAGGGGTACGCCGGCCACTACTGCTCGGTGCCGCGCCGGGTCGACCCGCACCTGGCGGCGTGCTCGTTCATCGCGTCGGGGCTGCGCGTCTTCGACATCCGCGACCCCTACCACCCGCGGGAGGTCGCCTACTTCAACAAGCCGACGATGCCGGGCGCCTCACCGGGTCGCGAGGGTGCCTACGCGATGTCGGCGCCCGCGTGGGACGTGAAGCGGCGGCAGATCTGGTACACCGACGGCAACAAGGGCTTCTTCGCCGTCCGCCTCACCAACGGCGTCGGCAAGCTGCTCTGACGGGGCCCGTCACTCGGCGGGCGGGACCATCTCGAGGCGCACGCCGACCAGCCGGACCGCCCGCGAGTCGTCGAGCCGGCCGAGCAGGTCGACCGCCGCCGAGGCCACGACGTCCTCGTCCAGCGTGGGCTCCGGCAGCGTGAGGCTCCGGCTGCGCGTCTCGAACGGCACGTAGCGGATCTTGAGCCCGACCCGCACCGCGGGACGCCCCTCGGCCCGCACGTCGGCCAGCACGCGGGCGGCGAGCCGCCGTACCTCCTCGGCGACCTGCGCCCAGTCGGTCAGGTCGTGCTGGAACGTGGTCTCCCGGCCGTGGCCGCGCGGCACGTAGGGCGACGCGTCCACGGGCGAGGTGTCGACGCCGCGGCCGAGCCGGCGGTACCACGGCCCCATCCGCGGGCCGAGCCGGTCGGCCAGCGCCTGGGCGTCGGTGCCGGCCAGCTCCCGCACCGTGTGGATGCCCAGCGCTGCCAGCTTCCGTGCGGTCTTGGCGCCGATCCCCCACAGCGCGTCCGTGGGTCGCTCCCCCATCACCTCGAACCAGCTCGCCTCGGTGAGCGTGAAGGTCCCCCGCGGCTTGCCGAGGTCGGTGGCGATCTTCGCCCGGAGCTTGTTGTCGCCGATCCCGACGGAGCAGTGCAGCCCGGTCGCCTCGAGCACGGCCGCGCGCACCGCGTCGGCGAAGCCCTGGGGGTCGTCGGTCTCCACGCCGAGGAACGCCTCGTCCCAGCCGAGCACCTCGACCGGCACGTCGAACGAGCGGAGCGTCTCCATCACCCGGGCGGACGCCGCGTCGTAGGCAGGCGCGTCGACCGGCAGGAACACCGCGTCCGGACACTTCCGGACCGCCGTGCGCAGGGGCATGCCGGACCCGACCCCGAACGCCCGCGCCTCGTAGGACGCCGTCGACACCACGCCGCGCTCGGTCGGGTCGCCCCGGCCCCCGACCACCACCGGCCTGCCGGCCAGCTCGGGGCGGCGCAGCACCTCGACCGCGGCGATGAACTGGTCGAGGTCGACGTGCAGCACCCAGCTCGCCGTCGTCGACATGGAACCCAGTCTGCCGTCTCTCAGGCGCTAGGTTCGGACCCATGAGCAGTCCGGTGATCGTCGTGGTGGGCGCCGGCCCCGGTCTGGGGGCCTCGGTGGCGCGTCGTTTCGGGCGCGAGGGGTATGACGTGGCACTGCTGTCGCGCTCCCGGGAGCAGCTCGACGAGCTCGGCACCGCGATGCAGGCCGAGGGGATCACCACGGGCTGGACCGCGCTCGACGTCACCGACGAGGCAGCGCTGCGCGAGGCGATCACCCGGTTCGCGGGCCACGCCGGCCGCCTCGACGTGCTCCACTTCAACCCGAGCGCCTTCCGGCACAAGGACCCGCTCACCCTGACCGCCGACGAGCTGCTCGAGGACGTCCGGCTCGGCGTCGGCGCGCTGCTCACCGCGGTCCAGGCGGCCCGTCCGTTCATGTCCGCGGGCGCCCGGGTGACCGCGACCGGCAGCATGGCCGCGGACCGGCCGTGGAACGAGGCGGCCTCCCTCGGCGTGCAGAAGGCGGGCCTGCGCAACCTGGTGCGCAGCATCGACACCACGCTGAAGCCCGCCGGGATCCGCGCGGTGTCCGTCACCGTCAACGGGACGCTCGGCGCGGGCACGGCGTTCGACCCCGACCTCGTCGCCGACGCGATCTACGCGGCCGCCCACCAGGACGAGACGACCTGGCGGGTCGAGGTGCCGTACGACGGCTAGCTACCGGGCGGGGTCGTCGACCTGCTGGGACGCGGGCAGGACGCGGGCCAGCGGGCCCGGGTAGACGGCGCTCTCGTGGCCGTCGGACCACCGCACGACGTAGGGCGGCGCGCCGTCCTCGCCGTGGACCTCGATGATCTCGCCGTGGCGGCGCGGGACGTCGGGACGGGTGGACTCGACGACCAGCAGGTCGCCGACAGCGGCATGCAGGTGCTCTCTGTGCATCGGTATCAGTCGCATCGCGGTCACGGGAGCTCGACGAGCTCCCCGTCGTCGGTGAGGTTGGCCACGGCACAGACCTGCTCGTCGGCGAGCCGGCAGGCCTGCTCGACCATCCACACCAGAACTCCGCGCATCGCGGCCTCCTCAGGGGGAAATCGTGCCCTGAGAGTTGCCCGGACAACCCGGACGAAACAGCCCCCTGGGTAAAGATCAGGTGGCTTGTCCCGACCTGAGAGGCTGACCCGCATGGAGCTCAGGGTCTTCACCGAACCGCAGCAGGGTGCGACCTACGACGACCTGCTGGCCGTCGCGCGCACCGCCGAGCAGCTCGGCTACGGGGCGTTCTTCCGCTCCGACCACTACCTCGGGATGGGCACCCGGGGCGAGCCCGGGCCGACCGACGCGTGGATCACGCTGGCGGGCCTGGCTCGCGACACCGAGTCGATCCGTCTCGGCACGCTGATGACGTCGGCGACGTTCCGGCATCCCGGTGTGCTCGCGATCAGCGTGGCCGGGGTCGACCAGATGAGCGGCGGCCGGGTCGAGCTGGGCATCGGAGCCGGCTGGTACGACGCCGAGCACGCCGCCTACGGCATCCCGTTCCCGCCGACGGGCGAGCGGTTCGACCGGCTCGAGGAGTCGCTTGCGGTCATCACCGGCCTCTGGGAGACCCCCGCCGGTGAGGACTTCAGCTTCGACGGCGCGTACTACCGGCTCGTCGACTCCCCCGCGCTGCCCAAGCCCGTGCAGACACCTCGGCCGCCGCTGCTCATCGGCGGCAAGGGCGCCCGTCGCACCCCGGCCCTGGCCGCCCGCTACGCCGACGAGTTCAACATCCCGTTCGAGTCGGTGGAGTTCACCGCCCAGCAGCTCGGCCGGGTCCGTGACGCCTGCGGCGCCATCGGCCGGGACCGGGAGTCCCTCGTCTGCTCCAACGCGCTGGTGCTGTGCTGCGGCAAGGACGACGCGGAGGTACGCCGCCGTGCGGACGCGATCGGTCGCGACGCCGACGAGCTGCGGGCGAACGGCCTGGCGGGGACACCGGCCGAGGTCGTCGACACGATCGGACGCTACGCCGAGGTCGGCGCGGCCCGGCTCTACCTGCAGGTGCTCGACCTGGCCGACCTCGACCACCTCGCCCTGGTCGCCGGCGAGGTCATGCCGAAGGTCTGACGGCTCGGACGGACGCGCTGCGCGCCGGGAGCAGCAGGTCGCTGCCGCGGTAGGACCAGCGGAAGTACGCCGTGCGCTTCGGTCGCTGCTTCACGGCCAGCCGGCCGTCCGCGGCGCTGGTGACCCGGGTGACGCTGACCCACCGGGACGAGCCGGCGTACCTGCGTTCCAGGGTCACCGTCACTCCCCCGAGCGGCGCACCGTCGAGGGTGAGCAGGCGTCCGGTGACGAGGTGCCTGCGCCCGTGCCAGTCGGCCTTGACCGTGGTGCGGGCCTTCACGAACACGTCGTCCGACACGCCCGCCGTGTGGCTGCCGGCGGGGTCCCCGGCGTAGGCGAAGCGGTACCACGCCGCGGTCGTCCGGCGCCGCTCCACCGACACCCGGCCGTCGGCGCCGGTGACGAGTCCGCCGGTCGCGGTCTGCCACGGCTGGCCGGCGTCGGGACGGGTCTGCAGCTCGACGACCTCGCCGGCGAGCGGGCTGCCCGAGGCGACGTCGGTGAGCACCGCGCTGAGCAGGGCGGGGTCGCGCGAGGTGACGGTGGGCCCGGACCAGGCCGTCGCCGTCGGGTCGGTCGTCGGAGGTGTGCCGGCCACCGCGACGACGGCCGGGGCCGCCTGCACGACCTGGCCGTCCGCCTGGGTGACGGTCAGCCCGATGCTGCTGCTCTGGCCGTCGCTGCCGGCGCTGCACGCGGCCTGCGGCGCGGACGACGTGGACGAGAAGACCGTGCAGGGCACGGTGGCGGACCAGCGGTAGGTGAACGGCGCCTTGCCGGCCACCTGTGCGGACAGCGCGAACGTGTCGCCCGCGGCCACCTGTGCCGGCGCCACGACCCCGGCCGTCGGAGCCGCGGACCGGGTCAGCGTGACGGTCGCGGAGGCCGTCGCCGTGCGACCACCGGAGTCACTGGCGGTGACGGAGAGGACCACGGGTCCGGTCACCGTGGCGGGGCACAGCACGCCGACCTGCGTCGTGGCGGCGCCGTCGAGCGTGCACGGCTGCGAGGCGGTCCAGCGGAACGTGGTCGCCCCGGCGCTCGTCGCGGTGGCCGTCACGACGTCGCCGGTCTCGGCGCTCGTCGTCGAGGCCGTCGCGGTGACCGTGAGCGGGTCGGGCGCCGGCGCGGCCGCGGGCGTGTCCAGGAAGCCCGAGCTCGCGGTGTTCCAGTTGTTCGCGAGGAAGCTGCCGGCCGGCGGTGCGGTGTTGAAGTAGTCGTCGCCGTTGCAGTCGAGCAGCTGCTCCTGCGCGGAGGCGCAGACGGTGCGCATCGGGTAGGCCGACCCGTCGGCGTAGCACATCAGGTCGGACTCGTCGTAGCAGTGGCCGACCTTCGTGGAGTGCGGAGCGGACGCGAGCACGCCGCCCAGGTTGTGGGTGAGCTCGTGCGCGGCCACCGAGTGTCCCGACGACGACCAGCAGCCCTCGTCGACCCGGGAGTACGACGCGGCGTACCCGTCGTTGTAGTTGCTGCTGCGCGACGGGTCCTCGTACATCGTGCCGACGCCGCAGAGGTTGTTCGCCTCCACGAAGGCGAGGTACTTGCGGTTCCTGTCGGTGTAGCCGGCGCTCTGCAGCGCCTTGATCGTGTCGGTGAAGCTGGAGTTGAGCGCGCCGTCCGCGACGACCACCTCCTTGACGACCGGGACGCAGCCGCTGTGCACCCACCGGACGCGGCGCTCGCCGCCACTCTGCCGGGCCGAGACCGCGAACACGTCGTCGACGTTGGCGATCTCGTTGCGGAAGAGCGGCAGCAGCTCGGTGAGGCGCGACGCCGTCGTGGTCTCGCGGACGTAGAGCGCCTGGACCCGCTTGCCGTCGGTGCCGGTGCCGCTGCACGACGGCGCGACGTGCTGGGTGAGACCCGCGGTGCTCGGCGTCCCGGGCGGGACGTCGCCCGCGACCTGCTGCTCCTGGTCGGGCATCGCGAGGTCGGCGCGGGCGTAGAGCGAGGCGGTGTCCGTCGGGTCGTCGAGGCTCACCCCCGGCGGCACCGGGTCGACGTGGATCGGGCCGAGGCTCTCGAAGCCGGGGATCACCCCGCGCACCGGGTCCATGTCGACCGGGACCGGCCCGGGGGCGAACCCGTCCGCGGACCGGGGGCGGCGCAGCGTGCTCTCGAGGACGGCCCGGGTGCCCACCCGGGCGCTCGCCGTCGTGGCCGTGGCCGTGAAGGAGACGCGTGGGGCCGCGGCGTACGTCGTACCGATCCCCTGGACCGCGGAGGCCGGGGAGACACCGGCAGCCGACGAGGCGGGCTCGTCGGCGAGGTGGATCGCGAGGGTCACGGCTCCGACGGCGAACAGGCTGCCGACGACAAGACGCGCGACAGCGCTTGACGACACGATGCGGTCTCCCAGGGATGTGTTGCTCCTGAGGTATCGGCAGATCGGGCGGTGTGCTTGAGGTCACGGCCACGCGGCGACGGGTTTCGGCGTTCCGCGGGCGGCCGGCGCCGTCAGGTGCCAGGATCCTCGGATGCCCAGGGGGAAGCTGTGGGACGACGTCTCGTTCGGTCCCGCTCGTCGTCGCCGCGCTCTGATGCGCCGGCTCGCGGAGCTCGACCGCGCGGACGCCGCGGGGGTCTCCTGGGGCACCCCACGGCGGCGGTCCGACCTCCCCCGTCGGCTGATGGTCTGTCTCACCACGACCGCGGTGATGGTCGTGGCCACCGCGATGACGCTCGACCGGGAGTGGGGCATCGAGGTCCGGCTCGACGGGTTCCACCACCGCACCGCACTGGGCGTGCCGCCCAGGGTCGCCACCGGGCTCGGCCCGTTCAGGTTCACCGCGCACCAGCGCAGCGCGCCGGACGAGCCGGTGACCTACGACCCGTGCCGGCCCGTGGAGATCGTCGTCAACGACGCGCAGGCGCCGCACGGGACCGCCGGCGTGATGGAGGAGGCGGTGGGCGTCGTGTCCGCGGCCACGGGCCTGCAGCTCGTGGTCGTCGGCACGACGGACGAACCGGCCGACGCCGAGCGGCCGGCGGCGGACGCGGCGCGCTACGGGCGCGGCTGGTCACCGGTGCTCATCGGCTGGACCAGCCCGGACGAGATCCCGGAGCTCGCCGGTGACACCGCCGGGCTCGGCGGAAGCACCGCGTGGGCCGCGTCGCCGTCGGCCACCAGCCACTACGTCACCGGGACGGTGTGGCTCGACGCCCCGCAGCTCGCCGAGGTGCTCACGCTTCCCGGCGGACGCAACCTGGTGCGGGCGGTCGTCCTGCACGAGCTCGGGCACGTGGTGGGACTGGACCACGTCCAGGACCCGGGCGAGCTGATGTACGAGGACAACGTCGGCCGGCTCGGCTTCGGCCCCGGAGACCGCGAGGGGCTGGCAGCCCTGGGCAGAGGTCGCTGCAGCTGACGCCGGCCGGCTCACCAGCCGCAGGACGCGTCCCCGCCGGCGAGGAGCTGCCGCACGTCGTACCGCACGAGCATCGGCACCAGCGGCCGGCCCTGCTCCTGGTAGCTCCGCGCGCCGGACTCCAGCACCGCCCACAGCCCGCCGTGCCCGTCGAACGCGATGCCCTCCGCCCCGGGTCCGACGCCGACCCGCCGGCCGTCCGGGGTCAGCAGCAGCCCGCAGGTGGACAGGGACGTGGTGAGGTACGCCGCCCGCGGCCCGTCCGGGTCGACCGCACCGCCCTGGGCGTAGCGCGGTGCCACCGTCCGGCGCAGCGCCGCCAGCCGGGTCGGCCCCGCCGGCTTCGCGCTGAGCGTGGTCACGCCCGGCGCGAGCAGGTCGGCGAACCGGAACCAGTGCAGGCCCGAGTCGTGGGAGAGGCTGAAGTCGCCGAGCCCGAAGCGGCCGCCTCGACCGGTCACCAGCAGGCCGCCGCTGACGGGGCGGTCGAGGCGCCACACCCGTCGCACGGCGCCGCGCTGCCCGACCCGTGCGGGGTCGACCAGCCACAGCCGGCGCGTCTCCGCGACCCACAGGCCGTGCTCGTCCCGCGCCAGGCCGCCGCCGTGGTGGCAGAACACCGAGGGCCCGTCCGGAACCGCGCCGTCGAGGCGCGGCTGGTCGCCGAGGAGCCGTCCGGTGGTCAGGTCGACGTGCAGCAGCCGGCAGGGCCGGTTGCCGTAGCCCTCGCGCCACCGGTAGCCGCTCACCCAGGCGGTCCGCCCGTCCAGCGCGATCCCCTGCGGGACGAACCAGCGGTCCGCGCGCGGCAGCCACAGCGCACGACATACCGCGTCGGAGCCCGGGTAGTCGTCGAGCTCGCCGCGCACATAGTCGGGCCGCGGACCGCGGACGTCGTCCAGGGTGACGCCCGAGCAGGGTCCGGACGCCCGCCGGTCCGGTCGCTCCGCCGAGTCCCCGACCCAGCTGCAGCCTGCCGTCGCCAGCGCGGCCACGACGAGGCCGGCGAGGACGGTGCGTAGGCGGGACGACACGGCGCCAGCCTCGCACGGGACCGCGCACCCGCGTGTGACCTAGCCCCCTCTTGTGTAGGACACGTTCTACCGGGAAGGATCCGGAGCCACGATGAAGGGGGACCGATGGCGGTACCGATCGATCCGACGTCCGCGGCGTTCCTGCTGGCGGAGAACCGGAGCCAGCCGATGCACGTCGGCGGGCTGCAGCTGTTCCGCAAGCCGGAGGACGCCCCGCGCGACTACGTCCGCGACATGTACCAGTCGATGCTCCACGTCGAGGAGATCGCGCCCCTGTTCTCCAAGCGGCCGCACCGGTCGCTGACCACGGCGGGTCAGTGGGTGTGGGTCGAGGACGAAGAGTTCGACATCGAGTACCACGTCCGGCACAGCGCCCTGCCCAAGCCGGGCCGGGTCCGCGAGCTCCTCGAGCTCTGCTCGCGCCTGCACGGCACCCGCCTCGCCCGTGAGCGCCCGCTGTGGGAGGCGCACGTCATCGAGGGCATGCGCGACGGCCGGATCGCGATGTACACCAAGGTCCACCACGCCCTGGTCGACGGTGTCTCGTCGATGCGGCTGCTGCAGAGCGTGCTGAGCACCGACCCCGACAGGCGCGAGATGCCGCCGCCGTGGGGCGCCCAGCCCGCCGCCGCCCGCGCCGAGCGGGAGCGGCTGGAGGCGCACCAGACGATGATGGACCTGCCGCTGAGCGCCTTCCGCACGGCGTTCGGGCTCACCGCCGACGCGGCCGGCCTCCCCGGCGCCCTGGTCAGGACGATCACCCGCGGGGTGCGCAACGAGACCTCCGCGGTCTCGCTCTACGCGCCGCGCACGATCATCAACAAGACGATCACCGGATCGCGACGGTTCGCCGCCCAGGACTGGCCGATCGAGCGGATGCGCGCGATCGGCAAGGCCTCCGGCACGACCATCAACGACGTCGTGCTGGCGATGTGCAGCGGCGCCATGCGGCGCTACCTCATCGAGCTCGACGCGCTGCCGGACTCCACGCTCGTCGCGATGGTGCCGGTCGGGCTGCAGGCCAAGCAGGCGCAGACCGCCTCTGCCTCGGGCGGCAACGCCGTCGGCGCGGTGATGGTGAAGCTCGGCACCGACCTCGAGGACCCGGCCGACCGGCTCACCGCGATCCACCGCTCGATGCGGACCGGCAAGGAGGCGCTCGGCAGCATGACGCCGATGCAGATCCTGGCGATGAGCGCGATCGGGATGGCCCCGGCGATCCTCACCCCGATGCTCCGGCTCCAGGGCATCGCCCGGCCGCCGTTCAACCTGATCATCTCCAACGTGCCGGGCCCCCGGACGCCGCACTACTACAACGGCGCCGAGCTGGTCGGGATGTACCCGCTGTCGATCCCGATCCACGGCATGGGCCTGAACATCACCTGCACGTCGTACGCCGGCAACCTCGGCTTCGGCCTCACCGGCTGCCGGAGGACCGTGCCGCACCTGCAGCGGCTGCTGACCCACCTCGACGAGGAGCTCGGCGCCCTGGAGAAGGCCGCCGGCGTGTCCTGACCGCCGTGGGCTAGAACAGCGACAGGACGTAGACGCCGACCAGTCCGACGACGAGCAGCAGGGCGACGATGCGCACCCAGGGCGCCCAAGGGGTGGGGCGGGGTCCGTCGAAGTCGTCGTTGCTCATGCTGGAGAGGCTAACCGGCCGGCCCAGGAGGGGCCGGTGGGGCCCCGCGCGGAGGACCTTGGACCCTGGGGTTCATACCCCGGGGGGTGTGAGGGTGGAGGTGTATCGAGACGAGGAGCGCCCACGATGACCACCACCCAGACCACGCCCGCCCCGACCGGTCTCCTCGCCGACCGCCCCGACGACCCTGCGGGTCGACCACGAGAGCGACGACCGCTTCGCGATCCAGATCCGCGGCCACCTGGTCGTCGTCGACCAGCCGGTCGAGATGGGCGGCGACGACGTCGGACCGACGCCGACGGAGCTGTTCGTGGCGAGCCTGGCCTCGTGCGTGGCGTTCTACGCGCGCCGCTACCTGGCCCGGCACGACCTCGACGCCACCGGGCTCGCCGTCGAGGTGTCCTACACGATGGCGACGAAGCCGTCCCGGGTCGGCGACGTGACGCTGCGGCTCGTCGTACCCGCCGGGGTCCCGCAGGAACGGGAGGCCGCGCTGCTGGCGATGGCCGGGCACTGCACGGTGCACAACACCCTGACCGTCACCCCCGACGTCAAGATCACGCTCGACGCCGGTGCTAGGACGCCTCACCCCGCTCGGATGATGCCGCCAGCCGGGGGCGGAGGCGATGCTCGGCCAATGTCGTCATCACCGAAGCCCGCAACCGCCACGGTCCTGGAACAGCACAAGGTGCTGACCGACTCCCTTCCCTTCTCCGACGCCCGAGACTTCGAGGACGCCACGCGTGGCCTGGTCGCGAGCCTGGACCCGTGTGTGATCCGTGCCGAGGACGGCCGGGTCGTCTGGGACAACGACGCCTACGACTTCCTCCGGGGCGAGGCGCCGACCACCGCCAACCCCAGCCTGTGGCGGCAGTCCCGGCTGGTCGCCATCCAGGGCCTGTTCGAGGTGACCCCCGGCATCTACCAGGTGCGCGGGCTCGACCTGTCGAACATCACCTTCGTCGAGGGCGAGGCCGGCGTCATCGTGATCGACCCGTTGATCTCGACGGAGACGGCAGCCGCGGCGCTCGCGCTCTACCGCGAGCACCGTGGCGACCGACCGGTCACCGCCGTGATCTACACCCACTCCCACATCGACCACTTCGGAGGCGTGAAGGGCGTCACCACCCAGGAGGACGTCGACGCGGGAAGCGTCGTCGTGATCGCCCCGGCCGGCTTCGTCGAGCACGCCGTGTCGGAGAACGTCTACGCCGGGACCGCGATGGCCCGCCGAGCCGGCTACATGTACGGCGCCGCGCTGGACCGCGGCCCGCAGGGGCAGATCGGCGCGGGTCTCGGGCAGACCACCTCGACCGGCTCGGTCACGCTGATCCGACCCACCCTCGAGATCAGCACCACGGGCCAGGAGGAGACCGTCGACGGCGTACGGATCGTCTTCCAGATGGCACCCGGCTCCGAGGCACCCGCCGAGATGCACTTCTACTTCCCGGACCTGAAGGCCCTGTGCCTGGCCGAGAACGCCACCCACACCCTGCACAACCTGCTCACCCTGCGCGGCGCCCTGGTCCGCGACCCGCACGCGTGGGCCGGGTACCTCACCGAGGCGATCGACCTGTTCGGCACTGAGGCGGAGGTCGCCTTCGCCTCCCACCACTGGCCGACCTGGGGCACCGACCGGATCGTGGAGTTCCTCTCCCTCCAACGCGACCTCTACGCCTACCTGCACGACCAGACGCTCCGGATGCTCAACCAGGGCCTCGTCGGCTCCGAGATCGCCGAACAGATCCAGCTGCCCCCGGCCCTCGAGGCCGCCTGGCACGTGCACGGCTACTACGGGTCGGTGAGCCACAACGTGAAGGCGATCTACCAGCGCTACATGGGCTGGTACGACGGCAACCCGGCGCACCTGTGGCAGCACCCGCCGACGGAGGCCGCACGACGCTACGTCGATTTCATGGGCGGTGCCGACGCTGTCGTGGAGAAGGCCCGTGCGTCCTATGCCGACGGCGACCTGCGCTGGGTGGCCGAGGTGGTCAGCCACGTGGTCTTCGCAGACCCAAGCCACGACGCCGCCCGCGACCTCCTGGCCGACACGTTCGAGCAGCTCGGCTACGGCTCCGAGAACGGCACCTGGCGCAGCGTCTACCTGTCCGGCGCCACCGAGCTGCGCGACGGCGGCTTCGGCACCCCGGCTCAGGCGTCCTCCGCGGACATCGTCGCCGCACTGAGCCCTGAGATGCTGTTCGACGCCCTCGCGATCCGGGTCGACGGCCCGCGCGCCTGGAGCGAGCGGCTCACGGTCGACGTCCGCTTCACCGACACCGGGAAGTTCTTCCGGCTGCGCCTGGCGAACGGTGTCCTCACCTACAGCGCTGTCGAGAAGCCGGGCGCCGCAGACGTCACGCTTCGGCTGCCGCTGTCGTCCCTGGCCGTGCTGGCCTCGGGCGCCCACGACCCGTCCACACTCGCGGATGCCGGTATCGAGCTGGACGGTGACGGCTCGGTCCTCGGCCGTCTCCTCGGCCTGCTCGACAGCCCCGACACCGACTTCGCCATCGTCACACCGGGTTCCGACTGACCCCCGGCGCACTGGACCTCGCCGACCCCCGGTCAGCCGTCGGCGATGCGGTGCTCGAAGCCGATGCAGTACGTCGTCGCGCTCGCGTCGTACGTCCCCGGTGGGTAGTGCCGGAACTCCCACCCGGTGCACGCGTAGCGCTCGTTCGGCCGCGGCACCCAGCTCTCGGAGACGTCGATCGCTTGTGGGAACAGCACCCACCCGGCCACGGCGGCGAGCGCGAGGAGGGCGACGACCACGGTGCTGGACCGCCGCGCGACCCACTGGGTGAGCGCGACGGCTACGGTCCCCGCGACCGCTCCGCACCCGAGCGCCGCCCACTTGCCCGCGGACTCGTGGTCTGCCAGCGGTCCGTAGGTGTTGTTCAGGAGAAGCTGCGCACCGAACGTCACCGCAAGCAGCGCGACGAACCCCACGATGAGCGCGAGCTGCGCCGCCGCCTCCTCGGCGAGCCCACCGGGAGCCGCAGCGTCCGGCGCCGGCGCGCACTTGGTGGCGTCCCCATTGCCCGTCGTCATGCGAGTCGGACGCCCGGCTCGGCCCGGCGGTTCCGCTCACCCGGTCAGTCCTCCGGCCGCAGTACGCTGCCGTCGAGGCGGTGGTCGCCTCGTGCCGACGTGACCTGGGGGCTCCCATGTCGTACCCGGATCCGCGCTACCTCGCCGAGCAGCCCGAGGTGTCGGCGGTGCTGCGCCGCGCCGACCATCCCCCGGAGCTGGACCTCGGCGGCGGGGCGGCCGCTCACTACCTCGCCACCGGCGCGAGCACCGGCGGCGACTTCGGCCTCTACCGCTGGGACATGGGCGCGGAGCCGTCCGGCCCGGCGGCGCACTTCCACCGCACGATGACCGAGTCGTTCTTCGTCCTCGAGGGCGCCGTCCGCCTCTACGACGGGCAGGACTGGAAGGACGCCTGTGCCGGGGACTTCCTGTTCGTGCCGCCGGGCGGCATCCACGGCTTCCGCAACGAGTCCGGCGCCCCCGCGTCGATGCTCATCCTGTTCACCCCGGGCGCGCCTCGGGAGGCCTACTTCGAGGGACTGGCGCGCTTCGCCACCACCGGCGACTGGCCGGCGCAGGAGGAGCTGCTCGCGTTCTTCGCCGAGCACGACAACCACTACCTCTGACCGGCGCCGTCCCAGGCAGGCGCGGTCAGCGACGCCAGGGCGCGGGGCGTCCGTGCAGCCACCACTCCAGCCGGCGGGTCAGCTGGGGCAGCACCACGTAGGTCATGATCGGCGTCATCACCACGGTGGTCAGCAGCACCCGCGGCAGCAGAGCCGTGCCCGGGGCGACCTGGCCGAACACCCAGCTGGAGAGCAGGCTGAGCGGGAAGAACGCGAACCAGATCATCACCATCTGCTTCCAGCGCGGCGGCGCCTGCTCGCGCGGGCGGAGGTCCTCGACGTCCTGCTCCTGCGGCTCGTCGAACCAGCCCTCGATGCCGGTACGCCGCTCCTTGCGCGACTCCTCCACGAGCCCCTGGGCCGACCGCAGCCACCACGCGCGCTGCTCGGACGCCTCCCAGTCGGCGAGCGACGCGGGCGAGTCGAAGCGGTACAGCGTGTGCCAGTCGTCGGACGTGGTGCTGTCGCGGACCCAGCCGGCGCCCAGGAATCCGGGGAACCTCTCGGCCAGGGTGAAGCCGGCGCGGATCCACGCGAGCATCTGGTCGGCGTGGTCGGCGTCGATGTGCCGGCTGACGGCCACCGTCACCGGCAGGCCGACGGGGTCACCGGTCGCGACGTCGTGCGGGGAGCTGGTCATCCCCTCAGGCTAGGGGCCGGTCCCGCGGTCAGCGACCGCCCGACGCGGCGCCGGTGGCGACCATCACGCGCCCCGTCCCTCGTCACAACAGCGCAACTGCGGCCGCGTGACGCCAGATCCGCCCGTTCGCCCGTCACAACAGGTCAATTGCGCGGATGTGCCGCGACCGCGACCTACGAGCCGCCCGGTGCTCAGGTCAGTCGTCGAAGAGGGCGCGCACGTCGTCGGCGCCGATCGCGGCGGACATGATCCCGTCGCCGTCGACCACCTGCGCGAAGAGCGCGGCCTTGCGGGCCTTGAGCTCCATCACCTTCTCCTCGATGGTCTGCTCGGCGACGAGCCGGTAGACCATGACCGGCCGTTGCTGGCCGATCCGGTGGGTCCGGTCGACGGCCTGCGCCTCGACCGCGGGGTTCCACCAGGGGTCGAGGACGAACACGTAGTCCGCCTCGGTCAGGGTCAGCCCCACTCCCCCGGCCTTGAGGCTGATCAGGAACACCGGGGCGTCACCGTCCTTGAACTCGGCGACCACCTCGCCCCGACGCCGCGTGCCGCCGTCGAGGTAGACGGTCGCGAGACCCTCCCGGTCGAGTCTGTCGCGGACCCGGCCGAGGAACGACGTGAACTGGCTGAACACCAGCGCGCGGTGGCCCTCCGCCGCGAGCTCGACCAGGTGGTCGACCAGCACGTCGACCTTGGCGGACCCCACCCCGTCGTACTCCGGGTCGACCAGCGCCGCGTCGAGGCTGAGCTGCCGCAGCCGGGTCAGCGAGCGGAAGATCGCGATCCGGTGCTTGTCGAAGTCGTCGACGAGGCCGAGGACCGTCTGCCGCTCGCGCTGCAGGTGCGTCTCGTAGATGCGCCGGTGCTTCGGCGTGAGCTTCACCTCCAGGATCTGCTCCTGCTTGGGCGGCAGGTCGGCGGCGACCAGGTCCTTGGTGCGGCGCAGCAGGAACGGCCGGATGCGGCGCCGGAACCGGTCGAGCACCTGCTGGTCGCCGAGACGCTCGACCGGGTTGGCGACGAGCTCGACGAACCGCTGCGGCCACGGGTAGAGCCCGGGCGCGACGATCGACAGCAGCGACCACAGCTCCATCAGCCGGTTCTCCATCGGCGTCCCGGAGAGCGCCAGCCGGAACGGCACCTCGAGGCGGCGTACGGCCTGGTGGGTCTTGCCCTGGTGGTTCTTCACCGTCTGTGCCTCGTCGAGCACGAGCCCGCCCCAGCGCTGGCCGACGTAGGCGTCCGCCTCGAGCCGGTAGAGCGTGTAGGACGTGATCACGAGGTCGGCGCCCTCGGCCAGCTCCGCGACCGAGGTGCCGCGGCGGGCGTGCGACTCGGTGACCGTGCGCACGACCAGGCCGGGCGTGAACGTGGCGGCCTCGTGGGCCCAGGTCGACACCACGCTGGTCGGCGCGACCACCAGGAACGGCGCGGCCCCCTCCGCCCGGGCGTGGGCCACGAGCGCCAGCGTCTGCAGCGTCTTGCCGAGACCCATGTCGTCGGCCAGGATCCCGCCGAGCCCGGCCGACCACAGGTAGGCCAGCCACCGGAACCCCTCGAGCTGGTAGGGCCGCAGCTCCGCCTTCAGCCCGGTCGGCTCCACCTCGGGCAACGTGGTCAGCCCGCGCAGCGCCTGCGCCGCACGGACCCACTCGGCCGCCTGGGCGTCGACCAGCCCGATCTCGGCGAGCTCGTCCCACAGCCCGAGGTCGTGGTGGGCGAGCCGGACCCCCTCCCGCGGCTGGTCGTGCAGCTCGGCGGCGGCGGTGACCAGCTCGGCGAGGTGCCGGAACTCCGGCCGGTCCACCGCGATGTGCACGCCCCGGCGCAGGATCACCCGGTCCTGGCCGCGGGTGAGCGCCTCGAGCAGGTGGCCCAGCGCCAGCGAGTCGCCGTCGACGCTGATCACCACCTCCAGGTCGAGCCAGTCGGTCCGGGCCGGGTCCTCGCTGTCGGGGTCGCTGGACCGGGCGGCGAAGTGCACCACCGGGGTGCCCTGGGCCGCCCGGTAGTCGGGACGGCCGCCCACCTCGGTGACCTCCAGCAGGCCCTCCGCGGCGGCCTGCTCCAGCGCCGGCAGCGCGTCCTCGGCGAAGCCCAGCGCGGCGGTGCCGGCGAACGTGCGCTCCGGGACGGGCCCGTGGTCGCGGCGGTGCGCGTCGAAGAGCCGGTGCACCGCCTCGTCGTCGAGCACGAGCGCGTCGAGCAGCGCCCGCTCGAGGTCGGGGCGCCGGAACCCGCGCAGCCCGCGCGACTCCCCCAGCGCGTAGACCCGGTCGTCGTCGCCGCTGCGGTAGCGCCACGACCAGGACACCTGCACCTCGTCGACCGCCACCCAGGTCACGGTGACCGCGAGCCGTGGCACCGCGGGCTCGGGCAGCCGGACCGACCCGTCGGAGGAGGTCACCGGGACGTGCCGCTGCAGCCGCGGCAGGAAGTCGGCGACCAGGTCGTCGCGGTCGGCGGCCGGCACGACGGTGTCGCCGGCGGCCAGCAGCCGGCGCACCTCCGGGCCGGCCGGCTTCACCAGGGGGGCCAGCGTCAGCGCCCACTCCTGCGGCCGGTCGGTCGGCGACCACAGCGCGACGCCGTGCCCGGACTCGCCGAGGACCTCGAGGTCGTCGGAGGGGTACCACTCCCCGTCCACCCGCACCCCGAGCCGCACGTGGGCGTCGGAGCCGGTCGGGGCGTTGACGTCGAGCTCCAGCGCCACCGGAGCGGGATGCACCTCGATGCTGTCGACGCCGGGGCCGGGCACGAGCACGAGGCCGGCGGCACGAGCCCGCTCCAGCAGGTTCCACAGCGACGGCCCGAAGCCGGACACGGTCAGGTGCGTCTCCGAGCCGAAGTAGGTCTGCCGCGACGCCGCCCGGTAGGACGCGAGCATCTCGGCGAGCACCGCGGCCTGCTCCCCCGCCGCCGTCTTGCGGGTGCCGAGGTAGGGCACCTCCTGCCAGGACACCCCGGACTTCACCCAGTTGTCGCGGGCGCCGCGCTGCAGCGGCCGGATCCGGAGCGTGCCGCGCACCGGCGTGGCCGGGTCGGACCACCCCCGGTAGCCCCGGGAGGCCGACGGCCGGGTCAGCTCCAGCTGCAGCGCCAGCGGCTTGCTCTGCCCGTCGGGCGCCGCCCGGTCGTCGAGCTCGTCGAGGACGGAGGTCAGCTGCCGCTCCCAGCGCCGGTTGCCGGCGGCGTACGACGTCTGCTCCTGCTCGGCGCGCACGGCGATCAGCAGCGCCAACGCGTGCTTGCAGGCCTCGCCGACCGGGCAGCTGCACCGGCTGTAGACCCAGAGGCCGCGCTCGGCGGTGCCCACGCTCACGAAGGTGGAGTAGGGCGCGCTGGTCGACCCCGCCACGACGCCCCGGATGTCGAGGTCCCCCTCACCGTCGACCTCGTGGGCCACCGACAGCACCTGGCCGGTGCGGACGTAGTCCCAGGCGCGCTCGAGGGTGACCGAGCCGTAGCGCCGACGCAGGTCCGCGTCCTCGAGCACCACCGACAGGTCCACCACAGGGCGACCCTACGACGCCACGCCGACACAACCGGGCCCGCACCGCGCCCCGGCTGGGACCGACCCGGTATACCGGTCCCCATGACCGCCGACGTCGTGTACTTCCTCCTGGGCGCCTCGCTGCTGCTTGCCGTGGTGCTCCCGGTGGCGGTGCAGCGGTTCGCTGTCTCGGCGCCGCTCGTGCTGCTCATCGTCGGTGGCCTGATCGGCCTGCTGCCGCTGCCCGACGGGGTGTCGGCCGCCCCGATGGACAACCTGCCGTTCGTCGAGCACCTCACCGAGTTCTGTGTGATCGTCGCGCTGATGGGCGTCGGCCTCGCGCTGGACCGGCCGCTGGAGTGGCTGCGCTGGGTGACCTGGAGACGCTGGGGCGCGACCTGGCGGCTGCTGGGGATCGCGATGCCGTTGTGCATCGCCGGCGTCGCGTTCCTCGGCTGGTGGGCCGTGGGCCTCGCCCCCGCCGCGGCGCTGCTCCTGGGCGCCGTGCTCGCCCCGACCGACCCGGTGCTCGCCTCCGACGTGCAGGTCGAGGGCCCGCAGGTCGGCGAGAGCACCGAGGACCCGGAGGAGATCGACGAGCACGACGAGGTCCGCTTCGCACTCACCTCCGAGGCCGGGCTCAACGACGGCCTGGCGTTCCCGTTCGTCTACGCCGCGATCTTCCTGGCCACGCTGGGCCCGGTCACCGAGTGGGGCCTGCGCTGGTTCGCCTGGGAGCTGGTCGGCAAGGTGCTGGTCGGCGCGCTGATCGGCACCGCGGTCGGGTGGCTGCTCGCCAAGGTGGCGTTCCGCGCCCCGAGGCAGTCGCTGCGGATGGCCGAGACGGGCGAGCCGCTGATGGCACTGGCAGCGGTGCTGCTGTCGTACGGCGTGGCCGAGGTCGCGCAGGGCTACGGGTTCCTGGCGGTGTTCGCCTGCGCGATGACGCTCCGCTCCGCCGAGCGCGGGCACGACTACCACGCGCACATGCACCAGATCATCGAGCGGCTCGAGCGGCTGCTCACGCTGATCGTGCTGCTGCTGCTCGGCGTCGCGCTGACCCACGGGCTGCTCGGTGAGCTCGGCTGGCACGGGATGCTCATCGGCTTCGCCCTCGTGTTCGTGATCCGGCCGCTGAGCGGGATGCTCGCGCTGGGGGTCGGCCGAGCGCGGGACCGGGTCGGCGACGAGCACCTCAACCGCCGCGAGCGCCGCTGCACCGCGTTCTTCGGGGTGCGCGGCGTCGGCTCGCTCTACTACCTCGCCTACGCCACGGGTGAGGCCGACTTCGGCGACCCGGCCCGTCTCTGGGCGATCGTGGCCTTCACGATCACGCTCTCGGTGGTGGTCCACGGGATCACCGCGACGCCCGCGATGAAGTGGCTCGACCAGGTCCGCGAGGACGCCCGCGCCTAGCCAGGTCAGCCCTCGGG
Source organism: uncultured Actinomycetota bacterium (assembly GCA_963721855.1). Taxonomy (GTDB): domain Bacteria; phylum Actinomycetota; class Actinomycetes; order Propionibacteriales; family Nocardioidaceae; genus Nocardioides_B. The sequence goes on along the minus strand of CAVRMN010000031.1, from coordinate 12,555 downwards.
GGCCTCGGTCGGCTGGTCGTCGGTGGTGACCTCGGGCCCGCTCCCCCGGGACCCGTCCCGGGCCGCCCACTCCCAGTGCTGGATCTCCGGGAGGTCCTCGCCGTGGGTCCGCACGTAGACGCGGTGCTCGATCAGCTTGTTCTTCAGCGTCTCGCGGGCGTGCCCGGACGTGGCCTGCAACCGGGGCACCCGGTCGATGACGTCCATCGCCAGGTTGAACCGGTCGAGCTGGTTGAGCACGGTCATGTCGAAGGGCGTCGTGGTGGTGCCCTCCTCCTTGTAGCCGCGCACGTGGATGTTGTGGTGGTTGGTGCGCCGGTAGGTCAGCCGGTGGATCAGCCACGGGTAGCCGTGGTAGGCGAAGATCACCGGCTTGTCCTTGGTGAACAGCGCGTCGAAGTCCGCGTCGGTCAGCCCGTGCGGGTGCTCCTTCTGGTCCTGCAGCCGCATCAGGTCCACGACGTTGACGAACCGGAGCCGGATGTCGGGGAAGAACCCGCGCAGCAGGTCGACCGCGGCGAGCGCCTCCATGGTCGGTACGTCGCCCGCGCACGCGATCACCACGTCGGGCTCACCGTCCTGGTCGGTGCTCGCCCAGTCCCACACGCCGATGCCCTTCGTGCAGTGCACGACCGCGTCGTCCATGGAGAGGTACTGCAGCGCGGGCTGCTTGCCGGCGACGATCACGTTGACGTACTGCCGGCTGCGCAGGCAGTGGTCGCCGACCGACAGCAGGGTGTTGGCGTCCGGCGGCAGGTAGACCCGGATCACGTCGGACTTCTTGTTGACCACGTGGTCGATGAAGCCGGGGTCCTGGTGGGAGAAGCCGTTGTGGTCCTGGCGCCACACGTGCGAGGTGAGCAGGTAGTTGAGGCTGGCGATCGGGCGGCGCCACGGGATGTCGTCGGTGCTCTTCAGCCACTTCGCGTGCTGGTTGAACATCGAGTCGATGACGTGGATGAACGCCTCGTAGCAGGAGAACAGCCCGTGCCGGCCGGTGAGCAGGTAGCCCTCGAGCCAGCCCTCGCAGGTGTGCTCGGACAGGATCTCCATGATCCGGCCGTCGACGGCCAGGTGGTCGTCGTAGTCCAGCGTCTCGGCGTTCCAGGTGCGCCCCGTCACCTCGAGGGCGTCCTGGAGCCGGTTGGAGCTGTTCTCGTCCGGGGAGAACAGGCGGAACGTGTGCATGTTCTGCGCCATCACGTCGCGCAGGAAGGTCCCGAGGACCCGGGTGGCCTCCACCGCGCCGGTGCCCGGGTCGTCGACCGGCACGGCGTAGTCCCGGAAGTCCGGCATCCGCAGGTCCCGCAGCAGCTCGCCGCCGTTGGCGTGCAGGGTGGCGCTCATCCGCAGCTGGCCGGGCGGGTGCAGCTCGGCGATCTCGGCGACGGGGGCGCCGGTGGCGTCGAACAGCTCCTCGGGGCGGTAGCTGCGCATCCACTCCTCGAGCACCTGCCGGTGGCCGTCGTCCTTGCGGGCGTCGGCGAACGGCACCTGGTGCGAGCGCCAGTAGCCCTCGATCTTCTTGCCGTCCACCTCCTTCGGGCCGGTCCAGCCCTTGGGTGAGCGCAGCACGATCATCGGCCAGGCGGGGCGGCCGGGCAGCTGCGCCGGGTTGGCGCGCGCCTCGTCCTGGAAGCCGCGGATGTCGTCCAGGCAGCGGTCGAGCGTCGCCGCGAACGCCTGGTGCATCTCCTCGGGGTCGGAGCCCTCGACGAAGTAGGGCGTGTGCCCGTAGCCGCGCAGCAGGGACTCGAGCTCGTCGTCACCGATCCGGGCGAGCACGGTCGGGTTCGCGATCTTGTAGCCGTTGAGGTGCAGGATCGGCAGCACCGCGCCGTCGCGGCGCGGGTCGAGGAACTTGTTGGAGTGCCAGCTCGTCGCCAGCGGGCCGGTCTCGGCCTCGCCGTCGCCGACGATGGCCGCGACCACGAGGTCGGGGTTGTCGAAGGCGGCGCCGTAGGCGTGCGACAGGGCGTAGCCCAGCTCGCCGCCCTCGTGGATCGAGCCGGGTGTCTCCGGCGCCACGTGGCTCGGGATCCCGCCCGGGAACGAGAACTGGGTGAACAGCCGGTCCATCCCCTCCTCGTCGAGGGAGACGTCGGGATAGACCTCGCTGTAGGTGCCGTCGAGCCAGGCCGACGCGACCAGGCCGGGGCCGCCGTGGCCGGGGCCGATGATGTACATCATCGACTGCTGCCGCGCCATGATCGCCCGGTTCAGGTGGGCGTAGACGAAGTTCAGGCCGGGAGTGGTTCCCCAGTGCCCGAGCAGCCGCGGCTTCACGTGCTCCGGCTTCAACGGCTCGCGCAGCAGCGGGTTGTCCATCAGGTAGATCTGGCCCACCGACAGGTAGTTGGCCGCCCGCCACCAGGCATCGATCCGGCCCAGCTCCTCGGCGCTCAGTGGTTCCCCGGAGACGGTGCTGCGGGTCTCCTCGTCGGACCTGGTCACGTGCTGTGTCACGTCGGTTCCCTCCGTCGCGCCGGGCATCGTCCTGAGGCTAGTCCGGCGCCGCCGGCGATGCCACGGGTCGTTCGACCCCTACGCCTGAGCGCGGGACCCGCCCCGCCGACGGGTCACCGGGTCGCGGAGCGCCAGCGTGACGATCCCGGCGCCGACGAGCAGCAGCGCGAGCCACCGGATCTGCGCGGCCTGCCACGGCGGGCCCCAGGTCTGGCCCTGCTGCAGGGTGTACCACCGCGGCAGCGCGGTGCCGATGAACGCGAGCACCGCCACGGCGACGACGGCGGCATGCGACGGGGTGTGCTGGTCGCGCCAGGCCCGGCGGAATCTGGTCGCCGGTGCCGTAGCGGACCAGAGGGCCCTCGCTGCGGACTACGTTCCGCGAGCCGCGTCGCGGGGACCGTCGGTGCCGGGTCATAGCCTGCGCTCATGACGACGCGCTACGTCTGCGACTTCTGCGGCCACGAGGGAGAGGCGCCCGCCGACGAGCCCGTCGAGCGCATCCAGTGCCCCAGGTGCGGCGAGCCGGTCACCCCGCTCGACTGACGGTCGCCGCGCCGCGCGGGCCGACGATCTCTGACAGCATCAGCCCATGGAGTCCCCGAGCAGACCGGTGCGCACCTGGCTCTCCGACATGGACGGCGTCCTCGTCCACGAGGAGGAGGCCATCCCCGGCGCGGCCGAGTTCGTCCAGCGGCTGCGCGACCGCGGCCGGCCGTTCCTGCTGCTGACGAACAACTCGATCTTCACCGCGCGCGACCTGCAGGCGCGGCTGGCGCGCAGCGGGATCGACGTGCCCGAGGAGTCGATCTGGACGAGCGCGCTGGCGACCGCTCAGTTCCTCGACAAGCAGCGACCGGGCGGCACGGCGTACGTCATCGGCGAGGCCGGCCTCACCACGGCGATGCACTCGATCGGCTACGTGCTCTCCGAGCGCGAGCCGGAGTACGTCGTCCTCGGCGAGACCCGCACCTACTCGTTCGAGGCCATCACCACCGCCATCCGGCTGATCGAGAACGGGGCGCGCTTCATCGCGACCAACCCGGACCCGACCGGGCCCTCGCCGGCCGGCTCGATCCCCGCCACCGGGTCCGTCGCCGCGCTGATCACCCGCGCCACCGGCGTGAAGCCCTACTTCGTGGGCAAGCCCAACGCGCTGATGATGCGCTCGGCGCTCAACCGCATCGACGCCCACTCGGAGTCCACGGTGATGGTCGGCGACCGGATGGACACCGACATCATCTCCGGCCTCGAGGCGGGCCTGCGGACCATCCTGGTCCTCACCGGATCCACCCGCCCGGAGGCGGTCGAGCGGTTCCCCTACCGGCCCACGCACGTCCGCGACTCGGTGGCCGACCTGGTCGACCTGGTCGACGAGTGGGACAGCTTCGACGAGGCCGTCGTCGACCTCTGAGGGCGCGCAGCGGGCGACCGGTAGTCTCGTCTGGTCAGCTGACGATTCCAGGAGTGCACTGAACCGATGTCCGACCCGCTCGTGTTGCCGCAGGGCGCCAAGCTCATCCACATCGGTCCTCACAAGACCGGTAGCACCGCGATCCAGGACGCGCTCGACCAGTCCCGCGAGGAGCTGCTCGCCCAGGGCGTCGTCTACGTCAGCGAGAACCGGCACGAGGCGACGCCGGCGCGCTACGTCACCGACCGGCTCGCCCCCGGCCACAGCGCCAAGCGCGCGGCGGGCCGCTGGGCCGCGATCACCGCGGACCTCCGGGCGGAGGGCCCCGAGCGCAAGGTCTACAGCTCCGAGTTCCTCTCCGACGCCACCGAGGAGCAGGTCCAGCGGATCATCGACGACATCGACGCGGAGAACACCTACGTGGTCGTCACGCTGCGCCCGCTGGCCAGCATCCTCCCGTCGCAGTACCAGCAGTACGTCCAGCGCGGCTCCACGCTCCCCTACGAGGCGTGGCTCGACGCGATGTTCAACAAGCCGGCCTCCGAGCGGCCCACCCCGAGCTTCTGGAAGCGGCACCGGCACGACGAGCTCGTGGAGCGGTGGGGCAAGGTCGTCGGGCCGGACCGGGTCATCGTCGTGATGGTCGACAGCCGCGACTTCACCGTCGCCCCGCGCGCCTTCGAGCAGCTGCTCGGGCTTGCCGACGGGACGCTGGCCGACAAGGTGGTCACCGCGAACCGCTCGATGACGTGGGGCGAGGCCGAGGTGATGCGCCGGTTCAACCGGCAGTTCAAGGACGCCAAGCTCACGCCGGACCTGCACCTGACCCTGATGAAGTCCGCCGGAAGCCACGTGAAGGCCCGCGTCCCGGACCCGGACGAGGCGAAGATCGCCACCCCGGCCTGGGCGGTGAAGCGCGCCAACGAGGTGGGGGCCGAGATGGCCGCCGCGATCGAGGCGACCGGTGCGCGGATCGTCGGCGACCTCGCGCTGATGAGCTCCGGCGAGGCCAAGGACATCTCGACGGACCCCCCGACGATGGTCGACGTCGACATCGCGACGCGCTTCGCGGTCGGTTTCGCGATGGGCGCCAACCAGGTCAAGGAGGACGCGGCCGCCGAGGTGGAGGCCGCCCAGGTCGCCGCGAAGCGCGACGTCGAGACCGCGCGCAAGCGGGCGGCTCGCGTCGAGAAGCGTCTGGCCCGGATGGAGGCCGCCAAGGCCGCCCCACCGCCCGCCAGGCGGTCGCTCGCCCGGCGCGCCGCAAGCCGGGCCAAGCGAGCGGTCGTCGGCCGGCGCAAGGGCTGAGCCGGCGGGCTCAGGCCCCGAGCTGCTCCAGCGCGAGCAGGGTGTGCTCGAGGCCGCCCTGCTCGGACAGCGCCCGGCAGGTGAGCCGACGGGGCTCGCCGCGCACCGAGCGGACGCGCACCCGCCACTGCACGCCGTCCACCGCGAACACCGCCTGCACCTCGTCGCGGTCCCGGCCCGACGACACCAGCGGCAGCGCCGCGACGGACCGCGCCCGCAGGTGCTCGCGCAGGTAGATCTCCGCGGCCTGCACCGCGAACGGGAACGCGCACCGGCCGCGCAGGTGCGGCAGCGACAGCTCCCCGGTCCGGTGGCCCGCGACGAGGTCGGCGGCGTCGTCCGGGGTCAGCCGTCCGTAGTAGAGGCCGTCGGGCAGCACCAGCACGTTGGGCGCGAACCGGTCGCCGCCGACGTGGGAGACCTCCCAGGTGTGCTCGGGCGCCACGGCGTGCATCGCCTTGGCCAGCGGCCGGCCGAGCTCCGCGCAGCAGGCGTCGTGCCGCCCGTGCGTGCAGACCAGGAAGAGCGGCTCGTCGTACGGCGTCAGCCCGGGCGAGCGTCCCGCGGCGAGCCCCTCGAGGTCGAGGTCGACCAGCGCCTCCGCGTCGCCGAGGACGGTGGTCTCCAGCCAGGGCCCGTCGGTGTGCACGAAGGCCGCGAAGACCCGCGTGCCGGCCGACCGCCCGCGCCCGTGGCCGCGGATCATCAGCGGCCGGACGCCGTGCACCCGGGACAGCTCGGCGAGGCGCTCCTTCACCGGGGCCGGCAGCCGGCTGCCGGTGACGGCGTCGACACCCCAGGCCCCGGGCGCCTCGACCAGCAGGAAGGCCCGCACCGTCGAGGCGCTGCCGGCGATCGGCTCGGCGAGGTCCTGGCTGGCCGCGGAGCAGCGGAACGGGTCCCCGCCGGCGGGGACCACCCGGGCGTCGGGGGTCACTGAGCAGCGATCCGGAGCAGGCCCTCGCGCACCAGTCTGCGGGTGACGACCAGGCGGCTCTCCGGGTCGAGCCACGGAGCCAGGTCGCCGACCCGGAACGTGTCGTGGGCCGCGACGAACTCCAGCGGCGCCTGCAGTCGCATCGGCATCCGCAGCGCCCGGTCGCCGAGCAGCACGAGCAGCGTGTCCGGACCCGGCCGGAGCACGCAGGCCGACGTGGGGCGGCGCTCGAGCACGGTGACGTCGCCGAGCGCGTCGAGCCCCACCCGGTCGGTGAGGCCGCCGCGCAGGGCAGGGCTGCGCTCGGACAGGAACGCGGTGGCCCGGTCCTGCGCCACCGCCATCACGTCCAGCGCCGCGAGGCCGCCGGAGAGGTCGGCGAGCGCGGCGGACAGCGGCTCGGCGAGCAGCCCCGGGTCGGTGAGGTAGCCGGCCGGCAGGTGGGCGTCGTAGCGCTCGTCGGCGAGCACCTGGTCGGTGAGGCGCCGCACCAGGTCGCGCAGCGTGAGCTGGTTGATCCCGAGGGTGACGTGCAGCGACGTGGCGTCCTGGCTGCGCGCGGAGTGCGGGGTGCCGGTCGGGAGGTACATCGACAGGCCGGGCTCCAGGGTGACCTGCCGCGGCGTGTCCCCCTCGACGACCTCCCACTGCTTGTGCCCGTGGGTCTGGAACACGAAGACGTCATGGGTGTCGCTGTGCCGGGCGAAGCCCTGGGCGCCGGGCGGCGTCAGGTAGGCGTTGGCCTGGCAGGGATGCCCGAGCTCCAGCTCGAGGTCGCGCACCAGCCGGGTGAGCGGCGGCCAGTAGCGGTGCAGACCCTGGAGCACGACGGTCGCGCCGCCGTCGAACAGGTCGAGCACCTTGCGCGCGTCGACCAGCCCGGTGAGTGGCGAGCCGGCCATCGTCGCGGACCGGGTGAAGCGCGACGTGGGCAGCACCTCGCCGTCCTGGGCGATCCGCAGCGCGGGTGCCCGCAGCGCCACCGAGGTGAGCAGGTGGTCCACGTCGTCGAGGCTGAGCAGCCCCACCAGGTGGGCGGGGTCGGTGTGGTGCAGGTGCACGTGCGACGCCCAGACCTTCGCGCGGAAGGTCTGGGCGTCACCGCTGAGCAGCTCCAGCGCCCCCAGGGGGGTCGAGCCTGTCGCGGCCAACGGATCAGGCGTCGGTGCCGTCGGCGTCGCCGCCGTCACTTGCGTCCCCGTCGGTGGAGTCGGTCGAGTCGCCGTCACTGGCGTCGCCGTCGGTGCTGTCCGTGCTGTCACCGTCGGTGCCGTCGGCGTCGCCACCGGGCTGCGGGGCGGTGCCGCTGCCGGACAGGGTCTCGATGTCCTCGTCGGCCACGGGCTCGTTGGGGGTGGTGGTCATGAAGCGTCCTCCTCCGTCGTTCGTCGCACGGTGCGGCGAGTGCTGGCGTCGTACCCGGCGCCGGGTGCTGCAAACGTAGCCCGCACGTCAACGACCGGCGACGGCGTCCGCGCGCGGGGAGCCCTCGGCGGCCGGGGTCTGCCGCGCGCTGGGCAGCTTCGTGATGAAGGTGAGGGCCACGGCGGCCAGCGCGATGATCCCGATCGTCGTGTAGGCCGTGGTGTAGTCGCCGTCCTCACCGATGAGGGCGGAGGCGATCACCGGTCCGACCACCCCGCCGATGCTCCAGCCGATGATCATCAGGCCGTAGATGGCGCCGGCGTTCTTGACGCCGAAGTAGTCGCCCGCCGTCGCCGGCATGGTGCCGAACCCGCCGCCGTAGCAGAGGTAGACGACCGCGGCGAGGACGAAGAAGAGCACCGCGTTCCCGGCGTGCGGGATCAGCAGCAGGCACAGCCCGTTGAGGCCGAGCATCGCGGCGAAGGCAGGCATCCTGCCCATGAAGTCCGACGCCGCCGCCCAGACGATCCGACCGCCGCCGTTGAAGATCGCGAGGACGCCCACCACCGTCGCCGCGCCCGCCGCCGAGTAGCCGGCGATGTCGGTCGCACTGGCCGCCGCCTGCGAGATGAGCGCGATGCCGGCGGTGACGTTGAGCGTGAGGATCGCGGTGAGGAAGTACCACTGCTTGGTCCGCAGCGCCTCGCCCTGGGTGTAGTCACGGCCGGTCTGCGCGACGCGGCCCGAGTCCGACGGCTCGAAGCCGGGCACGTGGTAACCCTCCGGCGGGTTCTTGAAGAACGCCGCCCCGATCAGCGAGAGCACGAGGTAGCCGATGCCCAGCGGCAGGAACGCCTTGGTCGGGACGTCGGGATCCTGGGCGATGAGCCGCTGCGCCACCGGGGACGTGAGCACGGCACCGAAGCCGAAGCCGCCGACCGCGAGGCCGGTGATCAGGCCACGCTTGTCGGGGAACCACTTCTGCAGCATGGCGATCGGGACGATGTAGGCGACGCCGAGCCCGAAGCCGCTGATCACGCCGTAGCCCAGCACCAGCAGCCACAGCTCCTCGCGACTTCCCGCGAACGCGGCGAGCAGCACACCGAGCGCGTAGATCACGCCACCGGCGAGGGCCACCACGCGCGGGCCCTTCTTGTCCTGGATCCGACCGCCGAGGTAGGTGCCGATGAAGATCATCCCGATCGTCACCTCGAACGGCAGCGACGCCTCCAGCGTGCTCAGCTCGAACGGCCCCGCCTCCTTGAGGGCCTTCGCGAACACGCTCCAGGCGTAGACCGCGCCGATGGAGAACTGCAGCAGGAGGGCGGCGCCGACGAGCAGCCACCGGCCCTTCGTCGGGTTCTCGCCGGTGGGCCGCGTGGCGGCCTGTGGGTCGTTCGACATCGTCTTCCCCGTTCCTCACCCGCCCGAGCGGCGGGACGACTGGCTACTGCGCCCTGTGCCCCACGTCGGCCCCGGCCATGCCCTGGGCCGCTGCTCGCTGGGCCATCCGCTCGCGCTGCGGCACGACGGTGTACTTCGGGTCCTTGGCGGACTCCTGGCCGGCCTCGAAGACCCCGAAGCGGGTGCACGCCGACCCGGCCATCAGGGCCGCCCCGGAGAGTACGGCGACCGTGCGGCTGCGTCCCGCGAGCAGCGAGCCGACCGCCCCGCCGATCGTCAACGCCCGCGACGCCCTCATCAGCCGGCCGGCCTTGCCCTGGTGCAGCGGCTCGGCGGTGATCCCCATCGACCGCTCCATGCGCTGCTCCATCAGCAGCTCGACCACCGCTCCCCCGGCGGCGAACCGGCGGGCCGGCCCGGCCTGGTCGGTCGGCGAGGCCAGCATGCCGAGGCCGCCCGACGCGGCGGCGGCCGACGACACGAAGACGAACGGCAGCTCGCGGAACGCCTCGTGCCAGGACGGGGTCGCGGTGTCCGAGAGGAGCACCGCCGTGTAGGCCGCGACCGGGGGCGCCGTCAGCCCGGCGATCACGCCCGGCCGGGCGGCCCACGGCCGACAGCAGCTTGAGCGGGCCGCGACGCGCCCCGGCGGGGAGCAGGTCCACGATCTCGGCAGCCGCTGCCGCCCCGGCGAACGGCCCGTAGAGCGAGAGGATCCAGGTGCCGACCGACATCGGCGAGGTGAGCTTGGCGGTGCGGAGCATGTTGACGAAGCGCGACGGCTTGCCGAGGTCGTGCACCAGGGCGGCCATGCTGAACCCGAGCGCGGCCAGCGCTCCGAGGCGGCCGGTGCGGCGCAGCGCCGGACGCCCGGTGAGGTCGGCGCCCGCCGCGAGCAGGGAGGAGCCGGCCGCGAGCCCGCCGGAGAACAGGTAGGCGGGGATGTCGTTCTCCCACGGCGACGGCTTGACGATCGGCCGCCCGTAGTAGGACGAGAACTCGGCCTCGGGGACCATCGACCGGTCGCCGCCGCCCTTGCCCCCCGTGCCGCGCGCGCGGCGGGGTCCGCTGGAGCCCCGCTGGACGCCGCCCGGCACCGCGCGGACCTGGTCGCCGCCCGGCTGGTCGTCGGTGCCGACGATCCCCTGCTCCGGGCCCGTGACCCGCTCGTGCGGGTGGGTGCCGCTCATCGTTTCCTCCCGAGGAACGCGACGGCCGCGCCGGCGAGCAGCGCCGCCGCGGCGGTGGTGGCCCGGTTGAACATCTGCGGCAGGTCCTTGGTCGTCACCACCGGGTCGGGCGGGAAGCCGTAGACCTCCGGCTCGTCGAGCAGCAGGAAGAACGCCCCGGTGCCGCCGACGCCGTCCTCGGGGTCGTTGCCGTAGAGCCGGGCGTCCATGATCCCGGCCTCGTGCAGCTTCTCGACCCGGGCGTTCGCCCGCTCGCGCAGCTCCTCGACGTCGCCGAACTGGATCGACTCCGTCGGGCAGGCCTGCGCGCACGCCGGCCGCTGCCCGTCGCCGAGCCGGTCGTAGCAGAGCGTGCACTTCTGGGCGATGCCGACGTTCTTGGTGCCCTTGTCGCCGGTGCGGCGCTCGATGACGCCGTACGGGCAGGCGGGCACGCAGTAGCCGCAGCCGTTGCAGATGTCGGGCTGGACGACGACCGTGCCGAACTCGGTGCGGAACAGCGACCCGGTCGGGCAGACGTCCAGGCAGGCCGCGTGGGTGCAGTGCTTGCAGACGTCGGAGGACATCAGCCAGCGGAAGTCGGGCTTCTCGCCGTCCGGACCGATCCCGCCGGCTGGCAGGTCCGGCGGGCCGCCGTTGCCGAGCACCGGCATGCCGAGGTCGACCGGTGCGGCGCGCGGAACCGCCGGCGCCGTGACCGATCCGGTCGGCTGCTCGATGAACGCGACGTGCCGCCAGGTGTTGGCGTTGAGCGAGCCGGTGTTGTCGTAGGAGTAGCCGAGCATGTCGAAGCCGTCGTCGGGGACCTCGTTCCACTCCTTGCAGGCCACCTCGCACGCCTTGCACCCGATGCAGATGCTGGTGTCGGTGAAGAACCCCTTGCGTGCCGGGGCGTCGACGTAGCCGGACTCCTCCGCGGGGTCGACCGGGCCGGACAGGCTGTTCGTGCGGAAGACGGGCACGCCGCTCACGCCTCCTGGGGGTCGGGGGTCGGGTCGCCGTCGCCCTCACCGGTGGCGCCGGGGCCCCGGCCGAGGTCTGCGGTGACGATGTCGGGGTAGTTCTCGCCCATCAGCCCGGCGCGCTGCTTGTAGTCCTGGACGTAGGCGAGCAGCGTCGTGCCGGTCGGCCGGCGGCCGGGCTGCACGTCGCAGGTGCCGACCTTGCTCTCCTGGATCAGCACGTTGGGGTCCAGCGAGATCGCGAACAGGTCGTTGGCGGAGTCGCCCGTGACCATGCCGCCGCTGCCCCAGTGGTAGGGCAGCCAGACCTGGTGCACGATCCGGCCCTCGATCCGCAGCGGCCGGAGCCGGTCGGTCACCAGCACCCGTCCCTCGACGGCGGACCGGGCGGTGACCACGTGGCACCAGCCCATGTGCTCGAGGCCCTGCTGCTCGGCGAGCTCGGGCGAGACCTCGACGAACATCGAGGGCTGCAGCTCGGAGAGGTACTCCAGGTAGCGGCTCATCCCGCCCGCGGTGTGGTGCTCGGTGAGCCGGCTGGTGGTGAACACGAACGGGAACACGTCGCTGTGCTCGGCCGGCGGGCTCGGGTTCAGCCGGTTGTCCGCGCGCTCGTACTCCTTGCGCGTCGGGTTGGCCTGCTGTCCGTAGAGCGGGTTGCGGAACGGTGACTCGACCGGCTCGTAGTGCGTCGGCATCGGGCCGTCGATCAGCCCCTTCGGCACGAACAGCGAGCCCTTCCCGTCGCCCTGCATGATGAACGGGTCGACGCCCTCGATGCCGTCCACGCCGTCGGCGCCCTCGGGGGCGCGGTAGGACGGCGGCTTCGTCTTCTGGAAGTCGGGTACGTCGTGCCCGGTCCACTCGCCGGCGTCGTCCTTGTCGGGGTCCCACCACACGTAGGCCTTGCGCTCCGACCAGGGACGCCCCTCCGGGTCGGCCGACGCGCGGTTGTAGAGGATGCGCCGGTTGGCCGGCCACGCCCAGCCCCACTCGGGTGCCACCCAGGACTGGTCCTTGCCGGGCTTGCGGCGAGCCGCCTGGTTGACCCCGTCGGCGAAGACGCCGGTGTAGATCCAGCAGCCGCCGAGGGTCGACCCGTCGTCCTTCATCTCGGTGAACGCCGACAGCGGGCGCTTCGACTCGACCTCGTAGCCGTTGATCTCCATCAGCACGGCCTCGGCGCTGGGCTCGTCGTACTGCCCGTGCACCGGGTAGTCCCAGCTGAGGTCGAGGATCGGCCGGTCCCTCTCCTCGGTGGACGCGGCGAGGCGCTCGCGGACCATCCGGCCGAGGTGGAAGAAGAACCACAGCTCCGAGCGGCAGTCGCCCACCGGCTCGACGGCCTTCTCGCGCCACTGCAGCATCCGCTGCGTCTGCGTGAACGTGCCCTCCTTCTCCACGTGGGAGGCGGCGGGCAGCAGGAACACCTCGGTGCGGCACTCCTCCGGGACGATCTCGCCGGTCTCGATCTCCGGGGAGTTCTTCCAGAACGTCGCGCTCTCGATC
>CAVRMN010000030.1:0-37873 GCA_963721855.1 uncultured Actinomycetota bacterium | reverse complement strand
CGGCCGGGCGACGACGATTGTCCGACGACGAACCGGGTACGCCGTCGATGTACGCGGCCTCCGAGGAGAACCGAATGAACACTGTCGAACCAACTTCCAGGATCGTGCGCTGGACCCTTGGGCTCGAGGACGCGACGGCGCTCGATCGTCCGGTGAAGGCGTTGGAGCCGTGGATCCAGGCATTGTTCGGGAGCGGCACACGCGGCTCGGTGCTGCGCGGCGAGTGGCTCGGCCACGCCGTCCACCCGCTGCTCACCGACGTCGTGATCGGCGCGTGGACCTCCGCCAGCGTGCTCGACCTGATCGGCGGGGCTGACTCGTCGTCCTCGGCTCAGAGACTCATCGGCACCGGCCTGCTGGCCGCCGGCCCGACGGCCTGGACCGGATGGGCCGAGTGGTCGGCGGCCGGGTCGCGCGACAAGCGGGTGGGTCTCGTCCACGCCGTGACCAACGGCGTCGCGATCGGCGTCTACGCGGCGTCGTGGATGGCTCGCCGGCGCGGCCGACAGGGCACCGGGGTCCGCCTCGCGCTGGCCGGAGCGACTCTGTCGGGCGCCGCCGCCTACCTGGGCGGCCACCTCACAGAGGGGCGCAAGGTCGCGAGCCGCCACCCCGCCTACGACGAGCCTTCGCTGAGAGTGCTGGCCGGCGCAGCGAACTGACCGGCCTCGCGCGAGGCCGGGTGTGGCCCCACCACAGGGCTAGGCTTCGCGCGATGAGCCAGACCACGGCGGAACGGCGGAGCAACCTGCCCGCGGAGCTGTCGAGCTTCGTGGGACGCAGGCACGAGCTCGCCTCCGCGCGCACCGGGCTGGCCACGCACCGGCTCGTGACCCTGCTGGGACCAGGCGGGATCGGCAAGACCCGGCTGGCGTTCCGGGCGGCGGCGGACCTGGAGCGCAGCCTGGCGGACGGCGCGTGGGTTGCGGAGCTGGCCGCCGTGCAGGTGTCCGAGCTGGTGCCCGAGACGGTGGCCGGGGCGCTGGGCATCCGGTCCGCCGAGCGTGGCAGCCCCACCGAGCGCCTCGTCGCGCACCTGCGCGACCGGCAGCTGCTGCTGGTGCTCGACAACTGCGAGCACGTGCAGGAAGCCGCCGCGGAGCTGGCGGCAGAGCTGCTGTCCAGCTGCCCCGGCGTCAGCGTCCTGGTCACCAGCCGGCACGCGCTGGGGCTCCCTGGCGAGCTGGTGCTCACCGTGCCGCCCCTGCCGCTGCCGAAGCCTGGCGCCGACGGGCCCCCGGAAGCGCTGGTGCACTACGACGCGGTCCGGCTCTTCGTCGACCGGGCCACCGCGAGCTGGTCGTCGTTCCAGGTCACGGCGGTCAACCGGGACGCGCTGGCCGAGCTGGTCCGGCGGCTCGACGGGATGCCGCTCGCGATCGAGCTGGCCGCTGTGCGGGTGCGGTCGCTGACCGTGGAGCAGATTCTCGACCGGCTCGTCGACCGCTTCGCCCTGCTCACGCAAGGGAGCCGGGCGGCGTTGCCCCGGCAGCAGACCCTGCAGGCGCTGCTCGACTGGAGCCACGACCTGCTCGAGCCGCGGGAGCGACTGGCGTGGGCGCGTGCGTCGGTGTTCAGCGGCGGGTTCGACCTCGCGGCGCTGGAGGCCGTCGCCTGCGACGACGACCTTCCTGCCGCGGCGCTCCCCGACGTCGTCGACGGCCTGGTGGCCAAGTCGGTGCTCGTGCGCGAGGCGGTCGAGATCGGTGGAGCGGCGCGGTTCCACATGCTGGAGTCGCTGCGCGAGTACGGCGACGCGCGGCTGGCCGAGACCGGTGCCGTCGCGTCGTACGCCGAGCGGCACCGTCGGTGGTACGCCGGACTGGCCGCGACCGCGGCCGGAGAGCTCTTCGGCCCGGCCCAGGTCGACTGGTTCGCCCGGCTGCGCGCCGACCACGACAACCTCGGCACGGCGCTCGAACGGCTCGCGCACGACCCGGCCGGAGCGGTCGAGGGCCTGCGGATGGCCTCGGCGCTGCAGCACCACTGGGTGATGACGGGTCGCTTCGGCGAGGGCCGTGCGTGGGTGCAGCGGCTCCTGGCCCAGCTGCCCGAGCCGGACGACGACGAGCCCGTCGCGCGCAGCGTCGCGCGGGCCGCGGGCCTGGAGGTCGCGGGCCGGCTGGCCGTCCTCCAGGGGCAGATCGACGTCGGCAGACCGATGCTCGAGGAGGCGCTCGCGGCGGCGACCGCGGCGGGTGACGTCACCTGGCGCGCGCACGCCCTCCACGGGCTGGCACTGGCCTCGGTCTTCTGGGGCGAACCCGCCGCGGCGCTCCCGCTGCTGGAGGAGGCGCTGGCGCTGCACCGGGAGGGCAAGGACCCGTTCGGCGTCCCACTCGCTCTGGTCCAGCTCGCCACGGTGCACGCCACCCTGGGCAGCCCGGACCGGGCGATGGCGTGCGCCGAGGAGTGCATCGCGCTCAGCGAGGCCGCCTCCGAGCGCTGGTGCGCGGCCCTGGCGCGATGGGTGCAGGCCCTGGTCCAGTGGCAGCTCGCACACGGGACCCGGGCGCGCACGTACGCCCGCGACGTGCTCCGGCTCAAGGCGCCCTTCGGCGACCGGATGGGCATGGCGATGTCGGTCGAGGTGGTCGCCTGGGCCGAGTCCGAAGCGGGCCGCTCGCCGGAGGCTGCCCGGCTCCTCGGCGCAGTGCAGGCCGCGCTCGACTCGATCGGTGCGAGCCTCTTCGGCCACCTGCACGAGGACCACGACCGCTGCCTGGCCCGGACCCGCGAGGCGCTGGGCGACGACGCCTTCAGTCGGGCCTTCGAGGAGGGGGCGGCGATGCGTTTCGACGAGGCGGTCGCGCTCGCCCTCGGGCGACGTACGCCTGCTCCCGCCGCCGCGGACGCACAAGGCGACGAGGTCCGGCTGACTCGACGGGAGAGCGAGATCGCCGCGCTGGTGGCCGAGGGCCTGACCAACCGCGAGATCGCCGAGCGGCTGGTGATGGCGCCACGCACCGCGGAGGGGCACGTCGCCCACATCCTCGGGAAGCTCGGCTTCACCTCCCGGGCGCAGCTGGCCGCGTGGTCGGCCGCACAGCCACGCCGTTAGCGCGATCGGACTAGACCGATCGGCCTAGACCGCAGCGTGCTTTGGGCCTCCGTTGTCATGCACAGAGGCGCAGAAGGGCTACTCCTGTGCACAATGTTGGGCGCATCACGCTGCCTGGGGAGGGAGCCATGTTGTCCGCGAAGTCCATGCTTCGTCGCGCTCGCTGGACAGGGGGAGTTCTGGCGGTAGCGCTGGTCGCCGCGCTCGTCGCGCTGACCACCGCCAGCCCGACCGCGTCCGCGTCCACGCAGTCGAACGTGGCGTGGTCGTCGTACCTCGCCGGATGGACCGACGAGTACGTGCCGACCAGCTCCAACGACTGCGCCGCCGGCCGCGACACCTGTCTGAAGGCGACGCTCAAGGAGCTGGCACGGATCGCCGACGACACCGCGAAGAGCTGCTCGCACGACGCGATCTTCGCCCGTGCCTACGTGCGCATGACGCAGACCTACGGATGGAGCCGGGACATCCCCGGCTACTACGAGGACGTGCCGTTCGCCAACCACCAGGACGCCGTCTTCGCGAAGAAGTTCACCGACGCCTACTACGCCTACCAGTCGGGCGACCGCGCCTCCGTGCCGCAGGCGTGGCTCACCGCCTTCGACGCCTCGCGGGACAAGCGGGTCAGCACCACCGGCAGCCTGCTGCTCGGCATGAACGCTCACATCAACCGCGACCTGCCGTTCGTTCTCGCCAGTGTCGGGCTGGTGGCGCCGGACGGGTCGTCGCGCAAGCCCGACTTCGACGCAGTCGAGCAGTGGCTCTACACGGCCACCGAGCCGCTGCTGGCCGAGATCGCGGCCCGCTTCGACCCCACCGCCGACGACGGGAACGATCCCTACGGGCTCAGCAACCTCACCCTGTTCCAGATGGTCTCCGGGTGGCGCGAGAGCGCCTGGCGCAACGCCGAGGCTCTGGTGTCGGCGCCGACTCCACAGGCGCGTGATCTGGTCGCCGCGTCGATCGAGGCCGAGGCCGCGGACGCGGCGCAGACGATCCTGAGCTCGCAGTCCTACGTGCCGCCGCTGACGTCGTCCGGGCCCCGGGACCTCTGGTGCTCCGCGCACCACGACGACGCTCCGCCCATGCCGTACGACTTCGGCACGGCGAAGCCCTACGGGTACTAGACGACGGCCGGCCGGTCACCGCACGGTCACCGGCCACTTGGATGCGCGGGGGCGGAAGGAAGCAGGTGACGCAGCAACAGACCGCACATCCGGGGCCGGCCGTCGCGCCGGCCCATCCGGGCAAACCCCTGCTGGGGCGCCGCCACGAGCTCGCCGCCCTGCGGCGGACGCTGGGTTCGGCGCGGCTGGTCACGCTCACCGGGCAGAGTGGGATCGGCAAGACGACCCTGGCACGCGCCGCCGCGGCGGACCACGAGCGAGCACGCCGGGAGGACACCTGGGCCGTCGACCTCGCCGACCTGGTCGATCCCGACCTGCTGGGGCTCTCGGTGGCCGGGGCGTTCGGGGTTCATCTGCCGTACGGCGCCGCGAGGGCCGGTGACGTAGCCGCCGCGGTCGCCGACCGTACCGGTCTGCTGGTGCTCGACGGCTGCGAGTCGATGCTCGACGCGGCGGTGGAGCTGGTGGCGGTGCTGCTCGCCAAGGCGCCTCACCTACGGGTGCTGGCCACGTCCCAGCGCCACCTCGGCGTGACCGGTGAGGTCGTCGTGCCGGTCGGGCCGCTGGCGGCCGACGAGGCGCAGGCGCTGTTCGCCGCCCGGGCGGCCGCCGCGCTGCCGTCGTTCCGGCTCACCGAGGACAACGCCGCCGCGGTCGCAGGGCTCTGCGAAGCGCTCGAGGGGGTGCCGCTCGCCGTCGAGCTGGCCGCGGCCCGGATCCTCGTGCTGTCACCCCAGGGCATCCTCGACCGGCTGAGCAATCGGCTGGGCGACCGGCAGCGGCTGCTCGCCAAGGGCGCGCGGGACGCGCCCGCCCGGCATCGTTCGTTGCGCGCCTCCCTGGAGGCGAGCAACGACCTGTGCACCCCCGACGAGCAGCTGCTCTGGGCCCGGCTGTCGGTCTTCACCGGTGGGTTCCCCCTGGAGGCCGCCGAGGTGGTGTGCGCCGGCGACGGCATCGACGGAGCAGACGTGCTCGACCTCGTCGACGGGCTCCTGGAGAAGTCGGTGCTCACGCGCGAGGACGACGGTGCGTCGTACGTGCGCTTCCGCATGCTGGAGTCGCTGCGCGAGTACGCCGCGGAGCACCTGAGCGCGAAGCAGCAGCAGGCCGGACGCGACCGGCACCTGGCGTGGTACGCCGACCTGGTCCGCGCGGCCACCGACGCGTCCTTCGGCACCGAGCAGGCTGGGTGGTACCGCACCCTGCGACGCGAGCACGGCAACCTGCGGGAGGCGCTCCGTCACGCCGTCGACGATCCCCGGCACGCGGCGCAGGCCCTCGAGATGGTGACCGCACTGGAGCCGTACTGGGCGGCGAGCGGGCGGCTGGGCGAGGCCAGGCACTGGCTGGCGCGCGCGTCGGCGATCGCCGAGGCGGACGCGAGCACCCGGGCCCGCGCTCTCGCGATGGCTGCCTGGACGGCGACCTTGCAGGGGGAGCCGGAAAGCGGCCGGTCGTTGCTGGACGAGGCGGCGGCGCTGCTCGCCGGCGGCGCCGTCGACGACGCCGCCCGTGCCCACGTGCTCGTCGCACGCGCCGTCGAGGCGAGCTGGCGTGGCAGTCCGGCCGAGGCGCTCGCGCCGCTGGAGGAGGCCCTGAGCGCCGCGCGCACGGCCGGCGACCGGCCGCTGGAGTCCTCGGCGCTGTTCGTCCTGGCTCTGTGCCGGGGCTTCGCCGGGGACCTCGACGGCGCCTGTGCGGCGCTGCAGGCCTGTGTCGACCTCACCGGACCGGCCGGCGAGGCCCACGTGCAGTCCTACGCGCTGGCTGCGCTCGGGATGCTCGACCTGCGGCGCGGGGACGTGGACGCGGCCACCGACCTCGAGCGGCGGGCACTGGTGATGAAGGTGGACCTCGGTGACCGGTCGGCCACGGCGTTCGTCCTCGAGGTGCTGGCCTGGGTCGCGGCCGTTGAGCGGCGCCCGGAGCGCGCCGCGACGCTGCTCGGTGCCGCCGACGCGCTGTGGCGGCACCTGGGCGTGGACCCGGACGCCGTGCCGTACCTGTCGGTGAACCGGCGCCGTAGCGAGCAGCACGCCGGGATCGACCGGGGAGCGGCCTCTTTCCGCGCGGCGTTCCGGCGCGGTGAAGCGCTGTCCGACGAGCAGGTGCTCGCCCTGGCGCTGGAGCAGGCTCCGGTCGAGGAGGCGCCTGAGGAGCCGGTCCCGCTGACCCGCCGCGAGCTCGAGGTGGCCCCCCTGGTCGGGTCCGGACTCTCCAACCGGGAGATCGCCGAGCGCCTGCAGATCTCCCAGCGCACCGTGGAGAGCCACGTCGACAGCATCTTGCGCAAGCTCGGCTTCGGGTCGCGCACCCAGGTGGTCGCGTGGGTCGTCGAGCGGGAGGCGCGCAGCCGATGACGGGGTGTTTCAGGCAGAGCGCGCGGGCTCCAGCCGGTCCGTGACTCCGCAGAGACGCATCAACCGGCTGATGAACGGGTTGGCCCGGAGGATCGAGACCGAGCGGCCCTGTGCTTCATGGATCTTGCGGAAGTGCAGCAACGCGCTGAGGCCGGCGACGTCACAGAACGTCAGCTCGCCCAGGTCGACCACGACCGTCGTCACGTCCGGGTGCGAGGCGTACGCGTCCTGAGGGACCTGCTTGGCGCTGCACAGGTCGAGCTCGCCACGTAGGTCGAGGAACAGGCAGGGCGGTTCGAGGGCCAACGAGACCTCGAAGATGCTGGGTCGCTGTGACGGCTGGTGCATCGCGGTATCCCTCCCAGGGATTCTGCTTGGTGCTGATGTTGGACTTCGAGACTGGCGCATCTGACACGATCCGGCCTCCGAGGTACTACGGAGTTCACTACGCGACTCCTGACCGAGACGGGAGGAGGACGGCGACGCGCGCGGGCCCGACGTGCTACTCCTGAGCCATGACACCGGACAGTGGCCCGAGATTCCGGCTGTGGCCGCCCGTGGCGGTGGGCGCGCCGCTCGTGCTCGGCCTGCTGGTCTCGTGGCTCCTCGGCGACCCGCTCTCCACATCTCCGGTGACGACCGGCCTCGGTTGGCTGCTCGTCACCGCGTTCGTTGCCTGGAACGGGTGGGCTCTGCTGATGCTCGCCCGTCACCGGACTGCGCTGCTGCCCGGCGGCGCCACCACGACCGTCATCGCCGGCGGCCCCTTCGCCCGGTCGCGCAACCCGCTGTACGTCGGCCTGCTCGCCGGGTCGGCCGGGGTCTCCTTCCTCGCCGGCTCGCTGTGGGCCCTGGTCATGCTGCCGCTCGAGTGGGCGCTGCTCAGGTGGGGAGCCGTGCTGCCTGAGGAGCGCTACCTTTCCGCGAAGTTCGGGTCGACGTACACCGCCTACGCGGCTCGGGTGCGGCGCTGGCTCTGACCGAGATCGCGCTACTCGACGCGATGCTGCGGGAGCAGGCTCCGGGCCAGCTCGAGCAGGTCGCCGTCGACCTGCACCGTGGCTGCCGGCTCACCTGCCCGATAGGCGTCGACGACTGAGGCCTCCACGGTGTCGATGTCGAGACCCGGGACCTCGCGAGACAGTGAGCCCACAGAGCTCTCGTCGAAGTCCTGGCCCAGGCACCGGTAGACCTCCGCCAGCAGGGGTCGGAGCCTGTCCTCGTCGCCGACCACGATCAACGAGCTGAACAGCCACGCCCCGGGGACCATCCGCTGCGCGGTCCCCACGAGCTTCTCCACTCCCCGCGCGTTCACGCTGTGTGCCCCAGGGCAGTACTCGCCGGGTACCGCACCCAGCTGCGCGTCGACGCCGAACGCCCGGAACAGGTCCACGAACCTCTGGCCGAACTCGGCGAAGCGGACGTCCTGTCCGCCGGTCGAGCCCGGTTCTGGCCTGACGTGGTCCACGACCAGGGCCGCTCCCGTGTAGGCCACCGCCCTCCCGCCCGTCGCGCGCACCGCCGGCTCGAAGCCTGCAGAACGTGCCGCTTCGACCGCCCGGGGGAACCCAGGCAGCCGCGTGTCACGACGACCGAAGACCACCACCGCAGCGGCGGGTCGGTAGATCCGCACCGACTCCTCGATCTGCCCGAGGCGCGCCTCCATCACCATCGCGCGAGCGAGAGCGAGATCGAGCGCCGGCTCACCGTCCACGAGAGCACCGCGCAGGAACCGCATGAGCACATCATCACCGGTGTCAGCCGCGCGCGTCCCACCAGTCGAGCACGCGGGACGCCCGAAGCGTGTTCCACCGGCTCGGGCGGCCGTCGCCGTCCTCGAGCTCGAAGTGGACCGCGCCGGGGTGTGTGTTCTCGAGCAGCCAGGTGCCGTCGCTCCGGCGCTTGGAGCGCACGAGCTCGATAGCCTCCGCGAGCCGCGGGTCCCTGACGTCAGCCCTCCGGAAGTGGTCCAGCCCACGCAGGACGTCGTAGTGCCACCGCGTCGGGAACGAGAACTGCAGCCAGGCGTCGACCGGCACCTCGCCGGTGCTCTTGCGGCGGAACAACGAACGTTCGAGCAGGTACTCCTCACCGCCGCGGCGCGCAGCCGTCAGCTCGGCCGAGCCGCCGGCGGCCCGCGCGTGCTCGAGCAGGCCCTCGAGCACGCAGATCGTCGAGTCGAACGACGACACGGTCGCGCCGACCTCGGTCCAGCAGTTCCATCCGCCGTCGTCGAGCTGGTCGGCGAGCAGACGCGTGACGATGCCGTCGACGTCGGCGCCGAAGTAGGCGCCCAGGGTCACCGTGCGGCCGTTGATGCACGGCTCGACCTCACCGTCGAAGAAGGGCAGGCCGTCGTACTCCCAGCGGCAGTTCGCAGCGACCAGCGACGTCATCTCGCGAGCGGTCTCGGTGACCGGGTCGAGCCCGAAGTCGTAGAGCTCCATCATGGCCGGGAGTGTCGACGTCCACGGTTGGCTGCCGTCCTCCGGCGGGTCGCCCCGGCCGGGGAAGCACGCGCCGCCCATCCACTGCCCGTCCGGGTCACGCGCGGCCAGCAACCGGGCGCCCCAGCCTTCGGTGGCCACCCGTGCCCGTTCCGCCGCCACGGCATCAGCCGGAGCGTCGGTCAGGTCGCGCAGGACCTGCCACCGGATCGCCGGGTCCGAGTCGAGCAACCAGTCCATGTCGGAGAGGCTAGGACGCATTCCGGACGTCATCCTTCCGGAATGATTGCGCGCTCAACCGGGCCGGCGGGTGGCGGCGACTCGGGTGACTCAGGCCGTCTTGCGTCCGATGACGTAGAGGCGCTGGGTCGTCTCGCCGCGGGCGCTGACCGGTCCGCGCAGGTACCACTCGACGTCGACCAGGCCGGCGGCCTCGACGAGCCCGACCACGAAGGCCGGCTCGTGGAGCACCACGTCGAGGTCGACCTCGTGGCCGAACCAGTCGCCGAGGTGGCGGACCTCGGTCCCGGCGTGCAGGCCCAGCACCAGCCAGCCGCCGGGGGCGAGCGGCCGGGCCAGCGCCGCGACCGCTTCGGGGAGCTCGGAGGCGGCCAGGTGGATGAGCGAGTACCACGCCAGCACCGCCGCCCACGCCGCGCTCGTGGCGGGACGGCTCAGCCGCCGCAGGTCGCCGACCTCGAAGCTCACGCCGGGGAAGCGCCGACGGGCCTCGGCCACCATGGCGGGGGAGAGGTCGATGCCGGTGGCGGCGGCGCCGTTCCGGGCGAGGTGCGCCGTGACGTGCCCCGGGCCGGAGCCGACCTCGACCACCGGCTGCCCCTCGGCGTGGGCGACCACGCGGTCCAGCAGCCAGCGCTCGAAGGGCAGGTCGTCCAGCTCGTCGGCGAGCTGCGCGGCGTACGACGTGGCGATCGCGTCGTACGCCGACCGCACCCGCAGGTCGCGGGCCTCCGCCCCGTCGGCGAGCACGGCGTCCCGGTCGACCGCCGCAGCGGCAGCGGGGACGGCCTCCGCCTCGGGGACGGGCCCGAGCAGGTGGACCCAGCGCCGGTCCTGCTGCCCGGGTCGCCGCTCGAGCTCCCGGACCAGGGGCTCGGGACGCTCCGCCATCCGGCGCAGGCAGGTCTCGACCTCGCCGCGGTCGGCGAACGGGTGCAGCCGCTCGGTCCGGGTGCGCAGCTCGCCGGGCGACTGCGCGCCGCGCAGGAGCAGCACCGTGAGCAGCGCACGCTCGTCCGGGTCGAGCCCCAGGTGCTCGTCGAGGGTCTGGTGGTACTTCAGCGTCCGCCGGCCGGTGTCCGACCACACGATCCGCAGCAGCCCGCGCTCCTTGAGCGCCCGTGCCGTCCGGTCGACGGTCTGCTGGTCGTAGTCGACGACGGGGTCCCGGCTGCTCGTCTGGTTGCAGGCGGTGCGCAGCGCGTTGCCGCTCAGCGGGTAGGTCGCCGGGACCGTCGTCTGCTTCTCCAGCAGGCTGCCCAGGACGCGCTGCTCCTCCGGCTCGAGGACAGGGAGCTCGCTCACCTTGCCGACCTTAGGGCAGGAGCAGGACGACCGTCTCGGCTACACAGGCGGGCTTGTCCTCGCCCTCGATCTCGATGACGTACTTCAGCTGCATCTGCTTGCCGGCCGGGATGTCGGTGACCTCGGCGACCGACACGTGCGCCCGGACCCGCGAGCCGACCCGCACCGGGTTCGGGAAGCGCACCTTGTTGACGCCGTAGTTGAGCTTCGCCCCGGGCGTCTCGAGGGCGAACACCTGGCTGCCGAGGAAGGGCACCAGGGAGAGCGTGAGGTAGCCGTGCGCGATCGTGCCGCCGAACGGCCCGTCCTTCGCCTTCTCGACGTCGACGTGGATCCACTGGTGGTCCCCGGTGGCGTCGGCGAACGCGTCGACCCGGTCCTGGTCGATCTCGAGCCACTCGCTCGCGCCGAGGTCCTCGCCCACGGCCGCGGTCAGCTCGTCGAAGGTCGTGAAGGTGCGCATGGGCGTCTCCTGTCCAGAGGGCGGCGTGCTTGGATGAGCAACATGTCCGAACCTATCGGTGAGCAGATCCGGCGGGCGCCGAAGGTCCTGCTCCACGACCACCTCGACGGAGGGCTGCGGCCCCAGACGATCCTCGACCTGGCGCCCGGCGCCCGGCACGACCTCCCCGCGGACGACGCCGAGTCGCTGCAGAAGTGGTTCGAGGACTCGGCCAACTCCGGCTCGCTCGAGCGCTACCTGGAGACCTTCGACCACACCGTCGCGGTCATGCAGACCGCGGACAACCTCCGCCGGGTCGCACGCGAGTGCGTGGCCGACCTCGCCGAGGACGGCGTGGTGTACGCCGAGGTGCGCTACGCCCCGGAGCAGCACCTCGACGGCGGGCTGACCCTGTCCGAGGTCGTCGAGGCCGTGCGCGACGGGTTCGCCGAGGGCGAGCACGAGGCGCGCCGCGCCGGCACCCCGATCGTCGTCCGCCAGCTGCTCACCGCGATGCGGCACCAGACCCACTCGCGCGAGATCGCCGAGCTGACGGTGCGCTACCGCGACGACGGCGTGGTGGGCTTCGACATCGCGGGCGCCGAGGCCGGCTACCCGCCCACCCGGCACCTGGACGCCTTCGAGTACCTCCAGCGCGAGAACGCGCACTTCACCATCCATGCAGGCGAGGCGTTCGGCCTGCCGTCGATCTGGCAGGCGATCCAGTGGTGCGGCGCGGACCGGCTCGGCCACGGCGTACGCATCATCGACGACGTCAGCGTCCACGACGACCCGTCGACGGGCTCAGGACAGGCGGCCGTGGAGCTCGGCCGGCTCGCGTCCTACGTGCGCGACAAGCGGATCCCGCTCGAGATGTGCCCGTCGTCGAACATCCAGACCGGCGCCGCCTCCTCCATCGCCGAGCACCCGATCGGCCTGCTCACCAAGCTGCGGTTCCGGGTCACGGTCAACACCGACAACCGGCTGATGAGCGGCACGTCGATGTCGAGGGAGATGGGCCTGCTCGTCGACGCGTTCGGCTACGACATGTACGACCTGCGCTGGTTCACGATCAACGCCATGAAGTCGGCGTTCATCCCGTTCGACGAGCGGCTCGCCATCATCGACGACGTGATCAAGCCGGCGTACGCCGTCCTCGCCGCGATGTCCTGAGCGACCCGGTCAGCGGTTGTCGTGGCCGTGGCGTGTGCCGCCCCGGCTCGGGGTCCTGCTCGCCTCGGCCTGGGCGGCACCCAGGCTGCCGTGCACGCCCGCGAAGGTGGCGTCGGTCTCGCCACTGTCCCGGAACTCCAGGCGCCAGCCCGCGAACACGCGTGTGATGTGCCACGCACGCCCGTCGGCACCAGCCCCGGAGTAGGAGCCGTGGCTCTCGGCGAAATCTACGTTCGGCGACATGAAAGTTGTGCCTCCCCACGCGCCACAGACACCCTCTCGTCGGGGGCGTCCTGTGCGGCTGTCTCCGACTGTACGCCGCCGGCTACGTTTTCACTCCGGGCCGGACGCGCCGACCAGGGCGCGGATCCGCCGGTAGGCGCGCTCCGGCGGCATGGCCGTGCAGCCGAGCTCGACGGCGCGCGCGACGACCTTCGGCTCGGCGCGCAGCAGCATCAGGCCGCGGCGCAGCAGCACCAACGGCGGTTTGCGGTGCTCACGCAGGTCGCGGGTCAGCCGCCGCCAGAACGTCACCACGGGGTGGTTCGTCACGCAGATGGCGTCGGCGAGCAGGCCTCGGGCACGGCAGTCGCCGACCACCTCCTGGGCGAAGATGCCCTCGGCGATGAAGAACCTGGTGACGCCCAGGTCGAGCTTCCGGTGGCCGACGCGCCCGTCCCGGGCGATCTCGTAGACGGGCACCTCCGCCACGCCGTCCCGACACAGCCGCTCGAGGGTGTCGACGGCTTCGTCGCGCAGCCAGGAGCCGGGGTGGTCCCAGTCCGCCATCACCTCGCCGGGGGTGATGGACACCTGCGGGATCGTCGGGTCGCTGCCGTCCTTGTAGAAGTCGTCGAGGTTGACGAACGGGAGCCCGAGGCGGTCGCAGAGGCGGGACTTGCCCGAACCGGAGGGGCCGGCGAGGACGATCACCTGAGCGCGCACCGCGACATTCTGCCGCACGGACTAGGGTCGTCCACCATGTGCACCCCCTTCGTGCTCGAGGTGCCGGCGTGAGTGCGCCGTACGTCGTCCGCGACCGCCGCGCCCTCACGTCGCTGCTGGCGGCGTTCCTGCTGTCCTTCGTCGTGGCCGGCGGCCTCGCCCTGTTCACCGGGCAGTGGTTCGCCTCGACGGTCGCGGTCGTGGTGGTGGGCTACCTGACGCTCGTCCGGCTGCGCGCCGCGGCCGAGCGACTCCGCGTGGACGCGGCAGGGATCTCCGTGGCGGCGACGGCGGCGACGCTGCGTCCGGGGAGCCGGAGGTACGTGCCCTGGGCGGCGGTCCGGGAAGTCGACGTCGACGGCGA
Organism: uncultured Actinomycetota bacterium; assembly: GCA_963721855.1. Taxonomy (GTDB): domain Bacteria; phylum Actinomycetota; class Actinomycetes; order Propionibacteriales; family Nocardioidaceae; genus Nocardioides_B. The sequence goes on along the minus strand of CAVRMN010000030.1, from coordinate 24,406 downwards.
CCTCCTCGTCGTGCGCCTGCGCTCGGACGCGCCGATGCCGATGTGGATGAAGGGCCGGGTGGTCGACCCCGCTCACCCGGAGGACGCCGGGGAGCTGCGCGAGCGGGTGCCCGGGCTCGACGGTGCGGAGCTGCGGCGAGTGGTGACCGGGCTGGGCGTGACCGTCCCGGTCATCGTCCGCTGAGTGCGTCTGATGGGCGTGATCGGGCGCGCCTACATCCCCGGCTCGGTTCTCAGGGCTCGGCCGTGACCGTCGTCAGCGGGTGGGACAGACCGCTCGGCCTCGTCACGAACCAGTCGTAGGACCGGCCCGCCCATCGCGGTGACAACGCGGCCGACCAGTGCCCAGTACCGGTGGAACTTCCTTCGTGCCTCTTCGTCGGTGCAGGACACGCGCACGTCGGTGACGAGGACGCACGACTCAACGCCGTAGGGCAGGACTGTGAAGGCCCACGTGCCCTTCGCATAGCCCGGTCGCGTGAACTCCGTGAATTCGCTGGCGGTCCAGTCGACGCGCCCGTACCCGCGGTTCCACCATCGGCCGATGAACCCCAGCACGAGCTCATGGCCCGGCTCCTCGGCGAGGAGGTGAAACCCGCCGTCCTCGTCAAGGAGCTGCGCGAATCGAAATGTCCTGGGCCGGGGGCCTGTGTCGCGGTTGCGTGCACCGATCACCCGATCCATCTCCACCCGGAACCGGTTCGGTACGGCGATGACCGGTGACCGGAAGAAGTCGACCGTGCGAATCGCGGAGTACGTGCGCCCGGCGGATGCGTGGACCAGCTGCGCCTTGACGATGCGCCGTTCCCACCGAGGCATCAGTTCATCGACAAGGCGGGTCTCCGCTGAGCTCGACATTCAGGTCACATCCGGTTCAGACACGTGGGGCACGGGGGACGGGTCACGCGCAGGTAAGCCAGTGCCGCAACCGCCAGCCCCAGGCCCCAGGTCAGGTACGCCGGCACGGCCACCCACATGAACCACAACGGCTCGGATCCGGCGCCGGGCTCCCACGTGCCGGTGAACGTCTCGACGGCGATCTTCACCAAGCTCACCCCGAAGTAAGCCGTCATGCCCACCCCGAGCACCAGCCCTGGACCCAGCACCAGCCAACGAGGCACATCCCGACCTGCCAACAAGGGCACCCAGTGCGGGAAGAGCCGCCCCCACGGGTAGACGAGCGCCAGCGGCAGCACCGTCCCGGCCAACAGGAAACCGGTTTCGAACAGCACCACCGTGGCGCCGCTGTTCAACAGCTCGCTGCCGAAGCCCACAGCGAGCTGGGCCGCGAGACGGACCACACAGCCGGCTACCGCCGCCCATGCCGCCAGCCACGCCCACCGTGGGGAACCAGTCCGCAGCGCCGACGGGAGGGGCGCACCGGAGCTGCCGCATGCCAGGCATGCTCCTCGCCAGTGCCGCTGGTAGGACAACGCGGTCGCTGCCACGAGGAAACCACCAGCGAAGCACGCCACCCGGCTCACGAAAGCGCCAAGGTCAACGGTCACGCCGATGCCCGGCAGAATGATGCCGACCACGTCCAGGAGCAGCACGGCGCTGGCCGCAAACAGCGCCCCGGCCACGCACCACGCCGCCACCGCCAGCGGCCGCGACCACGGCGCGTTCCTCAGCGCGAGAACCACCACCGCCGCTGCGACGCACAGCGCGACCGGCCACCAGCCGGTGAAGCCGATGAGATCGGAGCCGATCGGCGGCGGGGACGGAGCGTGACCCAGCGCCCAGTAGATCCGCAGGAACCCGTAGCCCAGTGCCCAGACGACAGCCGCCTGCGAGGCCCACCGCCGCCACCCAGGGAGTGCCACCTCCCGCAGCCGTGCCCCCGTCGTCCGTTGGGGAGCCGTCGTACTGATCTGCGTCACCGCGCTCACCCGCTCATGCGGTCACCACCACTCTCGTCCGCTGCTGCACAGGGCCCCAGGGGCGAAAGTCACCTCGATGGAGAGACCGTGGCCGCGCGTGTCCTCAACGACGCCGGCTACACCGTCCGGGCCACCGACCACCGCGGGCACGGCGCCTCGATCGCGGGGACCCCCGGAGACTTCGGTGCCCCCGGGTTCGAGGCGTTGATCGCCGACCTGGCGGCGTACGGCGCGAGCGTGGGCGACGACCTGCCGTTGTTCCTCTTCGCCCACTCGATGGGCTCCTTCGCTGCCCAATCGGTGATCCTCACGCACTCCGAGCAGTACGCCGGGGTTGTCCTCTCGGGCAGCACTGCCCTGGACATGTTGGCAGCCGGCATGGCTCAGGCCGAGGGCGGTCGGGCTCGAGGCCTTCAACGCGGGCTTCGAGCCCGCACCGGCGAGTGGCTCTCGCGCGACGGGCCGAGGTCGACCGCTATGTCGCCGACCCGTTGTGCGGCTTCGACCTGCCGGAGAGACGGTGCCGGCCCTTTCGGTGCCGCGGGGACGCTCGCGGATCCGACCGCGCTGGCCCATCCGTCCGACCTGCCGCTGCTGGTCGTCTCCGGCTCCGACGACCCGTTGGCCGGTGGCGGACAGCTCGTGGAGGTGCTCGGCCAGCGCTACCGGGACGCCGGGCTGGTCGACGTGACGGTGAAGCTGTACGACGGTGCCCGCCACGAGATCCTCAACGAGATCAACCGGGACCAGGTCACCTCCGACGTCGTGGCCTGGCTGGACGCACACCTGTGACGCAGCCCCGCTCGGCGGGACGTGCCTTCGATGCTGGGGGACTGGCCGCTCAGATGCCGATCGGGTGCCAGACGGTCTTGGTCTCGAGGTAGCCGGTCATCCGGTCGATGCCGGGCTCGAGCGTCCAGTCCGGCTCGCCGGCCGGCGCGCGACGGACCCGCTTGAGGTTCTCCGCGGCGGCCTCCTCGAGCTGGGCGGACGTCGTGGCGTCGCCGGCCAGGCCGGTCAGGTCGATCGCGTTGACGTCCATGTGCGAGGCCAGCGTCGGTGCGGTGTCGCCGAGCGCGCCGGTGAGGATGTTGACCACCCCGCCCGGGACGTCGGAGGTGGCGAGCACCTCCGACAGCGTGATCGCCGGCAGCGGCCGGTCGGCCGAGGTCGCCACCACGCAGGTGTTGCCGGTGACGATGACCGGCGCGATGACGCTGACCAGGCCGAGCAGCGAGGACTGCTGCGGCGCGATGACGGCGACGACACCGGTCGGCTCCGGCACCGAGAAGTTGAAGTACGGCGCCGCCACGGGGTTGGTGCCACCGACCACCTGGGCGATCTTGTCGGCCCAGCCGGCGTACCAGACGAGTCGGTCCACGGACAGGTCCACGGCCGCCTCGGCGACGCGCTTGCTGACGCCTTCGGAGGACTGCACCTCGTCGACGAACTGCGCACGGCGGCCCTCCAGCACCTCCGCGACCCGGTAGACGACCTGGCCGCGGTTGTAGGGGGTCTTCGAGGCCCAGCCGGGGAACGCCTTGCGGGCGGCCTGGACCGCGTCGCGGGCGTCCTTGCGGGACGCGTGCGAGGCGTTGGCCAGGAACTTGCCCTTGGCGTCGGAGACGACGTAGGTGCGGCCCGACTCCGAGCGGGGGAACGCGCCGCCGACGTAGAGCTTGTAGGTCTTGCGCACGTCGATGCGTGCGTCGGTGGTGGGAGTCATCGGACGTAGGCCTCCAGACCGTGGCGGCCGCCCTCGCGGCCGTATCCCGACTCCTTGTAGCCGCCGAACGGGCTGGTCGGGTCGAACTTGTTGAACGTGTTGGCCCAGACCACGCCGGCGCGCAGCTGGTTGGCCATCCAGAGGATGCGCGAGCCCTTGTCGGTCCAGATCCCCGCGGAGAGCCCGAACGGGCTGTTGTTGGCCTTCTCGACCGCCTCGGCGGGGGTCCGGAAGGTCAGCACGGACAGCACCGGGCCGAAGATCTCCTCGCGCGCGATGCGGTGCGCCTGGGAGACCCCGGTGAAGACCGTCGGGCGGAACCAGAAGCCGTGGGTGGGCAGGTCGCACGGGGCCGACCAGATGCCGGCGCCCTCGGCCTCGCCGATCGCGGAGAGCTCACGGATCTTCGCGAGCTGCTCGGCGGAGTTGATCGCGCCGATGTCGGTGTTCTTGTCCAGCGGGTCGCCCACGCGCAGGGTGGCCATCCGGCGCTTGAGCCGCTCGAGCACCTCGTCGGCGATGGACTCCTGGACCAGCAGCCGCGAGCCGGCGCAGCAGACGTGGCCCTGGTTGAAGAAGATGCCGTTGACGATGCCCTCGACCGCCTGGTCGACCGGCGCGTCGTCGAAGACGATGTTGGCGCCCTTGCCGCCGAGCTCCAGGGTGACCTTCTTGTCGGTGCCGGCGACCGTGCGGGCGATCATCTTGCCGACCTCGGTGGAGCCGGTGAACGCGACCTTGTCGACGTCCTCGTGGCCGACCACCGCGCGGCCGGTCTCGCCGGCGCCGGTGACGATGTTGACCACGCCGGGCGGGAGGTCGGCCTGCTGGCAGATCTCCGCGAACAGCAGCGCGGTCAGCGGCGTCGTCTCGGCCGGCTTCAGCACGACGGTGTTGCCCGCCGCGAGCGCCGGGGCGATCTTCCACGCCAGCATGAGCAGCGGGAAGTTCCACGGGATGACCTGGCCCGCGACACCGAGCGACTGCGGGTTGCTCCCGAAGCCTGCGTGCTCGAGCTTGTCGGCCCATCCGGCGTAGTAGAAGAAGTGCGCGGCGGCCAGCGGTACGTCGACGTCGCGCGACTCGCGGATCGGCTTGCCGTTGTCGATCGACTCCAGGACGGCGAGCTCGCGGCTGCGCTCCTGCAGGATGCGCGCGATGCGGAACAGGTACTTCGACCGCTCGCGGCCCGACATCTTCGACCACACGCGGGTGTGCGCGCGGCGGGCCGCCTTGACCGCGAGGTCGACGTCCTCCGCGGACGCCTCGCTGACCTCGGCGAGGACCTCCTCGGTGGCCGGCGAGATCGTCTTGAACGACTTCCCGCCGGTGGGGTCGACGAACTCGCCGTTGATGAACAGGCCGTAGGACGACCTGATGTCGACGATGGCCCGCGACTCGGGGGCGGGGGCGTAGTCGAAGACGGATCCGGGGCTCGTGGCGCCGGTGCCCGCCGCGGCGGTGCCGGGGGTGCTTGTCGTCCGCTTGGTCATCGCGATCAGTCCAGGGTGAAGTAGTCGGGGCCGGAGTAGCGGCCGGTGCGCATCTTGGTGCGCTGCATGAGCAGGTCGTTGAGGAGCGTGGAGGCGCCGAAGCGGAACCAGTCGGGGTCGAGCCAGTCGGGGCCGGCCACTTCGTTGACCATCACGAGGTACTTGATGGCGTCCTTGGAGGTGCGGATGCCACCGGCGGGCTTCACGCCGACCATCTGGCCGGTCGCCTCGCGGTAGTCGCGGACCGCCTCCAGCATCACCAGGGTGACGGGCAGGGTGGCGGCCGGCTGCACCTTGCCGGTGGAGGTCTTGATGAAGTGGGCGCCGGCCATCATCGCCAGCCAGGAGACGCGGCGGACGTTGTCGTAGGTCTGCAGCTCGCCGGTCTCGAAGATCACCTTCAGGTGCGCCTCGGAGCCGTCGGAGCGCTTGCAGGCCTCACGGACCGCGACGATCTCCTCGAACACGTCGAGGTAGCGGCCGGACAGGAACGCCCCGCGGTCGATGACCATGTCGATCTCGTCGGCACCGGCCTCGACCGCGTCGCGGGTGTCCATCAGCTTGATGTCGAGTGCCGCGCGACCGGAGGGGAACGCCGTCGCCACCGCGGCCACGTGCACGCCGCTGTCGCCGAGGACCTCCTTGGCCGTCGCCACCATGTCCGGGTAGACGCACACGGCCGCGGCCGCGGGACACGTCTGGTCGGCCGGGTCGGGACGCATCGCCTTGGCGGCGAGCGCGCGGACCTTGCCGTGCGTGTCCTGGCCCTCCAGCGTCGTCAGGTCGACCATCCGGATCGCCAGGTCGATGGCGAACTCCTTGGCGGTGGTCTTGATCGACCGGGTGCCGAGCGTCGCCGCCCGGGCCTCGGCGCCGACCTGGTCCACTCCGGGCAGTCCGTGCAGGAATCGTCGTAACGACGCGTTCGACGAGGTCGCTTCGGCCAGGTCGGCCGGGACGCCGTACGAACTCGTCGTTGAGTTCATGGCAGTGCTCACCGGCCAAGCATAGGTGCGGCCACGCGGGTTCACAGAATTCGCCGCGGCCGAGGCAGAATCGACGCATGGCCTCATCGCAGACCGGTGCCGAGCGGCTCCGCCCCGTCGAACGGTTCAAGCCCACCGGCGGGCAGTTCGTCGGCTATGCCGGGCTCCTGGCCGCGGCGGTGGCCCTCGGCTACGTCGTCCTCTTCGTGCACACGACGACCGGGCTGCAGGTCGCCCTCGGGGCGGTCTTCTTCGGCGTGGTCGTCTGGGTCACGCAGGTGCGCCCGCGCGCGACGGCGTACCCCCGCCACGTCGTGCTGAAGAACTCGGTGCGCGACGCGCACGTGCCGCTCGCGGCGGTCGACGAGGTGGCGATGGGCCAGACCCTCAACGTGTGGGTGGGGGACGAGCGCTACGTCTGCATCGGCATCGGCCAGTCGATCCGCGAGGACCTCAAGTCACGACGTCGCAAGCAGGACGTGACCGGCGGTGGCAGCAGGCTCACCCAGCTCACGCTGATGGCCGAGCGGGCGTCGACCGACGAGCGTGCGATGAGCTACCAGACCTTCGTCGTCACCCGGCTCGAGGAGCTGGTGGAGCAGGCGAAGCGCGAGCGTGCCGCCGAGCCGCCCCCGCCGGCCCGCCACGTCGTGGCCTGGCCCGAGGTGACCGCCCTCGCGGTCACCGGGCTCGCGTTCGTGGTCGGCCTGTTCCTCTAGACGGCGGCTACAGGCCGGCGGCCTTGGCCAGGTCCGTGCGGATCGCGTCGAGCCGTCCGGCCGCGGAGATGCGGGCGGCGTCGACCCCGCCGTCCTCACCCTCCTCGACCGGGACGACGACCTCCAGGTAGCACTTGATCTTCGGCTCGGTCCCGGACGGCCGCACGATCACCCGCGCGCCCTCGGCGAGGTGGTAGCGCAGCCCCTCGGTCGGGGGCAGCCCGTTGCTGCCGGCGGAGAGGTCGTCGACCCGCTCGACCGCGAGCCCGCCGAGCTCCTCGGGCGGGCTGGTGCGCAGCCGTGCCATCGCCTCGGCGATCTTCGCCAGGTCCGTGACCCGGACCGAGAGCTGGTCGGTGGCGTAGAGGCCGTGCTCGCGGGCGATGTCGTCGAGCCGGTCGGTCAGCGTGCGTCCCTCCGCCTTGAGCCGCGCCGCGAGCTCGACCACGCGCAGCAGCGCGGAGACACCGTCCTTGTCCCTGACCAGGGTGGGGGCCACGCAGTAGCCGAGTGCCTCCTCGTAGCCGAAGGCGAGGTCCGGCACCCGGCCGATCCACTTGAAGCCGGTGAGCGTCTCCTGGTGCGGCTGGCCGTGGGCCTCCGCCAGCGTGCCGAGCAACGAGGAGGACACGATCGAGCACGCGTAGACACCCTGCACCCCCTCGCGCAGCAGGAAGTCGGCCAGCAGCGCGCCGACCTCGTCGCCGCGGAGCATCCGCCACCCGTGCGGGCCGGGGACCGCGACGGCACAGCGGTCCGCGTCCGGGTCGTTGGCGACCACGACGTCGGCGTCGACCTCGGCGGCGAGTGCCATCGCGAGGTCCATGGCACCCGGCTCCTCCGGGTTGGGGAACGCCACCGTCGGGAAGTCCGGGTCGGGCTCGGCCTGCGCGGCCGCGACGTGCGGCGCGGGGAAGCCGGCGCGCTCCATCGCCACCTTGACCGACTCGCCACCGACCCCGTGCAGCGGCGTGTAGACCGTGACGAGGTCCCGGGGCCCGCCCGGGGCGACCAGGCCGGCCATGTCGTCGAGGTAGGCGTCGACGACGGTCCTCGTCCAGCGTCACCGCGCCGTCGCCGAGCGGCACGTCGGCCAGCGCCCCGACCGCGTCGATCTGCGCCGAGATCTCCTCGTCGGCGGGCGGCACGATCTGGCTGCCGTCCCCGAGGTAGACCTTGTAGCCGTTGTCCTGCGGCGGGTTGTGCGAGGCGGTGACCATCACGCCGGCCACGCAGCCCAGCTTGCGGATCGCGTAGGCCAGCACCGGCGTCGGCAGCGGCCGCGGCAGCAGCAGCGCCCGGAGTCCGGCGCCCGTCATCACCGCGGCGGTGTCGGAGGCGAACACGTCGGAGTTGTGCCGGGCGTCGTAGCCGATCACCACGCTGTCCTCGGCGGTGGCGCCGTGGGCCTTCAGGTACGCCGCCAGGCCGGCGGCCGCGCGGGTGACCACCACACGGTTCATCCGGTTGGGCCCGGCCCCGAGCGCTCCTCGCAGGCCCGCCGTACCGAACTCCAGGCGCCCCGCGAACCGGTCCGCCAGGTCGCGCGCCGCGTCGCCGTCCGGGTCGGCCTCGACCGCGGCGACGAGCCGCTCGAGCTCGCCGCGGGTCTGCTGGTCGGGGTCCTCGGCCGCCCAGGCGCGGGCGCGGGCGGTCAGCTCAGGAGTGCTCATGGTCGGAAGGCTAGCCTCAGCCGGGTGAGCCCAGCGACGTACACCTTCCGGAGCGAGTGGACCGTCCCCGCACCGGTTCCCGAGCTGTACGACGTGCTCGAGGACGTCGGCGAGTACCCCGCCTGGTGGCCCCAGGTGCGCGCGGTGGCCCGCCTCGACGACGAGACCGCGCTGGTGGCCTGCCGGTCGCTGCTGCCCTACACGCTGCACGTCGAGCTGAGCCCGCGGGTGCGCGACCGCGAGGCCGGCGTGCTGGAGGCGTCGCTCGACGGTGACCTGGTCGGCAGCAGCCGCTGGACCCTGACGCCGCAGGGCGCGGTCACCGGTGTGGTCTTCGCCCAGGAGGTGCACGCGCCGTCGGCGCTGATGCGCGGCCTGACCCGGCTGGCCCGGCCCGCCCTGGAGGCGAACCACGGCTGGATGATGCGCGGCGCGCTCAGAGGGCTGGCCGGTAGAACCGCTCGGTGACGAACGGGCCGCCCACGTGCGCGGCCTCGACCGCGTCGTCGGGTCCCTCGGCGACCTGGTGGGCGAACCGCTCGGCGTCGTCCTCCGGGTGGTAGCCGAGCGCCCGCCCCGGCGCCAGGTCCCACCAGCCGCGCGTGTTCGCGGACACGCCGTAGATCACCGCGAACCCGGGGTCCGGGCTGACCAGGCAGGCGTCGACCATCCGGACCGCGTCGTCGTGCGACAGCCAGGTCGAGAGGTTGCGCACGGTCTCGGGCTGCGGCAGGAAGCTGCCGATCCGGGTGGCGACCGCGTCGATGCCGTAGCGGTCGACGTAGAGGCTCAGCAGCGCCTCGGCGGCGACCTTGGCGACGCCGTAGAAGGTGTCGGGCCGGGGCCGTACGCCGGTCGTCAGCAGGTCGCCGCGCGGGGTCCGGCCGACCGCGTGGTTGCTGCTCGCGTAGACGATCCGGGGGACCCCGTGGGCGACCATCGCGTCCAGCAGGGCGGCCGTCGTGCGCACGTGGCTGTCGAGCTCGTCGGGGAGCGACGCCTCGTCGGGCATCCCGGCCAGGTGCACCACCGCGTCGACCCCGCCGGAGCGCTCGAGGTCGGCGAAGACGGCCGCGACGGCGTCCGGGTCGGCGCAGTCGACGGTGTACCAGGCGTCCGGGGGGCTCTCCGGGACGACCCGGTCGAGGCCGACGACGTCGTGGCCGCGGTCGGCCAGGCCGAGGGACAGCACCGAGCCGATGCTGCCGGCCGCGCCGGTGAGCAGGACCCGCACGTCAGATCTTCGGGACGATCGCGCCGAGGAGCTCGCCCATCCGCGAGGCCGCGGCCTTGCCGGCCTCGAGGACCTCCTCGTGGTTGAGGGGCTCGCCGGTGATGCCGGCCGCGAGGTTGGTGACGAGCGAGATGCCGAGGACCTCCATGCCGGCCTCGCGCGACGCGATGGCCTCCAGGACCGTGGACATGCCGACGAGGTCGCCGCCGATGGCGCGGACCATCCGGATCTCGGCCGGGGTCTCGTAGTGCGGGCCGGGGAACTGGCAGTAGACGCCCTCGTCGAGGCTCGGGTCGACCTCCTTGCAGAGCGCGCGCAGCCGGCTGCTGTAGAGGTCGGTCAGGTCGACGAAGTTGGCTCCCTCGATCGGCGAGGTGGCGGTGAGGTTGATGTGGTCGCTGATCAGCACCGGGGTGCCCGGCTGCCAGGACTCCTTCAGCCCGCCGCAGCCGTTGGTCAGCACGGCGACCTCGCAGCCGGCGGCCGCCGCGGTGCGCACCCCGTGCACGACCGACCGGACGCCGCGGCCCTCGTAGAAGTGGGTGCGGCCGAGGAAGACCAGCAGGTTCTTGTCGCCGGAGCGGACCGACCGGACCTTGCCGGCGTGGCCCTCCACGGCCGGGGGTGCGAAGCCGGGCAGGTCCGTCGTGCTCACCTCGGCGGTGGCCTCGCCGAGCGCGTCGACGGCCGGGCAGCCAGCCGGAGCCCATGACGAGGACGACGTCGTGCTTGTCGACCCCGGTGACCTCACGGAGCCGGGTGGCGGCCTGCTCGGCCAGCTGTGCGGGGGAGATGTCGTTGCTCACCGGCGCAGCGTAGCCGCAGCCGTCGCCGGTGGCGCCCAGGCGCGGTCAGTGGCCGATGGAGCGGCAGGGCCGTGCCCGGAGCGCGGCGACGTAGTCGTCGGGTGCGTCTGCGGCGTCGGCGGCCTCCGCCAGGATGCCCAGGTAGCTCGCCGACGGCAGGCCGCCCTCGTAGGCGTCGAGCACGTAGGTCCACGCCAGCTCCTCGCCGAGGAGGGTGGTCACCCGCACCCGGGTCTTGCGGTAGAGGCCCGAGTCGGCGCTCTCCCAGCCGTCGAGGAGGTGCTCGTCCTCCTCGCTGACGTCGTAGACGGCGACGAAGACCTGCTCGATCGGGTCCTCGACCAGGGTGGCGAGCGCGCCGTCCCAGCCGAGGTGCTCGCCGCCGAAGGTCAGCCGCCAGCCGAGCAGCCAGCCGGTGGTGCGCAGCGGGGAGTGCGGGCAGCGCTCTCCCATGCGGTGGGGGTCCATGTTGGACCCGTAGGCGGCGTACAGGGGCACGGCCAGAGCGTAGTGCCCGGACTGGAACAATGGCGCACATGAATCGTGTCGTGGTGATCGGTGGAGGACCCGGCGGATACGAGGCTGCCCTGGTGGCCGCCCAGCTGGGGGCGGACGTGACGGTCGTCGACACCGACGGCCTCGGCGGCTCGGCCGTGCTCACCGACTGCGTCCCGAGCAAGACCCTGATCGCCACCGCCGAGCTGATGGCCGACATGGAGGAGGCCGACGAGCTCGGCCTCATCATCGGCGCCCCCGGCCCCGCCGACGACGCCCTCGGCGTCGACCTCGCCAAGGTGAACGCCCGGGTCAAGGACCTCGCGCTCGCCCAGTCCGCCGACATCGGCCGCCGCCTCACCCGCGACGGCGTCCGGGTGGTCCAGGGCCGCGGCCGTCTCGACGAGTCGGCCGGCGCCGGTCACGCGGCGCGGCGCGTCGTGGCCGCGCTCGCCGACGGCGGCGAGGAGACCTTCGAGGCCGACGCGGTGCTGGTCGCCACCGGCGCCGCCCCGCGCACGCTCGACTCCGCCCGGCCCGACGGTGAGCGGATCCTGACCTGGGAGCAGGTCTACGACCTCGACGAGGTCCCCGAGAAGCTCATCGTGGTCGGCTCCGGCGTCACCGGGGCGGAGTTCGCCAGCGCCTACAACGCGCTCGGCGTCGACGTCACGCTGGTGTCGAGCCGCGACCGGGTGCTGCCGGGCGAGGACGCCGACGCCGCCGAGGTCATCGAGGAGGTCTTCAAGCGCCGGGGGATGACCGTGCTGTCGAAGTCCCGGATGGAGTCGGTCACCCGCTCCGGGGACACGGTGACCGTCACGCTCACCGACGGCCGCACCGTCGAGGGCTCGCACTGCCTGCTCGCGCTCGGGTCGGTGCCCAACACCAGCGGCATGGGTCTCGAGGAGGCGGGGGTCGTCCTCAAGGACGGCGGCTTCGTCAACGTCGACCGGGTGTCCCGTACGTCGTCCCGCGGGGTCTACGCCGCGGGCGACTGCACCGGCGTGCTCATGCTCGCCTCCGTCGCCGCGATGCAGGGCCGGATCGCGATGTGGCACTTCCTCGGCGACGCGGTGCAGCCGCTCGACCTCAAGTCGGTGTCCTCCAACGTCTTCACCGCCCCGGAGATCGCCACCGTCGGCTGGTCGCAGAACGCCGTCGACGCCGGCGAGATCGACGCCGAGACGATCATGCTGCCGCTGTCGGGCAACCCACGGGCCAAGATGCAGGGCGTCCGCGACGGCTTCGTGAAGCTGTTCGCCCGGCCCGGCACCGGCATCATCGTCGGCGGCGTCGTGGTGGGCCCGCGGGCCAGCGAGCTGATCCACCCGGTCGCGCTCGCGGTGTCGATGAACCTGACCGCCGACCAGGTCGCGGCCGCGTTCACGGTCTACCCGTCGATGAGCGGGTCGGTGGCCGAGGCCGCCCGCCGCCTGCACCGCGTCCGCGCGTAACGGCCCCGGCGGGAGCCGGCCGGGAAGCGGCTAGAAGTCGAAGCCCCCGAAGTCGCCGCCGCCGAAGTCGAAGCCGCCACCGTCCCCGCCGAAGTCACCGCCGCCGGAGTCACCGGCATCACCGGCATCGCCGCCGTCTCCACCGGAGTCGCCGCTGTCGCCCCCGTCCGACCCGTCGAAGCCGTCGCCCGACCCGTCGCCGTCCCAGCCGCCGGTGAGCATCGACCCGAGCAGGAAGCCGGGCAGCAGCCCCGACATCGCGTAGCCGCCGAAGTAGCCGGAGGCGTAGGGGGAGTACGCCGGCCCGCCCTGCCAGTAGGGCACGCGTCCGGCGCCCTGGCGCACCGTGCGGATGTCCGGCTCGGCGCCCTGGGCGACGCGGTCGGCGTCCGCGGCGCAGACCGGGATCTGCCGCTGCTGACCGCCCGCGGGCGCCCAGGCGATGTCGGTGGTCGACGGCCCGTGGGCCGGGTTGAAGAAGCACGGTGGCCGTCGCGTCGGCAGCGGCCGGCCCTCGGCGCGGGCGAGCACGCACGCGGCGGCGTACCGGCCGTCCTCGAGCTGCTGGGTCACGTGGGTGATCTCGTCGGACCGGGTGACCAGCCCGAGCGACTCCTTGGCGGACTCGTAGGAGTCGAGCGCGCGCTGGTAGTCCTGGCGCGCGGCCTCGTCGAGGGAGGTGGTGAGCACCTCGGTGTCGAGACGCTGGAGCTCCTCGCCGAACCGGGTGACGTCCTCCTCGGCGACTTTCCGCACCGCCGCGAGGTCGGCCGCGCGGCGCTCGCCCAGGGCGCGCTCGCGGGTGGCCGAGGCCTGCCGCTGGTAGAGGTACACGGCGGCAGCGATGACCAGCAGCACAAGGAGGATGTCCACGAGGTCAGCCTACGGAGCAGGCGAAAACGGAAATCAGCGAATTACATCGTTGTAATTCTCCAGACGCATTACCGAAATATCCGATCCCATGGCGGGGGAATGTATTTCCCGTGCATAATCATCTGTCACTCGATACAACTGAATTCACTTTCGTCACACGGTGCCACGGACGGGTTGGGAAGCCCGGAAGCGCGCACCGACGGGAGTGCGGAATCTTCTAGGGGAAGACCAGATGAGGGCTCGCTCGCTGGCCGGGTCCGGCCTGTCGTCCCGCGTCGCCGCCGGCGTCGTGGGAGTGGTGGCGACCGCGCTCGTCGCCGTCAGCGTCCCGCCGGCGCCCGCGGTCACGACCGACCAGTCCTACTGGGTGCCGGTCGACAAGCGGATCGTCGTGCGCGGCCACGGCTTCGGGCACGGGCACGGCATGTCGCAGTACGGCGCCTACGGCGCGGCGCTCGACGGGCTCACGCACAAGGAGATCCTCGACTTCTACTACCCGGGCACCACCTGGTCCGAGGTCACCGGCCAGGTCCGCGTCCTCGTCACCGCCGACACCACCCCCGACCTCGTGGTCAGCCCGGCAGCGGGTCTCACCCTGCGCGACCGTGGGGACGGCACGACGTACCCCCTGCCCGAGATCGACGGAGTGAAGCGCTGGCGGCTCAACGTCTCGGACGGGAAGGCCGTCGTGGGCTACCTGACCGACACGTGGAACCGCTACGAGCCGGGCGGCCACGCGACGCTGGCCGGTGACGGCGAGCTGTCCGCCGACGGGCCGCTGACACTGTGGACCCCAGCAGGTGCGCGCAGCTACCGCGGCGCGCTCCGGGCGGCGTCCCCGAGCAGCGGCTCGAACGACCGCGACACCGTGAACGTGCTGTCGATGGACTCCTACGTCCGGGGCGTCATCCCCTACGAGATGCCGGCCTCCTGGGCGACGGAGGCGGTCCAGGCGCAGGCGGTGGCCGCACGCACCTATGCGGCGTGGTCGCGGGCGCAGAACCCCGACCGCTACTACCAGATCTGCGACACCACCTCGTGCCAGGTCTACGGCGGCGTGGGCGGCGAGGACCCGCGGGCCAACGCCGCGGTCGCCGCCACCGCCCGGCAGATCCTCACCTTCAACGGCAAGCCGGCCTTCACCCAGTTCTCCGCGAGCAGCGGCGGCTGGACGTCGGCCGGTTCGGTGCCCTACCTGCCTGCCAAGGCCGACCCGTACGACGGCCACGCCGCCAACCCGGTGCACGACTGGCAGGTCACCGTGGACGCGGCCCGGCTCGAGAAGGCCTACCCCGCGATCGGCACGCTGCAGCGGATCCGGGTGGTCAGCCGGGACGGCAACGGCGAGTGGCGCGGCCGGGTCTGGGACGTCGAGCTCGACGGCAGCAAGGCGGACCGCACGATGAGCGGCGACAGCTTCCGGTGGATGTTCGGGCTGCGGTCCAGCTGGTTCACGATCGACCCGACGCCGATCATGGCGCGCTACACCCAGGTCGGCCCGAGCGTGCTCGGCGACGTGAAGAGCGCGGAGTACGCCGTGACGAGCGGCTCGGCGCAGAAGTTCGACCGCGGGCGGATCTTCTACTCGCGCGCCACCGGCGCCCGGGAGCTGTTCGGCACCGTGCTCGCCGGCTACCGGGACGCAGGCGGCCCGTCCGGGCGCCTGGGCCTGCCGGTCACCGGCGTCCAGTCCCGGCAGACAGGCGTCCGGGCGAAGTTCGTCGGGGGCGTCCTCTACAGCAACGAGGGCACCGGGACGGTGGTGCTGGCCGGCAAGATCGCCGAGCGCTACCTCGCCGAGCACGGGCTGAAGTCCGGCCTGGGCTGGCCGGTCCGGGGCAACTACGCCATCGCCCGCGGGGAGCGCGCCGACTTCGAGCACGGCTTCGTGAAGTGGTTCTCCGACACGAGGACCACCAAGGTCCGCATCACCTCGTGACGGGGTGGTGCGTCGCCACGTCCCGCACGAACGACGTGAGGCCGACGAGGATGCCGATCACGCTGCCCACGATCGCCACGCCCAGCAGGACGTGCGCGACCAGCGGCCAGTCGAACGTGCTGTCGCCGAAGTCGAGCGGGAAGACCTGCCACATCCGCACCAGCGCGGCCAGCCCGACCGACGTGGTCACCACGTCGCCGAGCGCCCGGAGCCAGGGCGGGTCGTGCAGCAGGTAGACCGCGTTCGCGGCGAGACTCACCAGGATCGAGGCGTTGACCAGGCCCAGCACCAGCGTGGTGTCGTCGGTGAGGAACGGCACCGCCTCCCAGCCCGGCCACCCGTTGACGGCGAACAACAGCGCCGCGTTGACCAGGACCGCAGCGGCGTACCCCACCCGTCGCGTGCCGACCGCCGGGCGCTTGCGTTGGGTCGTCGGTGACATTTGCGCTCCACCTCCTGCCTCCTCCCTCAGCACGCTAGGCGGCCTGGTGACGGCGGGGGCAGGGGCAAAGGTCACCTGGCGGGGGCGAGCTCGTCCTCGCGCTCGATCGTCGTTCGCAGCGGCACCTCGCGGATGAACAGCACGGCGACGAGAGCGAGCACCGCGAACGGCGTCGCCAGCAGGAAGATGTGTCCGGTGGCGTCGCCGAACGCGTGCTCGAAGACCAGGCGCACCGGAGCGGGCAGCGTCGACATGTCCGGGATGGACGCGCTGCCGCCCTCGGCCGGCGGCGCGATGCCCAGCTTGGCCAGCCCTGAGTAGACGCTGTCGCTGACCTGGTGGCTCAGCGCGGTGCCGAGCGCCGAGACACCGATCGCGCCGCCCATGGTGCGGAAGAAGGCGACCAGCGAGCTCGCGGCCCCCATGTCCTTCTGGGCGGTGTTGTTCTGCACCGAGAGCACCAGGTTCTGCATGGTGGCGCCCATCCCGATGCCGAGGACCGCCATGTAGGCGCCGACGACGACCAGGGCCGTGTCCCGCTCGATCGTGCTCAGCAGGGCCATCCCGACGACGACCAGGACCATCCCGCCGACCAGGAACCTCTTCCAGCGCCCCCGGGCGGTGATCAGGCGACCGCTGACGATGCTGGAGAACAGCAGCCCGCCGACCATCGCGATGGTCATCAGACCCGCGTGCGTGGGGCTCATCCCGCGTGCGATCTGGAAGTACTGCGACAGGAACACGGTGGAGCCGAACATCGCGACGCCGACCATGATCGAGGCGAAGGTCGCCAGGCTCGTGGTGCGGTCGCGGAAGAGCCGCATCGGGATGATCGGCTCCTTGACGGTCAGCTCGGTGACGACGGCGGCCACGAGCATGGCGACACCGAGGCCCACCATCCACGCGGTGGTGCCCGAGCCCCAGTCGAAGCGTGAGCCGGCGAGGGAGACCCAGATCAGCAGCACCGAGACGCCGCCGGAGATCAGCGCCGCGCCCAGGTAGTCGATGGAGACGTCACGCTTGACGGTCTTGAGGTGCAGCGTCTTCTGCAGCACCACGAAGGCGAGCACGGCGACCGGCAGGCCGACGTAGAAGCACCAGCGCCAGCCGAGCCACGACGTGTCCACGATGAGGCCACCGAGCAGCGGGCCGCTGACGGTGGCGACGGCGAAGACCGCGCCGAGGTAGCCGGAGTAGCGGCCGCGCTCCCGCGGGGACACGATCGAGGCGATCACGACCTGGACCAGCGCGGTGAGGCCGCCGGCGCCGACGCCCTGGATCGCGCGGGCGCCGATCAGCACGCCCATGCTCTGGGAGAGGCCGGCGAGCACCGAGCCGGCGGCGAAGATCACCAGGGCCGACTGGACGAGGACCTTCTTGCTGAACAGGTCGGCGAGCTTGCCCCAGATGGGCGTCGTGGCGGTCGTGGTGAGCAGCGTGGCGACCACGATCCAGGTGTAGCCGGACTCGGTGCCCTCGAGGTCGGCGACGATCCGGGGGAGCGCGTTGGAGACCACGGTGGAGGAGAGCATCGCGACGAACAGCGCGAGCAGCAGGCCCGAGAGCGCCTCGAGGATCTCCCGGTGCGTCATCTGCTCGCCCTGGCCGGTGGTCGGCGGTGGGGTGAGGGCCACCGGCGTCGGGGCGACGCTCGCGGCGGCGGCGGCTGGTGTCGGTGCGGGTTTCGCTTGCCATGAGGGGGTTCAGGCTCCTGGGGTTCCGGGGTCGGTCGGTCCGGTGCTGAGGTCGCCCAGCAGCCGGGTGAGGTCGGTGGTGAGTCGCTCGAGGTCGTCGCGGGACCACCCGGCGAGGCGGTCGGCGACCAGCCGTGCCATCCGGGCGCGGCCGTCGCTCGGGTCGCTGCTGCGCTCCACCAGGCCGTTCTGCTCCAGGGACTTCGCCAGCCGGCTCACCACGGACGTGTGAGCCCCATCAGCACCGGCAGGAGGCGCTGGGCCACGTCGGCGTCCACCGCCCCGTGCTTTAGTTGCATAGAGCAAGCATAAAGGAAATGATTGCGCCATACAAATAGATGAGCGGGGGACATACTGAGCAGATGGAGAAGCTCACCACCTCGCAGATCCTCGACGCCGGGCTCGACGACTGGCGCAAGCTCGCCCAGGCCCTCCACGCGCGGTTCCTCACCGGCGACTTCGTCAGCGGCCTCGCGTTCGTCACCGCTGTCACCGACGCCGCGGAGCAGGCCAACCACCACCCGGACGTGACGCTGACCTATCCGTACGTCGACCTGTCGCTGATCAGCCACGACGTCGGGCGGCTCACCCAGCGCGACCTCGACCTGGCCCGGCGGATCAGCGAGATCGCCCGCGAGCAGGGGATCACCGCGGCCCCGGGCAGCGTCGCCGAGCTCGAGCTCGCGCTGGACTCGGCGGACTCCGCTGCCGTCGGCCCCTTCTGGGCGGCGCTGCTCACCGGGAGCCCGGACGCCCTGGACGGCGACGACGTGGTGGACCCCAACGGACGGGTGCCGCTGCTCTGGTTCCAGGACACCGAGCCGCACGAGACCCCGCGCCAGCGCTTCCACGTCGACCTGTGGGTGCCGCACGACGTCGCTGACGCGCGCATCGCGGCCGCCGTGGCCGCAGGAGGACGGGTGGTCGACGACACGAACGCTCCGTCGTTCGTCGTCCTGGCCGACCCCGAGGGCAACAAGGCCTGCGTCTGCACCATCCTCGGTCGCTGACAGGCTGACGGCCGGCGCCGAGGCTCAGCCCAGGACGAGCACCAGGTCCCCGCCCTCGACGTGCTGGGTGCCGTCGAACGCCAGCCGCTCCACGGTCCCCGCGGACGGTGCGGTGATGGAGGCCTCCATCTTCATCGCCTCGATCGTGGCCACGGTGGCGCCGGCCTCGACCTTGTCGCCCTTCGCGACCACCATGCTGACCACGCCGTCGAACGGTGCGGCCACGTGGCCGGGGTTCGAGGTGTCGGCCTTCTCCTGGGTCGGGGCGTCCGCCGCCACCGACCGGTCGCGCACGTTCACCGGGCGCAGCTGGCCGTTGATCGTGCACATCACCGTGCGGATGCCGCGCTCGTCGGCCTCGCTGACCGACTGCAGGCCGAGCAGCAGCCGCTTGCCCTCCTCGAGGTCGACCTCGTGCTCCTCGCCGGCCCGCAGGCCGTAGAGGTAGTCGACGGTGGGCAGCACCGAGATGTCGCCGTACTTCTGCCGCGACTCGTGGAACTCCTTGGTCGGCCCGGGGAACAGCAGCGTGTTGAGCGTCTCGCGCCGGTGGTCGACGAGCCCCTGCTTCTGCTCCGCGTCCAGGTCGGCGACGACCGGCTTGGTGGTGCGGCCCTCGAGCGCCTTGGTGCGGAACGGCTCGGGCCAGCCACCGGGCGGGTCGCCGAGGTCGCCGTTGAGGAAGCCGATCACCGAGTCGGGCACGTCGAACTTGCCGGGCTCGGCCTCGAACTCGGCCGGGTCGGCGCCGACGGCGACGAGGTGCAGGGCGAGGTCGCCGACCACCTTCGAGGAGGGGGTCACCTTGACGATGTTGCCGAGGATGCGGTTGGCCGCGGCGTACATGTCCTCGATCTGCTCGAACTTCTCGCCGAGCCCCAGCGCGATCGCCTGCTGGCGCAGGTTGGACAGCTGGCCGCCGGGGATCTCGTGCGTGTAGACACGGCCGGTCGGCGAGGGCAGCCCGGACTCGAACGGCGCGTAGACGCGCCGGGTGGCCTCCCAGTAGGGCTCGAGGTCACAGACCGCGCCGAGGTCCAGCCCGGTCGCGCGGGCGGAGTGGTCGGTGGTCGCCACCAGCGCGGACAGCGGCGGCTGGCTGGTCGTCCCGGCCATCGCGGCGCACGCGGCGTCCACCGCGTCCACGCCGGAGTCGATCGCCGCGAGCAGGGTGGCGAGCTGGCCGCCGGGGGTGTCGTGCGTGTGCAGGTGCACGGGCAGGTCGAACCGCTCGCGCAGCGCGCGCACCAGGATCCGGGCGGCCGGCGCGCGGAGCAGGCCGGCCATGTCCTTGATCGCCAGCACGTGCGCGCCGGCGTCCACGATCCGCTCGGCCAGGCGCAGGTAGTAGTCGAGCGTGTAGAGCCTCTCGCCCGGGTCGGAGAGGTCGCCGGTGTAGCAGAGCGCCACCTCCGCGACCGTGGTGCCGGTGGCGCGGACCGCCTCGATGGCCGGCCGCATCTGCGCGACGTCGTTGAGCGCGTCGAAGATCCGGAAGACGTCGATTCCGGTGTCCGCGGCCTCCCGGACGAACGCCTCGGTGACGTCGGTGGGGTAGGGCGTGTAGCCGACGGTGTTGCGGCCGCGCAGCAGCATCTGCAGGCAGATGTTCGGCACGGCCTGCCGGAGGGCGGCGAGCCGCTCCCACGGGTCCTCGGCGAGGAAGCGCAGGGCCACGTCGTACGTCGCACCGCCCCACGCCTCGAGGCTCCACAGCTGCGGGGTCATCCGGGACACGTGCCCGGCCACCGACAGCAGGTCGCGGGTCCGCACCCGGGTCGCGAGCAGCGACTGGTGCGCGTCACGGAACGTCGTGTCCGTCACCGCCACCTGCTTCTGCTCGCGCAGCCGGCGGGCGAACTCCTCGGGGCCGAGCTGGAGCAGCAGCTGCCGGGTGCCGTCGGGGGCGGGCACGGCGAGGTCGAGCGCGGGGAG
Source organism: uncultured Actinomycetota bacterium (assembly GCA_963721855.1). Taxonomy (GTDB): domain Bacteria; phylum Actinomycetota; class Actinomycetes; order Propionibacteriales; family Nocardioidaceae; genus Nocardioides_B. The sequence continues at coordinate 4,044 of CAVRMN010000030.1, read as the reverse complement.
CTTCGAGACCGGGTCGACGGACACGCGGGCCGGGCCGTGCGGCTGGTTCACCGTGACGTCGGCCAGGTAGTTGAGCAGCTTGGTGCCCCGGTCGGCGCTCGACCGCGCGGTGAGCAGCTGCGGGTGGTCCTCGATGAACGCGGTGGTCACCCGGCCGGCCTGGAAGTCCGGCTCGTCGAGCACGGCCTGCAGGAACGGGATGTTCGTCGCGACGCCCCGGATCCGGAACTCCGCGATCGCGCGCCGGGCCCGGTCGACGGCGGCCGGGAAGTCGCGCCCGCGACAGGTGAGCTTCGCGAGCATCGAGTCGAAGTGCGCGGACACCTCGGCGCCGGTGTACGTCGTACCGCCGTCCAGCCGGACGCCCGCACCGCCCGGGGAGCGGTAGGTCGTGATCTTGCCGGTGTCCGGGCGGAACCCGTTGGCGGGGTCCTCGGTGGTGATCCGGCACTGCAGCGCCGCGCCGCGCAGCACCACGGTGTCCTGGGACAGCCCGAGGTCGGCCAGGGTCTCGCCGGAGGCGATCCGCATCTGCGCCTGCACCAGGTCGACGTCGGTGACCTCCTCGGTCACGGTGTGCTCGACCTGGATGCGCGGGTTCATCTCGATGAAGACGTAGTTGCCGTCGGGGTCGAGCAGGAACTCGACGGTGCCCGCGTTGCGGTAGCCGATCTCGCGGGCGAAACGCACCGCGTCGGCGCACATCCGCTCGCGGATGGCCGGGTCGAGGTTCGGGGCGGGCGCGATCTCGACGACCTTCTGGTGCCGGCGCTGGACCGAGCAGTCCCGCTCGAACAGGTGGATCACGTTGCCCTCGGCGTCGGCGAGGATCTGCACCTCGATGTGCCGCGGGTCCACGACGGCCTGCTCGATGAAGACGGTCGGGTCGCCGAACGCGCCCTCGCCCTCGCGCATGCAGGTCTCGACCGCCTCGCGGAGGTCCCGGGGGTCGTCGACCCTGCGCATGCCGCGGCCGCCTCCACCGGCGACGGCCTTCACGAAGAGCGGGAAGGGCATGCCCTTCGCGGACTCGACGAGGGCGTCGACGTCGGTCGAGGGCTCGACGGAGGCGAGGGTCGGCACGCCGGCCTTCTTGGCGGCGGCGATGGCCCGGGCCTTGTTGCCGGTCAGGGTCAGCACGTCGGCGGTCGGCCCGATGAAGGTGATGCCCGCGTTGGCGCACGCCTCGGCCAGCTGGGGGTTCTCGGACAGGAAGCCGTAACCGGGGTAGACCGCGTCGGCGCCGGCCCGCCGGGCCGCCGCGACGATCACCTCGGGGTCGAGGTAGGCGCGCACCGGGTGGCCACGCTCGCCTATCTCGTAGGCCTCGTCCGCCTTCAGCCGGTGCTCGGAGCCCCGGTCCTCGTAGGGGAAGACCGCGACGGTGTGCGCCCCGAGCTCGTAGGCGGCGCGGAACGCACGCACAGCGATCTCGCCACGGTTGGCCACCAGCACCTTGGAGAACATGCTCGAAGGCTAGTCGCGGTCGCCGGTACGCCGCCGCGGCCGTCCGCTGAGCGGAAGCCGGGCAGCCGGGCAGCCGGGCGCGCCAGGCCGTCAGCCGGCCAGGGCGAGCCGGTCGGCCAGCTTCTTGGCCTGCTTCTTCCAGGACCGGCGCTTCGCGTCCTTCGCCGCGACCTCCTCGTGGGCCGTGGCGAGGTCGAGGAGCAGCTCCGCGACCACCTCGGCGGCGACGTCCACCTGGTGTGCAGGGGACGCCTGGTCGGGGTGCGGCGGCTCCACGCCCGGCGGCACCGGGAGCAGGTCGGCGAGGTCGCCGTGCACGGTGTAGCCGGCCCGGTCCACCTCCTTGGCCCACTGCTCGGCCAGCGGCACGAGGGCGTCGTACAGCGCCAGCGGGAGCCTCGGTCGGGCCGACCCGCGGCCTCCGAGCAGGTCCTGCGCGACGCGACGCTTCGCGAGGCGGCCGTAGGCCGGCTGCGTGAGCCGGCCGCCGAGGGCGACGTTGACGCGCCGCAGCAGGTCGATCTCGTCGACGCCGAGCGACTCGTTGGTGTGCGCCGGTCCGGCCGGAGGGAAACCGTCCGGGTCGAACCCGACGACCTCGCCGAGACGGGACCACAGCACCCGGGGGTCGGTGCCGTCGGGCGGTCCCGTCACGAGGTGGACCTGGTCGGCCGGGAGCCAGTGGCCCCAGCGGCCGAGCACGGCGGGCAGGTCCTGCGCCGAGTGGAAGTGCTGCGCGACCCCGTCGTGGCCGGCCCGGACACCGGCCTCGAACTCGGCGAAGGTGAGCCGGCGGCCGTGCTTGATGCCTTCCTGCCACTCGGAGACGAGCTGCCGGGCGGGGTCGCGGGCGGTGACCACGACGTGCACCTCGAGGCCCTTGAGCATGGACATGGCCCGGTCGACCTGTCGTTGGCAGGCAGCGCCGAGGATCTCGTGGCTGATCACCGTGGTGCCGACGTGCGCGTGCGCCTCGCCGGCGAGCCGGTCCCACGCCCCTTCGACGTCCTTGCGCCGCCGGCCCCAGGCCTTGTGGTTGCCGCGCACGTCGAGGGCGGCGCGGAACATCACGTCGTCGTCGGTCTGCGGGTAGAGCACGCCGCGGTCGCCGAGCGCCTCGGCGTTCTCGGCGAGCGAGCGTTGGAGGAACGTGGTGCCACTCTTCGGCAGGCCGACGTGCAGCACCACCCTGGACTGGTTGCGAGATCCGGCCACACCGGCACGCTAGGGCGCCGGGGTGAACGCCCCGTGACCTCCGAGCGGCTCAGCCGTGGCGCCTGGCCGTCGCCTCGGCGAAGAGCAGGTCCCAGGCCGCTCCGACCAGGTCCATCTCGTAGGCCCGGGCGTCCTCGTGGGCCCGGGAGCCCAGCGTCCGCCGCAGCTCCGCGTTCTCGACGAGCGACAGCAGGGCCGCGGTGAACCCGGGCCCGTCGCCGTCGGGCACCAGCCGGCCGTTGCTCCCGTCCCGGATGAGCTGGCGCGGCCCCCGCGGACAGTCCATCGCCACGGGTGGGACGCCGAGGCTCATCGCCTCGATGAGGACCATCGAGAAGCCCTCGCGGTGGGAGGTGAGGGCGAAGACCGCGGCCTCGGAGAGCGCCTTCCGCACGTCGGCCGTGTAGCCCATGAGGCGCACCTGCTCCTCCAGCCCGAGCTCGGTGACGAGTGACTGGAGGGCGCCGCGTTCGGGCCCGGCCCCGTAGATGTGCAGCTGCCAGTCCGGGTGCCGGCGCGCGACGGGCTCGAAGGCACGCACCATCCGGGCGTGGCCCTTGCCCTGGTCGAGCCGGCCCACGGAGACCACGATCCTGCTCTCGAGCGGCGCGGGGTCGCCGGAGACCGGCCACGGCAGCGCGTTCGGGACGAGACGGATCAGCGTCCGGGCGTCCGGGAACGCGCGGCGGTAGTCCGCGGCGTCCGCGGCGGTGAGCACGGCGAAGGCGTCGAGGCGCGGGACGGCCCAGCGGAGCACCTCGCGCTGCATGCGGTTGTCGAACCTGGTGGTGAAGTTGGAGTGGTCCTGACCGACGGTCACCAGGTGCCGCGGGGCGAGCCTGGCCGCAGCGAGGTGCAGCGACGGTCGGGTCGTGAGCAGCACCCCGGGTGGGAGTGACCGCAGCTTCCTGCGGAGCAGGCGGTCGGTGAGCCGGCTCATCCTGGGTTCGCCGGGCGGGGGACGCAGCGACGTCCGGCGGCCGGCCAGGCTCTCGCGTCTCCTGCTCAGCGGCCCGTCGCCGTCCTGCAGCACGGTGACGCACACCCGTGGGTCGACGGCGAAGCGTGGTTCGGTCCGGCCACGGAAGAGGCTGATCAGCTCGACCTGCCGGCTCTCGGCGAGGTGGTTCGCCAGGTTGACGACCGTGCGGGCCACGCCGCCCCCGCCGAAGGCGTCGAACAGCAGCACGTGGACGGGGGACGACGCGGAGTCATCCCCCGGCGGCTGCAAGGCGGGTCAGTCCTTGAGGTCGCAGATCACTGCGCCGGAGCTGACGGTCGCACCGACCTCGGCCTCGAGCCCGGTGACGGTGCCGGCCTTGTGCGCCTTGAGCGGCTGCTCCATCTTCATCGCCTCGAGGA
>CAVRMN010000029.1:0-33715 GCA_963721855.1 uncultured Actinomycetota bacterium | reverse complement strand
CGCAGGACCCACAGCAGCCGGACGTCGTCGTCGACCTTCACGGTGACCTTCTCGCCGTTCAGCCTGAACGTGTGCTTGGGCACGGGATGCTCCTCAGTAGGTGTGGTCGAGGCCGTCGGTCGGCGACTGCGGGACGGGCGGCACGGTGGCCTTCGGCTTGAACGCGAGCGGGTCGCGGTGGTTGAGCGGGAAGTACGTCGGCAGCTGTCCCGTCACGCGGGCGTAGGCGCAGGCGACCGCGGCGAACGTGGAGGCCACCCCGAACTCACCGGCACCGCCGGGCTCCTCGGAGGTGTCGGGCATGACGATGACCTCCACCTCGGGCGGGACGTTCCACTGGCGCGTGTAGAAGTAGTTGTCCCAGCTGCCCTCGAGGAAGTAGCCGTCGCGCAGGTGCAGGCTCGAGGTCAGCGCGAGCGCGATGCCGTCCATGATCCCGCCCTGCATCTGGGCCTCGAGGCCGCGCGGGTTCACGACGAGGCCGACGTCGACGGCCATCACCACCTTGGTGACCCGGGGCCCGGTGACGCCGGCGCGGACGTCGCGGTTGACGGTGCGGGGGCGGCAGTCGAGCTCGACGAGGCAGGCGTTGACGCCCTTGTACTCCTTGTGGACCGCGATGCCCTGCGCCGTGCCCGCGGGCATCGGGCGGCCCCAGTCGCCGGCCTTCGCGACGCGCTCGAGCACGGCCACCGTCCGCTCGTCCTTGAGGAACTCGCGGCGGAACTCGTAGGCATCCTTCTTCATCGCGCGCGCGAGCTCGTCGGTGACCAGCTCGCGGGCCGCGCACACGTCGGGGGAGTAGATGTTGCGCATGCTGCCGGTGTTGAACCGGTTGTCGGTCTCGTTGAGCCGCTGGTCGACGACGCCGTAGTTGTAGGGGACCTCCTGGGTCAGCGCGAAGATGGTCTGCGCGAAGCCGATCTCGCCGACCGGCAGCTCGGCGCCCATCGCGGTGATGATCTCGCCGAGGCCGTGGCTGTTGTCGGTCACGACGCTGGTGTGGCGCTGCTCGAAGCTCAGCACGTCGGCGCCGGCGTACGTCGCCCTGATCCGCGAGCGGGCCATCGGGTGCACCCGGCCGACCCGGGAGTCGTCGGTGCGGTGCCACATCAGCTTGACCGGCTTGCCCATCTTCTGGGAGATCTCCGCGGCCTCGAGGGCGCCGTCGAAGAACAGCTTGCGGCCGAACGAGCCGCCGCCGGTGACCACGTGCACCTTCACCTGGTCGGGTGTCATGCCGAGCAGCGTCGCGATCTTCTCCTGGGCGGTGATCGGCGACTTCAGGCCGGACCAGATCTCGGCCCGGTCGGCCCGCACGTCGGCGATCGCGCAGTTGGTCTCCAGCGCGCTGTTGCTGCGGAAGTAGAAGGTGAAGTCGGCCTCGACCGTCTTGGCGAGCGGGTTGTCGGCCGGGGTGGCCATCGGGAGCTCGGCGGCCCGGAGCTCGCGGGCGATGTCCCGGTCGGACTCGCCCGCCACCGGGCCGTCCGCCCAGGCGACGTCGAGCGCGCGGACGGCGTCGATGCACTGGCCGAACGTGCGCCCGCGGACCGCCACGCCGGTCGACACCTTCACGACGTCGGTGATGCCGGGCATCGCCAGCACCTTCTTCTTGTTGCGGATCCGCTTGGGCGTGCCGTTGAGCGTGGGCGCCCGGCAGACCATGGTCGGCTTCGCACCCTTCACCTGGAGGTCGAGGGTGAAGTCCTTGGTGCCGGTCACGGCGGCGCGTGCATCGGTGCGGTTCTGGGCCCGGCCGATGACGGTGAAGTCGCTGGTGGCCTTGAGGGTGACGTCGACCCGGCGCGTCTCGGTGGTGGCGGCCCGGGTGGCCAGCTCGCCGTAGGTGAGGGTGCGGCCGTCCTGCGCGGTGATCACGCCGTCGCGGGTGGTGAGCCCGGCGACGTCCGTCCGCAGCTGGTCCGCGGCGGCGGCCAGGAGCTGCTGCTTGGCGATCGCGGCGGCGACCCGGATCGGGGTGTAGGTGGAGATCGTCGTGTTGGACCCGCCGGTGAGCTGGTTGAACACGAGCTCGGGACGCGCCTCGGCGAGCGTGACCTTCACCTTGCGGACCGGGAGGTCGAGCTCCTCGGCGATGAGCATCGCGGACGAGGTGGTGATGCCCTGACCGACCTCCATGCGGGGGAGGGCGAACGATGCGGTGCCGTCCTCGTGGACGACGACCGTGATCAGGTTCGCCGTCGGCCGGGCGGCGTCGGTGAGCATGTCGTTGAGGTCGTAGAGCTCAGGCGGCTGCGGCCCGCTCGGCACGACCGCGTGCGCGGGCGTCGTACCGAGGCCGAGCTCCGCGGCCGCTGCCAGGGTCGGTGCGGCGACCAGGTAGCCGAGGAACCGGCGCCTGCTCGGATCCATCGGTGCATGACTGTTCATGTGCTGTCCTCTCAACGTGACACCCGAAGTCCGTTCAGAGGCAGCTCAGCCGATGCCACCCCCTGGCATGCGCCCATCGATGAGTCGCCTCGATCGATCAGGATTCGCAGGCTGTCACGGGGCGGATGGGCCGTCACTTGTACAGTCTCAGGATCTGGAACAGGTTCCACTCGAGGCCGGTGTGCCCAGGGCCACGTCGGGCGATTTCGTGCCCGGCCCGGCTGCACGCTAAAGTGTCCGAGGCCCGTTACGGCGGGTCGTGCGCCTGTAGCTCAACGGATAGAGCATCTGACTACGGATCAGAAGGTTAGGGGTTCGAATCCCTTCAGGCGCGCTAGCACGGAGCCCATGACGCCATTGACCTGGGCTTCAGCGGGTCGCCGCTCGTCTGGCTTGCGCCATACCGAGACGTGGCTCTCGCTGTCGTTCGTGAACGGATCGCCGTTCCAGTCGGCGACCCGGCGCTCGAGCACCATTCCGGCGAGCTGTGCCATCAGGTCGCACTCGGCCGGCCAGATGTAGCGGAAGTTGCTGGCGCCGTACGTCACCGTTCCGTCGTCGTGTCGCCGGTAGTGATGGGACGTGCCCTGCTGGGTGGTCATGTCGTAGGTGTCGAAGCCGACGTGGCGTTGCCCGACGTGGAAGGGCACGGCCGCCTGACCGGGCGGGAAGCGTCGGATGCCGGGCACCCACAGCTCGATGACGAACCGCCCGCCCGGCGCGAGGTGGTCGCGCCGCGTTGCGGAAGCAGGCGACCTGCTCGTCCTGGGTCCGCAGGTTCCCGATGCTGTTCCACACCAGATAGACGAGCGAGAACTGGCCCGGCAGCGTGGTCGTCGCCATGTCGCCCACCACCACCGGGATGTCGGACCGCTTCTTCCGGAGCTGGTCGGCCATCGGCCGCGACAGCTCGATTCCGCTCACCGGGACGCCACGCTCGACCAGAGGTATGGCCACCCGTCCCGTGCCGATCGCGAGCTCCAGCGCGGGGCCGTCGCCTGCCAGGTCTGCCAGGAAACGCACCGCCGGCTCCAGCACGTCCGGCGCGAACATGAAGGCCGAAGCCTCGTCGTAGCGCTCGGCCGTCTCGGCATCCCACAGGTCGCTGCTCGTCATCGAGGCAGCCTTGCCCAAGACGGCCCGTGGCGCACACCCATTTACCGCTAACCTCATGCCCGGGAGAGGGACCGTTGACTCGGAAGGACCCATCCCCATGTCCCGTCTGCGTCTCGCCGGCCTCGTCCTGGCGACCCTCGCACCCCTCCTCGTGGTCCTCGCACCGGCGAGCGCCGACCAGGTCCCCTGCGACGCCGCGGCCGCGGCGGACGAGTGGCCGACGTTCGGCCGCGACCTCGCCAACACCCGCACGCAGGAGCACGCGGGGGACATCTCGCCCGCCACGACGCCGACGCTGCAGCCGGTGTGGTCGTTCTCGACCGGTGCCTCGGCCAACGTCTTCAGCGACCTGAACGGAACCCCGATCGTCAGCGGCGGCTGCGTCTACCTGAACACGGCCGGGGGCGACGTGGTCGCGCTCGATGCCGGCACCGGCACCGAGCTGTGGCGGCACCACGTCACGCTCGACCCCGGCACGGTGGCCGGCCTCGGCGGCACCTTCGTCAGCTCGCCGGCCGTCACCGACGAGGCCGTCCTCACCCTGGTCAACCAGACGGACTCGCCCTACGTGCTGGCCCTGTCCAAGACCCCCGGCGCCGAGCAGCGGGTGCTGTGGCGCAGCAAGCCGATCGTCGCGGGGGCGGGCTACTACACGAACGCCACCCCGGTCGTCACCGGCGGCCTGTTGCTGGCGGGGTTCTCGCCCGCCGAGGGCGACGCGGACGAGCGGGGCGGGATCGCGATCTTCGACGCCAGGACGGGGCGGCTCCTCAAGCGGGTCTACACGATTCCCGAGGACGCGTTCGCCGAGGGCTATGCGGGCGGCGGGATCTGGACGGCGCCGGCCGTCGACACGGAGAGCGGATACGCGTACGCCGGCACGAGCAACCCGTACAGCAAGAAGATCGAGCACGAGAACACGAACGCCATCCTCAAGATCGACATCGACCCGAGGCGCAGGACCTTCGGGGAGGTCGTCGGCTCCTACAAGGGCCTGATCGAGCAGTACGACCCGGCGGTCCGCGAAGCCGTCGACCCGCTGTGCGAGGCAGCCGGCGAGGACCCCAACCTGCAGCTGGTCGTCGGGGACAGCGCGCCCTGCCTGCAGCTCGACCTCGACTTCGGGGCGCCGCCGAACCTGTTCCGCGACTCGACCGGGCGGCTGGTGGTGGGCGACCTGCAGAAGGCCGGCGTCTACCACGCGGTCGACGCCGGCTCGATGCAGTCGCTCTGGAAGGCGACCGTCGGAGCGTCGTGCCCGGCGTGCAACGCCGCCGCGTGGGCCTCCGACGCCGGCTCGGTCGTCGGCGCGACCGCCCCGGGCGGGGCGATGGTCTCGCTGGGCCACGACGACGGGGCGCTCGGGTGGGCGTCACCGATCGCCGACGGCACCCACTACCAGTCGACGTCGGTCGCGGGCGGGGTGGTGTTCACCGTCGACAACCTCGGCAACCTGCTCGCCTGGGACGAGGCGACGGGCCTGCCCCTGCTGAAGCGTCCGGTGCAGGCCGACACAGGCGGGACGACCGTGGGCGTCTCGAGCAGCGGGATCGCTATCGCCTCGGGGATGGTCATCGTGGCGACGGGCACCGCCGTGGTGGCCTACGCCCCGGCCGCGCTGGGGTAGCCGCAGGCGGGGGTCCATCGCTGTTGGCGATGGTCCTCGCCCGTGGGCGTCGCGGGACCAAGACTCGAGGGAAGTCCTGTCGGAGGTACCACCAAAGCCTCCGACGGGACACGGAAGTGATCCTTCGAGAGACGGGTGACAGCATGCGACGAAAGACAACGCTCGCCGTAGCCACTGCGTCCGCCGCGCTGATGACGCTGGCGGCCTGTGGAGGCAGCGGAAGTGACAACGGGGACGGTACGCCCGGGGAAGGGGCCTCCTTCCAGGCCGGCGGCGGAGCCGCGGCCGGCAAGAACCCCGACCTCAAGGGTCCGATGGCCATCCCGGACGGCGCGACGCAGGGCGGGACCGTGACCGTGATGACCGACGAGGCCCCCTCGACCCTGGACCCCACCCGGGCCTACTTCACCGACTCGACCGCGATCCTGTCGGACCTGGTGCTCCGCTCGCTGACGCAGTACGTCCGCGACCCGAAGACCAACGACATGGTGCTGGTGCCCGACATGGCCACCGATCTCGGAACGCCCAACGAGGACAACACCGAGTGGACGTTCACGTTGAAGGACGGCCTGAAGTACGAGGACGGCACTGACGTGAAGGCCGAGGACGTCGCCTACGCGGTCAAGCGCTCGTTCGCGATCGCCGAGCTGCCTGAAGGGCCGACGTACCAGACGACGTTCTTCCTCGACGGCGACACGTACAAGGGCCCGTTCGCTGACAAGAGTGACTACAAGGGCGTCGTGGTCAAGGGCAACGACATCACCATCAAGATGCGCCGCCCGTTCGCGGACATGGACTTCTACGGGTCCTTCCCGGCGTTCACCGCGATCCCCGAGGCCAAGGACGACCCGGAGACCTACGGCCAGCACCCGCTGGCGACCGGCCCCTACAAGTTCGCCGACTACAAGCCGGGCACCAGCCTGACCCTGGAGAAGAACGAGAACTGGGACCCGGCCACCGACCCGGGCCGCATCCAGGCCGTCGACGGCTGGGACTTCCAGTTCGGCCAGGACACCGCCAAGCTCGAGAACGTCCTGATCAACGACAACGGCTCGGCGCAGACGTCGCTCACCTACGACAACGTCACCGCGGCGTCCTACCGCCAGATCGCCCAGGAGCCGGACCGGCTCACCACGGGCACGAGTCCGTGCACCTACTTCGGCTACATCGACATGACCAAGGTGAAGGACCTCAACGTCCGCAAGGCGATCGGCTGGGCGTGGCCCTACGAGGCCTACTGGAAGGCGATCGGGCAGATCAAGGGCGTCACCATCGTGCCCGGCACCGCGCTGCTGCCGCCCGGGACCGTCGGTCGCGTCGACTACGACCCACTCGGCAACGGCGGCGACAAGACCGACCCGGACAAGGCGAGGTCACTGCTCGAGAAGGCGAACGCCGTGGGGTTCGAGATCAAGTGGTACTACGAGTCGGACGACGCCCAGGCGGTCGAGGGCAAGGACCAGCTCGTGAAGGCGTTCGAAGCCGCCGGCTTCAAGGCCACCCCGGTCGCCTCGACCTCGGAGACCATCCGCACCGACGAGTCCAACGCAGACGCCCCGGTCAACTTCCGGCCGTCGGCCGGCTGGTGCTCGGACTGGCCGTCGGGCTCCTCGTGGTTCCCGGCGATCTTCTACGGCGATCTCGTCGGACTCGAGGGGATGCCGAACAAGTCCCAGCTCAAGGTCAAGAAGCTCGACGACGAGCAGGACAGGATCCTCGACACGCTGGGTCCCGAGGAAGCCGCGAAGGCGTGGGGCGAGTTCGACAAGACGATGATGACGGACTACTACCCGGTCGTGAACTGGGGCTACTCCGGCACCGCGATGATCCACGGTTCCAAGGTCGGCGGCATGTACAACGACAACCTGCGTGGCATGCCGACGTTCAACGAGATGTACATCGCGCAGTGAGCCTCGCGGTTCACATGTCGTGAGATATCCGGCTGGGGTGGGACAACCCACCCCAGCCGTTGTCTCGGACCGGTCACAGGTGCGTAACTGATCCGATCCGCCCGTTCTCGCGCTCCGACCACCTCGCGTCTAATGAAGTTGTCTTCGACGCGCAGGGCGGGGGTGGCGATGAGCACCGACCAGATCGTGTGGGAGGCGAGCATGGGCGAGCTCGCCGCCTTCGTCGCACTGCGCGAGAGCGGGTCGTTCACCGAGGCGGCCGGTCGGCTGCACCTGTCGCAGGCCGGCTTCAGCGCCCGCATCCTCCGGCTCGAGCGGGCCGTCGGGCAGCGGCTCGTCGACCGCAGCGTCCGCCCGGCCGTGCTGACCCCGGCCGGCGAGTGCTTCCTTCCCTACGCACGCGTGCTCCTCCGGGCGATGGCGGAGGGCCGGGCCGCGGCCCACGGAGCGACCCGCCTCGTCCACACCGGGACGGTCAGCCGGGCGGTGTAGCCGGACTCGTTCAGTCGTGCGGGCGCAGGTGCAGCCAGGGCCGGTCGAGGTGGAACTCCCGCCCCGAGACGACCTCCGGCGTGATCTCGACGACGTTGTACTTCAGCGTCGGCACCCAGGGGCGGAGCGGCACGTTCTCGGCGCGGTGCTCCTCGTGCTCGTCGAGCACCCGGGCCCGGCCGCGGACCACCACGCTGCGGGCCCACTCGTCGTCGTACTGGTCGACCTCGAAGGCGACCGGCGATCCCATCACGATGCTCAGCAGCTTGCTGCCCTCGGCGGTGCGGAACAGCAGTCCCGGCCCGTCGACCGCGTAGTTGATCGGGGTGATGTGGATCTCGTCCAGCAGGGCGAAGGCCAGGCGCCCGAACTCCTCGGCGCGCAGCACCTCCCAGCACTGCTCGTGCGTGAGGACCTTGATCACGTCGTCGTCGTCGTCCATGTCGCCTCCGTCCCTTGCCCACGAAGGTAGAGGAGACGGCGCGTTTCGGACAGGGGCGATGGTCCCTCCCGTGGCTGCCGGTCAGCCGTGGGAGAACCGCACGTCCGGCAGCACCTTCCGCAGCCAGCGCGGGCACCACCAGGCAGCCCGGCCGGTGAGCCGCAGCAGCACCGGCAGCAGCACCAGCCGGACCAGGAACGCGTCGAGGAGCACGGCGACACCCAGCACGATCCCCATCTCCTTCGGCGGCAGCGGTCCGGACAGGGCGAACGTGAAGAACACCGCCACCATCACCGCGCCCGCCGCGAAGATCACCCGGCCCGAGTGGGCCAGGGCGCCGACCATCGCCTCGCGCGGGTCGCCGGAGCGCTCGTAGTGCTCCTTCGCCGACGCCAGCAGGAACACGGTGTAGTCCATCGCGATCGCGAAGATCATCGCGAAGAAGAACACCGGCGCCCACGCGTCGAGGAAGCCCTGGTGCTCGAAGCCGAACAGGCCGGCCCCGTAGCCCTCCTGGAACACCAGCCGCGCGACCCCGAAGGCGGCCGCCGTCGACAGCAGCGACGCCAGCGTGCCGAGCAGGGCGATGAGCGGTGCCTGCAGGGCGAGCAGGAGGAGCAGGAACCCGAGACCCATCACGACGCCGATCACCAGGGGGGTGGAGCTGTCCAGCTGGGTCTTGAGGTCGAGGTTCTCCACGGGCGCCCCGCCGACGAGGGCGGTGCCGGGCAGGTCGTCGCGCAGCCGGTCCACGGTGTCACCGAGCTCCGGGTCGGACGGGTCGACCGTGGGCACCGCGGTGATGAGCGCGTAGCCGCTGTCGTCCGCGGCCGGCTGCGCCGGCATGCCGGCCGCGATCCCCGGGTCGTCCGCGAGCACCGCGGTCGCGGTCTTCACCTGGTCCTCCTCCACGACGATCTGCAGTGCGCCGGGGGCGCCGTCGCCGAAGGCTTCCTGCACGAGGTCGTAGCCGACGCGTGCGCTGGCCTCCTCGGGCAGCACCTTGATCGACGGCATCGCCGTCTTCAGGCCGACCACGGGGGCGGCGATCGCGAGCAGCACCACCAAGGATCCGAGCGCGAAGGCGACCGGACGCCGCCAGAGCAGCTCGCCCCACGCGGCGAACTTCGGCGAGCGGTGCTCACCGGAGTGCACCCAGGGCAGCGCGAGCTTGTTGATCCGGAGGTCGAGCTTGCCGAGCACGAGGGGCAGCAGGGTGAGGGTGGCGCCGAGCACGAAGATGACCGCGAGCATGATCCCGCCGGCCATCGACCGGAAGGCAGGGGAGGGCACGAGCATCACCGCGGACAGGCTGACCAGCACGGTGGCGCCGGAGAGCAGCACCGCCTTGCCGGCCGTGTCCATCGTCTCCGCGACGGCCTCGCGGACGCTGTTCATGCTGCCCATCCGGGACGCGCGGTAGCGCACCACGACGAACAGGGCGTAGTCGATGCCGAGGGCGAGGGCGAACATCATGGCGAAGTTCATCGCCCAGATGGAGACGGGCGTGAGCTCGTTCACCAGCACCAGCGAGCCCGCGGAGGCCACCAGGCCGGCCAGGGTGAGGATCAGCGGCAGGCCCGCGGCGACGAGGGCGCCGAAGGCGAGCACCAGGATGGCCAGGGTGACCGGCCAGGAGAACATCTCGGACTTGAGCATCGCGTCGAGGTTGGCCTCGTTGAAGTCGCTCCACAGCAGCGAGGCCCCGGTCGGGTTCACCTCGATGCCGTCGCCGCCGAGGCCTTGAAGGGGCCCCTTCAGGTCGTCGGCCGCCCGCACCATCTCGTTGGTGTCGGCGTCGGCCCCGCCGAGGAGTACGGCGGTCCGCCCGTCCTGGCTGACCGTCGCGCCGGGCTGCGGCTGGACGACCTCGGCGATCCGGGGGTCGCCCTCCAGGATCCGGGTCGCCTCGGCCAGGACGTCCGTGCCGGCGGCGGACGTCAGGGGCTCGTCCGTGCTGTGCACGACCACCTGGATCGCGGAGCTGGCGTTGCCGCCGAAGTGCTCCTGGGCGAGCTCGCGGACGGCGACGGACTCCGAGCCGTCGTCCTGCCACCCTGCGCCGGAGAGCGAGGACTCGACCTGGGGAGCGAAGGCCCCGAGCGCCACGATCAGCAGCAGCCAGACACCTCCGGTGATCCGGGCGTGGTCGGTGACCCACACCCCGATCCTGCCGAGGGGGCCGGCATCGATCGTCGTGTGGTCGGGTTCGGTGGCGCGGTGCCGTGGCGGCTGGACGGCCGTCGACGTCATCGTGGGTCCTTACGTTCGGGTGCTGGGAGCATACCCCATGGGGTATACGACAGAAACGACGGCTAACACCCCTCGGGGTATCGTCGGAAACGCAGTCCGTCGAACCCAGGAGGAGCAGCGATGAGCTACACGATGAGCAAGACCCTGAGCCGTCCCTACGCGGAGACGGTCGACGCCGTGCGTGCCGCGCTCGCCGAGCAGGGCTTCGGGGTGCTCACCGAGATCGACCTGAAGGCGACCCTGAAGGCGAAGATCGACGCCGACATCGCGCCCTACGTGATCCTCGGCGCGTGCCGCCCGCCGCTGGCCCACAAGGCCGTGCAGGCCGACCCGTCGGTCGGGGCGCTGCTGCCGTGCAACGTGGTGGTCCGTGCCCAGGACGAGGGGACCACGGTCGTCGAGGCGCTCGACCCCGACGTGATGATGTCGGTCGCCGACAGCGCCGAGCTCAAGGAGGTCGCCGTCGACGCCCGGGAGCGGCTGGCGGCCGCGCTGGACAGCCTCAGCTGACGCTGACGGCCTCGCGCGGCGGTGCCGTCGAGCCGCGGACCCGCAGGGTCAGCGGGAGCAGCACCGACCGCGCCGGCCGGTCCGGCTCGTCGATCGTCTCGAGCAGCATCCGCGCGGCCTCGACGCCGATCTGGTGGTGCGGCACGGCCACGCTGGTCAGCGGCGGACGCAGCTTGTCCAGGAACGGCATGTCGTTGAACCCGACCACGCTGACGTCGTCGGGGCAGACGATGCCGCGCTCGGCGAACACGTCGTAGCAGCCCAGGGCGATCAGGTCGTTGCCGGCGACGACCGCCGTGAAGTCGATGCCCCGGTCGAGCAGGCCGCGCAGGGCGCGGGCGCCGTCCTCCTCGTTCCAGAACTCGCACGTGGTGACCAGGTCCGGGTCGTTGTCGAGACCCAGCTCGCGGACGGTGTTGCGGAACGAGCGGGCGCGGACCACGCCGGTCGAGGTGGTCTGCGGGCCGGCGAGGTGCACGATGCGGCGGTGCCCGAGCTCGGCGAGGTGCTCGACCGCGAGCGAGATCCCGGTCGCGTCGTCGGGCGTGATCGACGGGACGTTGATGCCGTCCGTGCGCCGGTTGACCATCACCATCTTGACCCCCTCCCGGTGCAGCTTCACCAGCAGCGGGTGGTCGATCAGGGCGGTGGCGACGATCAGGCCCTCGACCTGGCGGGACCGCAGCGACTCGATCTGCGCGAGCTCGCGGCCCGGGTCGTTGTCGGTGTTGACGATCAGCCCGCTGAAGCCGGCCGGCTCCAGCACGTCCTCGATGCCCCGCACGATCGGCGGGAAGAGCGGGTTGGTGAGGTCGGGGATCACCAGCCCGACGGTCTGCGACTTCGACGTCTTCAGCCCGCGCGCGATCGGGTTCGGCCGGTAGCCCAGGGTCTCGGCCACCTTCATGACCCGGCGCGCGGTGTCGGCGTTGACGAGGCCGCGGGTCGCCGGGTTGAGGGCCCGGGACGCGGTCGCGGCGTGCACGCCCGCAGCCTCGGCCACGTCGCGCAGGGTCGGGGTCACAGCAGGCATCCTAGGAGTCAGCTTGCGTCGAGGGGTCTGTGCCACCGTGACCTCCCCCAGCTCGCGCTCAGCCCGAGGGGTACGGCGAGGCCCGCCCCGAGCAGGTAGATGACGTCGTAGCGGCCGGCGTCGGCGAGGTCCGCGACCAGCACCGCGGCCAGCGCGCTGCCCACGAACAGCGATCCGGCGAACAGCGACACGATCGAGGCCCGCGCCTGCGGGAGGACCTCGGTGGCCCAGGTCTGCAGCGACGAGTGCATCGCGGTCCACGCGAGGCCGAGGAGCAGCGCCGCCGCGACCGCCGCGAGGGGGTCGCGGGAGGCCGTCAGCGTCGCGCACGCCACCACGGCCGCGCCGGCGCCGAGCGCGATGAGCCGGGCCGGGTGCCACGACTGGGACAGCCGGCCGACGAGCCGCGCGCCCAGGAACACCGAGATGCCGTAGACCCCGGTCACCGCACCGGCGACGGCGGCGCTCGCCCCGGCGTCCTCCGCGGCCGCGGGGAGCAGGGTGAGCGCGCCGAGCAGGACGGCACCCTCGGTGAACGCCATCACCAGCACGAACAGCGCCACGCGCGACCCGGCGACCGCCCGCAGCGGAGCGAGGAGGGACGCCCCCGCCTCGCGGTGGACCCGTGGCTCGGGCAGCCGGCGGAGCAGCGCGGCGAGGGCCAGGGAGGCGACGCCGGTGAGCACGAAGGCGACCCGCCACGAGGTCGTGTCGGCGAGCGCCCCGGCGCCGACGGAGGCGACCGACGTACCGATCGCCACCCCCACCATCAGCCGGGCGATGTCGCGCTGGCGGACCGCCGCCGGCACCGTGTCACCGATGTAGATGAGCAGGGACGGGTACGCCGCGCCGAACAGCCCGCCGGCGATGCCGCGGAGGACGCCGAGGGACACCGGGTCCCAGGCGAAGGCCGACGCGATCGTGAACAGCCCGGCGAACAGCAGCGTGAGCCGCATCGTGCGGACCCGGCCGAGGCTGTCGGAGACGGTGCCCCAGACCGGCTGCATCAGGCCGTAGACGAGGAAGTAGGCGCCGGCGGCGTGCACGATGGCCGACAGCGGCGCACCGAGGTCGACGGCGATCGCCACCAGCATCGGCGGCATCGCGAACCGGTCGAGGGTGCTGACGACCGCGGTCAGCTGCAGCAGCCGGATCGACGGCGAGCCGGTGTCGGCGACGCCCGCCTTCACGGTGACCCCGCGGGGACGACCAGCCCGGAAGTCTCGTCGAGGCCGTCGAGGCCGTCGGGGAGGTAGCGCCGGCGGAGCCCGACGAGCGTCGCGATCGCCTCCGGGTCCACGCGGCCGTCAGCGACGAGCCCCTCGCCGGGGCTGCGCAGGCGCGCCACGTAGCGCCCGGCCAGCTCGTCGTCGAGGTGGAGGCGGCGCGCGGCGGCCTCCCGCGCCTCGTCGTCCAGCCCGCCGCCGAGCAGCTCTGCCGCCGTCGACGCCAGGGCGTCGGCCAGCCCCCGGGCCTCGGCGAGCCGGGTGCTCGCCGGCGACGGCGACCACGGTGCCGAGGTAGGGACCGACCACGTCGGCGACGGAGGCGAGACGCGGGCACCCCGCGCGCTCGGCGACGAGCTCGTTGCCGGCGTTGAGCATGGTGGCGTCGCAGTCACCGGCGAGCAGCGCCTCGAGCCGGCGCGGCGTCGAGCCGAGCGTGACCAGCTCGTAGTCCGCGCGACCGACGCCGAGCGAGTCGGCGAGCGCGTAGAGCGCGAGGGCGAAGCCGGAGGTGGGGACGTCGACGCCGACCCGCGCGCCGCGCAGGTCCTCCGCGGTGAGCCCGGGGCGGGCGTAGAGGCCGAGCCCCATCCCGCGGTCGACGGCACTGACGATGCGCACGTCGAAGAGCTCGCCCAGCGGGTTGCCGGGGCTGAACCGGTAGGCGAGGACGTTGTCCGGGCTGGTCAGGGCCAGGTCGAGCCGGCCGTCGACCAGGTCGCGGAACTGGGCCGGCGAGGAGGCCACCGGGACCTCGGTCACCGCGAGGTCGAGCGCCTCGAGCCGGCCGGTCGTGCGGGCCAGGTCGAGCACCACCGACGGGGTGAACGACCCCACCGTGACGGATGCGGGCACACTGCCTCCTCGGGTCCAGCCGTGGGACGAACCGTAGCGCATCGTGCAGTCGATTGCAGCAACGCGTCAGCCGCCTCGTCCCGCCTGGGAGCGCGGTCCGCACCGGACGCGCGCGTCCTTGACACCGCCTCGGCGTTGCAGCAAACTGCACTCGTTTGCAGGATCGTTGCCGGAGGGAGGCGCCGCATGGACGAGAGGGTCGCGTCCGCCGTCGCGCACTGGGCCCCCCGGTTCACCGCCAACGGCGTCACCGTCTCCGACTTCCAGCGCATCACCGGCACCCTCGCGCACTGGAGCGACTGGTGCGCGGCCTGGGTGGCCGTGGGCTCCGAGCACGAGGACCTGGGCCGCGCCGCGCTCGCCGAGGGCCGGCTCCGGTCCGCCGGGGAGCACCTCGCCCGGGCCGCCGTCTACCACCACTTCGCGAAGTTCGTCTTCGTCGAGGACCTCGGCCAGATGCGGGCCGCGCACGCCCGTGCGGTGGCCTGCCTCGACGACGCGCTGCCCCATCTCGACCCGCCCGGGCGACGGGTCGAGATGCCGTTCGAGGCCGGCAGCCTGGTGGCGGTCCTCCGGCTCCCCGCCGGCGCCGGCCCGCACCCGGTCGTCGTGCTCGTCCCCGGCCTGGACTCCACCAAGGAGGAGCTCCGGTCGACCGAGCAGACGTTCCTCGACCGTGGCGTCGCCACGTTCTGCGTCGACGGTCCCGGGCAGGGTGAGGCGGAGTACGACGTACCGATCCGCGGCGACTGGGCACCGGTCGCCGAGGTCCTCTGGGAGACCCTCGGCACCCTCGACGGCGTGGACCGCGACCGGCTCGCGGTGTGGGGGGTCAGCCTCGGCGGCTACTACGCCGCGCGTACGGCGGCCGCGCTCGGCGACCGCGCGAAGGCCTGCGTCGCCCTCGCCGGACCCTTCAACTTCGGCGACTGCTGGGAGGGCCTGCCGGAGCTGACCCGGCAGACGTTCCAGGTCCGGTCCCGCGCCACCGACGCCGACGACGCGCGGCGGATCGCGAGCACGCTCGGGATGGAGCAGCACGCGGCCGACCTCGTCGCGCCGCTGCTCGTGGTCTTCGGCCGGCAGGACCGGCTGATCCCGTGGCAGCACGCCGAACGGCTGCGCGACGCCGTGTCCGGCCCGGTCGAGCTGCTGATGCTCGAGCAGGGCAACCACGGCTGCGCCAACGTCACCCCCTGGCACCGCCCCTACACCGCCGACTGGGTCGCGCAGCAGCTTCACGACCACCACCCCGTCACGACGAATGCGAAGGCAGGCGTATGAACCAGACAGCTGAGGCCGGCGCCCTGCGCGTGGGCTGGATCGGGACCGGACGGATGGGCGCGGCCATGGCCGGCCGGCTGGCCCGCGCCGGCAACGACGTGACCGTCTGGAACCGGACCCGCGCCAAGGCCGAGCCGCTCGCCGAGCTCGGCTGCACGGTCGCCGACACGATCGCCGAGCTCCGTGGTCTCGACGTCGTGTTCACGATGGTCTCGACGCCGGCCGACCTCGAGCAGGTGCTGACCGGCGAGGGTGGCCTGCTCGCCGACCCGGAACAGGTGCCCGGTGTCGTCGTCGACTGCTCGACGGTCTCCACCGAGTCGTCGGTCGCGATGCGCGAGGCGTGCACCGAGCACGGGGTGGCCTTCCTCGCCGCCCCGGTCAGCGGCAACGGCAAGGTCGTGCGCGCCGGCGGGCTCAGCCTGGTCGTCTCCGGGCCGGAGGAGACCTACCAGCGGGTGGCCCACCTGCTGGAGCAGCTCGGCAAGGGTTCGACGTACGTCGGCGAGGGGGACGTGGCCCGGCTGGTCAAGATCTGCCACAACCTGATGCTGGGCGTGGTCACCCAGAACCTCGCCGAGATCACCGTGCTGGCCGAGAAGGGCGGGGTCGCCGCGCGCGGCGTTCCTGGAGTTCCTCAACAACTCCGTGATGGGCTCGGTGTTCACCCGCTACAAGTCACCGGCGTTCGTCAACCTCGACTACACCCCGACCTTCACCCCGATCCTGCTGCGCAAGGACTTCGACCTCGGCCTGGCCGCCGCCCGGGAGCTCGACGTCCCGATGCCGCTCGCCGCCGCCACCGCGCAGCTCGTGCAGGCCAGCGTCAGCAGCGGCCGCGTGGACGAGGACTTCGCGATCCTGCTCGACCTGCAGGCGGCGGCCTCCGGGCTCGAGCTGAAGCCGGAGAACGTCACCGTCGACGACGGTCTCGGTGCGGCGGACGAGGCGGGCTGACATGAGCCCCAACCCCGCCCCGCTTGCCGCGCCGGGCCACATGGGCGTCGACTACGAGGAGCGGGTCGACTTCCAGCGGCTGCGTGACTACCGGCTCGGCCGGGCCACGGCCGCGCTGGAGAGCAGCGAGTGCGGGGCGTTCCTGCTCTTCGACTTCTACAACATCCGCTACACCACGCACACCTGGATCGGCGGGGCGCTCGGCGACAAGATGATCCGCTACGCGCTGCTGGCCCGCGGCAAGGAGCCGGTGCTGTGGGACTTCGGGTCGGCGGTCAAGCACCACAAGAAGTACTCCCGGTGGGTCCCGGACGAGAACTACCGCGCCGGCTTCCTCGGCTTCCGGGGCGCGGTCGCGCCGTCGGTGGGGCTGATGGCCGAGGCGGTGGCGGAGATCAAGTCGCTGCTCGTGGAGGCGGGGGTGGCCGACCAGCCGGTCGGCGTGGACATCGTCGAG
The DNA here is from genome assembly GCA_963721855.1 of uncultured Actinomycetota bacterium. Taxonomy (GTDB): domain Bacteria; phylum Actinomycetota; class Actinomycetes; order Propionibacteriales; family Nocardioidaceae; genus Nocardioides_B. The sequence goes on along the minus strand of CAVRMN010000029.1, from coordinate 17,159 downwards.
CCGCCGTTCCTGTTCGAGATGCAGCGCCAGGGGCTCCGTGTCGTCGACGCCCAGCAGCTGATGCTCGACGCCCGGGTGATCAAGAACCAGGACGAGATCATGCTGCTCAACCAGGCGGCGGCCATGGTGGACGGCGTCTACCAGGACATCGTCGAGGCGCTGAAGCCCGGCGTCCGGGAGAACGAGATCGTCGCCCTGACCAACAAGCGGCTCTACGAGATGGGCTCGGACCAGGTCGAGGCGGTCAACGCGATCTCGGGCGAGCGCTGCAACCCGCACCCGCACAACTTCACCGACCGGCTGATCCGGCCGGGCGACCAGGCGTTCTTCGACATCATCCACTCGTTCAACGGCTACCGGACCTGCTACTACCGCACCTTCGCGGTCGGCAGCGCGACGCAGTCGCAGCGGGACGCCTACAAGCAGGCCCGCGAGTGGATGGACCGGGGCATCCAGGGGATCAAGGCGGGTGTGGGCACCGACGAGGTCGCCGCGCTGCTGCCCAAGGCGGAGGAGTTCGGCTTCGCCAGCGAGATGGAGGCGTTCGGCCTGCAGTTCGCCCACGGCCTCGGGCTCGGGCTGCACGAGCGGCCGATCATCTCGCGGCTCAACTCGATGAAGGAGCCGGTCGAGCTCGAGGTCGGGATGGTCTTCGCGCTCGAGACCTACTGCCCGGCGAGCGACGGGATCTCCGCGGCCCGGATCGAGGAGGAGATCGTGGTCACCGCCGACGGCCCGCGCATCCTCACCCTGTTCCCGGCCCAGGACCTCGTCGTCGCGAACCCCTACTGACAGACCCTTCGGCCGGTCGAGCGGACCCTCGGCGGTCGAGCCTGTCGAGACCAACGATCACGAGGAGACACAAGCATGGGCGACTTCAGCCTGGACTCGATCAGCGACCTGCCCACCGACCTGTACGTCGGCGGCAAGACCGTGCCCGCCTCGGACGGCGGCCGCTTCGACGTCCACGACCCGGCGACCGGCGGCGTGCTGACGACGGTGGCCGACGGGACCGTCGAGGACGCGCTCGCCGCGGTGGACGCCGCCGCCGAGGCCGCCGCCGGCTGGGCCGCCACCTCGCCGCGCGAGCGCTCGGAGATCCTGCGCCGTGCCTTCGAGCTGATGACCGACCGGGCCGACGAGCTCGCGCACCTGATCTCGCTGGAGAACGGCAAGGCGCTGACCGACGCCCGCGGCGAGGTCGCCTACGCCGCGGAGTTCTTCCGCTGGTACGCCGAGGAGGCCGTCCGTGCCTCCGGCAGCGTGATGACCGCCCCGAGCGGCGCCAACCGGATCCTCGTCGTGCAGCAGCCGGTGGGGATCTGCGTGCTGGTGACGCCGTGGAACTTCCCGGCCGCGATGGCCACCCGCAAGATCGGCCCCGCCCTGGCGGCCGGCTGCACGGTGGTCCTCAAGCCGGCCAGCGACACCCCGCTGACCGCGCTGCTGATGGGGCGGATCCTCAGCGACGCCGGCGTCCCGGCGGGCGTGGTCAACGTGCTGCCGGCCCGGCGCTCCGGCGCGGTCGTCTCGGCGATGCTGCACGACCCCCGGGTCCGCAAGCTGTCCTTCACCGGCAGCACCGAGGTGGGTCGGGTGCTCCTCAAGGAGGCCGCCGACCAGGTCATCAACTGCTCGATGGAGCTCGGCGGCAACGCGCCGTTCCTGGTGTTCGCCGACGCCGACCTCGACGCCGCCCTCGACGGCGCGATGGTCGCGAAGATGCGCAACGCCGGCGAGGCGTGCACCGCGGCCAACCGCTTCTACGTCGAGGCTCCGGTCGCCGAGGAGTTCGGGCGGCGCCTGGCCGAGCGGATGGCGGCGCTGCGGGTCGGTCCCGGCACGGACGACGACACCCAGGTCGGGCCGCTGGTCAACGAGGACGCGGCCGTCAAGGTCGACGAGCTCGTCCAGGGAGCGGTGGCCGCGGGCGGCCGGGTCGTCGTGGGCGGCCGGCGCCCCGAGCGCGACGGCTGGTACTACGAGCCGACCGTGCTGGTCGACGTACCGGACGGCTCGCACATCCTCACCGAGGAGATCTTCGGCCCGGTGGCCCCGGTCGTGACGTTCACCGACGAGGCCGACGCGATCCGGATGGCCAACGACACCGAGTTCGGCCTGGTCGCCTACGTCTACACCGGCGACCTCGCCCGCGGGCTGCGGGTCAGCGAGGCGCTCGAGTCCGGGATGGTCGGGCTGAACCGCGGTCTGGTCAGCGACCCGGCCGCGCCGTTCGGCGGGGTGAAGCAGAGCGGGGTCGGCCGCGAGGGCGGCCACGAGGGGATGCTCGACTACCTGGAGTCGAAGTACGTCGCCGTCACCTGGTGACGACAATCGGAGGGAGTCGTGATGAGTGAACCTGCCATCACCGTCGTGGGGGTCGAGGTGCCCGAGGGGGTCAACCTCATCTTCGGCCAGGCCCACTTCATCAAGACCGTCGAGGACCTCTACGAGGCGCTCGTGGGCTCCTCGCCGCACCTGCGCTTCGGGCTCGCCTTCTGCGAGGCCTCCGGGGCGCGGCTGGTCCGCCGGGCCGGCAACGACCCTGAGCTCGTCGAGCTCGCGGTCCGGCACGCCCTCGCGGTCGGGGCGGGCCACTCGTTCCTCGTGCTGCTGCGCGAGGGCTTCCCGGTGAACGTGCTCAACCAGGTCAAGGCCGTCCCGGAGGTGTGCCGCGTCTACTGCGCCACGGCCAACCCGGTCCAGGTGCTCGTCGCCGAGACGGACCAGGGGCGTGGGGTCCTCGGCGTCGTCGACGGATGGGCGCCGCTGGGCGTCGAGGACGAGAACGACGAGCGGGACCGCCGGGCGCTGCTGCGCGACATCGGCTACAAGCTCTGACCGGTCAGCCGGTGCGTTCGTAGGTGGCCAGCAGGGTGCCGCGGGACACCGCCGCCGAGCTGATCGCGTCGAGCGCGTCGCCGAGCGCGGCCCCGTCGTCGAGCCCGGTCCTCTCCGACAGCCCGTAGACGGTGAACCGGTAGCGGTGTCTCCCGCTCGGCGGGCAGGGGCCGGCGTACCCGGCGTCGCCCGCGGTGTTGTCGGCCTGCACCGACCCGGCGGGCGCAGTCGCCTCGGCGACCGACCGGGTGCTGCGGGGGATGTCCAGCACCACCCAGTGCACGAAGGTCCCGCCCGGCGCGTCCGGGTCGTCGACCACGAGGGCCCACGCGCGCGGGTCGCCCGACGTGCTCTCCCACGCGAGAGGCGGTGAGACCTCCTCGCCGTCGCAGGTGAACCGCGTCGGGATCTCGCCGTCCTCGTCGAAGGCCGTGCTCGTCACCGTGACCGAGCGTCGGGGCCTCCACGTGCAGGTCGGCGGCCGGGTCGTCCGCGCACCCGGCCGTTGCCAGGCAGCACAGCAGCGGGACGACGAGCCGAGCAGCCACACGTCCACGCTAGACGCGGATCAGCGGGCCGCCCAGTAGTCCTCCTTCGCCTTCGACTCCGCCAGCTCCTCGGCGGTCCGGAAGCCGGGTGCCATCGAGGCGTCGGTGCCGGCCATGTACTGGTGGTGGTCGATGTCGAGGAGCCGGATCCAGCTCTGCTGGCCGAACGTGAGCCCGATGAAGCAGCCGAGCTCGACGAGCTCCGCCTCGGAGAAGTGCGCGTGCAGCCGCTTCCACAGCCCGTCGCGGTCGTCCTCGTTCCACGCGATCGCCTGGGCGTAGGCCAGCGCGGCCTTCTGCCGGTCGTCGTACTTGTCGGAGCTCTCGAAGTTGAGCAGGTCGTCGTACTGCTGCTCCTGCAGCCCCGCCGCGGTGGCCTTCATCGACCGCTGGTTGCCGCAGAACTCGCACTTCACGGTCCGGGAGATGTAGACCCGGCACAGGTCCTTGATGGCGTGGTCGCAGACGCCGCTGTGGAAGATCGCCTTCCACGAGTCGGCGAACGACCAGAACGCGGCGGGGACGTGGGCGCGGACCGCCGAGCTCTCCGGGCGCGGCGTGCCCTCGCGGGCGCACCGGTGCATCTCCTCCTGCATGCGCTCGTCCATCTGCTCGAGCGGCACGTAGCTGATCCTGCTCATGGCTTGCTCCCTTTCCGGTTTCACTGGTCGGTGGTCTCGATGGCCGCGACGACCGCGGCGGCGGTCAGCGGCAGGTGTCGCACCCGGACGCCGAGGGCGGCGTGCACGGCGTTGGCGATCGCGGCGGCGGTCGGTCCCTGGGCGGCCTCGCCCGACCCGACGGACGGCAGGTCGGGCCGGTCGAGCAGGTGTACGTCGACCCGCGGCGCCTCGCGGAACGTGAGGATCGGGTAGCGTCTCCCAGTCCCCGCTGGTGATCCGGCGCCGGTCGAAACGCACCCGCTCCTTCAGCGTCCAGCTGGTCGCCTGGGTCGCGCCGCCCTCGATCTGGTTGCGCACGCCGTCGGGGTTCACCACCAGTCCGACGTCGACGGCGGCGGTGAGCCGGTCGACGTGCACCTCGTGGTCGACGCGGACCTCGGCGACGACGGCGCAGTAGGCGCCGCTGTCCTTGTAGCGCGCGAACCCGATCCCGCGGCCGGCGTCCTCCGGCAGCGGGGAACCCCAGCCGGCCCGCTCGGCGGCCTCGGTCAGCACGGCCACGGCCCGCGGGTCGGTCAGGTGCGCGAGCCGGAACGCGAGCGGGTCGGCGCCGGCGGCGGTGGCGAGCTCGTCCATGAACGACTCGATCGCGAACACGTTGGTGAACGCGCCGAGCGCCCGCATCGCCGAGGTGCGGATCGGCGTCCGGGTGAGCCGGTGGCCGACGACGCGGCGCGGCCCGACGTCGTAGAGCGGCACCGCGTTGCGGGTGGTCCCGCCGCCGGCGGCCGGCGGCGGGTCCGTCGCGGCCGGGGCGGGCAGCGGATCGGCCAGGTGGCTGCCGGCGAGCAGCCCGGGCACACCGGCGTACCCGGGACGCGACGAGTGGCCCTGGCTCCACACGTCGTAGGACCAGCCGCGCACCCGGCCGTCCACCAGCCGCGCCTCGACGTCCACCGCCATCGCGGAGGCCAGCGGGCCCCAGGTCAGCTCGTCCTCCCGGCTCCACCGGACCTGCACCGGGCGGCCGGGCACCGTGCGGGCCAGCAGCACCGCGTCGAACGCGGCGTCGTCGGCGGCGTTGTGCCCGTAGCAGCCGGCGTTCTCCACGTGCTCGACCGTGACCTGCGCGGCGGCGAGGCCGAGCGCGGCGGCGATCGCGTCGCGGAGCTGGTGGATGCCCTGGCTGTGGCTCTGCACGTGCACGCGGTCGCCGTCCCACCGCGCGACGCCGCAGCTCGGCGCGATGGAGGCGTGCGCGAGGAACGGCCGGCTGTACGACGCGCGCAGGACCGTCGCGCCCGGGCCTGCGTCGCCGAGGTCCTCGGCCAGCACCTCGAGGTCGTCGTGGGGGCCGGCCCGGAGGAAGTCGCCGACGGCGTCCTCGTCGGGCAGCAGGTCCCGCTCGGCCCAGGTGGCCGCGCCGCGCAGCGTCTCGAGCGCCCGGTCGGCCGCCGCCTCGTCCGGCGCGACCACGCCGACGAACGACCCGTCGCGCACGCACCTGCACGTCCGGGCCCCAGGTCCGGTCGTCGAGGCCGGTGAGCGTCGCCCCGACCGAGGGGGGCCGCAGCACCCGGCCGAACATCAGCCCGGCGGGCCGCAGGTCGGCGAGGTAGCGGGGCCGGCCGAGCACCTTGTCGGGCAGGTCCAGCCGCGGCGCGCTCGTGCCCACCGACCGGGGCCGCTCGCCCTTGTCCGAGACGGCGACCCGCAGGTCGGTGTCCGGGTCGACCGTCCGGGCGAGGTGCACGAAGGAGGCGGAGCGCTCGCCGCAGCGGACGACCCCGTCGGCCACCTCGACGGCCTCGACGGGGACGTGCCAGGCGCTCGCGGCCAGCCGGGTCACCTCGCGGAGCGTGACGGCACCGACGTGCCGCAGCGCCGGCCCCGCCTGCGCGGTCGACGTGCTGCCCGCGGTGAGGCCCTCGTCGGGCCCGACGCCGGTGTGGGCGGGCAGCATCCGCACCAGGTGCAGGGGGACGTGCAGCGCGTCGGCGGCGATCTGGGCCAGCGCGGTGAGGATGCCCTGGCCGAGCTCGACCTTGCCGACCCGGACGCCCACCATGCCGTCGTCGGTCACCGAGAGCCACGAGCCCAGCCGCGGGTTGGCGACCACGTGCGCCGGCAGGGCGACGTCCCGGGCGGTGGTGCTCACGCGGACCCGCCTCCCGCGGCCACGACGGCCTCGACGATGCGCCGCTGGACCCCGCAGCGGCAGAGGTTCTTGTCGAGGGCGGCCGCGACGGTCGCCTCGTCGGGGTGCGGCTGCTCGTCGAGGAGCGCGGCCGCGCGTACGACGATCCCGGCGATGCAGAAGCCGCACTGGGCGGCCTGCCGGTCGAGCAGCGCCTGCTGCACCGGGTGCGGCACGCCGTCCGCGGACAGCCCCTCGACCGTCACGACCTCGGCGTCGGCCACCTGCCACAGCGGGGTCGAGCACGACGGCAGCACGGCGTCGCCGACCCGCACGAAGCACGCGCCGCAAAGACCCTGGCCGCAGCCGAACCGGCTGCCCAGCAGGCCCAGCTCGTCGCGCAGGACGGTGAGCAGCGGCGTCTCCGGGTCGGCGCCGACCGTGACCGGAGACCCGTTGACGCGCAGGGCGGTGGTCACGGCTCGAAGACCTCGGGGTGCTTGGCGAGCTCGATCCGGGTGCGGCGGATGTGCCCGCCGAGGTAGCGCTCCGCGTCGACCGGGTCCCGCCGTTCGACGGCGTCGAGGATCAGCCGGTGCTCGGCGTTCACCACCCACATCCGGCCGGGGCCGCTCAGCGCGACGAACGCCCGCCGGTAGTGCTGCGTGGAGTTCCACAGCCGGGTCACCATCGACATCAACGGGTCCAGCGTGCAGCCGGTGTAGGTGAGCATGTGGAACTCGCGGTCGAGCTCGAGGAAGCGGTCGAGGTCCTCGTTGTCCTCGATCCGGCCCTGGGTCTCGCGGGCCGCCTCGAGTGTCGTCTCGTCGAGGTGCTCGATGCTCTGGACGAGAGCGAGCGGCTCGAGGCGCTCGCGCATCCGGTAGGTCATCTCCACCTCGTGCTGCGAGAGGCGGGGCACCCGGGCGCCCTTGTTGGTCTCGTGCTCGGTGAGCCCCTCGGCCTCGAGGATGCGGAGCGCCTCGCGCACGGGCAGCCGGCTGGCGCCGAGCCGTTCGGCCACGTCCTCCTGGCGGATCCGGTCGCCGGGGCGGAGCTCGCCGCGCAGGATCGCCTCGCGCAGGTGCGCGGCGATGCGCGCGCTCGCGGCCCCGATCGCGGCGGGGGTCTCCGGCAGCGTGCTCATGCGGACGGTCCGTTCCGGCCCCGGTCGAAGGCCTTGCCGTGGGGGTAGGACACCAGCTCGAACTGCATGCCCCAGGGGCTGAGGAAGTAGATCCAGCGGTTGCCCTCGGCGGGGCCCTTGCTGGCGGTCGGCCCGTCGAGCACCCGGACGTCGTGCGCCCGCAGGTGCTCGACCGCCGCGTCGAGGTCGTCGACGTACAGCGCCACGTGGTGGCCGCCGATGTCGCTGTTGCGCGGGATCGCGTTGCGCTGGTCGGGCGAGGTGTAGGAGAACACCTCGAACACCGCCTGCTCGCCGCACCGGAAGAACCGGTTCTCGACGACCTCCGCGCGGGGGTGCACGTTGAGGTGCTGGGACATCCACTCGTCGTCGGCGCGGAACGGGCCCAGCGAGTAGAGGTACTCGCAGCCGAGGACGTCGACCAGGAACGCGTGCGCGGCGTCGAGGTCGGGGACGGTGAACCCCACGTGGTCGAGCCGGCGCAGACCGGGAAGTCCCATCTCGCTCCTTTCGGATCCAAACACTGAAGCACATGGGCGGTCCGTCGTCCAGAGAGGCGCGGCAAACCCTGGTCTTTGGATCCAATCGTGTGGCACGCTGGACTTGACCGGACCACGAGCGGAGGAACCATGCCAGAGCACCACCGGCTCGAGCCCGCCTCGCCGTGGGTCCAGGTGGAGGCCACCCGGCGACGACTGGGACGCCGCCGACCCCGCCCTGCTCCGGGACATGTACGCGCAGCTCGTCTGGGTCCGCGCCTTCGAGGAGTACGTCCTCGACCTCGCCGGCGCCGGCCTGATCCACGGCCCGGCCCACTCCAGCATCGGCCAGGAGGGCGGCGCGGTCGGCTCGGTGCTGGCGCTGACCAGCGAGGACTCGGTCAACGGGTCGCACCGCGGCCACCACCAGTTCCTCGCCAAGGCGCTGCACCACGTGGAGCCGAAGGGCCTCGACCCGCTCGCGCCGCCGTCGGACGACGTACGCACGGTGCTGCTCCGGACGCTGGCCGAGATCTGCGGGCTCGACCGGGGCTGGAGCCACGGCCGCGGCGGGTCGATGCACCTGCAGTGGAAGGAGGCCGGCGCGATGGGCACCAACGCCATCGTCGGCGGCGGCGTCCCGCAGGCGGCCGGCTTCGCCTGGGCGCACCGGCAGGCCGGCACCGACGCGGTCTCGGTCACCTACTTCGGCGACGGCGCGGTCAACATCGGCTCGACCCTGGAGACGTTCAACCTCGCCGCCGCCTGGAAGCTGCCGGTCTGCTTCTTCATCGAGAACAACCGGTACGCCGTCTCCACGACGGTCGACGAGGCCACCGCCGAGCCGCGGCTCTCCGCCCGCGGCCTCGGCTTCAACATCGCGAGCTGGAAGGTCGACGGGATGGACCCGCTGGCCGTCCACCTGGCGATGAGCGAGGCGGTCGAGCACATGCGGGCCGGCCGCGGTCCCACGATCGTGGAGGCCGACACCTACCGGTTCTTCCACCAGAACGGCGGCTTCCCGGGCAGCGCGTTCGGCTACCGCAGCAAGGACGAGGAGCGCGAGTGGCGCGAGCGTGACCCGCTCGACCCAGGTCGCCGGACACCTCGAGCGGCGCGGGCTGATGTCCGCCGACGAGACGGCGGCCGCGCGTGGCCCAGGCCAAGCAGGTGATGGCCGAGGTCGGCGTCCGTGCTGCTCGAGCCGGTGCCGGACGGCAAGCCGGGCCAGCGCCGCATCCGGGCCGAGGAGTGGCCCGACCCGGCCTTCGTCGACGTCGGCATCCGCGGTGACCTGAGCGAGTTCGACGACGCGCCGGTCGTCTCCCCGGACGGCCACGCCGTCGAGGTCGAGGAGCAGAAGTTCATCGAGGCGGTGGCCGCGGTGATGGGCCGCCGGATGGAGACCGACGACGGCGTCGTCGTGATGGGCGAGGACGTGCACCGGCTCAACGGCGGCACGAACGGCGCCACCCGCGGCCTGCCCGAGCGGTTCCCCGGCCGCGTGCTCGGCACCCCGATCAGCGAGAACGCCTTCGCCGGCCTCGGCGGCGGCATCGCGCTCGACGGGCGGTTCACCCCGGTCGTCGAGTTCATGTACGCCGACTTCATGTGGGTCGCCGCCGACCAGCTGTTCAACCAGATCGGCAAGGCCCGGCACATGTACGGCGGCACCGGCGACGTGCCGCTCGTGCTGCGCAGCAAGGTCGCGATGGGCACCGGCTACGGGTCCCAGCACTCGATGGACCCGGCCGGCGTCTTCGCCACCTCGGCCGGCTGGCGGATCGTCGCGCCGACCACGCCCTACGACTACGTCGGCCTGATGAACAGCGCGCTGCGCTGCAAGGACCCGGTGCTCGTGCTCGAGCACGTCGACCTCTACAACACGACCGGGCCCGGCCCCGTGGACGACCTCGACTACTGCCTCCCGGTCGGCAAGGCGGCGGTCCGACGCACCGGCTCGGACGTCACGGTGCTGTCCTACCTGGCGATGGTCCCCTACGTCCTCGAGGCCGTCGAACGGTTCGGCGAGCTCGACGCCGAGGTCGATCGACCTGCGCTGGCTCGACCGGGCCAGCATCGACTGGGACACCATCGAGGCCAGCCTGGCCAAGACCAACAAGCTGCTGATCGCCGAGCAGGGAGCGGTGGGCACGTCGTACGGCGGCTGGCTGGCCGACGAGATCCACCGCCGGTTCTTCGACCTCCTCGACGCACCCGGTGTGGCGCGTCACCGGCGGCGAGGCGTCGCCCAGCATCAGCAAGGTGCTCGAGCGGGCCGCCATCGCGCAGACCGACGAGGTCGTCGCGGTGCTGGCCGAGATCGCGAGGTACTGAGATGGCCCGCCTGCTGCGGATGCCCGAGGTGGCGGCCAACGCCACCGAGGCGGTGCTCGCCGACTGGTCGGTGCCGGAGAACGTCGCGTTCGCGGCGCAGGACAGCCTGGCGACCGTCGAGACCGAGAAGGCGCTCGTCGACGTCGAGGCCGACCAGGCCGGCGTCGTGCTCAAGGCCCTGGTGCTGCCGGGGTCCCAGGTCGAGGTCGGCGCGCCGATCGCCGTGCTCGGCGACCCGGGGGAGCAGGTGGCCGACCTGGACGCGCTGCTCGCCGACCTGGGCGTCGCCGCGACCCCGACCGCCGCCCGTGCCGGAGCGGCGCGACGTACCGGATCCGGAGGGCGGCACCGCCTCGACGCACCCGTCCGCCCCCTCCGTCGAGCACGCCACGCCGGAACCGGGTCTTCGCGAGCCCGCTGGCCCGCAAGCTCGCCAAGGACGCCGGCATCCCGGTCGAGCAGATCGACGGCACGGGACCCCGGCAGCCGCATCCTGCGGCGCGACGTCGAGCGCGGTGCAGGCCGCACGGGCCTCGGCCCCGGCGGCCACGACGCAGCGCCCGGCACGGCCTACGAGGACCAGCCCCACTCCCGCGTCCGCCGGGCGACCGCGGCCCGGCTGACCGAGAGCGTCCAGACCGCGCCGCACTTCTACGTGCGCGCCACCGTCCGCGTCGACCGGCTGGTCGCCCTGCGGGCCGAGCTGAACGCCGAGGAGGGGGTCGCGGTGTCGCTCAACGACCTGGTGGTGAAGGCGGCCGCGGCGGCCCACCGTCGGGTCCCGGAGATGAACGTCGTCTGGACCGAGGACGCCGTCCGCTCCTTCCGCGACGTCGACATCGCGGTCGCGGTGGCCACCGACCGAGGCCTGCTCACCCCGGTCGTGCGCGACGTCGCCGGACTGTCCGTCACCGCCCTCGCGGCCCGGGTGAAGGACCTCGCCGAGCGGGCCCGCGCCGGCCGGCTGCGCCAGGAGGAGCTCGAGGGCGGCACGATGAGCGTGACCAACCTCGGCATGTACGGCACCGAGGAGTTCGCGGCGATCATCAACCCGCCGCACGCCTCGATCCTCGCCGTCGGCGCGGTCCGCGAGGAGCCCGTCGTCGCAGGACGGCGCGCTCGCCGTGCGGCCGGGTGATGCGGGTGACCCTGTCCGTCGACCACCGCCCGGTCGACGGGGTGGTGGCGGCCCGCTGGATGCGGGCGTTCGTCGAGCTGGTGGAGCACCCGGCGCGGATCCTCGCCTAGTCCGGACCCATCACGGTGAGCGGGTCGATGCCCAGGTCGGTCAGGACCGCCCGCGCCGCGTTGCGCCCGGGCCGGCCGGACACGGAGCCACCCGGGTGCGTGGTCGCGCCGGTGAGGAACAGGCCGGGGACCTGGGTGCGGTACGTCGGCCAGCCGGCCAGCACCTCGCCGTCGAGGAGGAACTCGCCGCCGTGGCAGGAGCCGCCGACGTTGTGCGGGTTGTGCCGGGCGACGTCCACCGGCGACTCCGCCCGCCAGGCCAGGATGTCCGCCTCGTCGAGGCCGGTGGCCCGCCGGCGGACCAGGTCGAGCAGCGCGGCGCCGTACTCCTCCTTGGCCTCGGCCCAGTCCCGCCCGTCGCTGCGCTCGTAGGGCGCGACGGTGAGGATCTTGAACGTCGCGCCGCCGTCCGGGGCGCGGCCCGGGTCGACGACGGTCTGGTCGACCACGAGCAGCCACGGGTCGGTCGCGTCGGCCTCCCCGCGGCCGTGCGCGTCGACCTGGCGGGCGAACCCGTCCGGCGTGCCGAGCCCGGCGGCGGCGCTGCGCAGCGACCGGGCGCCGTAGGTCAGGTCGGCGCGCAGCGCGGCGTGGACCGCGAACACGCTGAGCCCGGGCCGCCAGGTCTCCCGCGCCCGAACCAGGTCGTCCGTCGGCGGGACGCCGTCGAGCATCCCGGCCAGCTGCGCCAGGTGGCCGCCGGCGACCACGGCCCGGCGCGCTCGCACCGACCGGCCGTCGGCGGTGCGCACCCGGCGTACGCCTTCGGTGTCCGCCTCGACCGAGACGACGGGGGCGGAGCACACCACGCGGCCGCCGTGGTCCTCGAGCAGCCGGACCAGCGCGTCGGGGAGCGCCTGGCTGCCGCCGACGGGCGTCGCCCAGCCGAACGAGAGCCGGCCGGCGGTCAGCGACGACGGGAGGAAGCCGGTGCCCGGCCGGCGTGGGTCCTGGATGGTGGCCATCGCGAGCCACAGCACGAAGGCCCGGACCGCCGGATGACCGAAGCGGCGGTGCACGACGTCCCAGGCGCTCCGCCCGCGGAGGTCGAGGTAGCGCCGGGTCGCGTCGTCGTCGAGCGGGGGCAGCGCCGAGCTCCACCGACCGTGCGCGGCCGCGAGCCCGCTGCGCCACTCGGTGACCAGCGTCCGGAGCGCCGCCGCGTCGGACGGGGAGAAGCGCGCGACCTCGTCGGCGGTGGCCTCGAGGTCGGGGTGCATGACCAGGACGTCGCCGTCGTCCTGCGGCATCACCACCGCGGGGTCGGTGTGCAGGTAGCGCAACCCGTAGCGGGCGAGCAGGCCGAGCTCGTCGTCGCGGACCAGCGGGTTGGACTGGATGAGCACGTGCGCGCTGGAGCAGGAGTCGTGGGCGAAGCCCGGCAGCGTGAGCTCCTCGGTCCGGGTGTTGCCGCCCGGGGTCGCCGAGGCCTCGAGCACGACCACCTCGAGGCCGGCCACGGCCAGGTAGCCGGCGCAGACGAGCGCGTTGTGGCCGGCGCCGATGACGACCACGTCCGCCTCGTCGGGCAGGCCGGACGGCGCGGGCGGGGCAGGCTGGGTCACGGTTCCCTCCGGCGGTCGGTCCGGTCAGGTTGCCGCATGAGTGCAAGCGATTGCAAGGGGTCGCCCGTCGGTGCACGCAGCTCGTCGGAGACCGTGGCGGCCGGGACGTTGGCGCGCGCGGCGGGTGCGCAGCGCGAGATCCCGCCCTCCGATGTCTTTTTGGACGTCGAATGCGTCCGGGTCCTTGACAGGTGTGGCCTGCTTCACAAGACTGCCGATACCGCAATCGATTGCGGGCACTTCCGAGGAGGATGTATGTCGCAAGTCTCGATCCGTCGCGGGTGGAAAGCCGCGGCGCTGACCAGTGTGTTCGTTCTCGGTCTGGCCGCATGCGGCGGTGGTGACGACGACGGCGGGGGCGGCGGGGGCGACTCCACGGAGCCGATCCGCATCGGCGCGTCGCTGCCGCTGACCGGAGAGTTCTCCCAGCCCGGCACCGCGGCCCAGGAGGGCTACAAGGTGTGGGCCGGACACGGTCAACGCCGACGGCGGGCTGCTCGGCCGCGACGTCCAGCTGGTCATCAAGGACGACGCCTCGAACCAGAACACGGTCGTCGCCGACTACAACGCCCTGATCAGCAAGGACAAGGTCGACCTGCTGCTCGGCACGTTCTCCTCGCTGCTGAACCTCCCGGCCTCGGCGGTCGCCGAGCGCAACCAGATGCTCTACGTCGAGCCCGCCGGTGGCTCCCCGGACATGTTCAGCCGGGGCTTCAAGTACCTCTTCTTCACCCAGCAGGCGACGTCCGACAAGCAGGGCAAGGTGTTCGCCGAGTGGGTCGCGAACCTTCCCGAGGACCAGCGCCCCAAGACGGCCGCCTACCCGACGCTCGACGACCCGTTCGCCGCGCCGAACGTCGAGGGGATCCGCAAGATCCTCGAGCCGGCGGGCGTGAAGACGGTCTACACCGAGACCTACGCGATCGACACCAAGAACTTCGACACGATCGTCAACGCGATGAAGAACGCCAACCCGGACCTCGTCGTGCACGGCGCGCAGTTCGAGGACGGCATCGGCCTCACCCGCTCGATGCTCAAGGCCGGGTTCACGCCGTCGATGTTCTACCAGACGAACGCGCCGTCCTTCGGTGACCAGTTCGTCGAGGGCATCGGCGCCGAGAACACCGAGGGCATCCTGTACGCCGTGAGCCACTCGCCCGACGCCGACACCCCCGGCAACGCGGAGTTCGTCGCGAAGTACGAGGAGATGTACGGCACCAGCGCCGTGCCGGAGGACGCGGCGGACGGTTACGCGGCCGCCCAGGTCCTGCAGGCCGCCGTGGAGGCCGTCGGCAGCATCGACGACCAGGAGGCGCTGGCCACCTGGCTGCACGAGAACGAGGTCGAGACGATCCTCGGCCCGCTGTCGTGGGACGACACCGGCGCACCGACCGGTGACTTCCTGATCGGTCAGTGGCAGAACGGCAAGGCGGAGATCGTCCTCCCGCCGGACGCCGCGACCGCCGACATCAAGCCCAACTGGGAGCCCGGTTCGTGACCGAGCTTCTCCAGAACCTGATCCTGGGACTGCTCATCGGCGGCGTGTACGCGCTCGCCGCCGGTGGGCTGTCCCTGATCTTCGGTGTCATGCGCATCATCAACATCGCGCACGGCGCCTTCCTGATCCTGGCGGCGTTCCTCACCTACTCGCTGTGGCACGACTTCGGGATCGACCCCCTCCTGGCCATCCTGATCGTCACCCCGGTGACGTTCGTGATCGGGTGGGTCACCTACAAGCTCTTCGTGGCCCCCATCCGCACCGCACCGATGGCCTCGACGGTGCTGCTCACCTTCGGGATGGCGCTCGTGATCGAGGCCGTCATGGGCACCGTCTGGGGGAACAACTCCACCGCCATCCGGCCGGCCTACGGCGACGAGTCGTTCATCCTGGGCGACCTGTACCTGCCCAAGGCGCAGGTCTACGGCGGCGTGGTGGCCGTCCTGGTGCTCGCGGTCCTGTGGGTCGTGCTCACCAAGACCTGGCTCGGCCGGGCGATCCGCGCCTCGGCCGTCAACCCGGCCGGCGCGGAGCTGGTCGGCATCAAGATCGGCTCGGTCGCCGCGCTGGTGTTCGCGCTCGGCATCGCGGCCGCGGGGGCCGGTGGGGCGCTCACCGGCATCCTCTACCCGTTCGTCCCGGGCGCCCACTACCAGTGGATCGCGCGCCTGCTCGCGATCGTGGTGCTGGGCGGCATGGGCAGCCTCAACGGGGCCGTTCTCGGGGCCCTGATCTTCGGGGTCGCGGAGACGATGACGGCGGCGTACGTCTCGCCGTCCTGGGCGACCGCGGTCCCCTACGCCATCGTCTTCGCGGTCCTGCTCGTCCGCCCGCAGGGCCTGCTCGGCTCGCGACTCCGAGAGGATGCCGTAGCGGCATGACCAAGACGACGAACCCGTCGCTGTGGATCGGCCGGGGGCTGGCCCTGGTCGGCTGCGTGCTGCTGCTCCTCTACCCGGTGCTGAGCGACGACGCCTACTACCAGAACATGATCATCCTGTCGCTGGTGTTCGCCGTGGGTGCCAGCGGGCTCAACATCATCACCGGGTTCGCCGGCTACGTCTCCCTCGGCCAGGGCGCGTTCATCGGGCTCGGCGGCTACACCGTCGGTGTGCTCGCGGGCCGCTTCGAGTCGGTCCCCGCGTGGTGGTGGGTCCCGGTTGCCGGGCTCGTCGCCGCCCTGGTGGCGCTCGTGCTCGGGTTCGTGTCGCTGAGGTCCAGCGGACCGTCGTTCGTGATCATCACCGTCGCCTTCCTCTTCCTGGTCCAGGTGATCGCCGTCAACTGGGTCTCGGTCACGAACGGGACGGCCGGCCTCACCCTGCCGCTGCCCACCTGGGACCGCGACATCATCAACTGGCCGTTCTACTACGCGCTGGTCGCGATCCTCGCTCTCCAGCTGCTGATGACCTGGCTTCGTGATCATCACCGTGGCTTTCCTGTTCCTGGTGCAGGTGATCGCGGTCAACTGGGTCTCGGTCACCAACGGGACGGCCGGCCTCACGCTGCCGCTGCCGACGTGGGACCGCGACATCATCAACTGGCCCTTCTACTACGCGCTGGTCGCGATCCTCGCCCTCCAGCTGCTGATGACCTGGTGGATCAGGCGCACCAAGCTCGGCATGGGCCTGATCGCGATCCGCGAGGACGAGACGAAGGCCGCGACGATCGGGATCAACCTGCCGGTCGAGAAGGTCATCGCGTTCGCGGCCAGCACGGTGTTCGTCGGCATGGCGGGAGCGGTCTACGGCTACTACCTGACCTTCATCGACCCGCGCGGCATGTTCTCGATCCTGATCAGCGTGCAGATCGTGCTGTCGCTGCTGATCGGCGGCAAGGCGACGCTGTGGGGACCGGTGCTCGGTGCGTTCCTGATCGAGCCGCTCAACGAGATCGCCAACAACCAGCTCGGCGGCGGCAACACCCGGCTGTTCCTGTTCGGCGGCCTGCTGATGGCCGTCGTGATCTTCCTGCCGCAGGGCCTGCTCCCCGCGGTCGCCTCGCTGCTCGAGCGTCGCCGCACGCGGGGCAAGGCCGGTCTGGTCGGCGCGCGGATCGGCACCGGCGGGAGCCTGGCCTCCCTCACCGACCGGGTCCAGGTGGTCGACCGCAGCACGCTGCCGGACCGTCCGCTCCTCGAGGTGCGGGGGCTGACCAAGCACTTCGGCGGGCTGAAGGCGGTCGACGGCTGCTCGTTCGCCGTGCCCGAAGGCTCCATCACCGGCCTGATCGGGCCGAACGGCTCCGGCAAGACCACGGTCTTCAACCTGATCGACAACACCATCGGCGCGGACTCGGGCGAGATCGAGTTCGCCGGGCAGCGGATCGACGGGCTGCACTCCTGGGAGCGCGCCCACCGTGGGCTCGGGCGCACCTTCCAGATCACCCGGCTCTTCGGCGAGATGACGGTCCTCGAGAACGTCGTCGCCGTCCAGCGGTCCTTCTCGGTCGGCCAGCTCGGGCGCATCGCGGTGAGCGGTCCCGAGGCCAAGGCGGCCGACGAGCTGCTGGAGTTCGTCGGGATGCGCGCGTTCCGCGACCAGCGCGCCCGTGCCCTGTCGTACGGACAGCAGAAGCTCGTCGAGCTCGCCCAGATCCTGATGCTCGACCCGAAGCTGATCATGCTCGACGAGCCGGCTGGAGGCATCAACCCGGTGCTCATCGAGCGGATGGGCGAGATGATCCGTGAGCTCAACTCCTACGGGAAGACGTTCCTCATCGTGGAGCACAACATGC
>CAVRMN010000028.1:0-7403 GCA_963721855.1 uncultured Actinomycetota bacterium | reverse complement strand
AGGGAGAGCTTCGACGCCGCCCGGACCGGCACGCATGCCGGAGCCTCGACCGGAGTCGCCCGCATGGAGGGGGTCGGTCCGGTCACGGTCGGGCAGGTCCGGGAGTTCCTCGGCCACTGCCACGTCACGGTCCGGCCGGTGCTCGACCTGGAGGCCGACCATCCGGTCGACGGCTACGAGGTCCCGGACCGGCTCCGTGAGCAGGTCCGGCTGCGGACCCCGGCGGAGGTGTTCCCGTGGTCCGGCAACCTGTCGCGCAGGAAGGACCTCGACCACACGGTGCCGTACCTGTCCCCGGACCGGGGTGGTCCGCCGGGCCAGACCAGGATCGGCAACCTGGGGCCGCTGTCCAGATACGGGCACCGGGTCAAGACCCATGGCCGGGGCTGGCGTCACCATCAGCCGGTGCCCGGGGTGTTCTTGTGGCGGACCCCGCACGGCTACTGGTTCCGCACCGACCACACCGGCACCCACCGGCTCGGCAAGCACCCCACCGACGCAGAGCTCGCCGGACACATCAGCCTGCCCCGCGACTTGGGCATCGTGATCCAAGCCGGCACCTGCTCGCGCACGGCCCACGAGTCACCGGCCGAGGCCCACGTGGCTGCCCTTCTCATCGGAGGCTGACTGCGTGCTCGGGCGTGTGCCCCCCTCTCAGCGGTGCACGCGCGTGGCGACCGTCCACGCCGCCGCGTAGAGTCAATCGGCAATGAGTCTCACAACGCCGCTCCGGCGCGCCCACGAGGGCCGTGACGCCGAGCTGCTCGCCGCGCAGCTGGACCTGCTTTCCGGCGTTGTCGCCGGCCACAACCTGACCCACGCCCTCGAGTCGCTGCTGCGCATCGTGGAGCGCGTCTCCACCGGAGGCCTGCTCGCCTCCGTGCTGCTCGTCGACGAGTCCGGGAAGCACTTGGTGCACGGGGCCGCTCCAAGCCTCCCGGCCCACTACAACGCCGCGATCGACGGCGTCGAGATCGGGCCGCTGGTCGGCTCGTGCGGTACGGCGGCGTACCGCCGTCGCCAGGTGATCGTCACCGACATCGGCACCGACCCGCTGTGGGCGGACTTCAAGGACCTGGCGCTGGGAGCGGGGCTCCAGGCCTGCTGGTCCACCCCGATCCTCGGGGTGGGCGGCCGGGTCCTGGGCACGTTCGCGATGTACTACCCGGAGCCGTCGAGCCCGAACCCGAGCGACCTCGCGCTGATCGCCGTCCTGGTCCGCACGGTGGCGACGGCCATCGAGCGCAGCCGGCTCGACGAGCAACGGGAGAAGGAGCTGGCGGAGGAACGCGCCGTCGGGCTGAGCCTGCAGCGCAGCCTGCTCCCCGACATCCCGGCGCAGATCGGCCAGGTCGAGCTTGCCTCGCAGTACCGGACGGGTGACCCCGGGGTCCACGTCGGCGGCGACTGGTTCGATGCGATCGCCGTCGACGACGGCCTCGTGCTCGTGGTCGGCGACGTCCAGGGCCACGACGTCCAGGCGGCGGCTCTGATGGGGCAGCTACGCACCGTCGTACGGGCCACCGCCAGCGAGGGACACCCGCCCGCCGGGGTGCTCGCCCGTACGGCGGACTACCTCGACCGGCTGGACAGCGACCGCATCGCCACCGTCCTCGTGGCGCACCTCGACGTGCACGCTCACCTCGCCACCATCGCCTGCGCCGGCCATCTGCCGCCGCTGGTCGTCGGTCCCCACGGGGAGAAGTCCGTGGCCGGCCAGGTCGAGGTCGACCCCGGGCCGCCGCTGGGCATCGGCGAGCAGTGGGACGAGCGGACCACCCACCTGCCACCGGGCGCCGTCCTGCTGCTCTACACCGACGGGCTCGTGGAGACCCGCACCTGGGACATCGACGAGGGGATCGACCTGCTCGAGGCCCTGCTCGAGACGCTGCCCGCCGGTTCGCGTCCCGAGCGGGTGCTGGACACCGCCCTGGAGCTGTTGCCGGCCGGTAGCCGCGGTGACGACGTCGCCGTGCTCGCCGCCCTCGTGCCGCCCGACGCCGGCAGCCCGTCCCGTCGCGTGCAGCGGTCGCTTCCGGCGCAGTCGCGCTCGGTCCCGCTCGCCCGGTCCTGGGCCGAAGGTTGGCTCGTCGGCTCGGAGGCGGCGCCCGACCTGAAGGACCTGGTGCTCCTCGTGGTCTCCGAGCTGGTGACGAACGCCGTGTCCCAGGGGGACGGCATGGTGAGGGTCAGGCTCGAGGCCGACGACGTGTCGCTGCTCGTGGAGGTGTTCGACAGCGGGCACCGGCTGCCGTCGCTCAGCGATGCGGCTCCCGACGACACGGGCGGGCGCGGGCTGCACCTCGTCGACGCTGTCTCGGACACGTGGGGCGTGCGCGAGGAGCTGCACGGCAAGACCGTCTGGGCCCGTCTGCGCCGGTGACGCGGACGGCACCGTGCTCAGCGGCCCGGCCACGCGACTCCTGGTCGGCAGCGGTGCCACGACGTGACCGACGCGCCGGCGCGGCTCGTGATGGACCTGGAGCGCCCGACGGCGACCGGGATCTCGATCACGGAGACTTCGAAGCAGATCCCCGACGAGAAGCCGAACCACTCTTGGCGCGGCTGACTCGGGCCTCCTGGAACCGGCGCCAGGCGGTGAAGCCGCCGACGAGGTCGGTCGCACGGCGGAGCCCGATCTGCTGCAGGGTCGCCGCTGCCAGGCTCGAGCTGTAGCCCTCGTTGCAGACGACGATCACGCGACCGTCGGGGTCCGGTGCCTGCGGCAACCGGTGCGGCGACGTCGGGTCCAACCGCCACTCCAGCACGTTGCGGTCGACGACGAGCGCGCCCGGCATCGCGCCGTCCCGGTCGCGCTGCTCGACGGGTCGGATGTCGACCACGAGCGCCCCCGCGGCGACCTCGGCGTCGAGGTCCCGGGGCTCCACCCGGTCGAGACCGTCGCGCGCGCGGGCGAGGAGGGTGTCGATGGCCGAGCTCGACGGCATGGCGCACCTCCCCGGCGAATCCCCCTCCTGGTCCTAGGAGACCACTCCTTCGTCCGTCGCGCCATCGGTCCTCCGCAGGTGCAACACCACCCCGCGGCCCTCGAACTCGCGGACCTCGCCCCGGGTCAGCGGCAGCGTCGCCCCCGCGACCAGCTGCTCGGCCTGGGCCACGTCGCGGAGCTGGACCAGCAGGTGCCCTCCGGGCAGCAGGTGCGCTGCCCCGACCTCGAGGCACAGCCGTGCCAGGGCGAGCCCGTCCGCGCCTCCGTCGATGGCGGTGAGCGGGTCGTCGGGGAAGACACCGGTGTCCGGGGAGGGGATGTACGGCGGGTCCGCCAGCACCAGCGGGAACCGCTCCTCCGGGGCGAGCGCCTCGGTCATCGGCGCGTGCCGCACCTCGACCCGTCCGTCCAGCCCCGCGGCCACCGCGTTGCGGCGGGCGAAGTCACAGGCCGGCGCCGAGGCGTCCACGAGCACGGCCGGCCGGCCGGAGATCACCGCCGCCGCGAGCCCGATCTGGCCCGCGCCGGAGCAGATCTCGAGGAAGGGGCCGTCCGGGCACGAGGCGAGGAGCTCGGCGGCCCACGCGGACTGGGCGAGCGTCCACGGTCGCGGCTCGAGCACCCGCTCGTCGTACTCGATGTCGAGCGTCCCGAAGCGGACGCGACGCGTCGCGGTCGAGGTCATGCGCGGGGGATGACCTTGTGGGTGCCGTCGCACCAAGGACGGCGCTGCGACTTGCCGCAGACGCACACCGCGACGACGGGCCGCGTCACCTCGTGACGATTGCCTTCGTCGTCGGTGACCACGTCGGCTCCGCGGACCAGCAGCGGGCCGTCCGGGCACGGCGTGACCTCGACGGCGGCGGGCTCCCTCATGCGCCCACCGCCTCCGCCAGGGCGACCAGCGTGCTCCGCCCGTGCTGCCAGGCGTCGAGCATCCGCTCGGCGACGACCGCATCGAGGTCGAGGCACACGGCCGCCCCCATCAGCACGTCGTCGTGCAGCTCGGGTTGGTCGTCGACCAGCGACCCGCAGATCGTGCGCAGCGCCACCTGCTCGTGGACCGCGTCGGCCTCGACGTGCTCGTCGAAGTAGTCCTCCACCTCGTCGGGCAGGCCGAGCCGGCGGATGCCCGAGGCGATCCGGCGGCACGGCAACGAGCTGGTCGCCTCGAACGCGGCGAGGTGGCCCAGGGCCGCGCCCCGGAGCCGGCGGTGCAGCCCGAACAGGCTCATCGCGTTGTTGACCGCGAGCGTGTAGCCGGGGGTCAGGTCGACGTAGGCGCCGTAGGCGGGGTCGAGCCCGCAGCCCTCCAGCGCGCGGGCGAACAGGGTGGCGTGCAGCCGGTCGGCGCGGCCGCCGCCGTACTCGTCGTAGAGCAGCTCGGCCAGCCCCGCCTTCGCCGGCCCGTCGATCCGCGGGAGCACGAACGCCGTCGGGTCCGACTCCTTGAGGTGGTAGAGGCTGCGCTGGGCCATGAACTCCACGAACTGGTCGCGGCCGGCCTCGCGCTGGAGGTAGTGGGCCAGCGACGGTCCCGGCACCTCCCCGATCACGTGCTGGATCTGGCCCGGTACGTCGTCGGCAGCGGTCCGGGCCGCCTCGACGTACGACGCGGTCCGGTCCCGGAGCGCCGCCTCGAAGACCTCCTCGGCAGCGGCGCGGACGCCCAGCAGCCGCGGGTCCCACTCTCGCGCGGGGTCCACGCCCTCGAAGCCGCGGTAGTGCAGCTCGTAGAGCGACCAGAGCAGCAGCTGCAGGTCGTCGTCGGTCACGACGTCCGTGGCGGCGGCCGCCCGGCGCACCTCGGTGGCCAGCAGGTCGTCGACGTCGGTCCCCTCCGCGAGCGCACGGAGGACGGCGCCGCTGAGCGGGCCGCGGGCCTGGGGCAGCTGCATCCGGTCTCCTCGGGAAGGTGGTGGACCTCCGCATTACCCGTGATCGGCCGGGGTCATGCCGATGCGCGACAGGGCATCCGTCACCAGTCGGACGGGACCTCGCTGCGGAGGTCGTCCGGGACCAGGGACGCCAGCGCCCTGCGGGCGCCGGTGACCACCGTCCCCGCGGCGAACAGGTCGCTGGACGAGCGCTCGCGCGCGGTGCGGATCGCCTCGGCGAGGGCGACGACGGCCTTGTCGGCGGACCGCAGCGCGCTGCGGTCGGCCGCCTCGCCGTCGACCGACCGGAGCACGTCGGCCATCGACCCGAGGGCCCGGGCGGCGTAGGGACGCAGCTCCGGGCCGAGCGCGACGCTCTCGAGCTCGGCGCGCTCCTGGTCCACGACGAGGGCGGTGATGTCCTCGATCAGGAAGGCGACCTGCTGGAGGGCGCGGGCCTGCTGGTAGCGCCGCTCGGCGTGCTCGCTCCACCGCTTGGCGCGCCAGTTGGCGCGGCGGCTGTCCGTGGCGTGGCCGACGACGCGCTGCATCTCCTCCAGCGTGGGACGGATCGCGTGCCGGCGCGCGGCCCACTCGTCGGCGGTGAGCGGGTTGTCGCTGGCCAGCCCGGCGGCGAGCTCGTCGAGCTGCTCGGCGAGCACGCTGCGCAAGCGGGACATCGAGTCGGCCATCCGGGTGAGGGCCAGGGGCGGGAAGGCGACGTTGAGCGCGATGCCGATGACGGCGCCGAGGCTCGTGAGGCCGAGGTACGCGACGGCGTAGTCGACCGCATCGCCGCGGCCGATGATCAGCACGAAGAGCGCGGTGACGGGGATCATCGAGGCCTTCGTCCCGAAGCGACGCCAGCCCGAGATCGCCGTACCGAAGGCGACCACGATCGTGATGTCGGCCACCACGGGCAGGTCGAGCCGCATCACTCCGAGCGACAGCGTCGCGCCGACGAGGATGGCGGCGAGGCCCTGCAACGCCTCGCGCACCGACCCGGCGACCGTCGTGGTGACCGCGATGACCGCGCCCAGGGGGGCGTAGTAGGGGTACTCGTCGGCGACGCCCCACAGCGGCAGCACCGCCAGCCAGCTCAGGGCCGCCGCCAGGGCGGCCTTCAGTGACAGGTTGAGATGTTGCTCGAGGTCCACGCGCGCCCTCCCAGTCGCACCGGCCCGTGACTCCCGGGGCCGGGTCCCCTCCTACCCAGGCTCCGGCGCCGCACGCCTCGAACGGCCGCGCCGGCGATGTGACCTTCGTCGGCTCCTCTGTTCCACCCGGCCCCGGCCTGCGAAGATGAGCAGGAAGTGACTCCCCAGTAACGTGAGGTGAAACCGTGCGCCGCAGCATCTACGACGAGGACCACGAGGCATTCCGGTCGTCGGTCGCGGAGTTCCTCGACCGCCAGGTCAAGCCGCATCTCGAGGAGCACCTCGAGCAGCACGCGATGCCGCGTGAGTTCTGGCTCGAGGCCGGCAAGCAGGGCTTCCTCGGTCTCGAGATCCCGGAGCAGTACGGCGGCTCCGAGGCGGGCGACTACCGGTTCAACGCCGTGCTGACCGAGGAGCTCTCCAAGGTCAACATGGCGCTGCCCTCGTGCGTGGGGATCCACGCCGACATCGTGGCGCCGTACCTCGTCCACCTCACGACCGACGAGCAGAAGGAGCGCTGGCTTCCGCGCTTCTGCACCGGCGAGCTCCTCACCGCGATCGGCATGACCGAGCCGTCGGGCGGGTCCGACCTCGCGAACCTGAAGACCACCGCGGTCAAGGACGCCGACGACTGGATCCTGAACGGGTCCAAGACGTTCATCACCAACGGCTACTCCGCGGACCTGGTCATCGTCGCGGCGCGCACCAGTCCGGAGAAGAAGGCGCGGGGCATCACGCTGTTCGGCGTCGAGGCCGACATGGCCGGCTACTCCCGCGGCCGCAAGCTCGACAAGGTCGGCCAGCCCGAGTCCGACACCGCGGAGCTGTTCTTCGAGGACGTCCGGGTGCCGTCGGCCAACATCATCGGCGAGCTCGACAACGGCTTCATCCACATGATGACCTGGCTGCCGCAGGAGCGGCTCGGCTCGGCGATCACCAACATCAGCCACGCCGCGCAGATCCTCGAGGAGACGATCGAGTACGCCAAGGAGCGCAAGGCGTTCGGCCAGCCGATCGGCGCGTTCCAGAACACCAAGTTCCTGCTCGCCGACCTGGTCACCCGGGTCGAGGTGACGCAGGCGTACGTCGACCAGGCCGTCATGCAGCACACCGAGAAGAAGCTCACGCCGATCGACGCGGCCAAGGCCAAGTGGTGGTCGGCGCAGGTGCAGAACGAGGTGCTCGACCACTGCGTGCAGATCTACGGCGGCTACGGCTACATGAACGAGTACCGCGTCGCCCGCGCGTGGCGGGACGCCCGCGTGACGAAGATCTGGGCCGGCACCAACGAGATCATGAAGGAGCTCATCGGCCGCGACCTCGGCCTCTGAGCCTTCCGCCCGGCAGGCCCTACTCCGGGAAGGGCCCCTTGCGCATCGCGGCGAGCTCCTGGGCGATCACCAGCAGCGCCTTGACCTC
>CAVRMN010000027.1:0-76121 GCA_963721855.1 uncultured Actinomycetota bacterium | reverse complement strand
GATCAGGCGCACCAAGCTCGGCATGGGCCTGATCGCGATCCGCGAGGACGAGACCAAGGCCGCGACGATCGGGATCAACCTGCCGGTCGAGAAGGTCATCGCGTTCGCCGCCAGCACGGTGTTCGTCGGCATGGCGGGAGCGGTCTACGGCTACTACCTGACCTTCATCGACCCGCGCGGCATGTTCTCGATCCTGATCAGCGTGCAGATCGTGCTCTCGCTGCTGATCGGCGGCAAGGCCACGCTGTGGGGACCGGTGCTCGGTGCGTTCCTGATCGAGCCGCTCAACGAGATCGCCAACAACCAGCTCGGCGGCGGCAACACCCGGCTGTTCCTGTTCGGCGGCCTGCTGATGGCAGTCGTGATCTTCCTGCCGCAGGGCCTGCTCCCCGCGGTCGCCGCGCTGCTCGAGCGTCGCCGCACGCGGGGCAAGGCCGGTCTGGTCGGCGCGCGGATCGGCACGGGCGGGAGCCTGGCCTCGCTCACCGACCGGGTCCAGGTGGTCGACCGCAGCACCCTGCCGGACCGTCCTCTCCTCGAGGTGCGGGGGCTGACCAAGCACTTCGGCGGGCTGAAGGCGGTCGACGGCTGCTCGTTCGCCGTGCCCGAAGGCTCCATCACCGGCCTGATCGGGCCGAACGGCTCCGGCAAGACCACGGTCTTCAACCTGATCGACAACACGATCGGCGCGGACTCGGGCGAGATCGAGTTCGCCGGGCAGCGCATCGACGGGCTGCACTCCTGGGAGCGCGCCCACCGCGGGCTCGGGCGCACCTTCCAGATCACCCGGCTCTTCCGCGAGATGACGGTCCTCGAGAACGTCGTCGCCGTCCAGCGGTCCTTCTCGGTCGGCCAGCTCGGGCGCATCGCGGTGAGCGGTCCCGAGGCCAAGGCGGCCGATGAGCTTCTGGAGTTCGTCGGGATGCGCGCGTTCCGCGACCAGCGCGCCCGGGCGCTGTCCTACGGCCAGCAGAAGCTGGTCGAGCTCGCCCAGATCCTGATGCTCGACCCGAAGCTGATCATGCTCGACGAGCCCGCGGGCGGCATCAACCCGGTCCTCATCGAACGGATGGGCGAGATGATCCGCGAGCTCAACTCCTACGGGAAGACGTTCCTCATCGTGGAGCACAACATGCCCTTCGTGCTCGGTCTGTGCGACCCGGTGCACGTGCTCGCCCGGGGGAAGACCATGGCGACCGGCACCCCGCAGCAGATCCAGCGCGACCCCGCGGTCATCGACGCCTACCTCGGTGACGACTTCCAGCTCGAGCCGAAGGCGGTCCGCTGATGCTCGAGATGCGCGGCATCGTCGCCGGCTACGGCGGAGGGGACGTCCTGCAGGGCGTCGACATCACCGTGCCGAAGGGATCGGTGGCCTGCATCGTCGGCCCGAACGGTGCCGGCAAGTCCACCGTCCTGAGGACGGTCAGCGGGCTGCTCACGCCGCGCCTCGGCGAGGTGACCCTCGAGGGTGAGCGGATCGACCGGTGCTCGCCGGCGGAGATCCTCGAGCGCGGCATCTCGCAGGTGCCGCAGGCCAACGCGCTGTTCCCCAACATGACCGTGCGGGAGAACGTCCTGCTCGGCGGCTACATCATCCGGCGCAAGCGCGGGCTCGTCCGCGAGCGCTACGACAAGGTGGCCGAGCTCTTCCCGATCGTCGCCGAGCGCTGCAACGACAGCGCCGGCAACCTGTCGGGCGGCCAGCGCCGGATGGTCGAGTTCGCCCGCTCGCTGATGCTCGACCCGGTGCTGCTGCTGCTCGACGAGCCCTCCCTGGGGCTCGACCCCAAGGCGCTCCGGGCCGTCTACGACTCGGTGATGCTGCTGCGCGACAGCGGCAAGACGATCCTCATCGTCGAGCAGAACGTGCGCTTCGGGATGCGGATGGCCACGGACGGCATCGTGATGGAGAGCGGCCGGGTGGTCACGCAGAGGGACGCACGCTCGATCCTGGACGACCCGGAGATCGCCCAGATGTACTTCGGTGGCACCGTGTCAGCGGCGCCCCAACCCTCGGTGGAGCAGGATCCCTGACCGGCGCGCCCAACCTGTCATCCCTATGGACTAGTACCGACGTCGGTCCTGGCCCGGTCGTCGGCCGCCTAGGTTGCGACAATGCGAAGCCGAGCCCCCGCCGCCATCATGCTGCTCGCCGCTTTGCTACCAATTGCTCCGACTGCCGCGGTCGCGGCGCCGACTGTTCCCGTCGCCGTTCCGGCTCGTGCCGCGAGCGTGCTCGGGGCCGACCGCACGGGGGTGTCGAGCCCGAGCGGCATCGCGTACTCGGCACGGTCGGATGTGTTCTCCGTGCTCGACGCGCGTGACGCGGCGAAGTCGGGACCCGACACGCCGGTCACGGGGCTGTCCTCGTTCGGGCTCAAGGCGTGGTCGGTTCGGGTGCCGGCGGTGCTGTCGAACCCGTCTGCCTTCACGTTCGACGACGTGCGGCACCGGTTGCTGGCGCTGCGGGACGGTCAGCGGCTCATCAGCGTGCCGCAGAAGGCGGACGGCACCTTGCAGGTAGCGGGCACCACGGTGGCCGACGTCAGCGCGCTGTCGCTGGGCGAACCCGCGGGCTTGACGGTCGATGACTCGGGCGACGTCTACGTGCTCGACTCCACCGGTCCTCGGCTGGTGCGCGTGCGCCCGACCGCCGACGGGTCCCTGGTGAACGCCCAGGTGCAGACCACGCCGCTCGCGTGGCTCTCCGGCAAGGCGGTCCGCGGTCTGGCCTTCGACCCGCAGTCGAGGAACCTGTACGTGCTGAGCCCCACCGACCGGCGGGTCTACGAGATGACGCGAGCCGGGGACCCAGTCGCGGCGCACGACATCTCCGGCGTGAGGCTGCGCGACCCACGAGGCATCGTGGTCGCCCCGACCGCCGACAAGACCGACGCCGCCACCGCGACCAGCCTGTATGTCGCGGACACCGGCGGGACCACGACGGGGACCGGCCAAGTCGTCGAGATGTCCTTCACCGCCACGCCGACAGCGGAGTCGGCCAACTTCCGGTCCGCGCTGGTGAACACCGTCGACATGGCCGCGGTGTCGCCGCCGAGCCCGGACCCGTCGGGGCTGGCCTACCAGCCGGAGAGCGGGCGGCTGTTCCTGACCGACGGCGAGGTCGAGGAGACCGTCAACGGCATCACACACTTCCAGGGCGCCGACCAGTGGGAGCTGTCGCTGGCCGGGTCGGTGCTGCGCACCTCGAACCTGTCGAAGATCGCCCCGACCACGATCAGGATGACCAACGAGCCGACAGGCATCGCCTGGAACCGCAACAACGGGCACTGGTTCGTGACCGACGACGACGCCCAGCGCGTGTACGACGTCGACCCCGGCACGGACAAGCTCCTCGGCACCCTGGACGACAGATTCACCTACTTCAGCACGCTCGGAGCCAACAACGGTGACCCGGAGGGCGTGGCCTACGACCCCGTCCACGACCGCGTGTTCATCGCCGACGGGGTCAACCAGGAGATCTACGAGTGGACCCCGTCCGGCACGCTGGTGAACCACTTCGACGTCGAGGCCTACGGCGTGCTCGACCCCGAGAGCGTCGAGTACCTCGAGGACAGCGACACCCTGATCGCGCTGAGCAACCACGGCAACCGCATCATCGTGGAGACCGCCCGCAACGGCGCCTACATCCGGACCATCGACGTCTCGGCCGCCAACTCCCTCGCACCGGCCGGTCTGGCCTACGCGCCGTCGAGCAAGGACCCCAACGCGCGCAGCTACTACATCGTCGATCGCGGGGTCGACAACAACGACGACCCCAACATCGTCGACGGCAAGATGTTCGAGCTCTCGGCGGCCACGCCTCTGGCGGCAGGCAACACCCCGCCCACAGCCCAGGCCGGTCCCGATCTGAACGTGGTCCTGCCGGGCGGCGCGACCCTTGACGGGACCGTGACCGACGACGGACTGCCGAATCCCCCTGGCGCGGTCAGCACGACCTGGAGCCAGGTCAGTGGCCCCAGCACCGCCGGCATCGCCGACGTGTCCGCCGTCGACACGACCGCGTCGTTCCCGATTCCTGGCCAGTACGTGCTGCGGCTGACCGCCTACGACGGCGAGGCCACGGTCAGCGACGACGTGCTGGTCAACGTCACCGGTCACTCCACGATCGTCCCGGTCGACGTCCGCGTCGCCGCCAGCGCGGACGACGCGGAGGAGCAGACGACCGGGACCATGTCGATGTCGAGCAGCAAGCTGGACATGATGCTCGACGTCGCCACAGCGACCACGACCAACGCGATGGTGGGGATGCGCTTCAGGGGTCTCGGCATCCCCTCCGGAGCGAAGATCACGAACGCGTACCTGCAGTTCACCGCGGCGCAGGTCCAAACCGGCCCGATGACCCTGACGGTGCGGGCGCAGAACGCCGACGACGCGCCGGCGCTGACCAGCACGAAGCGGTCCCTGACCTCGCGTGGCACTACCGCAGCTGCCGCGACGTGGGACGTCCCCTCGTGGGTGCAGGTGAACGACAGCGGGTCGGCGCAGCGCAGCCCTGACCTCACCTCGGTCGTGCAGGAGGTGGTCAACCGAGCCGGCTGGACCACGTCGAGCGCGCTCGCCCTGCTCGTGACCGGCACCGGCAGCGGCATCCGAGTCGCCCGCTCCTACGACGGCGCACCGCTCCAGGCCCCACTCCTGCACGTGGAGTACGACTCGGGGACGTTCGTGAACTCCGCCCCGACCGTGGCGATCGACCAGCCCGGGCCGAATGCGACTGCCAACCAGGGCGACACGGTGACGTTCAAGGCGACAGCGTGGGACAACGAGGACGGCGATGTGGGCGCGAGCGTGGTCTGGACCTCGAGCATCGACGGGCAGATCGGCACCGGTTCGCGGATCGCTGTCTCCACGCTCAGTCCAGGCACGCACACGATCATGGCGACTGCCACGGACAGCGCCGGCTCGACGGCGTCGGCAAGTCGTACCGTCAAGGTCTTCGCGCCGGCCCCAGTGCTCGTCGGGGCGGGTGACATCGCCGACTGCACGGAGCCGGGCGACGAAGCGACTGCGAAGCTTCTCGACGTCACTCCCGGAACCGTGTTCACCGTTGGGGACAACGTGTATCCGGACGGGACTGCTGATCAGTTCCAGAACTGCTACGACCCGACCTGGGGGCGACACAAGCTGCGCACCCGGCCGACGGCGGGCAATCACGACTACAACCTCCCTGGTGCCGGCGGTTACTACGGATATTTCGGCGATGCGGCCGGTCCAAGCGGGCTCGGGTACTACAGCTACGACGTCGCGGGTTGGCACGTCATCACGCTCAACAGCGAGATCTCCTCAAGCGCCGGCTCCGAGCAGGAGAAGTGGCTGCGGGCGGATCTGGCAGCCCACCCAGCAGTCTGCACGGCCGCCATCTTCCACCGCCCGCGGTTCAGCTCGGGGGTGCTGCACGGCAGCGAGCCGGCGATGCAGCCGTTCTGGCAAGCGCTGTACGACTACGGCGCGGACGTCGTCCTGAGCGGTCACGAGCACAACTACGAGCGGTTCGCCCCGCAGACGCCTGCCGGAGTAGCGGACAGCGCCCGAGGCATCCGCGAGTTCGTGATCGGCACCGGCGGGGCCGCGGAGAGCGGTTACTCGTTCGGCACACCCCTGGCGAACAGCGAGGTCCGGGCCACGGATGCTATGGGTGTCCTGAAGCTGACGCTCTCGGCGACGGGCTACGACTGGACGTTCCTGGGGGTTCCCGGCTCCACCTTCTCCGACTCCGGTCATGGTGACTGTGTCGGAGCGAACCGGGCGCCGACGGTCGATGCCGGTGCGGATCAGTCGATCACGCTGCCCGGTGGGGCGGCCCTGTCCGGCACGGTCTCCGATGACGGGTTGCCGGTCGGTGCGCCGGTGAGCAGCACCTGGTCGAAGGTGTCCGGTCCCGGCTCGGTCACCTTCGCCGACCCGGCCAAGCCGGCGACCACCGCCACGTTCGGTGCCGCGGGCAGCTACACGCTGCGGTTGACCGGCGACGACACCGCCCGGACCAGCAGCGACGACGTCGTGGTCACCGTCGACCCGGCGCCGCTGGTGAACGCGGCACCGACGGTCGATGCCGGTGCGGATCAGTCGATCACGCTGCCCGGTGGGGCGGCCCTGTCCGGCACGGTCTCCGATGACGGGTTGCCGGTCGGTGCGCCGGTGAGCAGCACCTGGTCGAAGGTGTCCGGTCCCGGCTCGGTCACGTTCGCCGACCCGGCCAAGCCGGCGACCACCGCCACGTTCGGTGCCGCGGGCAGCTACACGCTGCGGTTGACCGGCGACGACACCGCCCGGACCAGCAGCGACGACGTCGTGGTCACCGTCGACCCGGCGCCGCTGGTGAACGCGGCACCGACGGTCGATGCCGGTGCGGATCAGTCGATCACGCTGCCCGGTGGGGCGGCCCTGTCCGGCACGGTCTCCGATGACGGGTTGCCGGTCGGTGCGCCGGTGAGCAGCACCTGGTCGAAGGTGTCCGGTCCCGGCTCGGTCACGTTCGCCGACCCGGCCAAGCCGGCGACCACCGCCACGTTCGGTGCCGCGGGCAGCTACACGCTGCGGTTGACCGGCGACGACACCGCCCGGACCAGCAGCGACGACGTCGTGGTCACCGTCGACCCGGCGCCGCTGGTGAACGCGGCACCGACGGTCGATGCCGGGTGCGGATCAGTCGATCACGCTGCCCGGTGGGGCGGCCCTGTCCGGCACGGTCACTGATGACGGGTTGCCGGTCGGTGCGCCGGTGAGCAGCACCTGGTCGAAGGTGTCCGGTCCCGGCTCGGTCACGTTCGCCGACCCGGCCAAGCCGGCGACCACCGCCACGTTCGGTGCCGCGGGCAGCTACACGCTGCGGTTGACCGGCGACGACACCGCGCGGACCAGCAGCGACGACGTCGTGGTCACCGTCGACCCGGCGCCGCTGGTGAACGCGGCACCGACGGTCGATGCCGGGTGCGGATCAGTCGATCACGCTGCCCGGTGGGGCGGCCCTGTCCGGCACGGTCTCTGATGACGGGTTGCCGGTCGGTGCGCCGGTGAGCAGCACCTGGTCGAAGGTGTCCGGTCCCGGCTCGGTCACGTTCGCCGACCCGGCCAAGCCGGCGACCACCGCCACGTTCGGTGCCGCGGGCAGCTACACGCTGCGGTTGACCGGCGACGACACCGCACGGACGAGCAGCGACGACGTCGTGGTCACCGTCGACCCGGCGCCGCTGGTGAACGCGGCACCGACGGTCGATGCCGGTGCGGATCAGTCGATCACGCTGCCCGGTGGGGCGGCCCTGTCCGGCACGGTCTCCGATGACGGGTTGCCGGTCGGTGCGCCGGTGAGCAGCACCTGGTCGAAGGTGTCCGGTCCCGGCTCGGTCACGTTCGCCGACCCGGCCAAGCCGGCGACCACCGCCACGTTCGGTGCCGCGGGCAGCTACACGCTGCGGTTGACCGGCGACGACACCGCCCGGACCAGCAGCGACGACGTCGTGGTCACCGTCGACCCGGCGCCGCTGGTGAACGCGGCACCGACGGTCGATGCCGGTGCGGATCAGTCGATCACGCTGCCCGGTGGGGCGGCCCTGTCCGGCACGGTCTCCGATGACGGGTTGCCGGTCGGTGCGCCGGTGAGCAGCACCTGGTCGAAGGTGTCCGGTCCCGGCTCGGTCACGTTCGCCGACCCGGCCAAGCCGGCGACCACCGCCACGTTCGGTGCCGCGGGCAGCTACACGCTGCGGTTGACCGGCGACGACACCGCGCGGACCAGCAGCGACGACGTCGTGGTCACCGTCGACCCGGCGCCGTTGGTGAACGCGGCGCCGACGGTCGATGCCGGTGCGGATCAGTCGATCACGCTGCCCGGTGGGGCGGCCCTGTCCGGCACGGTCTCCGATGACGGGTTGCCGGTCGGTGCGCCGGTGAGCAGCACCTGGTCGAAGGTGTCCGGTCCCGGCTCGGTCACGTTTGCCGACCCGGCCAAGCCGGCGACCACCGCCACGTTCGGTGCCGCGGGCAGCTACACGCTGCGGTTGACCGGCGACGACACCGCACGGACCAGCAGCGACGACGTCGTGGTCACCGTCTTGCTGCCCGACCTCATCTTCGGCAACGGCTTCGAGTCCGGGAACCTCACGGGCTGGACGTCCAGCACGACCGACGGCGGGAACCTGAGCGTGACCTCGACGGCTGCCCTCGTGGGCACGTACGGGATGCAGGCACTGATCAACGACAACAACCGGATCTTCGTGCAGGACAACTCGCCGACGGCGGAGTCTCGGTACCGGGCGCGGTTCATGTTCGACCCGCACGGCATCAAGATGGGCAAGAACGACCAGCACGTCCTGTTCACGTGTCTGGACGCCAGCGGCGTCGTCGTGGGTCAGATCGAGCTGCGCTACACCGGCGGGTACCAGCTTCGGGCCGCTCAAGCGCCCGATGGGAAGGCCCTGGTGAACACCGGCTGGACGGCCATCAGCAACAGCAAGCACAGCGTCGAGATCGACTGGCAGGCCGCGTCGGCCGTCGGCGCGAACAACGGAGCGCTGACGATGTGGATCGACGGGGTTCAGAAGGCCGTGCTGACCGGGATCGACAACGACACCCGCCGGGTCGAGACCGTGCAGCTGGGCGCCGTCTCCGGTATCGACTCGGGAACCAGAGGGACGTACTACTTCGACGCCTTCGAGTCCCGGCGCCGAACCTACATCGGCGGCTGAGGGCAACCCCTGGCATGATCGAGTCGTGGTCTCCTCGCGCTTGTCCTCCGGTGTCGTCGGGCTCTCCGGCCGGGTCCCCGCCGTCGACCCCGACCCCGTCCTCAGCAGCAGCCTGACGCTGGCGGGGGAGCCGCTCCCGCTGGTCGGCACGGCGCGTCTCTACACCTGCGGCATCACGCCGTACGACGTCACCCACCTCGGCCACGCCGCGACGTTCGTGTGGGCCGACCTGGTCGGCTCCGTGGCCCACGCCCTGGGCGTCGCGGTCGAGACCTGCCGCAACGTGACCGACGTCGACGACGTGCTCACCGCGGCGGCGAGCAGCCGCGGCCGGGCCTACGACGAGTTCGCGCTCACCCAGGAGTTCCTCTTCGACCGGGACATGAAGGCGCTCAAGGTCGCGCGTCCGGACCACACGCCGCACGCCCGCGCCCACGTCCAGCAGGTCGTCCAGCTCGCGTCGGCCCTGCTGCGCGCCGGCCAGGCCTATGAGCGCGACGGCTACGTCTTCTTCCGGGGTGCGTCGACCGTCGCGGCCTCCGGCCTGGACGCGGACGAGGCGCTGCGCCGCTCGCGCGAGTTCGGCGACCAGAGCGACGACGGGCGCGAGTCGCCGTACGACGTCCCGGTCTGGCGCCCGTCGCCGGCCGAGCACCCGGCCTGGCCGAGCCCCTGGGGCTGGGGCCGCCCCGGCTGGCACGCCGAGTGCGCGGCGATGGCCTGGGCCACCTTCGGGAGCAGCGTCGACGTGCTGGTCGGAGGGGAGGACCTGACCTTCCCGCACCACGCCTACCAGGGTGCGATGGTCGAGGCCGCGACCGGTGTCGTGCCGTTCGCGCGCCGGCAGCTGCACGTGGGGGCGGTGCTGCACGACGGCACGAAGATGGCGAAGTCCACGCAGAACCTGGTGCTCGTCGGCGACCTGCTCGCGGAGGCCTCCGGGGCGGCGCTCCGGCTGATGCTGCTGAACCGCCCGTGGTCGGAGCACTGGGAGTTCCTGCCCGAGATGGTGCCCGCGGCGGTCGAGCAGCTGGACCGGCTCTACGCGGCGGCCGGCCGGGCCGGCTCCGACACCGGCCGCACCGCTGTGCTCGAGACCCTGGCGGCCGACCTCGACGTCCCCGGCGCCGTGGCGCTGGCCGAGGCGGAGGGTGGTGCGGCGGCCCGCACGCTGCTCGACGTGCTCAAGCTGACCGACGCCTCCTGACGCGGCCTCCCGGTCAACCAGGTCACCCGGTCAGCCCGGGAAGGCCACCACGCCCTGGTCGGGCGCGGTGTCGTGCGCCGTCGCACCGGCGGCGACCTGCTCGTAGGTGCCCCACTCCGCGCCGACCGACCACCGGAACGCCCGGGCCTGCCGCAGGTGCGTCAGCGGGAAGCCGAGCACGAGGTCACGTCCGTCGACCCGGACGCTCACCTGGCTGTCGGACCCGAACCGGGCGCCGTCGGGGAAGCGGTAGCTGCCCGACCAGCCGTTGTCGGCCAGCGTCGCCCACACCTCGTAGTCGACCTGGCCGTCCCCGTCGACGTCGTAGAACGAGGCGACGTTCTCGGTCTTCTCCGCGTCCCGGGCGGGCACGGCACCGGCGAACGACACCCGCAGGCTGAACCCGTCGGGTCCCCGGGTGAGCGTGGCGCCGACGATGTCGACCTGGTCCGGGGCCTTCGTGAGCGATCCCGAGACGTCGCCGGAGGGGTCCGACAGCGACGCGGAGAGTGCCCGGGCGGTGGCCGGTGCGCTCGACGCCGCGGCGGCCGTGGTGGTGCGCCTCGCGCCAGGCTTCGAGACCGCTGTCCTGGACGGTTTCGCCTTGCCCGGCTTGGCTTTCGCCTTCTTCGGCCGGTGCTTCGTCCTGTCCGGGTGCGCCTTGCCGGCCTGGTGATCGGGCTTGATCGACGGCGCCAGGTCGGAGCTGCCGAGCCCCGAGGACTGCGGCACGTCGACGTCGGGTGCGCAGCCCGCCAGGAGTGCGGCCACGACGACGGCGGACAGAACATGTCTAGTTCGCATATAGGGGACCTCTTGCCGAGAAGTTACCTGAGGGTACAGAATCCTGCTCGACCTGATGACAGGCGTCACCGGGGAGGGAAGGGGTCCGATCCTGGATCCCGCGCGGGGTGCAGCCATGAAAAGTTTCTCGGAAGGATTTTCATGCGTTTCACCAAGATCGCGGCCCCCGTGGCCGCAGTTGTGATGGCCCTCGGCGGCGCCTCCATCGCGGTGGCCGACCCGGGCCCGAACGGCCACAACACCTTCGGTCTCTGCACGGCGTACTTCGCCGGCTCGGACAAGGGCCAGGAGATGAAGCACAAGGCCCCGCCGTTCGCTGCCCTCGAGGACGCGGCCGAGGCGAACGACCAGACGGTCGAGGAGTACTGCGCCGAGAACGGCACCCAGCCCGGCGGCAAGCCCTGATCCACCTGCTCCACTGAGAGGGAGTCCCGCTGCGGCGGGGCTCCCTTTCTGCTTCGATGGTGGCATGCGCTTCCTGGGGGGAGTCGTCGCGCTGCTGCTGGTCACCGCGGGTTGCACGACGCATGCCGAGATCGAGGTGCACGACGACGGAGAGATGGCCGACCGCTACGCCCGTCTGCCACTCTCGACGCTCCTGTCTCCGCCGCCGCTGGTGCTCGGTGACCCGGCGCCCGGATACCTCCACGGTTGGCCGGTCGGCGCCGACGGCATCGTCGTCCGGATAGACATCCACGGGGACACCCCTGCGGCCGGGATGTTCTCCTTCGCCAGCGACGGCACCGTGGTCCGGGTCGCCGACATGAGCGTGACGATGAGCCGCGAGGACCTGACCACGTGGCGGCTGTCGCGGCTTCAGCTGCAGACGGTCCTGGGGGCGCTGGACGCGCTCGGGATCCGCGAGGCCGAGCCCGGGAGCTTCGGTGACGCCACGGTCCGGCGTTACACGCCGAGCGGGGATGTCTCGTGGGACGCCGGCAGGGTCATCGGTGGCGACGACCAGCGGCTGATGGACGTGCTGTACGCCGTCACCGAGCCGCCGGCGCACGACGTACGCCGCTGGACTCCGACGGCCATCGGCTTCCTGGCCGGCCGACCCGACAGGACCGCCCGCTCCCCGCTGACGGCGAGGGACCCCTTCGCGCGCTGGCCGCTCGAGCGGGGCATCCGCGAGCTGGCCACGGGGACGGCGCGCAACGCCTACGACGAGAAGAAGCTCGCGCTGTGCGTGATCGGCCGTGACGCCGCCCGGGTCTGGCGGCACCTGTTCACTGGCGTCAACACGGCCTACCTGCGGGTCGACGACGGCCGGAGGTGGGAGCTGCAGTCGTCTGTCGTGCTGCCCGACTACGTCGCCCACGGAAGCCCCTGCAGCTTCGGCTAGACCGGTACCGTCGAAGCGTGCGGATGTTCGCGGCCCTGGTCCCTCCCGAGCACGTGGTGGAGGACCTGGCGGAGTTCCTCGTGCCACGCCAGGAGGCCGAGCCGGGCTTCCGGTGGACGGTCCCGGAGCAGTGGCACGTCACCCTGGCGTTCATGGGCAACGTCGCGGACCGCTCCTACGACGACCTCCTCGAACGACTCGGCCGCGCCGCCGCCCGCCGGCACCCCCTCGAGCTGACCCTCGTCGGCGGCGGCGCCTTCCCCAACCCGGCCCGCGCCAAGGTGCTCTACGCGGCGGTCGAGGCCAACGGCCGGGAGGCCGACCTGCGGCACCTGGCGGTCGGGGCCCGGGCCGCCGCCACCAAGGCCGGCGCCGACGCCGAGGGCGGCCGCTTCCACCCGCACATCACGCTCGCCCGGGTCGGGCGGCCCGCCGAGGTCACGCGCTGGCTGCGGGTGCTCGACGCCTATCGCGGGCCGACCTGGCAGGCCACCGAGGTGACCCTGATCGAGTCCCACCTGGGCGAGGGACCGCGCCGCCGTCCGCGTTACGAGACTGTCGGGTCCTTCCCCTTGGGACGGGAAACGCCGACGTAACCGACCCGTGAGATCGTCGTGTAGTGCTCGTCGAACGCATCGGGTTCACCCCGCTCAAGGGCGCGCGCCACACGGCGCACGCCGGGTCCACGCTGGACGCGCACGGCCCGGTGGGGGACCGGCGCTGGTGCCTGGTCGACCCCGCGCGCGACCGGGTGCTGCGCACCGTCGAGAACCCCACCCTGCTCGAGGCGGTCGCGCGCGCGGCGGGGGAGACCCTGACCGTCGAGCTGCCCGGCGGAGTCGTCGTGGGGACGCCCGAGCCGACCGGTGACCTGCGGAGCGTCGACTACTGGGGCCGCGAGGCGAAGGTCGAGCTCCTCGACGGCCCCTGGTCGGCCGCGTTCTCCGCGCACCTGGGGTACGACGTCCGGCTCGCCCGCCCGTCGCGCGTGGGCGAGGTGGTCTACGGCGGGTCGGTCACGCTGGTGACGACGAGCTCGATGGCGCTGCTGTCCGAGCGGGTGGGCCGGCCCGTGGGCAGCGAGCGGTTCCGGGCGACGTACCTCCTCGACGTCGACGGGCTCGAGCCGCACGCCGAGGACTCCTGGGTGGGCCGCGAGGTCACCCTCGGGGAGGCGGTGGTCCGGGTCCGGGGTGTGGTCCCCCGCTGCGCGGTCGTCGACCTCGACCCGGCCACCGGGGTGCCGGACGTGCCGGTGCTGAAGGCGCTGGCGGGTTATCGTCGCTGCGACGGAGAGATCTGCTTCGGCGTCGACGCCGAGATCACCGTTCCGGGACGTGTCAGCGTCGGCGACCCGGTCGTGCTGGGAAGGGACTGACCGATGCCGTTCTTGCTGCGCGTGGAGCTGCCCGACGTGCCGGGGTCGCTGGGTCGCGTCGCGACCGCGATCGGTGAGGCGGGCGGCGACATCGAGGCCATCGAGATCGTCGAGCACCGCGCCGACGGGACGGCCGTCGACGACGTGCTCCTCGAGACCGCGCCCGGCGTCATGCCCGACTCGATCGTGTCGGCCTGCAACCAGCTCGACGGCGTCCAGGTGCTGTGGATCTCGCGGTACGCCGCCGGCGGCAACATCTTCCTCGACCTCGAGGCCGTGGAGACGCTGACCCAGAACCCCCGCACGGCGTGCGACGAGCTGGTCGACCTCCTGCCGATCACGTTCCGCGCCGACTGGGGGCTGCGCGTCCGGCTCACCGGCGGTGGCCCGAAGATCCTGCACAGCACCTCGGCGGCGCCGGAGCTCGGCGACGCCGACCCCGGCTGGTTCCCCCGGGCGCACGCCGCCCGGCTCGAGCTGCCGGCCGAGTGGCAGCACCTGGAGTCGACGCTGGTGGCCGGCGCGCCGCTGCACGACCACGAGGAGATCATCGTGTTCGGGCGCCGCGGTGGCCCGGCGGTGCTGGACTCCGAGCTGGCCCGGCTCGAGCACCTGGCCGCGCTCGCGGTCTCGATCGCCAACGCCGGCTGAGCCGGCTCAGGCCTCCGGCGGGGCGGCGGCCGTCGAGCTGCGCATGACCAGCTCGGGGCGGAAGACGTACTCCCGCGGCGGCACCGGTGTGCCGGTGATCCCCTCGATCAGCGCCTCGACGGCGGCGGTGCCCATCGCCTGGACCGACTGGCGCACCGTGGTCAGCGGCGGGTCGACGAAGGCGATGAGCGGGGAGTCGTCGTAGCCCACCACCGAGACGTCCTTGGGCACGGCGAGGCCGCGCTGCCGGGCGGCCCGGACGACGCCGAGCGCCATCAGGTCCGAGCCGCAGACGACGGCGGTCGCACCGCGGTCGAGGAGCCGCTGCCCGGCGGCGCTGCCGCCCTCGAGCGTGAACAGCGACTGCTCCACCCAGCGCAGCGCCTCCTTCTCCGAGAGGCCGAGCAGCCGGTTCAGCACCGCCACGAAGCCGGCGCGCTTGCGCTGGACCGGGACGAACCGCTCCTGACCGACCGCGAGGCCGATCCGGCGGTGGCCGAGCTGGACGAGGTGGGACACCGCCAGCTCCATCGCCTCCTGGTCGTCGTCGGAGATGAACGGCGCGGAGAGCTCCGGGGTGAAGCCGTTGATGAAGACGACGGGCAGGTGCCGGTCGAGCAGGTTCTGGTAGCGCTGGTGGTCGGCCGAGGTGTCGGCGTGGCGGCCGGACACGAAGATGATGCCGGCCACCCCGTGGTCGAGCAGCGACTCGACGTACTCGTCCTCGCTGATCCCGCCGGGGCTCTGCGTGCAGAGCACCGGGGTGTAGCCCCGCTGGGCCAGCATCGTCTCGATGACCTGCGCGAACGCGGGGAAGATCGGGTTGTTCAGCTCGGGGACCACCAGGCCGACGAGGCCCGCGCTGCGGCGCTTGAGCCGGCTCGGACGCTCGTAGCCGAGCACGTCGAGAGCGGTGAGCACCGCTTTCCGGCTCGCGTCGGACACCCCCGGCCGGTCGTTGAGGACCCGGCTGACGGTCGCTTCACTGACGCGGGCATGCACCGCGATCTCTGCCAGGGTCGCCACCCGGTTATGAAACCGTGTTGACGGATCTTTTGCAAGGTCTTTCAATCTCCGCAAGTTCTTGCTAACTTCCAGGCGACCGTTCCAGACATTCCAGCTCAAAGGAGCCCCCATGCGCCGCTCGCTCGTCGGCATCGCAGGCTCGGCCACGCTGGCCCTCACCTTGGCCGCTTGCGGCGGCAGTGACGGCAGTGACCCCGCCAAGGCAGACAACACCCAGTCCGCGGACCCCGCTTCCGTGAAGGCGGACCTGACCTGGTGGGACACCTCTGACCCCACCAACGAGGCTCCGGCGTTCAAGGCCCTCATCAAGAAGTTCAACGAGGAGTACCCGAACGTCCACATCAACTACGAGTCGGTCCCCTTCGCCGAGGCGCAGAACAAGTTCAAGACCGCCGCGGCCTCCGGCAGCGGCGCCCCGGACATCCTGCGCGCCGAGGTCGCCTGGGTCCCCGAGTTCGCGTCGCTCGGCTACCTGTACTCGCTCGACGGCACCGCGCTGCTCGAGGACAAGGAAGACTTCCTGCCGACCCCGCTGTCCGCGAACGTCTACGACGGCAAGACGTACGGCGTCCCGCAGGTCACCGACACCCTCGCGCTGATGTACAACAAGAAGCTGTTCGAGGAGGCGGGCATCGACGCCGCCCCGACCACCTGGGCCGAGGTCTCCGACGCGGCCGCGAAGCTCAAGAAGGTCGGCGCCGACGGCATCTACATCAACTCGGGCGGCTACTTCACGCTCCCGTTCATCTACGGTGAGGGCGGCGACATCGTCGACCCCGAGGCCAAGACGATCGAGATCAACTCCGACGCCGCCGTCGCCGGCATGACCGAGGCGCAGAAGCTCGTCCAGAGCGGTGCCGCGGTCAAGCCCGTCGCGAACGACCCCTACGGCACGATGATGACCCTCTTCAAGGAGGGCAAGGTCGGCATGATCATCAACGGCCCCTGGGAGGTCAACGCGATCGACAGCGACCCGAACTTCGGTGGCTTCGACAACCTCGGCGTGGCTCCGGTCCCGGCCGGCTCGGTCAAGGCGGGTGCGCCCGTGGGTGGTCACAACTACGTGATCTACGAAGGCATGGACGACGCCAAGGCCGAGGCGGCCGTGGACTTCGTCAAGTTCATGAGCTCCGCTGAGTCGCAGGCCTTCATCGCCAGCGAGCTCGGCCTGCTGCCGACCCGCCAGAGCGCCTACGACCTCCCCGAGGTCCAGGACAACCCGAAGGTCGCGGCCTTCAAGTCGGCTCTCGACGCGGCCGTCGCCCGTCCGTGGATCCCCGAGGGTGGCCAGTTCTTCGGTCCGCTCGACGAGATGGCGACCAAGGTCCTCATCCAGGGCGCGGACCCGAAGAAGTCGCTCGACGCCGTGGCCAAGACCTACAAGGCCGAGGTCGTCAAGGACTACAGCACCAAGTGATCGCGTGAGGGGGGCCAGGCGGGGGAGTCGCTCCCGCCTGGCCCCTCCTTTGCTGCAAGACTGCTGACCGTTTGATCCCCCTTGTACCGAGCGGAGCGAGGATGTCCTCCACCTCACCCGGCCGCCTCCGGCGCGGCTTCGACAAGCACTGGTACGCCTACGCGATGGTCATCCCGACCGTCCTCGTGCTCGGCGGCCTGGTCCTCTTCCCGCTCGTCCAGGGCGTCTACCAGTCCTTCACGAACCTCAACGAGGCCAACCAGAAGTCCGAGATCTGCACCAAGGTGCTCGGCGGCGCGGAGACCTGCAAGCCGAACCCGAACAAGGCCGAGTTCGTCGGCATCGACAACTACGTCGACGTGCTGACCGGTGAGGTCGGCCACTTCTGGCTGCAGTTCACCAACACGCTCGTCTGGACGCTGGCCTGCGTCACCTTCCACTTCGGCCTCGGCCTGGGGCTGGCGGTGATGCTGAACAGGAAGCTGAAGGGGCGGTCGGTCTACCGGGTGCTGCTGATCGTGCCGTGGGCGGTGCCGGCGTTCATCAGCGCGTTCGCCTGGCGGTTCCTCTTCGACCAGAAGTTCGGGCTGATCAACGCCTCGCTCTCGGCCGTGGGCATCGACCCGGTGGCCTGGTTCGACCACCGCTGGACGTCGCTGTTCACCGCGATCGTCACCAACATCTGGCTGGGTGTGCCGTTCATGATGGTGGCCCTGCTCGGCGGCCTGCAGTCGATCCCCTCCGACCTCTACGAGGCGGCGGAGATGGACGGCACCACGCCCTGGCAGCGGTTCCGCCACGTGACGCTGCCGGGCCTGCGCCCGGTGAGCTCGACGGTGATCCTGCTCGGCACGATCTGGACGTTCAACATGTTCCCGATCATCTTCTTCGTGACCCGCGGCCAGCCGGCCGGCCAGACCGAGATCCTCGTGACCGGGGCGTTCCGCGCCGCGTTCGAGGGCATCCGCAACTACTCGCTCGCGGCGACGTACGGCGTCCTCATCCTGTCGATGCTCATCGTGTTCGCCACCGTCTACAAGCGGGTCCTCAAGACGCAGGGAGAGGTGTTCTGATGGCCATCGCGACGAGCGCCAAGCCCGCCGACCGCGAGCGCCCCAGCGAGGAGCAGCAGCCGCCGCGCCGCCGGCCTCGCGGCCGGGACGAGCGCAGCGTCGGTGCGTCGATCCTGCTGCACGGCACGCTCCTCTTCGCGACCTTCTGCGCGCTGTTCCCGGTCGTCTGGGTGCTGCTCAGCTCGTTCAAGCCGGCGTACGCCATCCGCAGCAGCGAGATCTCGCTGTTCAAGGACCCGACCTTCGCGAACTACCGGCACGTGCTGTTCGACACGAGCTTCGGGACCTGGTTCCTCAACTCGGTGATCGTCGCCGTGTTCACGATGGTCATCGGCATCACGATGTCCGCCACCGCGGGCTACGCGCTGAGCCGGTTCAACTTCCCCGGCAAGCGCGGCCTGATGTGGACCTTCCTGCTCACGCAGATGTTCCCGGTCGCGATCCTCATCGTGCCGATCTACACGATCATGGCGAACCTCGGCCTGATCAACACCAAGGCGTCGCTGGTGATCGCCTACTGCACGGTGGCGGTGCCGTTCTGCGCGTGGATGATGCGCGGCTACTTCGACACGATCCCGAAGGAGCTCGACGAGGCGGCCGCGCTCGACGGGCTGGGCCCGTTCGGCACGTTCTACAAGGTGATCCTGCCGCTCGCGCGGCCGGGCCTCGCGGTGACCGCGTTCTACACGTTCCTCACGGCGTGGGGCGAGGTCGCCTACGCGATCGCGTTCCTCCAGACCGAGAAGAAGCTGACGCTCGGCGCCGGCCTGCAGCAGTTCGTGCCCCAGTTCAACGCCCAGTGGGAGAGCCTGACCGCGGCCGCGGTGCTGGTCACCATCCCCGCCGGAATCGTCTTCTTCTTCGCCCAGAAGCACCTCGTCGCCGGCCTCACCGCCGGTGGGACCAAGGGTTAGGAGCCCCGCATGGCAACGATCACCTTCGACAAGGCCACCCGCATCTACCCCGGCACGGAGGCGCCGGCCGTCGACGCGCTCGACCTGGAGATCGGCGACGGCGAGTTCCTCGTGCTGGTGGGCCCCTCGGGCTGCGGCAAGTCGACCAGCCTGCGCATGCTCGCCGGCCTCGAGGACGTCACCAGCGGCTCGATCCACATCGGTGACCGCGACGTGACGCACCTGCGCCCCAAGGAGCGGGACATCGCGATGGTGTTCCAGAACTACGCGCTCTACCCGCACATGTCCGTCGGCGAGAACATGGGCTTCGCGCTCAAGATCGCCGGCGAGGACAAGGCCGAGATCCAGCGTCGGGTCGCCGACGCCGCGAAGATCCTCGACCTCGAGCCCTACCTGGACCGCAAGCCCAAGGCGCTCTCCGGTGGCCAGCGCCAGCGCGTCGCGATGGGCCGCGCCATCGTCCGCCAGCCGCAGGTGTTCTGCATGGACGAGCCGCTGTCGAACCTCGACGCGAAGCTCCGGGTGTCCACCCGCACGCAGATCGCCTCGCTGCAGCGACGGCTCGACATCACCACCGTCTACGTGACCCACGACCAGGTCGAGGCCATGACGATGGGTGACCGGGTCGCCGTGCTCAAGGACGGCCTCCTCCAGCAGTGCGACACCCCGCTCAACCTCTACACGCGGCCCGTCAACCTGTTCGTCGCCGGCTTCATCGGCTCGCCGGCGATGAACATCGGCACCTTCCGCGTCGAGGACGGCAAGGCCACGCTGGGCAAGGCGCACGTGCCGCTGACGCGCGCGACCACCGGCGTCGCCGGCAACGAGGTCATCCTCGGGTTCCGCCCCGAGGCACTCACCGTCGTGCCCGAGGCGACGCCCGGTGCGTTCCCGGTCCAGGTGCTGCTCGTCGAGGAGCTCGGCTCGGACGCCTACCTCTACGGCGAGCTGGTGGACGAGACCTCCGAGAAGATGTCGTCGGAGCAGATCGTCGCGCGGATCGACCCCGCCGCCGTCCCGGCCAAGGGATCGACGGTGTGGCTGCAGATCCGTGAGGGCAAGCAGCACGTCTTCGACGCGACCACCGGCGAGCGCCTCCCCGAGTGACGCCGCTGGCTCAGGCGGGCTCGGCGAGGAAGACCGGGATCTCCCGGTCGGTGCGCTTGGTGTACTCCGCGTAGTCGGGCCAGGCCGCGACCGCGCGCTCCCACCACTCGGCCTTCTCGTCGCCGGTGATCTCGCGGACGACCATGTCCTGGGGCTCCGGCCCGTCCTGGAGCCTGATCCGGGGGTCGGCGACGAGGTTGAAGTACCACGTCGGGTGCTTGGGATCGCCGCCGGACGACGCGACCAGCGCGTAGCGGCCGTCGTGCTCGACGCGCATGAGCGGCGTCTTCCGGATCTTGCCGCTCTTGGCGCCGGTCGAGGTCACGATGACGACCGGCTTGCCGCGCAGGGTGTTGCCCTCCCGGCCGCCCGTCGCTTCGTAGAGCTCCACCTGGTCACGCACCCATCCCTCGGGACTGGGGGCATACTCCGCGTTCTGTGTCATGCCGGTAGCAACCGTCCAAGGCTTTCGGATGTTCCACTCCCGCTCCGGGCCGATCGCCTCTACCTTCTGAGC
This sequence comes from uncultured Actinomycetota bacterium, assembly GCA_963721855.1. Classification (GTDB taxonomy): domain Bacteria; phylum Actinomycetota; class Actinomycetes; order Propionibacteriales; family Nocardioidaceae; genus Nocardioides_B. Next base: position 55,971 of record CAVRMN010000027.1, on the reverse strand, counting down.
ATGGAACGTCCGATGACGATGAACCGCGTGATCCACGCGGCCGTACGCCGTGACCTGTCCCGGCTCGAGTCGGCCCTGGCAGGCGCCCCCGACGGGGACCGGGAGCGCGCTGCCGCGCTGCGGAACGCCTACGTCTACCTGCAGGGCGAGCTCGTCCGTCACCACGAGGGCGAGGACGACCTGATCTTCCCGATGCTCGGCCGTGTGGGGGCGGACCCGGACCTGCTCGAGGCCATGGAGGAGGAGCACCTGGTCATGGCCGAGGCGCTGCAGTCGACGCGAGCCGCGATGGAGCGCTACGCCGTCAGCGGCTCCGCGGCCGACGCCAGGACCGCGCACGAGCGCGTCGTGCACGCGCAGGAGGTGGTCGACCGGCACCTCGACCACGAGGAGCGCGACCTCGAGCCCGTGATGATCAGCCATGCGGAGAGCGACGAGTGGAAGGCGGTGGAGAAGCAGCTGCGGCGGCAGCCGCCGCGCGTCGCCGGCCCGTTCTTCGCGTGGATCCAGGACGACATGGGCGCCGAGGAGCGCCGCTATCTGGACAGCACCATCCCGGGCCCGGTGCGGTTCCTGATGAGCCGCGTCTTCGGCCGGTCCTACCACCGGGAGATCGCGCCGGTCTGGCATCGCTAGATTGGCCCGCATGCCCGACGCGACTGACCAGACCGTCTCCGAGATCTTCGACCCGAGTGCCTGGAAGCCGGTGCCCGGCTTCGAGGACCTCACCGACCTGACCTACCACCGCGCCGTCGAGCACGGCACGGTGCGCATCGCGTTCGACCGGCCGGAGGTGCGCAACGCCTTCCGGCCGCACACGGTCGACGAGCTGCTGCGGGTGCTCGAGCACGCGCGCATCTCCAGCGACGTGGGCTGCGTGCTCCTCACCGGCAACGGGCCCTCGCCGAAGGACGGCGGCTGGGCCTTCTGCTCCGGCGGCGACCAGCGGATCCGGGGACGCGCGGGCTACCAGTACGCGTCCGGCGAGTCCGCCGAGACGGTCGACAAGGCCAAGCTCGGCAGGCTGCACATCCTGGAGTGCCAGCGGCTGATCCGGTTCATGCCGAAGGTCGTCATCTGCGTGGTGCCCGGCTGGGCTGCCGGCGGCGGTCACTCCCTGCACGTCGTGGCCGACCTGACCCTGGCGTCGGCCGAGCACGCGCGGTTCAAGCAGACCGATGCGGACGTCGGCTCGTTCGACGGCGGCTTCGGGTCGGCGTACCTCGCCCGTCAGGTCGGGCAGAAGTTCGCCCGCGAGATCTTCTTCCTGGGCGAGGAGTACACCGCCGACGAGGCGCACGCGATGGGCATGGTGAACAAGGTCGTGCCGCACGCCGAGCTCGAGCGGACGGCGCTGGAGTGGGGGCGCAAGATCAACGGCAAGTCGCCCACGGCGCAGCGAATGCTGAAGTACTCCTTCAACCTGATCGACGACGGTCTGGTCGGCCAGCAGCTGTTCGCCGGCGAGACGACGAGGCTGGCCTACATGACCGACGAGGCCGTCGAGGGGCGCGACTCGTTCCTGGAGAAGCGCGAGCCCGACTGGTCGCCGTTCCCCTGGTACTACTGACCTGCGCTCGGGAGCGTGGCTACCCGCACTGATCCCGGCAGCTGAGCGCTTACCTCTCGCCCGTGCCGCCTCGACACAGACCCAGTGTGCCCGGGGATCCCTTTGGCAGGCCGTAGTACTTCCATGAGTCTGCCGCAGTCTGAACCTGGGAGGTGGTCTGACCGGGGTCAGTCGAGTCCAGGTCGTTCAACCCACTGGCGGCGCATGCAGAGTTGGCGTGGTCCAGCGCCCCCGTTTCGTTGGTGTTGTCGGGGATGCCCGGGGGCCCCTTCACCTCTCCGGCGGCTGCTTGAGCAGCCGAGCCAGCTACGAGTACGGCCGCACAGAACATGGTTGCGGAGATTCGCCTCAACACCATCTTCGTCCCGCCTTTCGTTGAAACCGAGATCCGAGGCCGAACGTAACGCTCGGTCGAGAGGACGGCAATGACTCGTTTGGCCCCCGATAGACCAGGGTGGTTGGGGGATCAGGGACCCCCTCGTCGGCGCGGACCGAGAATGTCCGTCCGCGTAGTGTGCCTACAGCTGCGCTCGAAGAGATCCGTGCTGCTGGAGTCGTTCGGGAGCGTCCGCGGTGGTCGTCCCGGAGGGCAACTGGTTCCGTCTCGACTGAGCCCCGATCCGGTCAGGAATCGAGAAGCGCCAGGGTTACCGTCAGACCTAGCCTTCCTTCAGATGGCCGGCACCGTGCCGAGCCTCGAGCGTCGAAAGGCAGTGGCGAGATGCCCACGAAGACTTCCAAGACCGAGTCCGACGGCTTCAGCGCCGAGGAGCGCGCCGCGATGAAGGAGCGCGCCGCCGAGCTGCGCGCCGAGGGCAAGAAGGGCGCCAAGAAGGCCGACGGGCTGCAGGCGGTCCTCGACCGGATCGCGGAGATGGCGCCGGAGGATCGCGCGCTCGCCGAGCGCGTGCACATGACGGTGACCGCCAACGCTCCGGAGCTGGCGCCCAAGACCTGGTACGGGATGCCCGCCTACGCGAACGAGGACGGGAAGGTCGTCATCTTCTTCCAGGACTCGGGCAAGTTCAGCTACCGCTACTCGACCCTGGGCTTCCAGGACGCGGCCCACCTCGACGACGGGGACCTGTGGCCGGTTTCGTACGCGCTCCAGAAGTGGAGCCCCGTGGTGGAGAAGAAGGTCGTCGAGCTCGTGAAGGCTGCGATCTCCTGACCGTTCGGGTCAGGACACGAGGGGCACAACGCCGTCCGGAGTCACCGTGACGCCGCGGTCGGTGCGCAGGGAACGGATCAGCGCCACCAGGCACGCCAGGACGAGCAGGAAGTTCGCGGCGAACGCCAGGGCGTTGCCGACGTCGCGGCCATAGTCGCCGATCAGGAACGCGGAGATGTCCCAGGCGCCGTGAGCAACCATCGCCATCCAGAGGAAGCCCCGCCCTCGGCGGATCAGGTAGAGGGCGTAGCCCGAGATCGCTGCGAGCGCGATCTGCGAGAGTCCGGCGAGGCCGGTGCCGAGGAAGATGTTCGGGAGGTGGAAGACGCCGAACGCCACCGCGGTCCACAGTGCAGCCGATGACTCGGGGCGGCGATGGGTGCGCAGGCAGCGCAAGACGACCCCGCGGAACACCAGCTCCTCTGCCGTCCCGACCAGGACCCCGGTCGCCAGGACGGCGAGGAGGAGGTCACCGGGCACGCGCTCCCAGTTCAGTGACACCAGTCGGACCAGCACGGTCAGCACGAAGAGCGCGATGACGGTCTTGGCCGGCCAGGACAGCGCCAGACACTCCGGGTCGCGCCAGAAGATGTCCCATCGTGCCCACAGCACGAAGGCCAGGAGCAGGACGTTGGCCACAGCCAGGGGGATCACCGCGGTGCGAATCGCGTTGTGAGCGCTGTCGAACCAGTCCTGGTAGGCGATGCCCGTGGTGACCTGCATCCCGTTCACCACGGCCATGTAGACCAGCACGACCACCACGGCCACTCCGACGGACGGCTCGATCCGCCGCCGCGTGGATGCCTGCTGCTTCCTGACCTCACGCGTAACCATGGGGGTGATCTTTCGCGACCCCAAGGCGCCCCCGGATCACCCACGAAGGGTGAGATCAGGTGCCGACGCGGTCGTCGAGCAGCTTGATGATCGGCCACGCACCCTGCGACCAGTTCGAGATGACGGTGTAGGTGATCGCTGACGAGGGCTGGTGCAGGCTGGCGAACGAGACGCCCGCGTCGTACCCCTCGAGCCAGACGGCGTCGCTCGTCGCGTGGAGGTGGAAGCCGAGGCCGTAGCGCCTTTGCTCGCTCGGCCAGTCGCTGTGCGGCCGCACCATCTCGGCGACCCGCTCCGGCGAGACGATCCGTCCGGCGAACAGCGAGTCCCAGAAGGCGCTGAGGTCGGCCGCCGTCGAGTAGATGCCGCCGTCGCCGTTCCCGAGCACCGGCAGATGGAACACGTTCGTCCTCAGTCCGTCGACGGCGAGGTAGCCCCGGGCTGCCCGTCGGGGCAGCTCGTCGGAGCGCAGGAACGCGGTGTCGACCATGCCCGCCGGCTCGCAGACGAGGGTGCGAACCAGCTGGTGGAAGCCCATGCCGCTCGCGCGTTCGGCCAGCAGCGCGAGCACGACGTAGCCGCCGTTGTTGTAGGCGAACCGCTCGCCGGCACGCGACACGGTCTGGTGCCCGTCCAGCACGGGAAGGAACTGCTCGGTCGTCGCGAGCTCGTGCACCGACACCGGCATCACGTAGTCGTTGATGTCGGCGACCGCGTCCTCGTCGAGGTAGTCGCCGATGCCGGACCGGTGTGCCAGCAGCTGCTCGACCGTCACGTCGTCGGCGATCAGAGGCAGGTCCTCGCCCAGCAGCGAACGCGCCGTCGTGTCGAGCTCGAGCGAACCCCGCTCGACCAGGGCCATCACCGTCAGGGCGGTCAGGCTCTTGGTGCCGCTCGCGGTCGCGAACAGGGTGTCGACCGTGTTGACGACCCCGTGGGCCCGGTCGGCGTACCCGTAGGGCGTGCAGAGCTCAGTCTCGCCCGCGCGGTCGAGGCGGACCACCCCGGAGAACCCGGTGCGCTCCGCGGCGTCGTCCAGCGCTTCCTGGAGTGACTGCATCGCACGCCTCCCCTCGGGTCTACTCGTCCTGCGACCACGCGGCGACGGGCAGCGACAGGTAGACGCCGACGCTGCGCGTCCCCATCGCCTCGACGATGGCGTCACGAAGCTGGTCGCATCTATCCTGCCGAGTCTCGGCCCGGCTCGCGAGCCGACGCAGGCACTCCTCCGCGACCGCGGAGCCGTAGGTGACGTCGACGATCGGCATGGCCTCAACGTAGTTCAGGCGTGGCCGGAGGTCCCGTCAGCGCGCGTCGGAGCGGGCCCGGGCGATGATCGCCTCGACGACCTCGGACTTGGCGTCGGCGTAGTCCTGCACCACCGCCCACTCGCGCGCGGCGAGCTCACGCTTGGCCCGGGCGTAGCGGTCGAGCTCGTCGGGGTGGTCGCGCAACCGGTCGCGGAACAGCAGCATCCGCTCGGCTTCCGGGGACCCGACGGCGAAGACGTGCAGGTTCACCGCGGGGTCGGTGCCGCGCAGCAGCCGATGCTCGTGCCAGCCCGGTTCGCGGAGGTGCAGCACGAAGCCGGCGCGCTCGAGGTCGGGGACGTACGCCGCCTCGTCCGTCGGGTCGACGACCAGCAGCAGGATGTCGAGCACCGGCTTCGCCGGAAGCCCGGGCACCGACGTGGATCCGGTGTGCTCGACCACGACCGCCCGCTCGTGCAGGGCGGCGCGGATCTTCGCGGCCTGCTCGGCGTACTGCTCCGGCCAGGTCGGGTCGGGGTCGGCGAGGTGGATGACGGCGTTGTGCTCCGCGCGCGGCCGCACGAACTCGGTCTTCGGGTCCTCGTCGCTCACGGCTCAGCTCAGGCCGGACGCTCGAACGTCACGAGCAGCCCCTCGACACCGCCGGGTCCGACCCGGCCCTTCACCTCGGTGGAGGTGATCGCCCTGAGCCGCCAGTCCTGGGAGCCGTACTCGTTGAGCAGTTTCTCGAGCTTGTCGCCCGACATCTTGCCGCCGATCATCTTCTCCCTGATCTCGACGACCTTGTAGGCGTAGGACATGGCGCGCTCCCCTCGTAGCTTGGACCACTCACGCTAGTCCTGAGCAAGGTCACTGGGCCGTCTCCGGGCGAGCCATTTTCTGTCGGTGGGGTCTGGTTGAGTCGGGTCATGGGATGCCCGACGGACTCGCCGCTCGAGGAGCGCAGTGTGGAGCAGACGCTCGACGCGGTGGAGTTGTTGTGGTTGGAGTCGTTGGAGGGGAACTGCGAGATCTTCCTGGCGGCGGCGCACTATGCGGATCTGTGCAGTGGTGACGGTTTGCCGGCCGTGGGTCACGGCCGGGTGTTGCCGGGTATGGAGCGGTCGGTGCGGCTCGGGGGTGCGGGCACCCCGCGGGTGGCGGAGTTCGCGGCGGCTGCGTTCGGGGCGCGGTTGCGGATGGGTGCGGTGGGGGGAAGGGCGATGATCGCGGACGCGTTGGACGCCCGGCACCGGCTGCCGCGGATGTACTCGCGGGTGGTGGCGCGGGAGGCGCGGGTGCCGTGGGTGCGTCATGTGGCGCGGCGGACCCGGGAGCTGTCGCTGGAGGCTGCCGGGCGGGTGGATGCGGAGATGGCCGAGCTGGTGGACGGGCGGGTGCCGTGGTCGCGGTTCTGCGCCACCCTGGAGGGGCGGGTCGTGGCGGCGGACCCGGAGGCGGCGGCGCGGCGCGAGGAGGACGCCCGGCGGGAGGCGTTCGCGAGGTCGACCCGGTCCTCGGCGCACGGCATGAAGGGGTTCTACCTGCGTGGGCCGGCGGCGTTGGTGATCCGGTTCGAGGCCACGGTGGCGTTCCTGGCCGAGGCGTTGAAGGCGTTGGGTGACACCGATGATGAGGACCAGCGTCGGGTCAAGGCGTGCCTGGTGTTGGCGAACCCGATGCAGGCCGTGGAGCTGCTGGCGGCGTTCGCGGCGCACCGTTCGGGCACCGGCGCCGTCGACGACGACCCGTTGCCCGAGGACCAGCCGCCACGGTCGGACGACGACCCGGCGCCGGACGACGAGGCACCCGAGGGCGACGACGACACCGATACCGAGCCTGGTGCGTCGGCGGGGCCGGTGGTGCCGCGGGTGTTCCGGCCGGCGGAGCTGCCGGGTTGGCTGGCCCGGGCCACTGACCCGTCCACCTCGTTGGGTGCGGTGGTGCTGGACTGGCCGGGGTTGCTGCCGCGGGTGAGCGTCTTCCTGCACCTGGCCGAGGAGACGGTGAACGCGGCCCGCGACGGAGTCCCCGACGGGGTCGTCCGGTGGGAGGGCGAGGGGCCGGTCACGCTGCAGTACGTCCGCGAGCAGCTCGCGCCCTACCACGCGTTCACGATCACCCCGGTGGTCGACCTGGCCGGCCAGGAACCGGTGGACGGCTACGAGCTGCCCGCCCGACATAGGAGGGCCGTGCGTCTGCGGACGCCGGCCGACTGCTTCCCGTTCGCTGCGAACCTGGACCCCGTGGACATCGACCACACCCAGGCCTACCAGCACGCGTCCCACGCACCCGGGGAGCAGGAAGCACCAGGTGGCCAGTCGCGGATGGGGAACTACGGGCCGCTGGGGCGCTTCCACCACCGGATCAAGACCCACGGCCGGTGGCAGGTCGCCCAGCCGTTCGACGGGATCTACGTCTGGCGTGACCCGCACGGGCACTTCTACCTGGTCGACCACACCGGCACCCGCAAGGTCACCCCGCCCGCGGGTCGGGAGCCGCAGACGAGGCCCCGCCGGCCGGTGGTGATCGAGCTCTACCGCAGCGACGTCACCCTCGACCTCGACGGTCTCAGCTCCCACGCAGCCTGACCGACCACCTGACAGACTCGGTGACCATGAGCGAGGAACCCCGCACCCGGTGGCACGAGCTGACCGGCGGCAGCACCGGCGACGACTACGCGGCCCGCTTCGAGAAGCTCGCCGCGAGCGGACAGGACATGCACGGGGAGGCCACCTGCTGCGCGCGGCTCGTCGCCGCGGGCGCCCGGGTCCTCGATGCCGGCTGCGGCACCGGCCGGGTGGCGATCCGGCTGGCGGAGCTCGGCTACGACGTGGTCGGGGTCGACGTCGACGAGTCCATGCTCGCCGTGGCGCAGCGCACCGCCCCCGAGCTCACCTGGGTGCGCGGCGACCTGGCCGCCCTGCCACCGCAGGTGCGGGAGCGGGCGCCGTACGACCTGGTGGTGATGGCCGGCAACGTGGTCCCCCTCCTCGCCCAGGGCACCCTCGACGACGCTGTTGCGGCGCTCGCGGGCCTGCTGGCTCCCGGCGGCCTGCTCGTCGCGGGATTCGGTCTCGACCGGAAGCACCTGCCGCCGGGCTGCCCGGTGACGCCGCTGGCGGACTACGACGCTGCGTCGGCGCGAGCCGGGCTACGGCGCAGAGCACCGGTTCTCCACCTGGGACGGGCAGCCGTTTGACCCGTCCGAGGGATACGCGGTGAGCGTGCACCGTGCCTAGAGTCGGCCCATGACCGACACCGACTTCTCCGGTCTCCGGGCGATGTTCATCAACTGCACCCTGAAGCGCTCCCCGGAGCTCAGCCACACCCAAGGCCTCGTCGACATCAGCGCCGCGATCATGCGCAAGCACGGGGTCGACGTCGAGGTCCTGCGGGCGATCGACCACGACATCGCCACCGGCGTCTACACCGACATGACCGAGCACGGCTGGGCGACCGACGCGTGGCCGGAGATCCACGAGCGCGTCATGGCCAGCGACATCCTCGTCGTCGCCGGCCCGATCTGGCTCGGCGACAACTCCAGCGTGACCAAGAAGGTCGTCGAGCGGCTGTACGGCGGCTCCGGCGACCTCAACGACGCGGGGCAGTACGCCTACTACGGACGCGTCGCCGGCTGCCTGATCACCGGCAACGAGGACGGCATCAAGCACTGCGCGCAGAACGTCCTCTACTCGCTGCAGCACATCGGCTACACCATCCCGCCGCAGGCCGACGCCGGCTGGATCGGCGAGGCCGGGCCGGGTCCGTCCTACCTCGACGAGGGCAGCGGCGGCCCGGAGAACGACTTCACCAACCGCAACACCACGTTCATGACCTGGAACCTGATGCACCTGGCGAAGCTGCTGAAGTCCGCGGGCGGGATCCCGGCCTACGGGAACCAGCGCTCGGAGTGGGACGCGGGCACGCGGTTCGACTTCGCGAACCCGGAGTACCGCTAGGCGCGCCAGACCCAGTTGCGGCCTCGCCGAAGCTCGGTGGCACGCATCGCGTCACGATCGACCATGGCCCTGTCCTACCACCAGCCCTGGCGCCGTGCCCACCGCAGCAGCAGGAAGCTGATGCTCACCATCACGACGAGCACGACGACGAGCTGCCCGACGTGCGTGCTGTCGTTGACGATCACGTTCATGCCGTAGACCGACGCGATCGCGGTGATCGGCAGCGTGACGGCGGCGATCACCGCGAGTCGCTCCATCGCCACGGTCATCTTCGTGTGCACCTTGGTCTGGTAGAGCTCGATCACGCCGAAGAGGAACTGCGCCTCGCCGTCGGCGATCGACCGGACCTTGTCGAACTGGACCGCGAGGTCGCGGGCATAGACCCGCCAGGGCTCGGGCACGAACAGGTCGAGCGACACCAGCCGCTCGCACACGTCGTGGGTCTGCGCGGCCATCGTCCTGGCCGTGATCAGCTCGTGGCGGATGAGGAACATCCGCTCGAGCAGCTCCTCGGGGTTGGTGAGCTGCGACTGCATCACCTGCTGCTCGAGCCCCGGCAGCCGGTCGGCCACGTCGCTGATCAGGTCGCGCTGCCGTCGCGCCACCGCGGAGCTGAGCGCGAACGAGGCCTCGGCCGGTGACTCCGGCCGGAACCGGCCCTCGCGGATCCGCTGCATCACGCCCTCGGTCTCGACCAGCGCCGCGGCCGGGTCGACGTCGGGGTTGAGCGGTCCGTGCACGGTGACCAGGAAGCGCTCGCCCACGATCTGGTCGAGCTCGAGCAGGTGCACGTGGCCCGCCATGCCCAGCAGGGGCGTGTGCATCGTGACGAAGTAGTGGTCGGGGTAGCTGTGCACCGTCGGCACGTGGTTGCGGCGGCTGCACGCCTCGAGGACCCGGGGGTGGCAGCCGAGCCCGTGCAGGAACCCCTCCACCTCGACGTCCCACTGCGGCACGTCGACCCACAGGAAGCCGTCCGCGCGAGCGAAGAGCGTGACGACGTCGTCGCTCTCCAGGTCGTGAACGCCCTCGGCGTCGACAGCGCGCACGTGCATGGGTCCAGGGTGTCCCTCCCGGACCGGGCCGTAAAGCACTGGACGAGCGGGTCCTACGTCCTGACTTCCGCGCCGCGAGTGAGACAGGTGTCTCAAATCATGGCCGCTCCGGTGCCGGTGCCCTAGGTTGCGCAGGGTGAGGATCGCAGTAGCAAGAGAGACGCGTGAGGGCGAGACCCGTGTCGCGCTCGTGCCCGAGCTGGTCGGAAAGCTGACCGCGCTGGGCTACGAGGTGGCCGTCGAGCCAGGGGCCGGTGACGGGTCGCTGCACAGCGACCAGGAGTACGTCGATGCCGGCGCCGTGGTCACCGACACGGCCCTGGACGGCGCCGTCCTGGTCGTCTCGGTCAGCCCCCCGGACCCGTCCGTCGTACGCCGGCTCGACGAGGGCACCGCGACCCTGTCGTTCCTGCCGGTCAACCAGAGCCTCGACCTGGTGGCCGACCTCCGCGACTGCGGGGTGACGTCGTTCGCCATGGAGCTCGTGCCGCGCATCTCCCGCGCCCAGTCGATGGACGCGCTGTCCTCGCAGGCGCTGGTGGCCGGCTACCGCAGCGCCGTCGTCGCCGCCGGGCTGCTGCGCCGCTTCTTCCCGCTGAACATGACCGCCGCCGGCACGGTCCCGCCCGCCGAGGTCGTCGTCCTCGGCGCGGGTGTCGCAGGCCTGCAGGCGATCGCGACCTGCAAGCGCCTCGGCGCCGTGGTGAAGGCGTACGACGTACGCGCGGCCGCCGCCGAGGAGATCCGCTCCATGGGCGCACAGGCGATCGAGCTGGACCTGGAGACGCTCGAGGGCGCCGGGGGCTACGCCCGCGAGATGACCGAGGACCGCGCCGCCCGGCAGCGCGAGCTGCTGACGCCCTACATCGCCAAGGCCGACGCGCTGATCACCACCGCCGCCGTGCCCGGCCGTGCCGCGCCGCTGCTGGTCACCCACGACATGGTCGAGCAGATGGGCCCCGGCTCCGTCGTCGTCGACCTCGCCGCCGAGACCGGCGGAAACGTCGAGGGCTCGCAGCCCGGCCAGGTGGTCCGCATCGGCAACGCCCAGGTCTGGGGTGGCGCCAACGTGCCCGGCCAGATGCCCGGCCCGGCCTCACGTCTCTACGCGCAGAACGTCGTGAACCTGGTGACGCTGATGACCCGCGACGGCTCCTTCGACCCGGACTTCGAGGACGAGATCGTCGCCGGGTCCTGCGTCACGCACAAGCGCTCCATCAGGCACGAACCGACCCGCATCGCACTGGAAGGCGAGGCCCCGCATGAGTGAGCCGATCGTCTGGCTGACCATCTTCATCCTCAGTGTCTTCGTCGGCATCGAGGTGATCTCGAAGGTCTCGTCGACGCTGCACACGCCGCTGATGTCGGGCGCGAACGCCATCCACGGCATCATCCTGCTCGGCGCGATCATCGTCACCGGCACCGCGGAGTCGAACCTCGCGGTCACGGTCGGCCTGGTCGCGATCGTCCTCGCCGCCGTGAACATGGTCGGCGGCTTCGTGGTGACCGACCGGATGCTGCAGATGTTCACCCGCAAGAAGCCCGCCAAGTCCGCCAAGTCCGCCGACGTCGCCGAGCAGGTGGAGGGCCGATGACGACACCGACCTGGGTCCAGCTCGTCTACCTGCTCTGCGCGGTCTGCTTCATCCTCGCGCTCAAGGGCCTCTCCGGCCCGAAGACCGCCCGCGCCGGCAACCTGATCGGCGCCGCGGCCGCCGTCGTCGGCTGCACGGTCGTCTTCTTCTACGAGGACCTGAACCACGTCCCGCTGATCCTCGGCGCGATCGCCATCGGCAGCGTCGGCGGTGCCGTCGGCGCCGAGCGGGTCCAGATGACCCAGATGCCGCAGATGGTGGCGCTGTTCAACGGCGTGGGCGGAGGCGCGGCCTCGCTGGTCGCCCTGCTCGAGCTGCAGCACATGCACGACGGCACGGACTGGTTCCCGCTCGCCGCCACGGCCTTCACCATCGTCGTCGGCGCGGTGTCCTTCGCCGGCTCGGTCATCACCTTCATGAAGCTCCAGGAGCTGATGACGTCGCGTCCGGTGGTCTTCCCGGGCCTGCCGGTCGCCTTCGGCGGCGGGCTGCTCGCCGCGGTGGTGCTGTCGGTCCTCATCGTCACCAACCCCGCCACCGGCCTCGGGGTCGTCCTCGCGCTGGTCGGCCTGCTGGTCGGTGTCCTGCTGGTGCTGCCGGTCGGTGGGGCCGACGTACCCATCGTGATCTCGCTGCTCAACGCGTTCACCGGCCTCACCGTCGCCGCGGGCGGCTACGTCCTCGGCAACACCCTGCTGCTGGTCGCCGGCACGCTCGTGGGTGCCTCCGGAACGTTCCTGACCAAGCTGATGGCCTCGGCCATGGGCCGCTCGGTCGCCAACATCCTGTTCGGCGCGCTGAAGGGCGGCTCGACGCTCGGTGCCGGCGTCGCCTCCGACCGGCCGGTGAAGTCCGCCGGCCCCGAGGACGTGGCGATCCTGCTGGGCTACGCCAACAAGGTGATCATCGTGCCCGGCTACGGCCTCGCCGTGGCCCAGGCGCAGCACACCCTGCGCGAGCTGGTCGACGTGCTGACCACGCGCGGCACCAAGGTCGACTACGCCATCCACCCGGTGGCCGGCCGGATGCCCGGTCACATGAACGTGCTGCTCGCCGAGGCCCAGGTGCCCTACGAGCAGCTCAAGGAGATGGACGACATCAACGGCGAGTTCAAGCAGACCGACGTGGTGCTCGTGGTGGGCGCCAACGACGTGGTGAACCCGGCCGCGAAGACGAGCCCCGGTGCGCCCATCTACGGCATGCCGATCCTCAACGCCGACGAGGCGCAGCAGGTCGTGTTCATGAAGCGGTCGATGCGCCCCGGGTTCGCCGGGATCGAGAACGAGCTGCTCTTCGACCCGAAGACGACGCTGCTGTTCGGCGACGCCAAGGACTCGCTCGGCAAGCTGCTCAGCGCGGTGAAGTCGCTCTAGACCAGTCGGGTGGCGTGTGTAACAGCGAGTTACACCGAAATGCGCCGTACGACTAGACTCCCCGGTGGGAGGGCCGGAACGATTCCGCCTGCATGGCTCTGGAGGTCATGGCACATGTCTGACGACGACAACCGCATGGCTCGACCCGACGGACACCGCTACGACGCGCCCGAGTCCGAGGACGACCGCCGCTCGAAGAGCTGGGACTACGCGGTGCTCGGCATCCTCGTGGTGATCCTGATGGTGCTCGTGGCGACCGGCGCGGTGCCGATCTTCGACTTCTGAGCCGAGGGTTTAGCCGACCACGCCGTAGAGCCGGTCGCCGGCGTCGCCGAGGCCGGGCACGATGTAGCCCTTCTCGTTGAGCTTCTCGTCCATCCCCGCGGTCACGACCGTCACCGGGATGGCGAGGCCGTCGAGGTCCTTCTCGAGACGCTCGCAGCCCTCGGGGGCCGACAGCAGGCAGATCGCGGTGATGTGGTCGGCGCCGCGGTCGGTCAGGAACCGGATCGCCGCGGCCAGGGTGCCGCCGGTGGCGAGCATCGGGTCGAGCACGTAGCACTGCCGGCCGGACAGGTCGTCGGGGAGCCGCTCGGCGTACGTCGAGGCCTCCAGCGTCTCCTCGTTGCGCACCATGCCGAGGAAGCCCACCTCGGCCGTCGGCAGCAGCCGCATCATCCCGTCGAGCATCCCGAGCCCGGCGCGCAGGATCGGCACGACCAGCGGCTTGGGGGTCGCCAGCTTCACGCCCTCGGCGTCGGCGACGGGGGTCCGCACCGTCACCGTCTCCACCCGGACGTCGCGGGTCGCCTCGTAGGCGAGCAGCGTGACGAGCTCGTCGGCGAGCCGGCGGAAGGTGGGGGAGTCGGTGCGCTCGTCCCGCAGGGCGGTCAGCTTGTGGGCGATGAGCGGGTGGTCGGCCACGTGAATGCGCATGGGGCAAACCTAGTGCCCGGCCGCCGGGTGGTGCGAGGCCGGGCACTCTGACACCATCGAGACGTTGCCCATTCGAGGAGGCCGCAATGTCCGACGAGACCGAGGCGAACGCCGAGGGCGTCGACTTCGTCCTGGTCGCGTATCGCGAAGAGGGGGTCTGGCAGCTCCAGGAGCTGCCGGCGGACACCCTGGGCAATCTCGACACCCTGGCTCACGAGCTGCGCCGCTGGCCCGGTGACGGCGGGTCGATCGGGCTGGTCTCCGTCGACGAGGACTTCTTCCTCCTCGTGCGGGTGCTCGGTGACCAGGTGAAGGTCCTGCTCTCCGACGTCACCGCGGCCACCGACTGGCCGATCGCCCGCTCCGCCCTGGAGCACCTCGAGCTCCCGACGCCGGCGGACGACGACGAGCAGGTGCCCGCGGGCGACCTGGCGATCGTGTCCGACCTCGGCATGGGGGCGATGGACATGGGCGCGCTGCTCGACGACTTCGACCTCTACCCCGACGAGCTGCTCGGCGACATCGCCCGGCAGATCGGGTTCGGCTCGCTGTTCGACGAGCTCGTGGGGGTCTCGGCTCCCTGATGGCCGGGCACGACGACTGGGTCGGCCCCATGCGGCTGGCCCTCGACGAGGCGCGTGCGGCGCTGGCCACGGCCGACGTACCCATCGGCGCCGTCGTCCTCGACGAGTCCGGTGCGGTCATCGGGCGCGGCCACAACGAGCGGGAGGCCCAGGCCGACCCGACCGCGCACGCGGAGGTGGTCGCGCTGCGCGAGGCCGCGCGTGCCCGCGGCGAGTGGCGCCTCGAGGGCTGCACGCTGGTGGTGACGCTGGAGCCGTGCACGATGTGCGCCGGCGCGACCGTCCTGGCCCGGGTCGACCGGCTGGTCTTCGGGGCGTTCGACGAGAAGGCCGGCGCGGTCGGCTCGCTGTGGGACGTGGTCCGCGACCGCCGGCTCAACCACCGCCCGGAGGTCGTCAGCGGCGTGCTCGCCGAGGAGTCGACGGCGCTGCTGCTCGCCTTCTTCGACGACCAGCGGGCGCGCTAGACCGCTGGTGTGACCGGTTTCACACCGCGGCGCCCGGGGAACATCCGGCGCACGGGGAGCAGCCTGTCGACCCTGCGCCCCCAGGGTCGCTGTCTCCCGAGAAGTGGACCCGCCCATGCGTCGTGCCCTCGCGTCCGCGCTCGCCCTGCTGCTCACGGCCACCGCCGCAGCCGCATCGCTCGCCACCGGAGCAGGAGCCTCCACCCCAGGCTCCACCACCCTGTCCCCCTCCGACACCGGCACCAGCACCGTCAGCTGGTCCGGTGGTCCCTACAGCGGCGTCGTCGCGGACCCCTCGGTCTGCACGGACGCCACCTGCGACACCCACACCGTCACCCTCAACGTGCCCGCCGGCTACTGGGACACCCACACCGGCTCGGTGACGATCGACATCACCTGGGCGCTGGCCTCCGACGACTTCGACCTCTACGTCCAGGACTCGACCGGCCGCCAGGTCGGCAGCAGCGCCGCCGGTGGCACGACCTCCGAGAGCGTCGACCTCGGCATGCTCGAGCCGGGCGACTACACCGTCCAGGTCGTCCCCTACATGACGGCAGGCGCGTCGTACGACGGCAGCGCGACGCTCGCGGCGACCGAGGTCCCCGCCGGGCTGAAGTACCCGGAGACCCGCAAGGCCGTCGAGGACGAGCTCGTCGTCGACTACCCGATCAACGTGGTGTTCGTCGGCCGGAAGCCGACCGCCGCCGAGGTCGCGGAGCTGAAGAAGTGGACGCCGGAGAAGTACAAGCCGACCGTCGCCAACAAGAGCGAGTCCACCGGTGAGGTGACCCAGGCCGGCGCCGGGCTGCTGAACTGGAACAAGGACCACCAGGACAGCGACCCCTACTTCCTCGGCATCACCTACAACTACGACGTGCACGTGCTCACCGCCACCGACGCCTACGCCAAGGCGCTGTTCCAGGTCGCGGAGGACCACACCGCGAAGTCGCAGAGCTACCACGGCGGCGCGGCGCGGACCGCCAACCAGGTGAAGTACGACGCCGCGTTCGGCAAGTACCGCGTGCTGGCCAAGGGCGGCGACCCGTCGTACGCCGTCACCGACCCGACGACCACCGACCTGGTCGACGCCTACGCCGTCGAGGACTGGATCTTCGACTCGCGCTACGACAGCCGGTGGGACTGCGCGTTCACCGACGTCGAGACCGGCGCCTGCTCCGACCCGTCGGTGATCCAGCCGGACCGGTCGGCGTACCGCGACCCCTACTACGACCAGGACGGGCTGAACCTCGACCGGATGCCGCAGGGCCTCAACAAGGGCTCGTCGTTCTTCTTCCTCGACACGTTCACGCCCGACTACGCGAAGGACTACTTCCGGCCGAACAGCTACCACACCTACGGCACCGACAAGGTCGTCGACGGCGCGATCATCCCGAAGGCCGTCGAGGACGGCGGCTCGTGGCGGATCACCGACCCGGACACCGGGGACTGGGACGGCGTCGACTTCGCCCGCACCTGGGGCGGCCGCTACCGCTTCCACTTCATCGACCTGGGCGCGGCGCCGAACGACTACGAGTCGGCCACCTGGGCCGGCAAGAACCTCGGCATGTCCTCGGACTACCCGCACGGCGACCCGCCGGTGTGGCAGTACGCCGCCGACCCGGTCTGGCAGCAGGACGGCGACACCTGCAAGACCGAGGGCACGCAGATCGAGGGCATGGACCTGCCCTACAACGACAACACGCCCTGCCGGATGATGCCGCGGCTCGGCCGGGACATCGCCTACGGCCTGTTCTTCCGGTCGACGGCCGGCTACCTCTACCGGCCGATCCCGCGCGGCGACGTCTACTGGCTCGCGGTGTCGAACTGGACCGACTTCTACTCGCGGCCGCAGTGGGTGCAGGGCCAGCTCACCAACGCGCCTTGGTACGGCACCTGGTGGACCGACCCCGACAAGCTCTACAAGATCGGCGACGTCTCGGGCGGCACGCAGCAGGACGACACCCTGCGGTGGCTGTCCTCGGCGACGCCCTACGCCCGCTGGGTCGGCCGCAGGGGCGAGGAGATCCCGCTCTACGACCCGACCAGCAACCAGCCGACGGGCGAGGTGCTCGACACCGCCCCGAAGACGGCCGACCTGCCGGCGCCCGAGTACCACGTGCACAGCGGCGCCGCCGGCACGGAGATCGTGCCGGAGCCGTTGTACGGCGGCGAGCACGAGCACGCGCAGTACGGCGACGCCGACGTCGACCTCACCGCGGTGTCCAACGCGGTGGAGAAGGCCAAGGCGAGCGGCCTCACCGGGCTGTCCTACGACGACTCGGTGAACCACGAGATGTTCCGCGACTTCGTCGACGCCCACCGGGCCGGCATCGCCGACCACGTGGACGGCGTGAACACGATCCCGTCGATCAACATGGTGTTCGAGAAGGCCTACACCTGGGCGCTGCCGGCCATCGTCGGCGGCATCGCGGTCGGCACCTCCGACGGCGAGGCGTGGGGCGTGATGAACAACGTCAACGACCGCTTCAAGTCGTCGCGGGCCAGCTACCCCGGCGTGCAGCCCGGCGACGAGCCCGGTTCGAAGCGCTCGATGACCGACGCGTCGACGCCGACCCAGGACTCGGGCGGCGGCTTCAGCTACACGATCGAGCACGAGGCCGCGCACAACCTGGGCCTCTCGCACCCGCACGACGGCTCCTACGGGGTGGACCGCTGCCCCGCGGGCACGCCGAACGCCGGGGAGTGGGAGTGCTACTGGTCGGGTCTCGGCTGGATGTACGACGTGTCCGCCGCGCCCACGACGTACGCCATGTCCTACCGGCCCTACGAGGTCGAGGACCAGGACAACCTGCAGCGCGGGCACATCGCGGAGTACCTCCTCGGTGCCCAGCAGGCCTTGACCGACCGGCTGCGGGACGAGGCCGCCGCCGGGCGGACCACGCCGAGCTCCGGCTGGCAGGCCGACTTCGACCGGATGAAGCAGTGGCGGTCGCAGGCCGGGTCGCTGTTCCGTGACGGCGACTACCTGCACGCGGAGTACGCCGCCCGCAACGCCGCCATCGCGGCCCGCGGGATCCCGCAGACGGCCGCGAACACCAGCGACCCGAAGCTGCTCGAGGCCGGCCAGGTCTTCTACTTCGACGTGCACCCGCAGGGCGGGACCGCGACGCCGAAGGCCGACCTGCGCCCGACCGACCTCGTGGCGACGCAGGCCAAGCCGAAGGTGACGACGTTGACGGCCACGGTCGTCAACGAGGGCGACGCCGACGCCGCCGGCGTGGTGGTCAGGTTCCGCGACGGCTCGACGGTGATCGGGACCTCGGCACCGGTGAGCATCGCGGCCGGTGCTGACGCGACGGTGTCGATCACGTGGGACACCCGCTCGCTGAAGGGCGACCACGTCGTCACCGCGGTGGCCGACCCGGCCGACGTGGTCCCGGAGTCCGACGAGTCCGACAACGAGCTCGCCCGGACGGTGACCGTGCGCGGCAACAAGGTCACCAACGGGTCGTTCGAGCAGTCGAGCTCGGGCTCGTCGCCGGACGCGTGGTCCGGTGGTTCGGGCACGACGTACGACACCAGCGGGACGCACTCCACCGACGGCACCGACGCGGTCGGCCTGAAGGGCGGGCTGCTCGGCGCCACCTGGACGTCGGCGCCGATCCCGGTGACGGCCGGCGAGAAGTACGACCTGGCGATGTCGTTCGCCGGCGTGGCTCCCTCGGTGTCGGTGGCGTTCCTCGACAGGACCGGCGCGCTTCTCAGCACGGTTCCGCTGACTCCGTCGTTGCTGACCGGCACGCTCGGCGCCCGTGTCGACGTGCCGGCCGGCGCGACCGCCCTGAAGATCGGTGTCGCCAAGGCGCCGACCCTGCAGTCGGGGCAGACCACGTGGGTCGACGACGTGTGGTTGTGGTGATGCCCGGGTCCTGATTTCGGGCGCGCCGCCGCCGTCTAGTACCCTCATCGGCGGTGGCGTGTCCGAGCGGCCTAAGGAGAACGCCTCGAAAGCGTTTGTGGGCGCAAGTCCACCGAGGGTTCAAATCCCTCCGCCACCGCCAGCCAGCAAGCCGAGGGAGCGACTTCATTGAAGTCGCTCCCTCGGCCTGTGTCTTACGGTCATCGCGGAGGGCCCTCGCCGACGCTTAGCGCCCACAAAGACGCATGTAACCGACGCGGCACACCGCATAGTGCCTGGCCCTCAGCGCGCTTGTGCACGGCGGTGGTTTCTCTGGTGGAGGTAGACCATGAGCGCCAGCAGGGGCGTGTGGATCGCCGGGATGTTGTGCGCGAACCAGTCTGGCAAGTAGATGTCGGTGACCGAGCCGCTCTCGGCGCCGTATCGCTTCGCAAGCGTGGTCAGAGGACAACGGAACCCATTGCCGGCGAAGACCAAGCTTTCGCCGGCGACAACCGCCGCGGCCATCCCGACCCGCTTGTCGGTGCGTCCCGCGAAGCCGGCATAGAGGACGTAGACGACACAGGACTCGATCGACAGCCACGCCAGCGTGTGGAACACCTTGATGGCCGTGACGGCAGCCGGTCGCGGCGTCACCGTCAGCTCTGTGCCGGCGAGCTCAGGTTGCGGTCGCCATGGGCTCCACGGCGGCGGACGTCGCGCCATGGCTGTCCTCGACATCGTCGTACTTTCCTTCCGCGCGCTCCTTGGTCCCGCGAAGCACGCCGACTTCCATGTAGTGGTGCAAGGGATCGCCGATGAAGAAGTCGACAGCACGAGCCAGCAGCATCCCACCGGGCACGTGTCGGACTGCGAACGAGATGGCCTTGGTCACCGCTGGGGCGTCGGCCGCAATGCCCTCGACCGCGGCGCTGATATACCCGATCCCTCGGTACCGAATGAGGAAGCGGGTCCGGTTCCCCGGGAGCGGTCGGAGAACGAACGCCTCCCCCGCGACCAGATACTGATTTGGCTCCAACCGTGTCACCGGCGCGTAGACACCACCGCCATAGGGCACAAGGTCACCGATCTGGAGGTCCTGCAGCTCCGGATGGATCCGTGTCGCCGAATGCTTCCCTTCCACGTAGCGAGCGTGGAACATCAGCCGCTCGACGCGGTCGTGCGTGTAGAAACCCGCGCGATAAATGCCCATCTGCACGATCCAGGGCCATACCCGCTCCGGCGGCGCGTCGATGGTGATGGCCCGCGTGCCCTGAACCCTCGGGTTCGGTAGGTTCTCATCACCCGGCAACAGCTCGGTGGCTTCATCACCCTCGGTCCCCCAGCGAAGCATCGTCGGACGCCAAGCCAGGTACGCCGCGACCTCCGTGACCAGCAATCCTGCGATGACAAACAACTTCTTGCGCCCAACCATCCCGCTCACCTGCCTAGGCGACAATGACCGTGCCCTGGGTCGGCGCTGTCATTCCGGGTTGACGATGAATCAACGGTAGACGGGATCATTCCTCCGCGGCAGTGGCGAAGGGCCCGAGCGCTCGAACCGCTTTCCTGCCGCCCTTCACCCAAGAGCGTCATGCCGCCGCGGAGGCACAACGGCAGCGATCGAGGCGCCATTGAGCTCGGGGACGTGGTGTTCAGGAGTGGCACAGTGGTCTTGAAGGCAGGCCACCGGGCTGGAAGCGGTGGGCTCTACCCGCCGCTGTTGCATGGACACCGAGCACGTGACCTGCCACCGGCTGGGTTCCAGTCACGGTGACTCATTGCAGGTGATGGTGTCGTGAGCTTTCCTATGCGTGTCCGTCGCGATGCGCGCGGACGCGGACCTGCGTCTTACCGCCGCGTCTAGAGCACTAGTGGCGAGACGAGCGTCCCGATCGTTGATGCTCGCTGGGTGAGTCGTGGCCCCGAGCCGCAGGTACGCACCCCTGCACCTCCTCGTCACCATGCCGACACCCATTGACAAGATTTATTGTCAAGCGCATGGTGGCGATGTGCAGGAGATCGAGGTCATCGAGAGCGCAGAGGCAGCCGCCGCCGCGCTGGATCCGGTCCGGGCCCGGCTGCTCGGCGAGCTGGCCGTCCCGGCCTCCGCCGCCGGGCTCGCCGCCCGAGTCGGCATCGCGCGCCAGAGGGTCAACTACCACCTCAAGGCGCTCGAGGCGCACGGCCTGGTGGAGCTGTCCGGCGAGCGCCGGCACGGGGGCATCACCGAGCGGGTGCTGCAGGCGTCGGCGGCGTCGTACGTCGTGTCGCCGGCGGCCCTCAGCGAGTCCGCCGCTGATCCGGACGCCAACGCCGACCACCTGTCGGCGGGCTACCTTGTGGCGCTGGCCGGCCGGCTGGTGCGCGAGGTCGGCGCCTTGGCGCGCCGGGCCGGCGCGTCCGGCAAGCGCCTGCCGACGCTGACCATCGACACGCAGATCGGCTTCCGGTCGGCCGCGGACCGGGCTGCCTTCGCTGACGACCTGACCGCCGCGGTGCTCGACCTGGCCGCTCGCTACCACCACGACGACGGGCGCCCGCACCGGCTCCTCGTCGCCGCCCACCCACTTCCTGAGGAGAACCCATGAGCACCACCCCGAACGTCCCGTACCGCCTGGAGTTCAGCGTCGAGGTCCCGGGCACCCCGGAGCAGGTCTGGCAAGCCATCGCCACCGCCAAGGGCATGAGCGCCTGGTTCGCGCCGACCGAGATGGAGGAGCGCGAAGGCGGCTCCCTGCACTTCACCATGGGCCCGGAGATGGGCTCGGACGGCCAGGTCACCGCATGGGAGCCGCCGCGCCGCCTCGTCTACGAGGAGGACTGGGCCGCCCTCATGGGCAAGGACCCCGATGCGCTCAGCCCGCTGACGTCGGAGTTCCTCGTCGAGGCGCAGTCCGGCGGAACCTGCATCGTGCGCGTCACCAGCAGTGGCTTCGGGACCGGCGCCGCCTGGGAGTCGGAGTTCTGGGACACGATGGGCCCGGGCTGGATGCCGTTCTTCGACAACCTGCGCCTCTACCTGTCGCACTTCCCCGGTCAGGAGGCCACACACCTGGAGGCCACCGCCTCCCACCCCGGCGACGCGGAGGCGCTCTGGTCGACCCTGCACGACGCGCTCGGGCTGGGCGACGAGGGCGCCACGGTCGAGGTGCGCGGCGCCACCGGCACGGTCGAGCGCGTCGGTGAGCGGCAGACGCTGGTCCGGCTCACCGCGCCGGTGCCCGGAATGCTCAGCGTCTTCGCGTGGGACGAGGGCGGCGGCAAGGCGACGGCGGGCGTACGGGCGTACCTGTTCTCCGCAGAAGCCGCGGACTACGTGCGGCGCGAAGAGCCGGCCTGGCAGGCCTGGCTGCAGGGAATCTCCGTCCCTGCCTGATCCTCTACCGTTACCTCAATGCGATTTGGCGGAGGCTGAGGCAGAGCCTGCTTCTTGACGCAGAGGTCTCCGATGAGCCAGTCGTCACGATGGCCTCGTTCGCGATACAGGACGCCGGACCTTCGTCACTTCCGGTCACCGCCCGCGAGCGGCCGCGGCGAGCACCTTGCGCAGCCCTGCCGCCAGGACCTCGGCCTCGCGCGCGGTGAGGTGGTCGGCGAACTCACGCTGCACCGCGGCGACGTACGTCGGGGCCGCCTTGCGCAGCGCCGCCCGACCTGCGGGGGTCAGGGCCGCGAACGCGGACCGACCGTCGTCCGGGTTGGGCTCCCGGGCTACTAGCCCGGCCCGCACCAGCTCGTCGACGACCCGGCTCACCCGTGTGCGGCTCACAGCGGCGACCGAGCCGAGCTGGCCCATGGTGAGACGCCGTTCCGGCGCGGTGTTGAGCTCGAGCAGGACGTCGTACCACGTCAGCGGCAGGCCATGGGTCTGCTGCAGCTCGCGGTCGAAGCGCGGCACCAGCGCGGCGTGCACCTTGAGCAGCGCGCCCCACGTGTCGGCGAGGTCTTCTGGCATGGCTCCAGGCTATCAGGTCTTGTGCGCGCGCACACACTTTGATATAACTATGTGCGTCCGCACGTAACGCCTCACGAAGGAAATTGATGATGACCACCCTGCTGCACATCTCCGCCTCCCCTCGCGGCCAGCGCTCCGAGTCCCTCGCCATCGCGGCGACGTTCCTCGACGAGCTGCGCGCGACCCACCCCGACCTCACGGTCGAGCACTGGGACCTCTGGGACGGCACCCTGCCCGAGTTCGGCCCGCCCGCCGCGGCCGCCAAGATGGCGATCTTCGGCGGCGCCGACCCCGAGGGCGACGAGGCCAGCGCATGGCGCGCCGCGCGCGACACTTTCGAGCGCTTCGACTCCGCGGACAACTACCTGTTCACCGTGCCGATGTGGAACGCATCGGTGCCCTACATCCTCAAGCAGCTCATCGACGTCATCAGCCAGCCCGGCATGATGTTCGGCTTCGACCCCGTTGCGGGCTACACCGGCCTGCTGGAGAACAAGCGGGCTGCCGTTATCTACACCGGCGCGGTCTACGGCCCCGACCGCGGCCCGGGCTTCGGCAACGACTTCCAGCAGCCGTACTTCGAGGACTGGCTGCGCTGGGCCGGCGTCATCGACATCTGCAGCATCGCGTTCCGCCCCAACCTGGCCACCGCCGACCCTGCGCCCGGACGCCGCGCCGCACACGCCCAGGCCACCGAGGTCGCCCGAGGGTTCCTGTCCCCCGCCGAGCCGGCCCTGCTGGCAGGGTGACGTCCCCGGACCAGTCCAGGGGTTGCAACCACGACCGCACAGCATGCCTCGCCAGAGGAGATCAACGCGCTGGTCTTGGTCCCGACCCGCAGCCCGCCGATCAACCTTGGTAAATCGGCGGACGCTGACCGCTGACCGGCCGTAGCCATGCGGGCGCACCGCCGCCGCCCGTAGCCTTCGCAGATGCAGCAAGGACCGGCGAACACCCTCAGCGCAGACGAGTTCTCCGGACTGGTCGAGAAACTCCTGTGTCCCCCCATGGCCGCTCTTGGGTATCACCGCATCCCGGCCGGTGGCGAAGGACCTGGTCGACTGGGACATCTGGCGCGACGATGGCCCCTGTTCGGTCGCTGAGGTCGAGCGCCGCCTGGCGGACGCCACAAGTGGGTAGTGGGCCCGGTATGCACTCGCCGCCGAGTGACCTCGTGAGCGCGCGGTCGTTGAGGACGTGGTTGCCCGGCAAGTGAGGATGTGGACATGTCAGTTGAAGCGGACGCCGCGCCTGAGTCTCGACGGCATCCGCTGCCTCGAACGCGTTTGCTGACGATTGGAGTCGTGTTCGCGCTGGTCCTGGCCGCCAGCATCGTGGGATGGAAATGGAGGCATCCCGATGTGTCGTTCGAATACGGGTACGGCATGTCGATGACCCGCAATGTTGGTTCCACCGTGTGGACGACGCTTGCGGACTCAGACGAGCCTGGTGGATCGCCGATTACCTTCACCCGCCTGGAGCCCATCTTCAAGCAGGATGGTGCGGAAGCGACCGTCGAGTACCTCATCTGCGAACTCGATCCGGCCGCACTCGAGGAAGATCGCGTGGGTGGCTTCGGGTACGGGCTGCCAACGCGGTACGTCGACCGGTACTGCCTGAACACCCAGCCGGCCGAGGGCGCTGACCTCATCCTGCGCACGGACGTCCGGCAGGAACTGCTGGTCGGCATCACCTCGACGCAGTCGGGACGTACCGTCATCAGCGGTCACCACGTCGACTATCGGGTGGGCTGGCAGCGCGGCCGCAGCGATATCGACGTCACGACCCGGCTCACAGCACGCCAGCCGAAATGACGCTGGTTGGACCCGATCCGGACTCGACCGGAAGCAGGCAAGTGCAGCATCGCTCTCGACGGGCGACAGTCCGCGGTTCACACTGAGTCCTCGAGGCTGCCAGGTGGCCGCATGGGCTGGTACGCCCCTGCTTCTCAAGGGCGGTCGAGGCAGTCACCAACAACGCCGGAGGAAATATTGGTCACCGTGGCCGCCGTACAGGCAACTCCCGTGTTTCTCGACCGAGAGGCGACCACGGACAAGGTGTGTGCCCTCGTCAAGGAAGCCGCAGGTCACGGCGCAGAATTGATCGTCTTCCCCGAGTCCTTCATCCCCGCCTATCCGGACTGGGTGTGGCGTACTCCGGCATGGCGAGACACCGAGTTCGCGAAGCGCCTCTACGCGAATGCGGTCAGCGTTCCCGGCCCTACCCTTCAGCGAATCGCGGAATCAGCGGCAGAGATGTCGGTGTACGTCGTGATCGGGGTGACCGAGATCGATGGCGGCACGCTGTACAACACCCTGCTCTACCTTGGCCCAGACGGAAGCCTGCTGCAGCGGCACCGCAAGCTCATGCCCACGGGTGGCGAGCGGACGGTGTGGGGGATGGGCGACGGCTCGGAGCTGGGCGTCGTGAACACGCCGTTCGGTGTGGTCGGAGGTCTGCTCTGCTGGGAGAACTACATGCCGTTGGCCCGTGCGGCGATCTACGCGCAGAACTGTGACATCTACCTGGCTCCGACCTGGGACAACAGCGACACGTGGGTGGCGACATTGCGTCACATCGCCAAGGAAGGCGGGCAGTTCGTCATCGGCGTTGCCCCGCTGCTACGCGGCTCAGACGTGCCCGAGGACCTCCGCGGAACGCTCTACGGCCTGGAGGACGACTGGATGTCTCGCGGCCACACGACCATCGTTGCTCCGGGCGGTGACGTGATCGCGGGTCCGGTGACGGAGCGTGAGGAGATCGTCTACGCGGACCTCGATATTGCCGCCGTGCAGGCGCAGCGGAGGATGTTCGACCCCGTGGGCCACTATGCGCGACCTGACGTCTTCACGCTTCACGTCGACACGCGGGTCAAGCGCCCCGTCGTCTTCGGAGACGACGCGCCGACCTAACCCTCGATAGCGTGCAACGCATGCCCATCAAACTCGAGAACGTCGGGATCGCCGTCCGCGACCTCGAAGCGACAATCGCCTTCTTCACCGACCTCGGGCTCACCGTCCTCGGCCGTGACACGGTCAGTGGAGAGTGGACCGACACAGCCGTCGGCCTGGACGGCAACCACGCCAACATCGCCATGCTCCAGACGCCGGACGGCAACGGTCGCCTCGAGCTCTTCGAGTACATCCACCCCGACGCGATCGAGACGGAGCCCACCCGGCCCAACGAGATCGGCATGCATCGCGTGGCCTTCTCGGTCGACGACATCGACGAGTCCCTCGAGATCGCCGCGAGGCACGGCTGCCACCCGTTGCGTGGCGTGGCGACCTATGGGGACATCTACAAGCTCACCTATGTCCGCGGCCCCAGCGGCATCATCGTCATGCTTGCCGAGGAGCTGAAGAAGAGCTGACCTCGCCTGCCGGCGTGCCGGACGTGAACCGCACGCTCGGGTCCCGTACGTCGATGGACTGGCCCCGCTAGGTTGGCATCATGGGATCGAGGTCTCAGCACATCAGCATCGGTATCGAGCGACCCATGTCCGAGGTCTACGACTTCGCGGCAGACCCGCTCAACCTACCCAAGTGGGCTGCCGGCCTCGCAGGCTCCGAAGTCGAGCGCGACGGGGACCAGTGGTTCACCGAGTCGCCGATGGGTCGTGTCACGTTCACATTCGCTCCGCGAAACGACTTCGGGGTCCTGGACCACGATGTCACGCTGCCCTCCGGGGAGATCGTCTACAACCCGCTCAGGGTCATCAGCGACGGCGACGAGTGCGAAGTGGTCTTCACCCTCCGCCAACGTCCCGACATGACCGATGAGGCGTTCGCGCGTGACGCCGACGCCATCGGCAAGGACCTTGCCACGTTGAAGTCCATCTTGGAGACCCTCTGAGCTCCATCCGACGCTCTGTCGCGATGAGGTTCACCGAGGGTCCACCTCAAGCACGCTACGACAGCTCGGGCCACCGGGCCATGTCGCATTCAGCCCAGGGCCCTGGCGGTCCCAGTGGGCGGCGCCGCACCCGCGACCTACGTAGGCGGCGCCATCGCCGGAATCGCACCCAGCTGCTGCATCATGCTGAGGGCGTCGAAGACACCCCAGTGCTCGCGGGCAAGGCCGTCGTCATCGAACCGCGTGATATCGATCAGCTGCACGTTGACGCTCTTGCCGCTTGCGGGCAGGCCCATGAAGGCCTCGCCGGTGTGCGTGCCCGTCGCTCTGATGCGACCGACGACCTTGTCTCCGCTCGGGAGGATCTCCTCCACGTCAAAGCGCAGGTCCGGGAATGACGCCCGGTACATGCGGAAGAGCTGCTTGACGCCCTCCTTGGTCGGCTCCATGCCCGGAGCCTCGTCGTGCTCGACGAAACCGTCTGCCAACTGGTCCCCGAACCCGTCGATGTCCCCCGCGTTGATCAGCTCGTAGAGGCGCCTCATCGCCGCCACACGCTCCATGGATCCTCCTCGCGTCTCGGCCTGCCGCTGGGCTGGGCCCTGTGGATGGTTCTTGCGGGGGCCGGTCGCAGGCTGGTGCGCGATAGGACGCGCCCCCACGAGGCTTCCGGAGCCGAGGGCGGCAGCGCTCTAGGTGTCATCGTCGACCCGCCCGATCATCCTGTCCAGATCGGCGCCGGCACGGCCAGACAGGTGCCCCGGAAGGCCGGGCCTCGCCGGGTATCGGTCAACGGCCGGAACGGCTCAGAGCGACGGGGTCCCCGAGTCGGCCGAGCTTGTGTGGGTTGCGCATCGAGAAGATCCGCGAGATCCGGCCGTTCTCCACCATCAGGCTCACCGCGGTCATCCCGAACTTCGGGGGGGCGTCGATCCGGATCGCCGGAGCGCCGTTGAGCCAGATCGTGCTGATCTCCATCTGATCGATGAAGGCGGGGAACTTCGCGAGGAACGACACCACGCGTTCCGCTCCGACGAGCGGATGCCGGGCAGCGGCCGCGAACCCGCCGCTGTCGGCGACCAGCACGACATCGGGGGCCAGCACGTCCATCAGTCCCTGGACGTCACCCGTGGTGAGGGCCGCGAGGAACCGGTCCATGACCTGCCGCTGCTCCTGCCGGTCGACCTCCATCCGCGGGCGCCGGGCATCGACGTGCTCCCGCGCCCGGTGCGCGACCTGCCGCACGGCTGCCGGCGACTTGTCGACCGCGGCGGCGATCTCGTCGTACGGCGCGTCGAACACCTCCCGCAGCACGAACACCGCGCGCTCGGTCGGAGTGAGCGTCTCGAGCACAGTCAGCATCGCGATCGACAGGCTTTCGGCGAGCTCGACGTCCTCGGCAACGTCCGGGGAGGTCAGCAGTGGCTCGGGCAGCCACTCGCCCACGTAGTCCTCCCGCTGCCGCGCGATCGTGCGCAGCCGATTCAGGGACTGCCGGGTGACGATCCGGACCAGATAGGCCCGCGCGTCCCGCACCTCGGCGTGCTGCACGTCTGCCCACCGCAGCCAGGTCTCCTGCACGACGTCCTCGGCGTCGACGGCCGAGCCGAGCATCTCGTAGGCGATCGTGAACAGGAGGTTGCGGTGGGCGACGAACGGGTCGTCGGTCATGACTGCGACGCTACCCCGGCCACCGGGGCCAGCGGCTCGAGGTGGCAGGCCGCCGCGAATCCGTCCGACTCGATGCCGAAGGCAACATTGCCCCGCGTCGTGAGGTTGGCGAACCCGATCACCGCCGTCAGCTCGACCAGCGCCGCCGCACCGAGCTGCTCGAGCAGCCGGGCCGACATCTCATCGGTGACCGTCGGCGGAGTCTGGCTCATCGCCTCGGCATACTCCATCACCTCGCGCTCGAGCGTCGTGAAGATCTCCGACTCGCGCCACCGCGGCACGTCTCGAGCCTTGTCCAGGTCGAGGTGCTCGTTGTGTGCCTGGAAGTAGTTGTAGTCCAGGCACCAGCTGCAGCCGATCATCGAAGCGACAGCCATGTGCGCCAAGGACTTCAGCTGCTCATCACAGGCGTCCCACTTCTGGACCTTGCTGCCGATGCCGAAGCTCGTCATCAGCACCTTGGGGTTGTGCCAGTACACCCCGATCGCGGTGGGGACCTTCCCGAGCGTCCTCGTCGCCATCCGTTTCATCAGCGCCCCCTTGAGACCGGTGATCTCTGCGGCAGGCACCCGGGTCGTGCTGGTCATGTCTCCTCCATCGGAATCGGATCGTTGGGCGGGTTCGACATGGAGACACCAGCCGACGCTCGGTTGTGACAGGTGCGTTCCGCCGGGTCTGGCCGAGGAGTCTCGTGCTCTGTCACGCTGGTCCCACTCGGCAACATCGTCACGCGACTCGAAAGGATGACTCGGCATGAGTGACGTGGATGACGGCGTGGCCAGCGTCCGCTACATCGTCGACGACGTGCAGGCTGCCATCGACTTCTACACGAACCACCTCGGCTTCACCTTGCGCACCGCGCGCCTGCCCGCCTTCGCCGATGTCACGCGTGGGCCGTTGCGGCTGCTGCTGTCCGGACCGGCCAGCTCAGGTGCCCGCGCCACCCCTGCGGACGCTGCAGCTGCCGGCCGCAACCGGGTCCACCTCGTCGTCGACGACATCGATGCCGAGATTGAGCGCCTTCGGAGCGCGGAGGTGTCGTTCCGCAGCGACGTCGTCGAAGGGCCCGGCGGACGGCAGATCCTGCTCGCCGACCCTGCCGGCAACCTCATCGAGCTGTTCACTCCCGCCAGCTGACCGATGTGCCCACCCGAGGCCGACTCGGGTGTTTTGAGCACCGGTGCTCAGGCGCCGGGTGCTGGTTCTGCGGGACCCTGGGCACATGAGCACAGTTGACTGCGACCGAGGCCCTGCCGCCACGGCAGGGCCGCGCGGATGGCGCGGATGGAAGGACGCGGCGGCGGTAGCGCTGCTGACCGTGGCCGATTTCGTCGCCTTCACGTTGATGCTGATGCACCTGGTCTCGCAGTACCAGCACGAGCACAACGACGTGGGCACGAACGTGAACTTCTTCCTCGGCAGCGACCTTGCCACGCCGATGGTCGGGTGGGTGTGGTTCCTGATCCTGCTGAACGGAGCCGTGCTGTGTGCGTGGCGGCGGACCAGGACCGCTGGAGTCGGCGTGCTGGTCGCCGCGTCGGTGATCGCCATCCCGGTGGTCGCCTGGGTGGTGTGGTCGTTGGCCACGTTCTCGTCCGGCTGACGCAGCGTCCCCGCAGGTAGTAGGAGCGCCCACCATGATCCTCCCGAAGGTCCGGGACCCTCGCTTCGTCACGATCCGCCGTGGCGGGACGCTCACAGATTCGGATCACCGTCTCCTGGCTCTTTGGGCTGCCTCGTGCGCGGAGCACGTCCTCCCCGCGTGACCCTGCTGGTCGCGCCGCGGCGAGGTCAAGATGATGCAGGCACGCGCGGCGGGCGGCCATGCCTGGGTGCGATCAAGGCCGCGCGTGCTGCCGCGCCGGAAGGCGAGAGCGAGGCTGCCGGGCGGCTCGAGTGTCGATGGCAGCGTGACCAGCTGCCGGAGGCGATTCGCGAGCTCGTGCTTGATGACCAGAGGTTGCGCAATGACATCTGCTGGTCGGTGTTCGACTGCTGAGCGCGTTGCTAGCCGGACTCCGCCTCGATCGCGTCGAGGTCGCGTACGGCGTAGCGGTGGTGCTCCCACTCCTCCTCGAGGATCACGTGCAGGCAGGAGAGGACGGTCTCCTCGTGCTCGGGGTTGTGCGGGTTGCGTCGCGGCGAGGCCAACACGTCCGGCGAGACGGTCGCGAGGAAGTCGCGCACCATCGCGACGCGGCCCGTCCGGACCTCGAGGACCTCGGCGTACGACGGTGTGACCGTCGTCAAGATCGACATGTCGAAGCCGCCGTCCTCGGTGCCGGTGTACGGCTGGCCGATGGGGTGGAATGGCTGCTCGACCTCCAGGACCGCGCGGCCCAACCACATGTCCGTGGCATTGACCAGGTGCCGCAGGGTCTGCGCGAACGACCACTCGCCGCCCACCGATTGCTCGACCGTGCCGGCCGGCATCGCTGCGACGCGATCGAGCGTGGCCGCCCAGGTGCTCTGGATCTTGACCCAGGCCCCGCGCAAGCCGTCCGGATCTGCGGCACGTCTTTCGGCGCGGCCCGGAAAGCGGCGGTTGAGCTCGGCCTCCACAAACGGGGCCACGTCGACGCCGTTGACGAGCAGGGCGCTGTCGCCCTCCAGGAGCCACGGTGCGTCGATGTCCGCCCCCTGCACGTCGACCCCGCGCATCACGACGCCGGAAAGGTCAGACCCGACGAAACGGGCACCACGCAGGTCCGCGTCGACGAACTCCGCCGCCCGCAGGTCGTCGGACCGGGTGAACGTTGCCATGGCTTCTCCTTCTCGCGCCTCGATTGTCACGGCCAAAGTAACGACAACAACGGATGGCTACGATCCGGCGATGGACGTTGACTGGAACGGTGAGCTGGTTGATCAGCTTGAGTCGCATTGGCAGCATCGGTTGCGGCCCCGGCTCGAGGGGCTGACGGATGACGAGTACTTCTGGCAGCCGGTTCCCGACTGCTGGACGATCAGCCGCCGCGGAACGAGCTCGGCCCCGCAATCACTTGGAGCAGGAGAGTTCACCTGGGACTTCGGTGAGCCTCAAGCCCCGGAGCCGGTCACCACCATCGCCTGGCGGCTCGCTCACCTGATCGTTGGGTTCGCGGAGATGAACGGGACGCACTTCGGCGGTCCGCCCGCTGACATCGCGAACTTCGACTACGCGGGCACCGCCAAAGAGGCGCTGCGTCAGCTCGACGACGCCCACGACGCGTGGGTCGAGGGTGTGCGCGACCTCGGCAACGCAGGGCTTGCCGAGCCACAAGGCGAGAAGAGTCCACCTGAGTTCGCCGATGCACCGGTGGCGAGGCTCGTCTTGTACACGAGCCTGGAGGTCTTTCACCACGGTGCCGAGATCTGCCTGCTTCGGGACCTCTACCTGCGCCGCCGCGTTACTCCGACTCGAAGGAGCGCTTCAGGGAGTTGAGCGTTCGGGTCCGTTCGACGTTCGCCATCAGCGCTGCGGCAGGCTTCATGAGTCGCATCCAGCCGAAGAGCTCTCCGACGGCGACGTGGTGAACGACCGTGGCATCGTCGTCTTCCTCGAGGAAGTACTCGGGCCGGGCCTGCGACATCGGGGAGCCGAACCAGCGCAGTGTCTCGCGGAACGCGATTCGCGACGGGGCCGCGAACTCGGTCACTTCGCCCTCGAAGGTGCCCATCCGTGTCGCATCGAAGTAGGTCGTCCCTGCTCGGACAGGACCTTCGGAGGTCAGTTCGCACCGTCGGAACAGACCGGTGCGGTGCATCCACCGCCCGTAGGCCGGCACGTTCGCCAGTCGCTCGAACACCTCGCCGATGGGTGCTCGAATCACTGTGCGCGACTCAAACCGGACAGTGCTGCCAGCTGCCAAGGTCCTCACCCGTCTTTCCAGCGTGTCCAGCACAGTACGCGTGGCCGCTGCGTCGGGGAACCTGCGTGGTCCGGAGGCCCTCCGGCAAAAAGCATGCCGACCCGACAAGGCATGCGGGGTAACGTGCTTGGGGCGGTGCCCTTCTCGGGGTAGGGAGGACGGTGGACGGGGATGACTTCTCAACTGCTCGCGCTGTGCATCGATGCGAACGACCCGCCTGGTCTGGCGAGGTTCTGGTCCGGCGTCCTGGGTCGGCAGATGGTCGAGAACCCGGCAGAGGGCATCGCGCTCCTGCCGAGCGATGACACCGGGTTCCGGATCCGATTTGCTCCGACCCAGGAGCAGAAGGTCGGCCCGAACCAGATGCACTTCGACCTGACGAGCACGTCGCTGGAGGACCAGCAGCTGACGGTGGCGAGGGCGCTCGCACTGGGTGCCCGGCACATCGACGTCGGTCAACGGCCGGAGGAGGGTCACGTGGTGCTCGCCGACCCTGAAGGCAATGAGTTCTGTGTCATCGAGCCGGGCAACAGCTTCCTCGCCGACTGCGGGTTCATCGGAGCGCTGGCCTGCGATGGCTCGCAGGAGGTCGGCTACTTCTGGAGTGCGGCACTGGGCTGGCCGCTGGTCTGGGACCAGGACCAGGAGACCGCGATCCAGTCGCCGCGCGGGGGTCCGAAGATCACCTGGGGCGGTCCGCCGCTGAGGCCGAAGACCGGGAAGTGCCGGCTGCACTTCGACCTCGCCCCACCTGTCGACGGTGATCAGCACGCGGAGGTCGAGCGTCTCGTCTCCCTCGGGGCGACTCGGGCAGACATCGGCCAGGGCGAGGTCAGCTGGGTGGTGATGGCCGATCCCGATGGCCATGAGTTCTGCGTGCTGACCCCCCGATAGCGAGGGACGCGCCGGGGTCACCGCCGTCAGCGGGAACGCCGTTAGGCTGCCGGCATGTTCATGCTGCACGGCCGGCTGGCCGCCACACCGGGGAAGCGCGACGAGCTGCTGGGCATCCTGGCCGAGGGCGAGCACGAGGCGCGGATGCCCGGATGCCGGCTGTATCTGGTCGCGATCGATGAGACCGACGCGGACGGCGTCTGGATCACCGAGGTGTGGGAGTCCGAGGATGCCCACCGGTCCTCGTTGCAGCTGGAGCGGGTCAAGGAGCAGATCGCGCGAGCGATGCCCATCCTCGACATGGCGGGCATCAAGCGCCAGCAGCTCGATGCGCGAGCGGGCCTACCCGACTGATCTCGGTGCCTTCAGGCCGCGTACGGGCGCGCGACGGGACCACCAAAGCCCCGCTCTTCGTCACGTAGTCGAAGTGGGTCGCGAAGCCGTCGTCCACGACCACCGGCCCTCGCCACCCGATCTCCTCCTGGAGCTCGCGGTCCAGTGCTTCGCCGACGCTCTCCCTGCGGTTACAACCGCCGGAGGGGAGCTCCTCGATTCCGGGGAGGAAGTCGTCGGCCAACGAGCGACGCACGATCAGGACCCCCTCGTTTGAGTGCACGACCGCACCCGCGACCAGTCGGTCGATGCCGGGGAGGTGCGTGAGCTGCAGCAGGGATTCGTGCACGCACGGACCCTATGCGGCCCCGGTGTCACGCCGGCAGGTGCAGGTCCCTCCGCCGGATCACCAGGACGCCGGCGACGGCCAGCGCCAGGAACAGCGCGGTCAGGATCAGCACGGGAGTGGCGGCGACGTCGACGGCCGGTGCCATGGGGGTGTGCGTGAACGGCGACAGGTCCCGGACCCACTGCGGCAGGTTGAGTCCCTCGCCGAACATCGGCCCGATGGTCAGCGAGACGACGAGCAGCGACCAGGAGATCGGGGCCGCCCAACGCGGCACGATCGCGACGACGGCGACCACCGCCGCGCCGAGCACGAAGATCCCCGGCAGCTGGACCAGCGCCGCGACGACCATGTCGCCCGTCTGGGACCCGATGCCACCGAGGGCGAGCCCGCCGCCGACACCCATGCCGACACCGAAGAGCAGCACGAGAACCAGCGCGCCGACGGCGGCGTTGAGGACGTGCGCGAGGACCCACCGCGGCCGGCTGACACCGCCGGCCAGCACCGACTCCGCCGTCCCCCCGGCCTCGTCGACGCGCAGCCGCAGCAGGATCTGCACGACATAGATCGCGACGAACATCCCCGCCATCGACAGCATCGAGGCGCGGTAGGCCTCCATCAGCTGGCTGGAACCCGCCGTCTCGGCGTACCAGTCCGCCGTCGCGCCCTGGACGTCGCGGACCTGCTCGCTCATCGACCCGAGGATGAGTCCGAACCCGAGCAGGCCGATGCTCCAGCCGATCAGCGGGCCGCGCTGCAGCCGCCAGACGAGCCCCGTGGTGCTGAGCAACGTCCTGGGGGCACGGGCGTGGCCGCGCCGCTCCGCCCACATCCCGCGACCGACGTCCCGCTTCGGCACCAGCACCGCCGCCACGGCGAGCAGCGCGGCGAACGCGAGCACGAAGAGGACGACCGGCCACCAGTCGCCGTCGTTGAAGGGCCGGGTCTGCTGTCCCCAGCCGATGGGGGAGAGCCAGGCCGGCCAGGCGCTCTCGACGCGCATCCCGCCCTTGACGGTCCCCGCCATGTTGCCGATCCCGCTGACCAGGAAGGACACACCGAGCACGGCGCCGGTGAGCCCGATGGCGCCGCGCCCGGTCGAGGCGAGCTGGCACGCCACCGCGGCCACACCCGTGAAGGCCAGCCCGACCCCGGCCACGGAGGCACCGGCAAGCAGCGACCCCGCCACCGGGAGGCCGGCGAGGATCATGCCGAGTGCGAGGGCGAGCCAGAGGACGATGTTGGCGGCCACCGTCACGATGACGGCCGCGGCCAGGCCGGCGTACCGACCGACGACCGCGGCGCCCACCAGCTCCGCACGCCCGAGCTCCTCGTTCTGACGGGTGTGGCGGACCACCGCGAGGGTGCTCATCACGGCGGCGAGGACGGCGATCGTGACGAAGTCGCGGTGCAGCATGTAGCCGCCGACGCTCGGCCCGGAGGTCAGCCCGATCAGGCGCATGCCGGTGTTGGTCGCGACCATCGTGGTCTCCTCGGCGAGATCCTTCGCGTCGGCGAGGTCGCTCACGAACAGGGCGCTGGTCGCGCCCATGAAGAACGACAGGCCGAGGATCCACGCCGGCAGCGTCACCCGGTCCCGCCGCAGCGCCAGCCGGGTCAGCCGCCGGGTGCCGGTCAGGCCGGTCATCGTGCGTGCGCCACCTCTCCGGCCGCAGCGGACGCGCCGACCCGGTCGCCGTAGTGGCGCAGGAAGAGCTCCTCGAGCGTCGGTGGCGTGCTGGTCAGCGACCGGACGTCGTAGTCGACGAGGTGCGCCAGGACCTCGTTGAGCTGGCCCGGGTCGACGCTGAACCGCGCGTGGTGGTCCTCCAGCCGCATGTCGTGGACTCCCTCGATGCTCGCCGAGCGTCCGCAGCGAGCGTGCGGTCTCCACCTCGACCGTCGTGCGGGTGAGGTGGCGCAGCTCGTCGAAGGTGCCCGTCTCGGCCGCGCGGCCGTTGCGGATGATCGTGACGCGGTCGCAGAGCGCCTCGACCTCGGAGAGGATGTGGCTCGACAGGAGCACCGTCTTGCCGCGGTTGCGGAGCCCGCGGACCACGTCCTGGAAGACCGTCTCCATCAGCGGGTCGAGCCCCGAGGTCGGCTCGTCGAGCAGGTAGAGCTCGACGTCGGACGAGAACGCCGCCACCAGGGCGACCTTCTGCCGGTTGCCCTTGGAGTAGGTGCGGATCTGCTTGGTCGGGTCGAGCTCGAACACCTCGAGCAGCTCCGCCCGACGCGACTCGTCCAGTCCGCCGCGCAGCGCTCCGAGCAGGTCGATGACCTCGCCGCCGGTGAGGTTGGGCCACAGGTTCACCTCCCCGGGCACGTACGCGATCCGGCGGTGCAGCTCGGCGGCCGCGTCCCACGGGTCACCCCCGAGGAGCGAGACCTCGCCGCCGTCCTTGTGCAGCAGGCCCAGCAGGACCCGGATCGTGGTGGTCTTGCCGGCACCGTTCGGGCCGAGGAAGCCGTGGACCTCGCCGGTGGGCACGACCAGGTCGAGGTGGTCGAGGGCCCGGGTCGAGCCGAAGTCCTTGACCAGCCCCGTGGCCGCGATCGCCGGACGGTCGTCGTGGGTGCCGGTAGGCTGCAGGGGAATGGGGTGCTTCACGCTTCGAGCATGCGACCGGGGTGAGCCACGCAACAGGGCCGCTTCACCCGGGTGAGGGGACTGAGGTCCCGGCCGCGGCAAGCGTGCCGAACCGCGCGGAGGCGACGTGCCTCGGCGGCAGTCGCACGGCCGGTCTGCCCGCGACCGGCCGTCGAACGACCACGATCGCGCTTGGGTAGGACCGTTGGCTTCGAGCGCCGTCGGGCCCGTCTACGGTCTGAGGTGATGACCGCGGCACGTCAGTGGTGGCAAGCGGCGAGCTGCGCGTGCGGGACGTCCTCGGCGTCGATCGCCGTCGCGGGCTGCTGGCAGCGTCGTTCGGGTCCGCCCTCCTGCTCACCGACCGGTTCGCCTGGGCCCGCGCGGTGGCCTGGGGCGAGTCCGACGTCGACGACCGGTTCCGGTTCCCGAGCGCCTGGTGGCCAAGGGCGACGACACGAGCCCGCTGCCGCCGGGGGCCGAGCCGCTCGCGCTGTCGGCGCCGGTCAACGTCGACCTCGTCGGCCGGCCGATCGACGACCTCCTCGAGAAGACCGGCACCCGGGCCTTCCTGGTCGTGCACCACGACCGGCTCGTCTTCGAGCGCTACTTCGGCGGCGCCGACGCGGAGCAGCGGCAGACGTCGTTCTCGGCGGCCAAGTCGTTCCTGTCGACGCTGGTCGGCATCGCCGCCGACGAGGGGCTGCTGAAGCTCACCGACCCCGTGACGGCGTACCTCCCGGAGCTCGCCGACCGCGACGAGCGTTTCGAGCAGGTCACCGTGCGCGACCTGCTCACCATGTCCGCGGGGCTGCACTACACCGAGAAGGGGATGCCGTGGAGCGACGACGCGCTCACCTACTACGGCACCGACCTGCGCGACCTGGCGCTCACCCACACCGAGGTGGAGGAGCCGCCCGGCACGACGTGGCGCTACAACAACTACAACCCGCTGCTCCTCGGCCTGGTGCTCGAGCGCGCCACCAAGATGCCGGTCGCCGACTACATGGCGACCCGCCTGTGGCAGCCGCTGGGCGCCGAGGAGGACGCCACCTGGTCGACCGACTCGACCAGGAGCGGGTTCGAGAAGATGGAGAGCGGGGTCAACGCGCGGCCCGCGGACTACGCCCGGTTCGGGCTGATGATGCTGCACGACGGCCGGTGGAACGGGCACCAGATCGTGTCCGAGGACTGGGTCCGTGAGGCGACCGCGGCGAGCACCGAGCACGACCCCGCCGACTTCTACCAGTACCTCTGGTGGGTCGGGCCGCGCCCGGAGCACGGCCGCGCGCCGTTCTACGCGGTCGGGAAGTACGGCCAGGTGGTCGCCGTCTTCCCCCAGCACGACATGGTCATCGTCCGGCTCGGCGCCACCGACGGCGGCGTGAACTGGATGACCGAGCTGCGCGACGTCGCGGACCGCGTCGCCGCCGAGGAGTGACCAAAGGCCTGTCCGGAAAGGACCTTCCGTCATGGTCCGAGCCGTTGGTCCGTTCCACGCTTGGAGCATGGCCCTCACGCACAGCGAGCCGGAGCAGGTCCTTGCGCCCACCCGGACCGTCAACCCCTGGTGGTACGTCGTCCTCGCCGGCGCCGCGCTCGGCATCGTCAGCACGGTCTGGCAGACCGTCGAGCGGATCGCGTACGCCGCCGGCGACGGCTCCGCGGTGTGCGACATCAGCGCCGTCGTGTCCTGCAGCAACGTCTACTCGCACTGGCAGTCGTCCGCGCTGGGCGTGCCGAACTCGCTGATCGGCCTGCCCGTCTTCGCCTTCCTGGCCTCGGTCGCGGTGTCCGGCCTGCTCGGGTCGCAGCTCTCGCAGCGCTTCCTGGTCGGGGCGCTCGGCCTCGCGCTGTTCATGACGGTGTTCATCCTCTGGTACATGGAGCAGACCGCCTTCTCGATCGGTGCCCTGTGCCTGTTCTGCGTCGCGTGCATGGTCAACATCACCCTGGTGAGCGCGGGCCTCGTCCGGGTCGCCGATGCCCAGGGCGCGCTCGGGGACGGCCGGCTCGGCCAGCGGGTGCACTCCCTGGTCGACGCCTGGGCCGACCTCGCGATCTGGGTGGGGCTGCTCTTCGCCGTCGGTGCGATGTTGTTCATCGGGCTGGTCCTCTAGCCTCAGGGCATGCCGGAACCAGCACCCGTCGACTACCGGTTCCTGCTCGCCAACGAGCGGACCTTCCTCGCCTACGTCCGCACCGCGCTGGCCCTCCAGGTGGCCGGCCTCGGTGTGCTGCAGTTCCTCACCCAGGGGCACCTGGCCGTCCGGCAGTCGCTCGGGTTGGTGCTGATCGTGGTCGGTTCCGCGGTCGGCGGCATCGGCTACCGCAGGTTCCGGGCCAACGAGGCCGCGATCCGGGCCGGGGTGGACCTGGGGGCCTCGGTGGTCCCGGGCGTGGTGACCGTCGCGATCGTGGTCGCGCCGCTGCTCGGCGGGCTGCTTCTCCTGTTCGGCTGACGGAGGCCCTCAAGACCGGGGTCGTGGTGTCCGATATTCCGGATGTGCCCGGCTTTCGGGTGCGCCGTACCTGTCTGTGCGAACCCTGGGAGATCCACCGATGAAGCGTTCCGCGCGCGTCCTTGCCGCCGTCGTCACCACCGCCACCCTGACCCTGGCCGGTCCGGGGCTGCAGACGGCCGCCTCCGCCAAGCCGCACACGGCCGGCGCCCACGCCAAGGGCGGCCACGCCGCTGCGGCGAAGGGCGACGTCGCCAAGGTGCTGCGTGACATCGCGCGCACCAGCAAGGCGCTCGACCGCACCGTGCGCGACAACCGGGTCGGCACGCTGGCCGACGACGTCAAGGCCGCCGTGGTGCTGAACGTCGAGGCCGACAAGGCCGCCCTGGCCGCGCTCGCCACCGCGGTCTCCGCGCCGGACAGCACCCTGGACCTGAGCCAGGTGCGTCGTGACCTGCACCAGCTGCGCCCCGAGAACTACGTGCTGTCGGTGAACGTGCTGCGCAAGGCCGCCCGCGTCGCCGCGGCCGCCACGGACAACGCCGAGGCGACCGCGCTGGTCGACTCGGCCGTCGCCACCGCGCTCACGGTGACGGCGTCGAGCCCGAAGTCGCTGCTGCGCGACGCCCGCGCGGACCTCGCCGCGGCACAGGCGCTGCTGGACGCGGACACGGACGCGGACGACCGACACGACCGACCCGATCGACACCACGGAGCCGGCGCCCACGGAGCCGGCGCCGACCGACCCCGTCACCCCCTGAGCGTCGCGGGAAGGCTGACCCAGCCGCGGGTGAACACCGACCGGGTCCGCACGCCGCGCTCCACGTCGACCCCGACGTGCGGGAACCGGGCGAGCAGCTCCTCGAACGCGACGCGGGCCTGGAGCTTGGCCAGGTGGCTGCCGATGCAGAAGTGCACGCCGCTGGCGAAGCCGAGGTGGCGCGGCATCTCCCGGCGCACGTCGAGCACGTCGGCGGTCGGGCCGAACTCGCGCTCGTCCCGGTTGGCGGCGGCGTAGAGCAGCAGCACCTTCTCGCCCGCGGGGATCTCGGTGTCGTGCACGACGACGGGCCGGGTGGTGGTGCGCGCGAGGCCCTGGACGGACCCCTCGAGCCGCAGGAACTCCATCAACGCGTTGGGGATCAGCCCGGGGTCGGCGACCAGCAGCTCGCGCTGCGCGTGGTCCGTGTCGAGCAGCATCACGCCGTGCGACACCAGGCTCGCGGTGGTGTCGTTGCCGCCGGCCACCATCACGAAGCAGAACCCCAGGATGTCCCAGTCGCTGAGCCGTTCCCCGTCGACCTCGGCCTGGGTCAGCGCGCTGAGCAGGTCGCCGGCCGGGTCGGCACGGCGTACGGCGATGAGGTCGCTGAAGTAGCCGAACATCTCCGCCACGGCCTCCGGGGCGGACAGGGCACGGACGTCGAAGCCGTCGTCGGCCAGCGACGTCAGCGCGTGCACCCACGGGTCGAACCGGACCCGGTCGGCGTCCGGAACCCCCAGCAGGTGCGCCAGCGTGTAGGTCGGGATCGGTGAGCTGAAGTCGCGGTGCAGGTCGACCTCCTCGCCGTCGCGCGCCCGGTGCAGCATCGTGTCGAGCAGGCTGCGGGCGTAGTCGCGCACGAGGGGCTCGAGCGCGGCGATCCGGCGCGGCGTGAAGCCGTGGCTGATCAGCCGGCGCAGCTCGACCTGGCGCGGCGGGTCCATCATCACGATCGTCGGCGCCAGACCGAGGGCGTCGATCTCGTCGGGGTGGATGGTGAGCCCCTGGGCGGAGGAGTACGTCGTGTGGTCGCGGACCGCGTCCCACACGTCGCCGAAGCGGGAGAGCGCCCAGGAGGGCGGCGACTCGATCCGGTGGACCGGATCGTGGTCCCGCAGGTGCCGGTAGGCCGGGTAGGGGTCCCCCAGGAACTCGGGGTCCAGCGGCACCAGCCCGAGCCGCGGTGTCGTCGACATGTGACCCATTGTGCTGATACCGCTCGGCTCCTGTCGCGCGCACACTGGCGGATGTGGGACACCTGGTCGGCCGGGGGGCCGAGGTCTCCAGGCTGCGCCGCCTTCTCGCCGAGGCCGCCGCCGGTAACTCCCGCGCCCTGGTGGTGCACGGGGAGGCCGGGGTCGGCAAGACGCGGCTGGTCCGCGAGGTGCTCGCCGAGCAGGACGCCCGCGTGCTGCGGGGCACCTGCGTGCACTTCGGCGCCTCCACGCTCCCGTTCGCCCCGCTCGTCGTGGCCCTCCGCCCGTGCCTTCCAGGCGTGGACGACGACCTGGAGCATGGCAGGCTCATCTCCGTCCTCGACGCGGCGCTGGAGAGGCTGGCCGCCGAACGGCCCACGGTCCTGGTCATCGACGACCTGCACTGGGCGGACGTCAGCTCGCTCGACGCGCTCGCCTACGTCGTCGCGAGCTTCCGCGGCCAACGTCTGGCCGTCATCGCGACCTGCCGCGACGAGCACCGGCCCGAAGGCCACCCGCTGCACGCCTGGCTCGCCGACCTGCGCCGGATGGCCGGCTTCGAGGAGCTGCAGCTCGACCGGCTCGACCTCGCCGGCACCGAGCGGCTGGTCGCCGAGGTCGGGGGTCGGCCGCGCGACCTGGAGCTCGTCGTGGAGGTGCACGAACGGTCTGGAGGCAACCCCTACCTGGCCGAGCTGCTGGTCCGGGACCTGCCGGCGGACGCGCGGCACCTGCCGGACACCGCGCCGGTGATCCTCACCCAGGCGCTGACGGCCCGCTGGCACGCCCTGTCGGAGCCCGCCCGGTTGGCCGCCCAGATCCTCGCCGTCGGTGGCCGGCCCCGGCCACGGTCCCTGCTCGCCCGGGTGGCCGGTGCCCACGGGCTCAGCGAGCAGCAGGTCGACGACGCCGTCGTCGAAGCCACGGAGCAGGGGGTCGTCTGGCCGACGGACGAGCGAGTCTGGTTCCGGCACCCGCTGCTGGCGGACGTGCTGTACGCCGCAGTCCCGGCCGGGCTCGCGGCGCGGGTCCACGGCACCTACGCCGCCATGCTCGAGGGCCTGACCGAGGTGGCGGAGCGGCGACGAGCAGGTGACCTCGCCACGCACCACCTGCACGCGGGGCACGTCGCGGAGGCCTACCGGTGGTCGATCCGGGCCGCGGACGCCGCACGGGGATCCGTGTCATCCTCGAGCGAGGCGGTGCACCTGGAGCGGGCCTGCGAGCTGTGGCCGGACGTCCCGGACGCGGTCCGGGGCACCACGCGCGACCGGATCGAGCTGCTCCGGCGAACCGCACACGTCGACGGTCTGGTCGGCCGGTGCGACGTGGGCGTAGCGCTGCTGGAGAAGGCACGGTCGCTCGTCTCCGAGCAGGAGGACCCCGAGCTCGCCAGCACGCTGCTCTCGTCCTGGTGCGAGCTGGTCTGGCAGCGGGACGCCCCCGTCCAGGCCGTCCGTCCGGAGCTGCTCGAGGCACTGAGCCTGGTCGACCAACGTGCGGACAGTCCGGTGCGGGTGCACGCCCTGGCCGGCCTGGCCGCCGCGCACGACTGGGACGGGCACGACGAGGTCGCCGAGCGCTATGCCGACGAGGCGGTCGCGGCCGCCCGGCGCTCGGGCTCCGACGAGGCGCTGGCCGAGGCGCTGATCTGCCGCTCCCGGGTGCCGTCGGAGGACATCGCGGACCGGTTGGCCGACGTCATCGAGGGCTACGACCTGGCCCGGAGGATCGGCGCGGGCGACCTGATGACCGACGCCGCCATCTGGCAGGTCAACCTGTTCGAGGAGCTCGGGCGCCCCCGGGACGCGGCCCGGCTCGCGCGCGACGCAGCGGAGGAGGGTCTGGCGCTCGGCTCCCAGACCTGGGCGTACTTCCTCATGGGGATGGCCGCCGGCATCGACCTCGACCTCGGCGACTGGGACGAGGCCCACCGGCTGGTCCGGAGGGCGCTCGCGGCGCGGCAGCACGGCATCCCCGGCGCCATGGCCCGGCTCGCGGCGGCGGAGCACGCCGTGCTCGTCGGCCGGACCGCCGAGGCACGCCAGCATCTCGAGCGCGCGCTGGAGCTCGTTCCGGTGCACTTCGCCGGCCTGCGATTCCAGATGGCCAAGGTCCACGTGCACCTGCTGATCGCCGAGGGCGACCCGGAGGGTGCGCTGGAGTGGATGGTCGACCGGAGCCGCCAAGCGACGGGGCACGACATCGGCGTCCCCGTGGCCTACCGCGCCTGGACCGCCTGGGCGATGGCCGAAGTCGCCGAGGTGGCCCGCGACCGGGGCGACACGGCGACGGTCGCCCGCGTGGAGGCCACGGGGGCGGAGCTCGCCACGGCGCACGGTCCGCCGGACGCGTTCAGCGTGCGGACCTGTGAGGGCCGGCGGCTGCTGCGCTTCGCCGAGGCAGAGGAGGCGCGTTGCCGGCGGGACGCCGACGAGGAGGCGCGGTGGGCGGCAGCTGTCACGGCGGCGCAGGAGGCCGAGACGCCCTGGTACGAGGCCTACGCCCTGTGGCGGCAGGTGCAGGCGGGGACGCGTGCCGCTACGCCGCGGGCCCGGCTCGCCGAGCCGCTGAGGCAGGCGCACGGGATCGCGGCCCGGCTCGGGGCGAGGCCGCTGCGTGAGCAGGTCGAGTTCCTCGCGACCTCGGCCCGGGTGCCGCTCGCCTCCGTGGCCCTCCCTGCGCAGCGGACGCCTCGCCAGTCGGGCGACGGGCTGCTCGCGACCCTGACTCCGCGCGAGCACGAGGTGCTGTCGCTGCTGATGGCGGGCCGGTCCAACGGAGAGGTCGCGCGGCGCCTGGGGATCAGCGAGAAGACGGCCAGCGTGCACGTGTCCAACATCCTGCGGAAGACCGGGACGTCGAACCGCGTCGAGGCCGCCGAGCTGGCCCGCCGGGCCTGATCCGGGTCAGCCCAGCCAGGCCTCCATCCGGCGCAGCGCCTCGGCCGCGTCGGCGGGCGTGCCCGCGAAGGAGAACCGCACGAACCGGTTGCCGACGTCGGTGTCGAAGTCGATGCCGGGCGCCGTCGCCACCCCGGTGTCGTCGAGCAGCCGGTGGCAGAACGCCAT
This sequence comes from uncultured Actinomycetota bacterium, assembly GCA_963721855.1. Lineage (GTDB taxonomy): Bacteria > Actinomycetota > Actinomycetes > Propionibacteriales > Nocardioidaceae > Nocardioides_B. Next base: position 12,328 of record CAVRMN010000027.1, on the reverse strand, counting down.
CGAGTCGTCGGTGAGGTGGCCGACGTCGGCGTACACGTAGAACGCGCCGTCGGCCGGCGCGAGCCGGTCGATGCCCAGCCGGGGCAGCCCGTCGAGCAGCAGGGCGCGGTTCTCGGCGTAGCGCGCGACGTGCCCGTCGCACTCGGCGTACGCCGCCTCGCTGAACGCGGCGACGGCGGCGTGCTGGGCGAGCACCGGGGGACAGATCGTGAAGTTGCCGGTGAGCACGTCGACCGGGCGCCGCAGCCGCTCGGGCACCAGCATCCAGCCGATCCGCCACCCGGTCATGGAGAAGTACTTGGAGAAGGAGTTGAACACCACGGCGTTGCGCGAGGTCTCCCAGGCCGACGAGTGCAGCGGGGGACGGGCGTACTCGATGCCGTGGTAGATCTCGTCGCTGATCAGCTGGACGCCGTGGTCGTCGCACCAGCGCGCGAGGTCGGCCAGCTCCTCGGGCCGGAGCATGGTCCCGGTCGGGTTGGCCGGGCTGGCCACCACCAGGCCCTGCACCGGACGGTCCAGCCCTTCGAGCATCGCGACGGTCGGCTGGAACCGTGTCTCCGGCCCGGCCGGCAGCTCGACCACCTCGCAGCCGAGGGCGGTGAGCACGTTGCGGTAGCAGGGGTAGCCCGGCCGCGCGATCGCCACCCGGTCGCCGGGCTCGAAGGCCGCGAGGAACGCGAGCAGGAAGCCGCCGGACGAGCCGGTGGTGACGACCACGTCGTCGACCTCGACGTCGATGCCGTGCATCCGCTTGTGGTGCCCGCAGATCGCCTCGCGCAGCTCGGGGATCCCGAGCGCCTCGGTGTAGCCGAGCACCTGCTGGTCGAGGGCCCGCTTCGCGGCCTCGCGCACCGGCACGGGGGCGGGCGTCGAGGGCTGGCCCGCGACGAGGTTCACCAGGTCGCCGTGGGTGCGCTCGCGCCGGGCGGCCGCGGCCAGCAGGTCCATCACGTGGAAGGGCGGCACGTTGGCACGACTGGCGACTTTCAGGCGCTCCTGCATCGCGTCACCGTAACCTGGCCGGATGCACACCGAGGGAGTGGTCGACCCACGCTTCGAGACGGTCCGCGAGGTCTTCGCCGAGGTCGTCGCCGGCTCACCGGGCACCGGCTCCGCGCTGGCCGTCTGGCACGACGGCGCCTGGGTGGTCGACCTGTGGGGCGGGTACGCCGACGCCGGGCGCACGCGCCCGTGGACGCGCGAGAGCATCGTGATGCCCTACTCGGTCAGCAAGCCGTTCGTCGCCGTCTGCGTGCTCCTGCTCGCCGACCGGGGCCTCGTGGACCTCGACGCGCCGATGGCGACGTACTGGCCGGAGCTCCGGGCCGGCGCCGCCACGGTCCGGCAGACGCTCGCGCACGCGTCCGGCCTCGTCGTCCTCGACGAGCCGGCGCCCACCGAGGCGCTGTTCGACTGGGACCGGATGTGCGACCTCCTCGCGCGGCAGGAGCCGACCTGGCCGCCGGGGGAGGGGATCGGCGAGTGCGCGCTGTTCTACGGCCACCTGCTCGGCGAGGTGGTCCGCCGTGTCGACGGACGCACGCTCGGCGCGTTCCTCCAGGACGAGGTCTGCGGGCCGCTGGGTCTGGACTTCCACATCGGCCTCGCCGAGGACCGGCTCGACCGGGTGGTCGACCTGACCGGCTACGACGAGGAGTTCCGCCGGCGCGGCGCCGAGGGCGACCGGCTGATGCTGAAGGCGCTGAGCAACCCAGCCGGCGCGCTCGACCCCGAGGTGGTGAACAGCCGCGCCTGGCGGACCGCCGAGATCCCGGCCGTCAACGGGCACGGCACCGCCCGCGGGGTGGCAGGCTTCTTCGCGGGGCTCGCCTCGGGACGGATGCTGTCGGAGGAGATGCTGCGCGAGATGACCACGGTCGCCTCGGCCGGCTTCGACCAGGTGGTCGGCGCGCCGGCGACGTGGGGCCTCGGGGTGGGCGTCGACGACGACGGCTGGGGGATGGGTGGCACCGGTGGCAGCTTCGGGTGGTGGAGCCGGACCGGTGGCTACGCCATCGGCTTCGTCACCGGCCACGTGGCGGGGCACGACCGCGGTGGGCGGTTGGAGAACGCGCTGCGCGCCGTGCTCGGCCTCGACCCGGTCTGACCCGAAGGTGCTATGGCGCCCGCCGTCGCGGCGCCGTCAGGCTCGTCGCGGACCGCTTTCTTGACGGTCCACCGCGGACGCGGCCGTCCCTGTCCATCCCCCGGCGGGGGCGGTCGCCCGCCCCCCGGCCCCTAGGATGTAGCCCCAGCCCCTGCACCCGCCGAGGTGGTCGTGAGCTTCGACGCGCACCAGATGGACTCGGTGCTGCTGGTCGCCGCCGCCGTGATGCTGGTCGCGATCCTGGCCGTGCGGCTGTCGGTGCGGGTGGGCCTTCCCAGCCTTCTGGTCTACCTGTTCATGGGCGTGCTGCTCGGCGAGTCCGGGCTCGGCATCAACTTCGAGGACGCCAACGTCGCGCACGCCCTCGGCTTCGCGGCCCTCGTGCTGATCCTCGCCGAAGGTGGTCTCACCACGCACTGGCCCGACATCCGGCCGGCGATGCGGATGGGCGTCGCGCTGGCGACGCTGGGCGTGGCCGTCAGCGTGACCGTGGTCGCCGTCGGCGCGCACTTCGTCTTCGGGCTCGAGTGGCAGCTGGCGATCCTGCTCGGGGCGGTCACGTCGCCGACGGACGCGGCCGCGGTGTTCTCCGTGCTGCGCCGGGTGCCCCTGCCGCGCCGGCTCACCGGGGTGCTCGAGGCCGAGTCGGGACTCAACGACGCCCCCACCGTGCTGCTGGTGACGCTGGTCAGCGCCGGCACCGCGCTCGACCACGGGGTGCTCGGCTTCGCCGGGATCGTCGCCTACGAGCTGGCCTTCGGCGTGCTCTGCGGGCTGCTGGTCGGCTTCGGCGGTGGCTGGGTGATGCGCCGCGTCGCGCTCCCGTCCTCGGGCCTCTACCCGATCGCGGTGCTGGCGTTGACCGTGCTCGCGTACGCCGGCACCGCGGCCCTGCACGCGTCGGGGTTCGCCGCCGTCTACACGGCCGCGCTGGTGCTCGGCAACAGCGAGCTCCCGCACCGCGCCGCGACCCGGTCGTTCGCCGAGGGGGTCGCCTGGCTGGCCCAGATCGGGCTGTTCGTGATGCTCGGCCTGCTGGTCTCCCCGGACCGCATCGAGTGGCAGCACATCGGCCTCGCGTTCGCGGCGGGGCTGCTGCTGACCCTGGTGGCACGGCCGCTCTCGGTCTTCGCGTGCTGGCTCGCGGGCCGGCTGTCGTGGCGCGAGCAGCTGTTCGTGTCCTGGGCGGGCCTGCGCGGCGCCGTACCGATCGTGCTCGCCACGATCCCGCTCGCCTCCGGGGTGGACCGCGCCACCGACCTGTTCGACATCGTCTTCGTGATGGTGGTGATCTACACGCTGCTCACCGGGCCGACGCTGCCCTGGGTGGCCCGCGTGCTCAAGGTGGCGCGCCGCGGCGAACCGCGGGACCTCGACGTCGAGGCCGCGCCGCTCGAACGGATCGCCGCCGACCTGCTCCAGGTCAGCATCACCCCGAAGTCGCACATGCACGGCGTCGAGGTCGGGGAGCTCCGGCTCCCGGTCGGCGCCTCGGTGTCGCTCGTGGTCCGTGACGGCCACACGCTCGTGCCGGACCAGCGCACCGTGCTCCGCAGCGGCGACGACCTGCTCGTCGTCACGCCGCGCAAGCTGCGCGAGCAGACCGAGGCGCGGCTGCGCGCGGTGTCGCAGCGCGGCCGCCTCGCGCACTGGCTGGAGACCCCGCCGGGCGCGTGACTCAGGCCGGCCGGTGCCGGGTCTCGTACATCCGCACCGCGACCACGACGCCGGACGCGGCGGTGAGGAGGGCGACCGTCCAGACGGCCGTGCGCACGCCGAGCGCGTCGGCAACGATCCCGGCGAGGAGCGCCCCGGCCGCGAACCCGCCGTCGCGCCACAGCCGGTAGATCCCCACCGACCGGGCCCGCCACGACGGGTGGGCGACGTCGCCGATGGCGGCGAGCAGTGTCGGGTAGACCATCGCGGTGCCCGCACCGAGGAGCACGGCGCCGACGATCCAGACGGCGAAGGTGTCGCCGAGGGCCACCACGGCGAGGCCGGCCGCCTGGACCCACATGCCGCCGGCGATGAACCACTTGCGGCCCCACCGGTCCGACAGGGCGCCGGTGAACAGCTGCCCCGCACCCCACACGCCGGGGTAGACCGCGGCGAGCACGCCGATCTGGCCGACCGACAGCCCGCCGGCCGCGAAGAGCACCGGGAACAGCCCCCAGGCCAGGCCGTCGTTGAGGTTGTTGACCAGGCCCGCCTGGCTGGCCGAGGAGAGGGCGGGCTCGCGGAAGCTGGTCTGCACGAACACGGCGCGGTCCGACAGCTCGCCGTGCAGGTGGTCGTGCAGGCCGTCGGCGCGGGCCACGTGGCCGGCCGCCTCCAGCCGGGCGTGCTCGCGGGTCTCCCGGACCGCCAGCGTGGACAGCCCGAGCCCGACGGCGGCGAACGCGATGCCGAGCAGGAACGGTGCGGGTCGCAGGCCGTAGGCCTCGGCGAGGTAGCCGGTGGCCAGCGCGGTGGCCGCGACGGCGCCGTACCCGGCGGCCTCGTTGAGGCCCATCGCGAACCCGCGGCGGGCCGGTCCGACCAGGTCGATCTTCATGATCACGGTGGTCGACCAGGTCAGGCCCTGGCTGATGCCGAGCAGCAGGTTGGCGACCAGGACCCACGTCCAGGACGGCGCCCAGATGAGCATGAGGGGGACGGGTACGGCGACCAGCCAGCCCGCCACCAGCACCGGCTTGCGGCCGTAGCGGTCGGCCCACGTGCCGGCGAAGTAGTTCGTCGCCGCCTTGGCGAGGCCGAACACGAGGATGAAGGAGAGCGCGGCGGTGTGCGCCTTGAGGCCGAACACCTGGTCGCCGAGGAGCGGCAGCACCGTGCGCTCCTGGCCGAGCATGCCGCCGACGAGCGCGTTGACCGCGACGAGCAGGGTGAACTGCGCGGCGTTCGGGCCGAGGCCGAGCGTGACGTGGTGCTGGCGGCGGGGCACTACTCGCAACCGCTCACGGCCACTTTCACCACGATGGAGCGGGGCGCCCTGACCAGGGACCCCCGGAAGCCGTTGCCCACCAGGACGTCGATGCCGTCGGCGAGGTCCTCGTCGGGGGTGACGACGGGGGTGCGGGGGCCGATCTGCCGCGCGACGAGCCGGCCCGCGGCCTCCTCGCCCTTGGCGACCCACACCTGGGCCCGGCGCACCTTGCTGCCCGTCGGGGCGTTGCCGATCTCGCCGCCGCGGAAGCCGCGGGCGCGGAACGCGTCGACCGTCGCCCCGGCCAGGCCGGCTCGGGTGCCGGCGTTGAACACGTTGACGGTGACCTCGTTGGACCGGAGCCGCTGGCCCCGCTTCACCGACGGCTGGTCGCACGCCGGCGACTCGACCGCGCTGGGCTCGTTGTCGGAGCCGGGCAGCGGGGCGAACAGGGTGTTGAAGCCGACGACCGCCCCGACCAGCACGATGACGCACAGCACCGCCATGGTGACGGCGGTGGTGAGATGGCGGCTGGTCATGGCCTCACGCCTCCACCGTGTGGACCCGCGCGTGCAGGACGAGGCGCTGCTGGAGCGCGGCCCGGAGCGCGCGGTGCAGGCCGTCCTCGAGGTAGAGCTCGCCGTTCCACTCCACCACGTGGGCGAACAGGTCGCCGAAGAACGTCGAGTCCTCGTCGAGCAGGGCGGCGAGCTGCAGGGTGTCCTTGGTGGTGATCAGCTGGTCGAGCCGGACCTGGCGTGGGGGCAGCGCGGCCCAGTCCCGCGGGCTCAGCCCGTGGTCGGGGTAGGGCCGGCCGGAGCCGACGCGCTTGAAGATCACGCAGGCCAGCATAGGTGGGTAAGGTCGCCGCATGACCGAGCAGGGACCGCCGATCGCCGCCGACCAGCACCCGATCGCCGCGGCGGTCGCCCCCGGCTACGCGTTCGAGGGGACCGCCCTCGAGCTCGGTGGGCTGATGCTGGACGCGAACACCCTGTCCGACGTACGCATCCGCATCCCGCTCGGGATGCTCAACCGGCACGGTCTCGTCGCGGGCGCCACCGGCACCGGCAAGACCAAGACGCTGCAGCTCCTCGCCGAGCAGCTCTCCTCGCACGGCGTGCCGGTCTTCGCCCCCGACATCAAGGGGGACCTGTCCGGCCTCGCGGCACCGGGGCAGGAGAGCCCGAAGATCACCGAGCGGGCCACCTCGGTCGGCCAGACCTGGCAGGCCCAGGGCTTCCCGGTGGAGTACTTCGCGCTCGGCGGCCAGGGCACCGGCATCCCGCTGCGCGCGACGATGAGCGCCTTCGGCCCGACCCTGCTGTCGAAGGTGCTCGGCCTCAACGACACGCAGGAGTCCTCGCTCGGGCTGGTGTTCCACTACGCCGACCAGGCCGGGCTGCCGCTGCTCGACCTCGCCGACCTGCGGGCGGTGGTGCAGTTCCTGACCTCCGACGAGGGCAAGGCCGACCTGAAGAACCTGGGTGGGCTGTCGTCCTCGACCGCGGGCGTCATCCTGCGCGAGCTCATCGCGTTCCAGGACCAGGGCGCGGACGCGTTCTTCGGCGAGCCCGAGTTCGAGTCGGCCGACCTCCTGCGGACGACACCGGACGGCAAGGGGCTCATCTCGCTGGTCGAGCTGCCCAACCTGCAGGACCGGCCGGCGGTGTTCTCCACCTTCTTGATGTGGTTGCTCGCCGACCTGTTCCACGACCTGCCCGAGCTCGGTGACCCCGAGAAGCCCAGCCTGGTGTTCTTCTTCGACGAGGCGCACCTGCTGTTCGCCGACGCGTCGAAGGACTTCCTCTCGGCGATCGCGCAGACGGTGCGGCTGATCCGGTCGAAGGGAGTCGGCGTCTTCTTCGTGACGCAGTCCCCGACCGACGTGCCCGACGACGTGCTGGCACAGCTCGGCTCGCGCATCCAGCACCAGCTCCGGGCGCACACGCCCAACGACGCCAAGGCGCTCAAGCAGACGGTCAACACCTACCCGACGTCGGAGTACGACGACCTCGGCGAGGTGCTCACCTCGCTCGGCATCGGCGAGGCCGTGGTCACGGTCATGAACGAGCGCGGCGCCCCGACCCCGGTGGCCTGGACCCGGCTGCGGGCCCCCGAGTCGCTGATGGCCCCGGCCGACCCGGCCGCGATGACCGCCGTCGTCACCGGGTCGAGCCTGCACGCGAAGTACGCCACGGCCGTCGACCGGGAGTCGGCCCGCGAGAAGCTGGCCGCACGGCTGGAGGCGGGTGCGGAGAAGGCCCGGGCCGAGGAGGCCGCGGCCCAGCAGGGCGACTCGAGGATGAGCTACCCGAAGCCGACGACGCGCAAGGCGCCGGCCCCGAAGGAGAACGACGTGGTGAAGGACATCATCAACTCCCCGGTCGCCAAGGACCTGATGCGCACCGCCGCCCGCGAGATCTTCCGCGGCGTCTTCGGGACCGGCCGCCGATGACGGACCTGGCGGCGGTCGAGGAGATCAAGCAGCTGAAGTACCGCTACCTGCGCACGCTCGACCTCAAGCAGTGGGACGACTTCGAGCAGTGCTTCGTCCCGGACGTGACCGGCGACTACGGCGAGGGCCTCACGTTCGAGGACCGGGACGCGCTGGTCGGCTACATGCGCGAGAACCTCGGGCCCACGCTGGTCACGATGCACCAGTGCCACCACCCCGAGATCACCGTCGACGGCGACACCGCCACCGGCCGCTGGTACCTCGAGGACAAGGTGATCTCCGACGAGTACCGCTTCGTGCTCGAGGGCGCGGCCTTCTACGAGGACCGCTACGTGCGGACACCGGACGGCTGGCGGATCGCGCACACCGGCTACCGCCGGACCTACGAGGCGACCTACAACCTGGACGACCTCCCGGGCTACCGGCTGAAGCTGGGCACGGCGTACGACACCTGAGATGCAACCTCTCCTGGGGGGACCGCGTCTTGAGGGAGTCCACCACCGAACCAGGAGAACTCCCATGACCCGCAGCACCGGCCTCCCGGCCCTCCTCGCTGCGGCGGCCGTCGCTGTGTCGACCGTCGCCGTCACCGCCCCCGCCACCGCGGAGGCCGTCGTCTACGACACCCACCACGTCAAGGCGGATGCCGAGCACGCGAGCATCGACATCCCCACCGGCTACACGAAGTACCGCGAGAACTGGCACCGGTTCATCTGGGCCGAGCAGTTCGAGGGCGGCCGCGCGATCGTGCTCGACCTCCGCCCCGAGGCCGACACCCTCAAGGAGCTCAAGGCGGAGCGAGCCCAGCTCGTCGGGGCCGAGTCCTACGAGGAGTTCGCGTTCGTCGTGAACGAGCCGGGCTCGCGGGTCCGTGCCCGCTGGGTCTTCACCTACTCCGAGCCGGGCACCGGGGACGTGGACCCGTTCGTCAGCGTCATGCTGATGAGCGGCAACCGCCTCCAGGTCGCCGGCAAGCTCGCCGAGAAGGAGCAGGTCAAGCAGATCCGACGTCACGTGATCCGCCACCTGGTCTTCCCCGGCTGACTTATCGTCGGAGCACCCGTCGACGAGGAGACCCCCATGGCCGAGCCCTGGCTGCCCACCGAGTTCGTGCACCCCAAGCGCGCGGACCTGCCCACCGGGCACCACCTGCGACCCATCGCCGCCGCCGACACCGACCTCGACATGGTCGCGGTGATGGGCTCGCGGGAACGGCTGTGGTCGATGTACGGCGAGGCCTGGGGCTGGCCGCCCGCGACCATGACCCCCGAGCAGGACCGGGTCGACCTGCAGCACCACGCCGACGAGATGGAGCGCAACGAGTCGTTCAACTTCGCGCTCTTCGACGCCGACGAGACCGCGCTGCTGGGGTGCGTCTACATCGAGCCCACCGACAAGCCCGGCGCCGACGCCGACATCATGTGGTGGGTCGTCGACGACCTCGTCGGCACCGAGGTCGAGGCTGCCCTCGACGCGTTCGTGCCCGCCTGGATCGCCGACGCGTGGCCTCTCGACCAGCCTCGCTACGTCGGCCACGACCTGTCGTTCGAGGAGTGGCTCGCGATCCCGCGCGAGCCCGGTGCCTGAGCCCGGAGTGTGAGTCCGGCCACGAGGGGTAGGCTCTCGGCGCCGGTCGAGCCAAGGCCGGCTTTGTCCTGCGCACCCCAGGGGGACGGCTTGCACGCCGAAACCAACGACCTCGGTCTCGCGGTCAGCACCCAGTCCAACCGGACCGTCGTGACGGTCTCCGGCGAGATCGACCTCGCCACCCAGGGCCAGCTGCGGGGGCAGCTCAACGACCTCGTCGTCGCCGGCAAGGTGGACCTCGTCCTCGACCTGTCGGGAGTGACGTTCGTCGACTCCACCGGTCTCGGCGCGCTGATCGGCACCCGCCGCCGGGTGCACGCCTTCCACGGCTCGCTCGCGCTGGTCATCCCGGACGAGTCCGTGATGAAGGTCTTCACGATCACCGGCCTCGAGAAGGTCTTCGCCATCCACGACAACCTTGAAGCGGCGCTGGCCGAGTAGATGGGCCTGACCGACGCTTCGTTCGTGTCCGAGCAGTATCGGACCGAGTCCCGGCTGGACACCCGCCGGTCCGTGTGGCGCGACTCCGCGGACGGGCGCAACCCCGCGGACCAGGCCGCGCTCGCGATCCGCCGGGAGACCCCGGCACGGGTGCTCGAGGTCGGCTGTGGAGGCGGCCAGTTCGCCGCGCGCGTGGCCGAGGAGAACCCCGCCGCCCGGGTGGTCGCCACCGACCGCTCACCCCGCTTCGTCGAGCTGACCGCGGCCCGCGGCGTCAGCGCCCAGGTCGCCGACGTGCAGGCGCTGCCGTTCGAGGACGCGACCTTCGACGTCGTCGCGGCGATGTGGATGCTCTACCACGTGCCCGACCTCGACCGCGGCCTCGCGGAGGTACGCCGTGTGCTGCGGCCCGGCGGGCTGTTCGTCGCGGTCACCAACGGCGACGAGCACGTCGCCGACCTGCGCCGCGAGGCCGGCGGCGGTCCCGTGGTCACGGCGTTCAGCACCGAGAACGGCGAGGCCGCGCTGCGGCGGCACTTCACCGACGTGGCCCGCGAGGACATCGCGACGCAGGCCTTCTTCGCCGACCATGCCGCCGCGGCGGCGTACCTCGCGACGACCGACGAGGCCCTCGCCGCCGGGCTTCCCCCGTTCGAGGGATCGCGGACCTACGCCGGTGCGACGACGGTGTTCCTGGCTCGCTCAGGCCGACCAGCGGACCGCCTCGACCGTCCAGGTCGGCGGGCGCGTAGGTGCCGGCCAGGTCCGGCCTGCGGGCCAGCAGCCGGGCGAGCTCGTGGGCCTGTTCGGCCTTGCGTGCCTCCGGTCCTGGCCGCCGTGCCGGTCTCGTTGCGTCCATGAGCCCCCAGGTCTCCTCGATGCGTGAGACGCCATCGTGCCCGGCTGATGATTCGCCGGCGTTACGGCGTGTGTCGGTTCGTTGAACTCTTGACCAAAACGGCGTCTCGGCTAGAGCCGGGGGAGCACGGCCCCGGTCGACGTCGTCGACGCCGGCCACGTCGGCGCACCGCAGGGTGTCGGCGTTGCAGGCCATCACCGACCCGGAGGACGAGCCGCCGTCGGCTTCCGTCGCCAGGAACATCAAGGTGTGGCCGCTCGACCAGCTGAGGTGGCGGGGCACGGTCCCCTCGGGGGCGTCGATGTGACGGGTCGTTCCCGTCCGCGTGTCCACCACCGCGATCCCACCCTCAGGGTCGGATCCTGCGTACAAGGCACCGTCGTGGCTCAGTCCGCCGTCGGCCTCCACCCCCTCGACGGTGGAGAGCAGCTTCTCGCCCGGCGTCCGGAACGACAGCCCGTTTCCACGCACGTCGGCGAGCACGTTGATAGTGACGTCGTACGCCGCTGGCGTCAGCGGACCCGACGTCGCCGCCCCGCGGTAGCCGCGAGGGTGCATCCGCGACACGACCGGATCCCCTTTCACCGGATCTTCTGCCTGTTCGGAGTAATCAAGGCTCGGGCCGGTGTAGAGCGTGGAGAAGCCTCCGGCCGGGTCGGCCCCGACCCAGTCGATCGGTGCCATCGGCTCGCCGCCGAAGGGGTTGCCGGTGCCCTCGGGGACGAAGTCGTAGCGAGGCATGGCGGTGATCTCGCGGTCGCGCTCGAGGTCGTACATCGACAGCTCGTAGGAGGAGTCGATCTTGCTGAACACGAACATGGCGACCACGTCTGTGTCCGGTCCGGCGGCGGGCCCCCAGACGATGTCCCTGCCGGCCGGGTAGTCGATGACCCTGGCCGGGCCGTCGAGCGGCTGGTAGACGACCGTGCCGTCGGTCGCCCCGAAGACCGCTCCGCTCCTGACGGGCACCAGCGCCGTCGCGATCTCCTTCTCCTGCGGGAACGCCTGGTCGCCGATGTGCAGCACCCCGTCGAGCATCCACACGGGCTCGACGTCGGCGTCGATCACGGCGTCCTGGGTCGTCGCGGGTGGGGGCGGAGCCGAACGGCCGCTGTCGCGGGAGGCGTCGACGCCGACCACGACCGCTGCGGTGACGACCGCCGCCAGTCCGACGGCGGCGAGGGAGCGTACGCGGCTCCTCCGGTTCACGCGGGCGCGGACGGCTGCCGGGTCGGGAACCGTCGGCTGGAGGCCGCGGGCGACCTGGTCCATCGAGCTGCGGACGATCTCTTCGGTGCTCATGACTCGCTCCCCGTGCCGCTTCCTGCGCCGGTGGTCAAGGTGCTTTCGAGGGTGCGGAGCGCCTGGTGCGCGTGTGCCTTGACCGTGCCCTCGCTGATGCCGAGCGCATCGGCGATCTCGGCACCGGTCAGGTCCTCGTAGTAGCGCAGCACGAGGACCGCGCGCTGTCGGGTGGTGAGCTGTTGGAGCGCCTGCCAGATCCAGTCTGCCTCGGCGATCCGGTCCTCGTGACCGGGGCTGGACGCCCTGTCCGGGCGTATCGCGGTGGGCAGCTCGGACGACGACCGCTTGCGCCACCAGCTCGACGCCTCGTGCGCGAGGACGGTGCGGGCGTACGCCCGCGGGTGCTCGACCCGGGAGATGCGGGGCCACGCCTTGTAGACCTTGCCCATCGTGGTCTGCAGGAGGTCCTCGGCGAGGTGCGCGTCGCCGGTCATCAGCACCGCTGTGCGGTACAGCGAAGCCCAGGACGCGGTCATGAACGCGTCGAACTCCTCGTCGTGGCGTCTTCTCACCATCGGCTCCCAGCTGTCTCGGGTAGCTCTTTGAGAGTAGAACGCTGTGAGCAGAGGCGAAGGTTTAGCCGGACCCGGGGAGATCCGACGAGAGGCCCTGTCCGGCGTACCGGGCAGAGCCTCTCGAGTG
>CAVRMN010000026.1:0-97733 GCA_963721855.1 uncultured Actinomycetota bacterium | reverse complement strand
CCCACGGCCGGGGGGCAGCGGCAACGCGGTCCCTCGGCCAACCTCCCTTCCCTTCAGTTCGAGTCCGTCAAATAGCGGGTGGGCTCGGAAAGGAATCATCAAGTGCTTATCGCTCAGCGCCCGACCCTGTCGGAAGAGGTCGTCGACGAGTTCCGGTCGCGTTTCGTGATCGAGCCTCTCGAGCCCGGCTTCGGCTACACGCTCGGCAACTCGCTCCGCCGCACCCTGCTGTCGTCGATCCCCGGCGCGTCCGTCACCAGCATCAAGGTGGACGGCGTGCTGCACGAGTTCTCCACGATCGAGGGAGTCAAGGAGGACCTCACCGAGGTCATCCTGAACCTCAAGGACCTCGTGGTCTCCTCGGAGCACGACGAGCCCGTCACCATGTACCTGCGCAAGCAGGGCCCCGGTGACGTGACCGCGGCGGACATCGCGCCGCCGGCCGGCGTCGAGGTGCACAACCCCGAGGTCAAGATCGCCACCCTGAACGACAAGGGCAAGCTCGAGATGGAGCTCGTCGTCGAGCGCGGTCGCGGCTACGTCTCGTCGGTGCAGAACAAGGGCGGCGACAACGAGATCGGCCGCATGCCGGTCGACTCGATCTACTCGCCGGTCCTCAAGGTGACCTACAAGGTCGAGGCCACCCGTGTCGAGCAGCGCACCGACTTCGACAAGCTCGTCATCGACGTCGAGACCAAGCCGTCGATCCGTCCCCGCGACGCGATCGCCTCGGCCGGCAAGACGCTGGTGGAGCTGTTCGGTCTCGCCCGCGAGCTGAACGTCGAGGCCGAGGGCATCGACATCGGCCCGTCGCCGGTGGACGAGCAGCTCGCCGCCGACCTCGCCCTCCCGGTCGAGGAGCTCAACCTGACGGTCCGCTCGTACAACTGCCTCAAGCGTGAGGGCATCCACACCGTGGGTGAGCTCATCTCGCGCTCGGAGCAGGACCTGCTCGACATCCGCAACTTCGGTGCGAAGTCGATCGACGAGGTCAAGGCCAAGCTCGTCGAGATGGGCCTCGCGCTCAAGGACAGCGCTCCGGGCTTCGACCCGCAGGCTGCTCTCGCGGCGTACGACGACGACGACGACTCGTTCGTCGAGGACGAGCAGTACTGAGTCTCGACAGGCTCGACCAACGACAGATATCTATCCGGGTACCTGGTACGGCCCGGGAGAAATGAGAAGAAGCAATGCCTACCCCCAAGAAGGGCGCCCGCCTCGGCGGTAGCCCGGCGCACCAGAAGCTCATCCTCGCGAACCTGGCGACGGCCCTCTTCGAGCACGGTCGGATCACCACGACCGAGGCGAAGGCCCGCGTCCTGCGACCCGTGGCCGAGCGGCTGATCACCAAGGCCAAGAAGGGCGACCTGCACAACCGTCGTCTGGTCCTGGCCACGATCCGCGACAAGGGCGTCGTGCACGCGCTGTTCGAGGACATCGCGCCGCGCTTCGCCGAGCGTCCCGGTGGCTACACCCGGATCACCAAGATCGGTCCGCGCAAGGGCGACAACGCCCCGATGGCGGTCATCGAGCTGGTGACCGAGGACTACGCCCCCAAGGCGAAGACGGCACGCCCCGCGGCCGCCCCGGCTCCGGCTCCGGCCGCCGAGGAGACCCCGACGGACGAGGCGACCGAGGCTCCGGCCGAGGAGACCACCGAGGTCGAGGCCACCGAGGCCCCGACGGACGAGGCGACCGAGGCTCCGGCCGAGGCAACCGACGAGGCTCCGGCCGACGAGGACGAGACCAAGTCCGAGTGACCTGAGCTCGAAGCGCTTCACCGAAGGGCCCGTCACCCCACTGGGGTGGCGGGCCCTTCGTCATGCCCGGCTCCTGCCGCGCCGACCCCCCGGGGACCTTCGGCTCTGCCGGGAGGGGCCGCGGCTTGGGACGCTGATCGGGTCGAGAGGCGGTGGTCGCGCGTGGGTGCACGTCCCGAGCTCCTCGACCTCTATCGGCAGATGTGCCGGATCCGGGAGGTCGAGCGGGCGGTCGCCGAGCTGTGGCAGGCCGGCCTGGCCTCGGGGGAGATGCACCTGGGGATGGGCGAGGAGGCCACCGTCGCCGGCGTTGTCGCGCACCTGCGTGACGGGGACGGGCTGAGCGTCGACTACCGCTCGACGCCGCCGTTCGTGGCCCGGGGCGTGGACCTCGAGTCGCTGTTCCGGGAGCTGCTCGGCGACCCCGGCGGACTCGACGGCGGTCGCGGCGGCCACATGCACCTGCTGTCCCCGGAGCACCGCGCCGCCGCGACCGGCATCGTCGGGGCGCCCGCCCCCCTGGCCTGCGGGTTCGGGCTGGCGGCCCAGCAGGAGGAAGCCGGCGGGGTGTCCGTCGCCCTGTTCGGCGACGGGGCGGTGAACGAGGGCATGGTCATGGAGTCCCTCAACCTGGCGGCTGTGTGGCGGCTGCCGGTGATCTTCGTGTGCAAGGACAACCGGTGGGCGGTCACCACGCGGTCCGGTGCCGTCACCGGGGGTGGCCTGCGCGGCCGCGCACTCGGGCTGGGGGTCCCGGTCACCCGGGTCGACGGCCGGGACGCCGTCGCCGTCTGGCAGGCGTCGGGACGCGCCGTGGCCCGTGCCCGGCGCGGGGCCGGGCCGACGTTCCTGCTGGCCCGGGTCGAGCGCCTCGAGGGGCACTTCCTGGACGACCCGCTGCTGCGCATCGCTACCGACGTGCGCGAGCTGGGCACCGAGGTCGGGCCGTTGCTGCACGGCCTTCGCGGCTCCGGAGCGTCCACGTGGGTGCGCGCCCGGGCGCTCGCGAACCTGACGCGGACGATCGGAACGGCCGCGCTCGACGGGTTCCGTCCCCGGCGTGACCCACTCGTCACGATGCGCCGGCGGCTGCCCGCGGCGATGGCGGACCTGGTCGAGCAGGCCGCTCGCGCCGAGGTCGACGAGGCGCTGCGAGCCGCGCGGTCCGGGGTGGCCGGCCGTGCCTAGGGTCAGCTACTCCGCCGCAGTCGAGCTCGCGCTCGCCCGCGCGATGGCCGAGGACGAGCGGGTGCTGGTGCTCGGCGAGGACGTCCGGACCATGCGCCGCGCGCTGTACGTGCGGTTCGGGGGACGCCGGGTGCGCAACACCCCCATCAGCGAGTCCGCGATGCTCGGGGCCGGGCTCGGGGCAGCCATGGCGGGGCTGCGCCCGGTCGTCGAGATCATGTTCGCCGACTTCCTCCCGGTGGCGATGGACATGCTGGTCAACCATGCCGCCAAGCTCGCCGCCTTCAGCAACGGCCGCTGGCAGGCGCCCCTGGTGATCCGTGCCGCCTGCGGTGGCGGCTACGGCGACGCCGGCCAGCACGAGCAGGCGCTGTGGGGGATGGTCGCCGGCGTGCCCGGGCTGTCGGTCGTGGTGCCGTCGACACCGGCGGACGCCGCCGGGCTGATGCTCGCCGCCCTGGCGGATCCCGGTCCCGTGGTCTACCTCGAGCACAAGCTGCTGTCGAGCACGTGGCTCGACGTGGTGGGCGGCAGCCGGCGCGCCCGCCAGGACCTCGACGTACCGGCGGAGGGAGTCGAGGGCGAGGTGGCCGACCCTCCCGAACCGGTGCCGCTCGGCCGGTCCGCACTGAGGCGTCCGGGCCACGACCTCGTGATGGTGGGGGTCGGGGTCGGCGTGCACCGCGCGCTCGCCGCCGCCGAGGTGCTGGCGCACGAGGGCGTCGACGCCGCCGTGCTCGACCTGCGCAGCGTGGCGCCGCTGGACCGGGCCGCCGTCCTCGAGCACGCCGCGTCCACCGGGTGCGTGCTCGCAGTGGACGAGGACTACTCCAGGGGAGGGCTCTCCGGCGAGATCGCGGCGACGGTCGCGGAGAGCGGCATCGGGGCCCGGTTCGCCCGTGTCACCTGCGAGCAGACCATCCCCTACGCGCGGACGCTCGAGGCCGCGGCGCTGCCCAACGTGCCCCGCCTCGTGGAGGCCGCGCACCGACTCGTCAGACCGACGCAGGATGCGAGGTGATCAGATGGACACCGCCATCGCGGTGCTGCTGCTGGTGACCGCGGTGGTGACCGCGGCCTACTGGGTCGACTTCTTCTGGCACGGCAGCGTGCACGTCGTCGAAACAGAGTGGTACATCCGGTTCGAGCGGGCCTTCCCGGTGGCCGACGGGTTCATGGCCGCCTGTGCCACCGTCGCGGGGATCGGCCTGCTCCTGGGGGACGAGTGGGGCGTCGCGTTCGGCCTGGTCGCCGCCGGAGCGCTGCTGTTCCTGGGGCTGATGGACGTGACGTTCAACGTCGACAACGACCTCTACCGCCGGCTCGCCGACTCCGGGCCGATGCGCGCCGAGCTGGTCATCAACGTCTGGACCCTCGGGCTGGGCGGGTTCGTGCTGGTCGAGCTGGTCAGCCGCTTCGTCTGACCTGCGCCTTGCGGACCTTCCGGTCGAACGACGCGTGGAAGGTCCCCGGCAACAGCCCGGCGGTGCGGGCCAGCAGGCGGGTCTGCCAGTCGGCGGTGATCAGGAAGCGCCTGTCCTCGATGCCGCGCACGATCGCGGCGGCGACCGCGTCGGCCGACTTCGTCTTGATCTGCCCCGAGATCGCGCGGGTCTCCGGCGGCTTGAACCTGTTCTCGTAGGCCAGCTGCGGGGTGTCCGTGTCCGGCGGGCAGACGCAGCCCACGTGCACGCCGTACGGCGCGGCCTCGCAGCGCAGGGCCTCCAGCAGGCCGCGCACGGCGAACTTCGCCGGGGCGTAGGGCGTGTAGCCGAAGATGCCGACCAGCCCGGCGGCCGACGAGATCCCCACCGCGCTGCCCGTGCGCCGCTCCATCATCGACGGGACGACCGCGCGCAGCGCGTAGAGCGTGCCGAAGTAGTCCACCTCCATGGTGCGCCGGAAGATCTCCTCGTCGAGCCGCTCGAAGTAGCCGGGGTGCGCGATCCCGGCGCAGGTCAGCAGCACGTCGCACGGGCCGAGCGCGGTGGTGCTCCGCGCGATCGCCGCCTCCAGGGCCGGCCGGTCGGTGACGTCGGTGGGCGCGACTGTGTACGTCGCCCGCAGGCCGCTCAGCTCCGCGTCCGTCGAGGTCAGGTCGGCGTCGTCGAGCGCGACCACCGAGACCCGTGCGCCGGCCGAGACGACCTGGCGGGTGAAGGCGCGGCCGATGCCGCTCGACCCTCCTGTGACGATGACGTGGGCGTCCGCGAGGTCGACGGCCATGGCGCTCCTCCTCCCTCGGATAGCAGGAACGTAACGCGCCCGGGCGGGACAGGGTCAGGGTCGTTCGACCCAGGCGCGCTCGACGAGCGTCCGGGTCTCGTCGAGCGTGAGCCCTTGTCGCCGAGCCGCGGACGACAGGTCGGCGGCCAACCGACCCACGTCGGCCGGAGGGGCCGCCAGCGCTGTCGAGGCCACGAACGTCCCCGCGCGACCGCGTGTCTCGATCACGCCGTCGGCCTCGAGGGCGCGGTAGGCCTTCGCGACGGTGTTCACCGCCAGCCCCAGGTCCACAGCCAGACCCCGGACCGTCGGCAGCTTGGCTCCGGCGGGCAACGTGCCGTCGTGCACCTGGGCGGCGACCCGGCTGCGCAGCTGCTCGTAGGGCGGCACGGCGGAGGTCGCGTCGAGCGCCACGTCGAGGTCCATGGCTCGACGATAGGGGAGAGCGCGACCAGGGGGTCCGGACCTGAGGGGTCACCGGGCGGCGCGGGCGTTCTGGGAGACTACGCGGGTGCGCCTGCGACTCGACCTTGCCTACGACGGCACGGACTTCCACGGCTGGGCCGCCCAGCCGTCGCTGCGCACGGTGCAGGGGACGCTGGAGGCGGCACTGACCCAGGTGCTCCGGCTGGACCGGGCGCCGGTCACCTGCGCGGGTCGCACCGACACCGGCGTCCACGCGCGCGACCAGGTGGTCCACCTCGACCTCGACGCGTCGGTGCTCGAGGCGGCTGCGGTGCGGACCACCTCGTCGCCGCCGGAGTCCCTGCTGCGTCGGCTCAACGGCGTGCTGCCCCCCGACGTCCGCGTGCACCGGGTCACCGAGGCGGCCACGGGCTTCGACGCCAGGTTCTCGGCGCTGTGGCGACGCTACGCCTACCGGATCGCGGACGCGCCGGAGCTGGTCGACCCCCTGGTGCGCAACGCGGTGCTGTCGTGGCCGCGGCGCCTGGACCTGGACGCGATGAACGAGGCCGCGTCGCTGCTGCTGGGCGAGCACGACTTCGCCGCGTTCTGTCGCAAGCGACCCGGCGCGACGACGATCCGCACGCTGCTCGACCTGACCTGGGCGCGCGACGAGTCCGGTCTCGCGGTCGCGACGGTCCGGGCGGACGCGTTCTGCCACAGCATGGTGCGCGCGCTGGTGGGCTGCCTGGTCGCGGTCGGCGACGGGCGGCGAGCGCCCTCGTGGGCCGGGGAGGTGCTGCGGGCCGGGGCGCGTGACCCGGGCGTCACGGTGATGCAAGCGCACGGGCTGACGCTGGAGGAGGTGGCCTACCCCGTGGACGAGGACCTGGCCGCCCGGGCGACGGCGACGCGGGTGGTGCGCACGCTGGGTCTCGACAGGCTCGACCACCGGGGCAGGCTCGACCACCGTGGCCGGCCGGAGGGTTCCGATGGATGAGCACTACTTCTCGGCCGACCCGACGGTGGCGTTCAAGCGGGCGCCGGTGCGCGCGACGGTGTGGGGACACGAGCTCGCGCTCACCTCGGGGTCCGGGGTCTTCGCGCAGGGGCGCCTCGACATCGGCACCGCGGTGCTGTTCCGGGAGACCGCGCCGCCGGCGGGCGGGACGTTGCTCGACCTGGGCTGCGGCTACGGCGTGATCGGCTGCGCGCTGGCGGTGGCGGCCCCGCGGGCCCGGGTGTGGGGCGTCGACGTCAACGAGCGAGCCGTGCTGCTGGCCAACGAGAACGCCGCCGCCCTCGAGATCGCGGACCGGTTCACCGCGGCCACGCCCTCGGGCGTCCCGGAGGACGTGGTGTTCGACGAGATCTGGTCGAACCCGCCGATCCGGATCGGCAAGGAGGCGCTGCACGAGCTGCTGCTGACCTGGCTGCCCCGGCTGCGGTCCGGCGGTCGCGCGGTGATGGTGGTGGGCAAGAACCTCGGGGCGGACTCCCTGCAGCGCTGGCTCGGGGACCAGGGCTACCCGACGACACGACTCGCCAGCGCCAAGGGGTTCCGGGTGCTGGAGACCGTCCGTCCCGACCAGGCAGGGTAGGCGCCCATGCACCCCGCGACGCACTCGGACCGTCCTGCCCGCATCTGGCCGCCGCACGAGGTCCGCACCGTGTGCGAGACCTACCTCGCGCTCGTCGACGAGGCGGCCCCCCGACTGGTCGAGGGGCTCTACCTGCACGGCTCGCTGGGCTTCGGGGAGTGGTACGCCGGCCGCAGCGACGTCGACTTCGTCGCGGTGACCTCGCGCCGCCCCGACGCGGCGACGGCCCGGACGCTCGAGCAGGTGCACGAGCGGCTCGGCGAGTCGTTCCCGCGGCCGGCGTACGACGGCTTCTACGTGACCTGGGAGGACCTGGCGCTCCCGACGGCGCAGTGCCCGGACGTGCCCTGCACGCTCGGCGGGCAGTGGCGCGACGAGGGTCGATTCGACGTGAACCCGGTGACCTGGCACGAGCTGGCCCGGCACGGCGTGACGGTCCGCGGGCCGTCACTCGACGAGGTCGACGTCTGGACCGACCCGCAGGCGCTGCGCGCCTACACGCACGCGAACCTCGAGTCCTACTGGGCCGAGGGGGCCGCGTCCCTGCGGCAGTTCCCCGCCGAGGCGGCCCGCGCCGACATCGTCAGCCTGGTTCGCGCTGGGGATCCCCCGGCTGCACCACCTGCTGGCCACCGACCGGCTGACGTCGAAGGACGGGGCGGGGCGGCACGCGGTGGAGGCGTTCGGCGAGCGGTGGCGTCCGTTGGTCGCCGAGGCGCTCGCCTACCGCGCCACCGGGGAGCGCGCGGGCGCGCTGCCGGACGACCGGCTGGCGGCGGACCTCATCGAGTTCGCGGACCTGGCCGTCCGAGAAGGCCTGAAGATCCAGGTCTGACCGGAAAGGCCCCCGGAGACGTCAACCCCGCCGGGCCTTCGCTCCGTCTAACGGGTGAGACGTCGCACCGGCCACGGGAGGAACACAGATGCACAGGAGTGAGGCGGAGTTCGTCGCCTTCGTCGCGGCTCGCCGACCCCATCTCCGGCGCATCGCCTACGCGCTGTGCGGCGACTGGCACCGCGCGGAGGACCTCGTCCAGACGGCCCTGGCGAAGCTGTACGTCGCGTGGCCGCGGCTGCACAAGGCGGGGGCCGAGGAAGCCTATGCCCGGCAGGTGATCGTGCGCGCCAACATCGACGAGTCCCGGCGGCCCTGGCGGCGCGAGCACACCGGGGTCGACCAGCCGGACCGCGTCACCGCGGCCGACGGGTCGGTCGAGGACCGCTCCGAGCTGGTGCAGGCGCTTCAACAGCTCTCGCCGATGCAGCGCAAGGTCGTGGTGCTGCGGCACTGGCTCGACCTGTCGGTGGAGGAGACCGCCCGCGAGCTCGACGTCTCGACCGGAACCGTCAAGAGCCACACGTCGCGAGGGCTGGCGGCACTGCACGCCGCCCTGACCGCGGACGCCCAGGACACGAGGAGCCCCCGATGAGCAACGAGACGCTGATGGACCCGCAGGACTTCGCGGAGCGGCTGGAGCGGGGCTTCGGCCTCGAGCCCCCGCACGCCGCTGCCGAGGAGGACCTGGGCCGCGGCAGGCGCAGGCTGCGCCGGCGGCGTACCGGAGTCTCCCTCGCCGCCCTGGCCACCGTCGGGGTGATCGGTGCCGGCGCGTCCCTGCTGCCCGGCCTGCTCGGGCCCGGCTCGGCCCCGGACCTCGCCCCGGCGGCGGGCGGGGAGATCACCCCCGCGGAGATCGTGGCGACCTGCATGAGCAAGGAGAACGTCCTGCACGTTCGCGGCGACGACTACCTGGACGAGGACGCCTCCCAGGCGCTGATGGGCGCGGAACCGAGACTGATGACCTCGGCGGTGCTCGCGAACCGGACCGAGGCGACGCTGCTGTCCGCCGACGGGAAGTACTGGGGAGAGTGCCAGTTCCGCAACGCCCCCGACAACGGCGTGAAGAACGCCATGGGCGTCTACTCGACCGACGTCTCGTTCCCGCGGGCGACGGTGGCAGGCGTGGAGGCCTACGAGGCCCCCGTCGTCAACGACCCGCGCCTCGAGGGGACGGCGGTGGTCTCGGTGCCGGACCTCGAGACCCCCTGCCCGCTGGTCGCGGAGCGGGAGTCCGAGTTCGCCGCCGAGCAGGCGCAGTGCCCGCAGTTCACGATGCACTGGAACGACCGCCGGCCCGCCGACGTGGCTGCGGTCCGGGTCACCACGCCCGACGGGGTCGAGACCTGGGCCGACGTGCGCCGGGGATACGTGTCCTTCGCCTACACCGGGAAGATGACGCCGGAGATCGCCGAGCAGGTCGCCCGCGGTGACGAGCCGGGCGCGCAGCGGATCGTCTTCTACGACAAGGAAGGCAAGGTGCTGGTCGACGACCGGGAGCCCGGCCACCTCCCGCAGGACGGAGCGATCTCGATCGCGAACTTCCCGTCGCTCGCGTGGTGGCTGAAGTAGCCCTGGAAGCGGGGAGGCAGGATGGGGGCCATGAGCTCCTACGAGGCCGCCCCCGACCGCTACGACACGATGGAGTACCGCTTCACGGGACGGAGCGGGCTCAAGCTCCCCGCGATCTCGCTGGGCCTGTGGCAGAACTTCGGCACCGACCGGCCCGAGGAGACCCAGCGGGCGATCCTCCGCCGGGCGTTCGACCGGGGCGTGACCCACTTCGACCTCGCGAACAACTACGGCCCGCCCTACGGCCAGGCCGAGCTCAACTTCGGGAAGTACCTCCGCGACGACTTCAAGCCGTACCGCGACGAGCTGGTCATCTCGACGAAGGCCGGCTGGGACATGTGGCCCGGCCCCTACGGCCAGGGCGGCGGCTCGCGGAAGTACGTCCTGGCCTCCCTGGACCAGTCGCTGTCCCGGATGGGCCTGGACTACGTCGACATCTTCTACAGCCACCGGTTCGACCCCGAGACGCCGGTCGAGGAGACGATGATGGCGCTCGACCACGCGGTGCGGACCGGGAAGGCGCTGTACGCCGGCATCTCGTCCTACTCCGCGACGAGGACCCGTGAGGCCGCGACGATCGCCCGTGAGCTCGGCACGCCGCTGCTGATCCACCAGCCGTCGTACAACATGCTCAACCGCTGGATCGAGCGGGAGCTCCTCGACGAGTGCGAGGAGCAGGGCATGGGCGTCATCGTGTTCACGCCGCTCGCCCAGGGGCTGCTGACCGACCGCTACCTGAACGGCGTGCCGGCGGACTCCCGGGCGGCCCGCAGCGGCGGCTCGCTCCCGGAGAGCCACCTCGACGAGGGCACGCTCCGCCACGTCCGCCGGCTCAACGAGATCGCCGAGGGGCGCGGCCAGAAGCTCGCGCAGCTCGCGCTGAAGTGGGTGCTGCGCGACCCCCGGGTGACCTCGGCGGTCATCGGTGCCTCCTCGGTCGAGCAGCTCGACACCAACCTCGACGCGCTGGCCGGGCCTCCGCTGGCCGACGACGAGCTCGCGGCGATCGACGCCCATGCGGTGGAGTCCGAGGTCAATCTCTGGGCGGCGCAGACGGAGGAGTGACGCGTCAGACGTCACCTCGGGACATTGGACCCGTTGTGACGGCGGCGGCTCTGGGCGATAGTCGGGCCATGACCACCTACGTCTATGACTTCAGCGAGGGCAGCAAGGACCAGAAGGACCTTCTCGGGGGCAAGGGGGCGAACCTGGCCGAGATGACGCGGCTCGGTCTGCCGGTCCCACCAGGGTTCACGATCAGCACGGACGCCTGCCGTGCCTATCTCGAGGCCGGCCACGAGCCCGACGGGCTGGCCGACGAGGTGTCCGCGCACCTCGCTGCCCTGGAGAAGACGATGGGCAAACGGCTCGGCGACGCGGAGGAGCCGTTGCTGGTCTCGGTGCGCTCCGGCGCGAAGTTCTCGATGCCCGGGATGATGGACACCGTCCTCAACATCGGGCTCAACGACAAGAGCGTGCACGGTCTCGCCGCGACGGTGGGCGGCGACGAGCGGTTCGCGTTCGACTCCTACCGGCGGCTGCTGCAGATGTTCGGCTCGACCGTGCTGGGCATCGAGTCGAAGCTGTTCCACGACAAGCTCGACGCGCTGAAGCACGCGCGTGGGGTCAGCAACGACGTCGAGCTCACCGCGGAGGACCTGGCCGGCCTCGTGACGGCGTACCAGGCGCTGGTCCGCGAGCACACCGGGCACGACTTCCCGCAGGACCCGCGCGAGCAGCTCGACATGGCGGTGCGGGCGGTCTTCGAGTCGTGGAACACCGAGCGTGCGGTGCTGTACCGCCGCCAGGAGCGCATCCCCAGCGACCTCGGCACGGCGGTCAACGTCTGCACGATGGTGTTCGGCAACGTCGGCGACGACTCCGGCACCGGTGTCGCGTTCACCCGCGACCCCGCGTCGGGCGCGCAGGGGGTGTACGGCGACTACCTCCAGAACGCCCAGGGCGAGGACGTCGTCGCGGGCATCCGCAACACCGTCCCGCTCGGTGACCTCGAGCAGATCGACAAGAAGTCCTACGACGACCTCATGCAGATCATGGGGACGCTCGAGACCCACTACCGCGACCTGTGCGACATCGAGTTCACCATCGAGCACGGCAAGCTGTGGATGCTGCAGACGCGCGTCGGCAAGCGGACGGCGGAGGCGGCGTTCCGGATCGCGTGCCAGCTCGTCGACCAGGGCCTCATCGACGAGGACGAGGCGGTGCAGCGGGTGACCGGCGCCCAGCTCGCGCAGCTGATGTTCCCGCGCTTCGACGACAGCGTGGAGCGGAAGCTGATCGCCACCGGCATGAACGCCTCACCGGGTGCAGCGGTCGGGAAGGTCGTCTTCGACTCCGCCACGGCCGTCGCGTGGGCGGAGCGCGGCGAGGAGGTCATCCTGGTCCGCCGGGAGACCAACCCCGACGACCTGCACGGGATGGTCGCGGCGCGCGGCGTCCTGACCAGCCGGGGCGGCAAGACCTCGCACGCGGCAGTCGTGGCCCGCGGCATGGGCCGGACCTGCGTGTGCGGCGCCGACTCCCTCGACGTCGACGTCGAGCAGCGCCGGATGACCACCGCCGACGGTCTCGTGGTGGCCGAGGGCGACGTGATCTCGATCGACGGCACGACCGGCCAGGTGTTCGCCGGCGACGTGCCGGTGCAGGACTCGCTGGTCGTGCGCCACTTCGAGGGCGACGAGGCCGCCGAGGACGACCACCTCGTGGCAGCCGTGGCCCGGATCATGGAGCACGCGGACGACAAGCGGCGGCTCGACGTGCGGGCCAACGCGGACACCCCCGAGGACGCCGCCCGGGCCCGGCGGTTCGGTGCGCAGGGCATCGGGCTGTGCCGCACCGAGCACATGTTCCTCGGCGACCGGCGTGAGCTGGTGGAGCACCTCATCGTGGCCGAGACGCCGGAGCAGCAGGAGGAGGCGCTGTCGGCGCTGCTGCCGATGCAGCGCGACGACTTCGTCGGGATCCTCGAGGCGATGGACGGGCTCCCGGTCACGATCCGGTTGATCGACCCGCCGCTGCACGAGTTCCTCCCCGACTACACCGAGCTGTCGGTGCAGGTGGCGATGGAGGACGACCACGGGAAGAAGGACAGCAAGCACCACAAGCTGCTGGCCGCGGTGAAGCGGCTGCACGAGCAGAACCCGATGCTGGGGCTGCGCGGCGTCCGGCTGGGCATCGTGATCCCCGGTCTCTTCTCCATGCAGACGAGGGCGATCCTGGAGGCGGCGGCCCTGCGCAAGAAGGCCGGCGGGGACCCGCAGCCGGAGATCATGATCCCGTTGGTGGCCGCCGTCCAGGAGCTCGAGCTGGTCAAGGCCGACATCATCCGGGTCGCGGCCGCGGTGGAGGACGAGTCCGGCGTGAAGCTGGACTTCAAGGTCGGCACCATGATCGAGCTCCCCCGCGCGGTGATGGCGGCGGGAGAGATCGCCCAGGAGGCCGAGTTCTTCTCCTTCGGCACCAACGACCTCACCCAGATGACCTGGGGCTTCTCGCGTGACGACGTCGAGGCGTCGTTCTTCGGCACCTACCTGGAGAAGGGCATCTTCGGGGTGTCGCCGTTCGAGTCGCTCGACGTCGGCGGGGTCGGCAAGCTGGTGGCCAAGGCCGTCGAGGACGGCCGGGCCTCGCGGCCCGACCTGCACCTCGGGGTCTGCGGCGAGCACGGCGGCGACCCGGACTCGATCCACTTCTTCGACGAGGTCGGGCTCGACTACGTGTCCTGCTCGCCGTTCCGGGTGCCGGTGGCCAGGCTCGAGGCCGGCCGCTCGGCAGCCGAGGGCGGGTCCGACACCCGGTAGCCGGCCAGGTGGAGCTGGGCGTCCTCGCCGACGCCCGGTGCCCACGCCGGGCTCAGTGGGCCGGGTGGGGGCGCTTCGGCCAGTGCCAGTGGAGCTGGTCGCCCTCCAGCCGGCCGGCCTCGACGTACAGCGCGCCGATCAGCAGGATCGGCAGCACCACGACGCCGGACGACCCGCCGAGCCCTGCCGCGGGACCCGCGCCGTCACCGCCCGAACGGATCGCGACGCCGGCCAGGCTGGCCAGCAGCTGGGTCACGGCGAGGCCCACCATCAGCGTGCCGGCGAGCAGGCTGCGGCGCAGCCCGAGGAACCCGAGCGCGACGCCCAGTGCGAACACCACGATGGCCGCGACCGGACCCCAGTCGTCGCGCGGAATCAGGCCGACGAGGCTGTCGGTCAGCGTGAACAGCGCCACGACGCCCGTGACCCACACGAACACCGGGCCGGCGGTCTCCGGGCGGAGCAGGGCGAAGACACTCAGGGCGACGAGCGGGACCACCCACAGGGCGGAGACCCAGACCGCCGTCCAGCCACCGGGATCCATGAACGTCTCCCCGATGACGAACATGGCACCGAACAGGCCGAACAGGGTCATCAACGTGAAGGCGACATACCTCAGGACCTTGGACGATGTCATCCGAGTCCACCTCCTCAGTTCCACCGTGGCACGGCGGCGTCCGGGCACAAGAGGCGAACGGCCCCGTCGTACGCCGAAACCCGGTCGCGCTCGAGGCGGTGGGGAGGGAGAATCGTCGTTCGTGGGTCACGTGGATGTCGCCGGAGTGCGCTACGAGCTGCCGGACGGGCGGGTGCTGCTCGACGACGTCTCGTTCCGGGTCGGCGAGGGCGCCAAGGTCGCCTTGGTCGGCGCGAACGGCGCCGGCAAGACCACCCTGCTGCGGATCATCACCGGCGACCTCGCCCCGCACGCCGGCGCGGTCACCCGCAGCGGTGGGCTCGGCGTGATGCGGCAGATGGTCACTCACGGCAACGAGGGCAAGACCGTGGCCGACCTGCTTCTCTCGGTCTCGCCGCCGCGGATCCGTGAGGCCGCCGCCGCGGTGGAGGCGTGCGAGCTCGCGCTGATGGAGACCGACGACGAGAAGACCCAGATGCGGTACGCCGCCGCGCTCGCCGAGTGGGCCGACGCGGGCGGCTACGACGTCGAGGTGGTCTGGGACGTGTGCACGACCGCCGCGCTCGGGCTGCCGTTCGACCGTGCGAAGCACCGCGACCTCCCGACGCTGTCAGGCGGTGAGCAGAAGCGGCTGGTGCTCGAGTTCCTGCTGCGCGGACCCGACGAGGTGCTGCTGCTCGACGAGCCGGACAACTTCCTCGACGTGCCGGGCAAGACGTGGCTCGAGGAGCGGATCAACGAGTCGCCCAAGACGATCCTCTACATCAGCCACGACCGGGAGATGCTCAACAACACCGCCACCCGGGTGGTGACCGTGGAGCTCGGCGCCGCCGGCAACACGGTGTGGACGCACCCGGGCGGGTTCGCCTCCTACCACGAGGCGCGTCGGGCGCGGTTCGCCCGCTTCGAGGAGCTCCGCAAGCGCTGGGACGAGGAGCACGCCAAGCTGCGGGCGCAGATGCTGATGTACAAGCAGAAGGCCGCCTACAACTCCGACATGGCCTCGCGCTACCAGGCTGCGACCACCCGGCTCCGGAAGTTCGAGGAGGCCGGCCCGCCGACCGCGCAGCCGCGCGAGCAGCAGGTCAAGATGCGGCTCAAGGGCGGCCGCACCGGCAAGCGCGCGGTGATCTGCGAGGAGCTCGAGCTGACCGGGCTGATGAAGCCGTTCGACCTCGAGGTCTGGTACGGCGAGCGGGTGGCCGTCCTGGGCTCCAACGGGTCGGGCAAGTCGCACTTCCTCCGGCTGCTCGCCGCCGGAGGCTCGGACCCGGACGTGGAGCACCGCCCGGTCGGGGAGGTCCCGGTCAAGCCGGTGCTGCACACCGGCAAGGCCCGGCTAGGGGCACGGGTCCGGCCCGGATGGTTCGTGCAGACCCACGAGCACCCCGAGCTGGTCGGCCGCACGCTGCTCGAGATCCTGCACCGCGGGGACGAGCACCGCGACGGCCTGCCGCGCGAGCCGGCCGCGCGCGCTCTGGATCGTTATGAGCTCGCCCACGCGGCCGAGCAGAAGTTCGACTCGCTCTCCGGTGGCCAGCAGGCGCGCTTCCAGATCCTCCTGCTCGAGCTGTCCGGAGCCACGCTGCTGCTGCTGGACGAGCCCACCGACAACCTCGATGTCGAGTCCGCCGAGGCGTTGGAGGAGGGGCTGGAGGCCTTCGACGGGACGGTCATCGCGGTGACGCACGACCGCTGGTTCGCGCGCGGCTTCGACAGATTCCTGGTCTACGGTGCGGACGGCTCGGTCTACGAGTCCGACGGTCCGGTCTGGGACGAGGGTCGGGTCCAGCGGATCCGCTGACGTCCGCTCATGCCTGCGCGCGGTCGATCCGCCCGCTAGGGCACGTCGTGCTCCGGGGGCGGCATCAGGCGTCGTCGGGACGTGACCTTCGGTTAGCGGTGACCGTCCCGTCAGCGGGCAATCGCACTCACTTGCCGCGGAGAGGTAAGCGCGCAACTGCCGAATTCCAGATGTTCGGCGGCTGGCCACTGAATACCTCCCAGACTCCCAACGCGGTCTAGCAACAAGCGGCTGCTGCGATGAACCCACCGAAAGGGGGAAGCACTGCACGACTCGAGGAGCGGCCTATCGCCGCCCCTCGACTCTTCACTGCGGCTCACTGGCTGGCCGCGTGTGTTGCTCAGTACGTGCCCGGGAACTTGAACACCAGGTCCGGGTCGAAGCTGTCGCCGCTCACGGTCACGGTGACGTTGGAGTACTGCAGGGTCATCGGCGGGGAGCAGTCCGGGCTGGTTGTTCCCGTCCCGGTCACCCTGAAGTTCGCCTTGCCGTTCTGCACGGGGAAACGTCCCTCAGCGATGGTGTCGTCCTTGTTCTCCGCCTTGGGCTCGTTGTTGCCCGGGTTGACGCAGGCCACATCGGCAGTCACCGTAACCGTGATCTGCGTCTCGTCGCCCAGGCCGGCCACCTTCCCCGACACGGTAATCGCGTCGCCGGAGCGGGAGATGGTGGGTGTACCGACGAAGTGCGCGCTGCCTGCAAAGACCACCTGGGCCCCGAGGGCGAGGGACAGGAACGCGGTCAGGACCACGAAGAGTGATCGAGAAATTGGCTTCAACATGTGCTGGTTGCCTTCCTTGTAAAGGGACAAGGGCGCGACGGAGAACATGCCGCTGGTGAAGGTGCCGACAACCGGTGGGTCGCGCATCCGGGGTCTACGCCGAGGCACCGAATGGGTAAGGGATGCAACGTCATGCACCGGGCCGCACGCCCTGGCCAAGACGGCTTCTCCGTTTGCCACAATGCCCCGAGTGGTTCGACTGGCCACCCCCGCACGGCCGAGCCTGCGCCGATAACAGGGGCGAGAACATCCCCCACCCGCCCTAGTTCGATCGGGCTAACGCTTATGTCCTGTTCTCGGTGTCAACCGTGGCCGGGCCGCACTTCATCCGTAGCCGGAGATAGCAAGCGCTGCAGCTATTCAGTCGTTGCCCTGCTGTGTGCGATCACCTGGGCGACAAAGCGGTCAATCTCTCGACGCGTCCGCAGTCGATGGAAGGTGATGTGCCTCCATTGGGGATCACTCATCGCCTGTGCGTAGCGCTCCTGTGTGCGTGCGTACGTCGTCCAGGCCCACCAGAGGATCGAATCCTCCCCGCGCCAGAACATCAGGCCACGCCAGCTCTCGCGGTTGCCGCCCCACAACTCCTGACGTGTCGTCGCGCGATGCACGGTCCGGGTCACGGACTGCCAAGTAGTGCGCCATCGCGGTGGGCTGACCCACACGACAGTGTCGGCCGTGGTCCACACCTGGAGACCGATCTTGCTCCAGTAGTTCCCGTCCACCACCCACCCCTCACCGGCGGTCGCGGCCCTCACGCGCTCGGACAGTTCGGCCTTGGTCGCGGCGCTCCAGTTCTCTCCCCAATGCAAGGCGTCCAACTCGACGTGGGGGACGGACAGCGCCTCAGCCAGCCGCCGCGCGACAGTCGTCTTGCCAGAGCCCGAGCTGCCGACCACCGAGATTCGCTTCATGGTTCCAAGACCTTAGGGGGAAGCGCGCATCTGCCGCGGACAGTGAAGTCCCGGACCTTGCCGATTCAGTCGCATCCCCCAGCCGGCGGAGCCGAACTTCGGCACACTGCTGGGGTGACTGTCGAGCGCACCAGCACCTCCACGACCTCCCGACGCGGCTGGCGTGTCGGGGCCTCGCTCCTCGCGACGACCATCGTGGTTCTGACCGTGGGTGGTTGGTGGGCGAGCCAGCAGGGGTACGTCTCGTGGTCCGGGACGGCCTGCACCGATGAGGGCTACGACCCAGTTCCCTCCTACGCCGAACTCCTCACCAAGTACAACAAGAGCCCCTACTGCGCGCGGCGCATCCGCGACGAAACGTGGTTCTGAGCAACGCCCGCATCTGCCGCGATCAGCTTGCGGCTTTCAGTCCTTGCCCTTGGCCCGGACGATCAGCGCGCACGACCGATTCGGCCGAGGCGTTGGAGGAGGGGTGTACGAGTCCGACGGTCCGGTCTGGGACGAGGGTCGGGTCCAGCGGATCCGCTGACCTCCGCACCGCTGTCCGCGCTGCCCGCAGCCGCGCTCCTGCTGCTGGCCGAGCCCACGATCGGGGATTGAAGAGGGGACTTCCGTCCCGGCTGGAGGACCGGAACGCCCCTTCTGTCAGCACCCACGGCGGGCCATCGTGGATGGAGGACTACTAGCAGGAGGAGTACGCCATGAGGCGGTCCTTGATCGCCGTGGTCGCCGCCGGCGTCGCGGTGCTGATCGTCGCTATGACGGCTGTCGTGGTCGTCACCGTCGGACAGCAGCAGGACGACGGGCCCAGCTATCGTGCCCACGGCATGATGTCGTCCTCGACGCAGGCCGAGGGCATCCGCCACTGGCGGATGGGACCGCGGGCGTGGATGCACGGCGTCACCGTCGGCAGCGAGTTCGCGTACCTGACCGAGATGGTGGCCCACCACCAGGAGGCGGTCGATGCCGCCAAGCAGCTGCAGCGCTCAGGCCGTCCGCAGATGCGCGAGTTCGGCCGGTCCATCGTTGCCACGCAGTCGGCGCAGATCGACCAGATGAGGACATGGCTGGCCGACTGGTACCCCGGTCGTTCTACGGACGTGACCTACGAGCCGATGATGCGAGACCTGACGCATCTCTCCGGTGACCGTCTGGACCGTGTGTTCCTTCAAGACATGACGTGGCACCACATGGCCGCGGTGATGATGTCGCAGCAGCTGCTCGCCCGCGGCCTCGCCGCGCACCAGCAGGTCAACACGCTCGCGCGGTCCATCCGCGACGACCAGCACGCGGAGATCTTCCAGATGAGGCGCTGGCTCAACCGCTGGTACGACGTCGGCTGGATGATGCACGGAGGCGGCCGCTGGTGAGCCGGCTGTCGGGTCAGAATCGTCGAGCTCGGCGTCGTCGCGGGGGCCGTCGACCATCACCTGCCCCCCGGCGCACGATCGACCACGAAGCCGCTGGCACCCGGCACCGAGATCGCCGACTGCGTGCTCGTACGCCGGGTAGAGCGGTGACCCGGCGAACAGCTGCTCCTGGATCGCTGCACCCGTCGGAGGGAGTCAGGAGCTCGTGAGGATGACGAGCTGTTGGGTCGCTCGGGTCATCGCCACATAGCGGTCGACAGCCGCCTCGATGCCGGAGCCGAGGACCGTGGGGTCGATGAGGAGGACCAGATCGAACTCGAGCCCCTTGACCAGCTCCGGGGTCAGCGATCGAACCCGGGGCGTCGCCTGGAACGTGGGGTCTCCGATGACGCAGGCGACACCCTCGGCATGCGCGGCCAGCCAGGTGTCGAGGATCCTGTCCCGATCCGCAGCGGATCCGTGCACGACCGGGACGCCGCTCTCGCGGATCGAGGTCGGCACGTTGGCGTCCGGAAGTGCCGCCCGGATGACCGGCGCGGCTTCCGCCATGACCTCTTCCGGTGTCCGGTAGTTGATGGTCAGGGACGCGAGCTTGACGTGGTCGAGCCCGATCCGCGCGAGGCGTTCCTGCCACGACTCCGTGAATCCGTGCCTGGCCTGGGCCCGGTCCCCGACGATGGTGAAGCTCCGGGAGGGACAGCGGAGCAGCAACATCTGCCACTCTGCGTCGGTAACCTCCTGCGCCTCGTCCACGACGATGTGTGCGAACGGACCAGCGAGCAGGTCCGGGTCGGCGCCGGGCAGGGCGGCCTCCTCGACCAGCCGGTCCTGCAGGTCCTGCCCGCGCAGCATCGACATCACCAGCATCTCGGAGTCGTCGGCCGCGACCAGGTCGTCGACCACCCGGTCCATGAGCTCCCGCTCGGCCACGAGGGTGGCCTCCTGCTGACGCCTGCGTCGTGACGCGTCCGGGTCGCCGAGCCGAAGCCGTGCGGCGTCCAGCAGCGGAAGGTCGGAGACCGTCCAGGCCTGGGCGTCCGTGCGCTGGAGCAGGCGGACTTCGTCCGGGGTGAGCCAGGGGGCACACAGGCGCAGGTAGGCGGGCACCTCCCACAGGTCGCCGACGAGGTCCGTCGGCTCGATCATGGGCCACGCCTTGGTGAGGGCGTCGACGAGCTCGGTGTTCCTACGCAGGGCGGCGCCGAGCTGCTCCGGTGAGACGTCCTCGTCGTCGTGCTTGTCGACGAGGATCGTGACCATCGCGTCCCAGATCTGGTCGCGCGCCTCGTTGTGCGGGGTGCCGGGCTCGGGCGCCTCGAACGCCTCGGCCCAGTCGGCGGTGCTCAGCCAGACGTCGGCCCAGGGGGTCTCGACCTCCAGGCCCTCGGTGGGTGGCTCCTCGTAGAACCGGACGGCCGGCTCGATCGCGTTCACCAGGTCCGCGGACGACTTCAGGAGCGCGACCTCCGGGTCGCTCTCGAGCGGCGCCGCGGCTCCCTCCGGGACGAGGTCGCGCAGGGTGCAGGTCTGCACGCCCTCCTCGCCGAGGCTGGGCAGGACGTCGGAAACGTAAGCCAGGT
This sequence comes from uncultured Actinomycetota bacterium, assembly GCA_963721855.1. Lineage (GTDB taxonomy): Bacteria > Actinomycetota > Actinomycetes > Propionibacteriales > Nocardioidaceae > Nocardioides_B. The sequence continues at coordinate 77,236 of CAVRMN010000026.1, read as the reverse complement.
AGGGCTGATGCGGACCCACGAACAGCACGCCGCCCCGGCGATGACCGAGCCGAGGGTCGGAGTAGAGGAGGTACGCCGTGCGGTGCAACGCGACGACGGTCTTCCCCGTGCCCGGCCCGCCGTCGACGACGAGGGCGCCGCGGGACCCTGCGCGGACAATGGCGTCCTGGTCGGCCTGGATGGTGCCGAGGACGTCGCGCATCCGCGGTGACCGGTGGCCGCCGAGGCTGGCGATGAAGGCGGACTGGTCGTCGAGCGCCGCGGCGTGCCCGCCGAAGCCGTCCGAGGTGAAGACCTCGTCCCAGTAGTCGCTGATCCGGCCACCGGTCCAGCGGTAGCGGCGGCGGCTGGCCAGTCCCATCGGGTTGGCATGGGTCGCGCCGAAGAACGGTTCGGCCGCGGGCGAGCGCCAGTCGACGAGCAGCCGACGACCCGCGGCGTCGGTGAGGCCGAGCCGGCCGACGTACACGGGATCCCGGTCGTCCGTGCTGACCATGTGGCCGAGGCACAGGTCGAGGCCGAAGCGACGCAGGGCGCGCAGGCGACCGGTCAGCCGGTGCACCTCCTGGTCGCGGTCCAGGGCCTCCTGGCCGGAGCCGCCTGGCCGCTTGCGTGCGGCGTCGAGACGCTCGGACAGGTCGCCGATCGACCGCTCGAGGCTCTCCGCGATCGCCGCGAAGTGCTGCTCGTCGCCCGCGATCAGGCTCGGGTCGGCCTTGGCGGCGAGGCGGTCGGGAAGGTCGAATGCGCTCGTGCGCAGCGGGCTCACCTCGTCGGCTCCGCTCTCCGCGCGACCTGTACGTCGACGGCGAACACACGCACTGCGCCACCCCCACGCCGGTTGGTTCTGACCTCGGTCGGCGATTCTGAGGCACGACCAGGGTCTTGCGGCAAGGCCCCCGGGGCGTTATACGTTGAAAGTGGAGAGGCCGAGTCCTCTCCTTCTCCGTGTCGCCGCCGGACCGCCGAGCGGGGCCGAACCGCGGTGTACTGCCGTCAGCTGCTGAAGAGCGCGTCGACGTTCGGTAGCGACTCGAACCGGGAGAACGTCCCCTCGTCAGCGATCTCCCTCGCGGCCTGCAGGAATCCACCCCATGCGGCCCGGGCAAGGGTGCCGCCCACGCTGATCCGACGTACTCCCAGCCGAGCCGCCTCCGCAACGGTGGTGAACGGGGCGTTGACCAGCAGGTTCACCGGTTTGGGTGAGACGGCGGCGACGATCGCGGCGACGTGCTCGAGCTTGTCGATCCGTGGAGCGTAGAGGCAGTCGGCGCCCGCTTCGGCGTACGCGCGCAACCTTCGAATCGTCTCGTCGATGTCGGGACGCCCACACACGAAACCTTCGGATCGCCCGGTGAGAACGATCCCCGTGCCGCTGTCGTCGATTGCCTGTCGCGCGGCTCGAACTCGTTCCACAGCCAGCTCGAACTCGAAGAGTGGATCAGCCGGATCGCCGGAGGCGTCCTCGATCGAGAGCCCGGCGATCCCGGTCTCCGCGGCCAGTGCCACGTTCGCCGCGACCCCCGCCGGAGCGACTGCGTAGCCGCCCTCGAAGTCGGCGTTCACCGGCACCCGCACGGCCTCGACGACCAGACGTAGATGGGTGAGGACCTGATCGAGGGTTGCCTGGGTGTCGGTGCGGCCCAACGTCCAGGCCAATCCGGCACTCGTCGTGGCCAACGCCTTGAAGCCCATCTGCTCCAGCGCCAGCGCACTCCCGACGTCCCACGGGTTCGGCATCACGAAGCACCCGGAGGAGTGCAACCGATGGAATTCGGCGATCCGATCGTCGTGAACGCTCATGCCACACCTCGTCAACGGGCCGGGACTCTGCACTCTAGTCGGATCCGGATGGCCTCCATCGAGGCGAGAACGCTGCTTCGGACGGCCGGATGCCGCCGTGCCTGCGTGTCAGGATGCGAGCATGGCTGAGTACCCCCAACTCCTGCATACCGCCATCGACACCACCGACGCCCGGGCGCTTGCCGAGCTGCGGCGGCAGCGTGGGCGAGCCGAGGCGCTCGGAGCGCACCTGCTGCTGGACCGGACGGAGGACGCGAACGAGCCGCTCTACGTGCTTGCGGACCCCTCGGGCCATCCGTTCTGCATCTTCGTCGCCTGATCAGTCCACGCAGAGACAGAAGGGGTGTCCCGCCGGGTCGAGGAAGACCCGGAAGGTCGTGCCGGGCTGGTGGTCGGCCTTGGTCGCGCCGAGGCCGAGCACCGCGGTCTCGCCGGCGTCCAGGTCGTCGACGATCACGTCGAGGTGCATCTGCTGGGGCACCTCCTGGTCCGGCCAGCGGGGTGGCGTGTAGTCCTGCACCGGCTGGAACGAGATGCACTGGCCGTAGTCCGCGCGGACCTCGGCCCAGTCGGCGGAGACGTCGACCTTCCAGTCCAGCATCTCGCCGTAGAACCTCGCGAGAGCGCCGGGATCGGGGCAGTCGATGACGATGCTTGGGAAGCGTGCGATAGCCATGCCAGGCACCGTACGCACGATTCCGGACGATCTACGTCCGCATGCCAACCGGGCGCCTGGTTTCATTCGCGCGGCGCGACGCCTGCGCGTGCGTACGATGCCGTTCATGACACCGGCCCCCTCGCAGCCGGCGCCGGTCGGCGGCGCGGCCGGTGCCCGGACGCTGGACCCACCGGCGCCGCCGTGGAAGTGGCGGCAGCACCCTGCCGTCCGGATGGTCCCGGCCGTGCTCGTGGTTCTGGCGTTGCTGTGGGTGCAGATCGGGTTCCCGCCGAGTGCGGGGTGGAGCCTGCGTCTGACCGATTTCGCCTCCCTCGAGGTCACCGCCCGCGCAGCGTCGTTCTACGTCGGGCTGTTGCTGATCCCGTTCTTGGGCAGGGTGTCCTACCGCAAGCGCGATGTGCTCCTGATCGGCCTGGTCCCGGTGTACGGCCAGATCGTCGTCGGCAAGGTCATCTACAGACTGCTGAGCCTCCCGTGGCGAAGCTGGCCCCCGCGACCGGACGAGCTGCCCCGGGTGGTCCGGGTGCCAGGTGCCCGCGGCGCCTACCTGCTGCGACCCTCCTTCGGCGAGGCCGAGGAGCTGCGCACGAGCTGGTGCGTCAACCCGCAGCACCAGCACCCCTACGAGAGCTGGGCTGTGGCTCACCACGTCGGCTGCGCGCAACGAAACGGCTCCGCTCGCGCCTGACACCCGCCGACGCCGGGGTGACCTAGTCTCAGGTCATGTCAGTGAGCTCACTCCTCTGGGGCCTCTTGGGCCTGCTCGCACTGATCGTTCTCGCCGGGGCGTTGGGTGGCGTCGGCACGGTCGAGCTGGCCATCTGGCTGGCCCTGGTGGCGGTGTGGGTCCTGTGGTGGGCCAGCACGCGTAGACAGCAACGGCACCCGGGGTGACCGCCAGCCGAAGCCGCCGGGCCCGGATCGCCCGCAGGCGCAAGAGCCGGATGGACAGCGTCGAGCACGACCTCAGCGACGAACAGTGGGCCGCACTCAAGGCGGCCTGGGGTGGGTGCGCCTACTGCGGGTCCACGGACACGGCGCTCCAGCGCGACTGTGTGCTGCCGATCTCGCGGGGCGGCCGCTACACGCTCGACAACGTCGCGCCGGCCTGCGGCTCCTGCAACGCCAGCAAGTGCAACGACGAGGTGACCGGGTGGTTGCGGCGCAAGCGGCTGGACGAACGGGCGTTCCTGGTGCGGCACGTCGAGATCAAGGCCGCCCTCGCACGCCAGTAGCCTGCGGGCATGACCGACTCCCGACGGACGCTGGCCGCACTGCTCGGCGCAGCGGCGTTCGGTGTGCTGGCCGGGGCGTTCAAGGGGAACGAGACCGGGCTGCGTGGCGAGATCGGGAACCTGAGCGCTCCCTGGCTCCTCGTTGCGGCGCTCCCTGCTTCTTCCTGCCGCACCCTGGTACGGGGCGCCGTCACGGGGCTCGTCAGCACGATGGTCGCGTTGGCCGGTTTCTACGCCGCCGCTGACGGTGGTGCTGGCCGGCCACCTGGGTGGCGGCGGGTTCCTCCGCGAGCTCGCCGTCGAGGCGGAGGCCAACCGCATCTACTTCCTCGCGGGGGTGGTGACCGGACCCGTGCTCGGCGCCGTCGGTGCATGGGTCGGACGTCGGCACCCGAGTGCTGTGTGGCTGCTCGTGGGCTTGCTCATGGCCGGCGAGATCGTCGGTGTTGCTCTGCTCCAGGGACGCCAGCTCGCACCCCCTCCGCTGTACTTCGTGTGGGGTGTCACCGACTGGACGCCGTACGTCGGAGAGGCGCTCGTGGGCATCGCGATCATCGTCGCCGCGCTCGGGCGACGCCGCAGACGGGTGCCCGCGGAGCGTTAGTCGGCGACCGCGACGGTCTCGCAGCCGACCAGGGTGTCGAGCGGGTCGACGGGGCCGAAGTAGATGACCTCGTCGTTGCCGTCACCGCAGTCGACGGTGTCGGCGGAGCCGTCGTCGTCGAGCTGGACCAGGTCGTCGCCGAGCCCGGCGAGCACCTCGTCCTCGCCGTTCAGGATCCCGATGAAGTCGTTGCCGTCGCCGCCGGACAGGAAGTCGTCGTCGGCCGGGCCGTCCGCGTCGAACGACGTCGGGACCCAGTCGGTCAGCGAGTCGTCGCCGTCGCCGCCGTAGAGCCGGTCGTCGCCGGCGGCGCCGGACATGGTGTCGTTGCCGCTCTGGCCGCGGAGCAGGTCGGCCCCACCGCCGCCGACCAGGCCGTCGGGCCCGAGCCCGCCGAACAGCGCGTCGTCACCAGCGCCACCGAACAGCTGGTCCTTGTCGGTGCGGCCGCGCAGCACGTCGGCACCGCCCGCGCCCTCGAGGAAGTCGCGTCCTGCCCCACCGATGACGACGTCGGCACCGGCGCCCGCCTCGACCTTGTCGCCGCCGGGCCCGCCGTGGACGACGTCGATGCCGCCCAGGGTGCGCACGAAGTCGTCGCCGCCCAGGCCCCGGACCGTGTCCGCGGACGCGGTGCCGATGAGCGTGTCGTCCCCCGGCGTGCCGTCGAGCGTGGCCGCAGCGGCCGCGGGGCCGATCGCCAGCAGCGCAGCCGGCAGCAGCGTGAGGATGGTGTGTCTGAACATCGATGCCCCCTCGAAGACCCTCGACCCGACCCTCTGGCGGACGGGGGTGTCCCGGCCAGTGCCGAAGGTCCCCGTCAGTCCGTGACCGTGAACACTCCGTGGGCGCCGCGCTCGGCGTCGACCATCACGTGCGACACGAACGGGTAGTGCCCGGCCTCGGGGAACGACAGCTCCACGAAGCCGCCCTGGCCCGGTCCGAGGGCCAGGCCCTGGGCCCCTCCGACACCTGGGCGCAGCAGGTAGTCGCCCTCCGCGTAGACGGTGTCGAACTGAGCGCCGACGACGTGGAAGGACGTCGCCCGGTTCGGCCCCGCGTCGAGCACCCACACCCGGACGCGTTCGCCGGTGCGCGCCGCGAGCGGCTGCCCGTCGTACTGGTTGGCGTAGCCGTTGAACACCACCGCGTCGGGCCGCTCGGCCTGGAGCTTGTCCAGGTCGACCACGCCGCCCTGCGCGCCGTAGTAGTGCTCGGACTGCACGAGCAGGTAGCTGCGGTCGACCGGGGCGAGGTCCGGCGGCTCGATGACGACCGCGCCGAACATCCCGTTGGCGATGTGGGCCGACATCGGCATCGAGGAGCAGTGGTACATCCAGATCCCGGCCCGGGTCGCGGTGAACCGGTAGGTCAGCGACTCGCCGGGCGGGATGGTGCGCATCGGGCGGTCCGGCGCCAACGCCCCGGCGTGGAAGTCGACCGAGTGGCCGATCGTGCCGTCGTTGACCAGGGTGATCTCGAAGGTGTCGCCGACCCGTCCGTGCAGCACCGGTCCCGGACTCGACCCGTCGTAGGTCCACAGCCGTTGCGTGACGCCCGGGGCGACCTCGGTCTCGACCTCGGTGACGGTGAGGGTACGACGGTGCACCCGGCCGGCCTCCAGGGCGGGCAGCGTCGCGTCGTGGGCGGGCGGCACCTCGACGGCGTGCTGGTGCCCGCCGGCGGCCGGTGTCTCGACCGGCGCGGGGCCGTGCTGGTGCTGCGCGTGACCGGACGCGGCGGGGGAGCCGCCGGTCACGTCGACCTTCAGCACCATGCCCATCTGGCGGTGGCCGAGCACCGAGCACCAGCCGTCGAGGTCGCGACCGACCACTCCCACGTCCAGGGTCGCCGACTCGCCCGGAGCGATCCGGCCGGTGTCGTCCCCGGTGTCGAGGACCAGGTCGTGCACGTCCCCGTCGTCGGCGTTGCTCAGCTCGATCACCAGGCGCGTCCCGGCCGCCACCTCGATGGTGTCGGGGCTGAAGCGCATGTCCCGGGCGACGACCGCGACCGTGCGGGTCTCCCCGGTGGGGGCGACCCCGGCCGCGGCCGAGGCCTTCGACGTCCCGGTGAGGGCGGCCGGGTCGAGGGCGACCCCGATGGCGACGGCAAGCACCACGGCGGCCAGCCCGGCGGCCGCGAGCCCACGGACCTGCCCGGCGGGTCGCTCGGCGGAGACCGGGGCCGGGCCGCGTGGGCGGACGGTCGCGGGCAGGGCGGGCGAGGCCTTCGCGCGCCGCGAGGCGCGCATCGCCCCGAACAGCAGCGGGAGGAACGCGGCGAGGCCGAGCAGCACGAGCACCGAGGCCAGCACCCGCACGAGCACCGGCACCGGGAGCAGGCAGACCAGCAGCCCCGCGTTGACCAGCACCACCCGGAGCGGTGCGCCGCGGTCGAGCACGCTGTTCGCGGCGCGGACGGGCGTCGGGCCGCCGCCGAGCGCCACCGGGATGAGGTAGGACAGGGCCCCGAGCAGGACCTGCGCCCCGAAGCCGGCCGCAAGCGCCGGGGTGAACAGCTCGACGCGGTCGTGCACGGCGTGCCACGAGCTCGCCGTGGCCACAGCCACCGCGAGCGCCCCCACGCAGCCGGCGAGCCAGGTCACCCCGGCGAGCACCGACCAGGTCGGGAAGTGCGCGGGGGCCCGGCCCCGTGCCGCAGCCGCGAAGGGACGGGCGACGATCGCAAGGCCGACGAGGTACGCCGCCAGGCCGAGGGCCGCCACCAGCCGTTGCCCCACGAGGGCGCCGGCCGCGGTCATGACGACGGCGCCCACCAGCAGCGGCAGCGCCCGCCGGGCGGCCCGTTCGGAACCTTCGGCGATCCGGGTGCGGAGCATCGTCGGCCACAGGGTGACCAGCGTGCCCACGACGGTCAGACCCATCCAGCCGAGCACGTTCACCGCCGCGTGGGCGAGCATCACCTGCACGTGCTGCGGGTCGCCGACGCCGCGGGCCATCAGCACGCCGAGCAGTGCACCGACCGGCAGCAGCGCGGCGGCCGCCACGTAGTAGCGCACCGTGGTGCCGAACCGGGCGGGCAGCGCCCTGCGCATCTGCCGGACCAGCGCGACGCCGTGCCAGCCCGCCGCGAGCGCGACCCCCGTCGCCCCGACGGCCGTCACCGGCCACACGTCGGTGAGCACGCCGGCGACGACGAGCACCACCCCGCCGTTGAGCAGCAGCAGCCGCGTCGAGCGGGCGCGGGCGTCGCCGGGACGCGGGCTGGTGTGCAGCAGTGCGTCGGCGAAGTGCTGGCTCCACACCAGGATCGAGTGGCTGACCGCGCCGAGCAGCAGCAGGTGGATCATCAGCCACCGCGGTGCGGGCACGAACGGGTGGGCCAGGACAGCCCCGACGAGGAGGAGCAGCCAGAGCAGCGCGGGCAGGTCGCGCAGCGGGGAGAAGCCTCGTTTGCTGGTCATCGGGTTGCCCTTCCGGTGCGCCCGGGCCGGGCGACGGCCCAGCCCGCGGTGGCGAGGAAACCCAGCAGGGCAACGATGTTGAGCACACCGCCGATCCTCCAGGCGAGCGGGTGCCCGAGCGCGTCGCCGACCCACAGCCGCAGTGCGAGCGAGAGGTGCAGCAGGGCCATCGGGCCGAGGAGCGCCGGGTGGTAGGACAGCGGCCGGCGCAGCACCGCCGGGAGGATCACCGGGGCGTGCGCCATGATCATCGAGATCGTGAAGCCCAGGAACGCGGCGTGCACCACGGCGTCGTACGCCGGTCCGTCGACGACCGCGCCGCGCACCAGCCACACGGCACCGGCCACGCCGAGCCAGAAGTAGCCCGCCAGCAGCCCGAGCGCCATGAAGCGGGGGAGCCCGTCGGAGCGCACGGTGCGGCGCGCCACGTCGTGCACGGCGAGCCAACCGACCAGCACGAGCAGCGCCAGGCCGAGCGCGGGGGTGGCGACCTCGGGCCACAGCACCGAGCCCGTCACCGCGACGACGAGCGCCGCCGCGAGCAGCACGAGGACCCCGCCGGCGCGGGCGCCCATCGCGATCCGGGCGAGCTCGAGACGCTCGCCGGCGATGGTCAGGGTGATGAACCCGACCAGCCAGGGCAGCAGCACCGGTACGTCGACGCCGCCCAGCCAGAGGGCCGAGGCGCCGACGGCGAGGACGGCCCCCAGCACCTGGACCAGCACGGCGTCGTCGCGCTGGCGGCGCCAGAGCGGGACGTAGACCGCGACCAGCGCGACCGTGCCGGCCACGAGCAGGATGCGGCCGAGGGTGACCGGCGCCGGAGAGACCAGGGCGACGGCCCCGGCGCCGAGCAGTCCCGGCGCCAGGTAGCCGGCGCGGTGACCGAGGGCGACGGCGCGCTCGAGGGCGATCAGCGTGCCGACGAACCCGAGCACGAGCAGCATGCCGTGGACGTCGGGCAGCCGCTCGGCCGAGACGGGGGCCGGCAGGCCGAGCAGCATCAGCGCGGCGTCGGTCCCGGCGAGCACGGCCAGCCCGGCGGGCAGCAGGAACGGCAGCCGACGCAGGCCGCCGGGGCGGCGCGACCGCTCGTGCGGACGCGGGGCACGTCCACGGTGGTGGTCATCGCGCCGGCCGGGTGAGCAGGTCGAGCCGGCAGGCGCCGGGCTCGGAGAAGGGGTGGAGGTCGGTGCGGTCGCTGTCGGCGCCGTACTCCTCCAGCGCTCCGCGGACGATGCCGAGGTGCACGCCGCAGACCACGTCGGGGTACTCCTTCGCCGCGTCGAGCAGGGGGCACCGGGTCAGCCGGGCCGTGGTCGCTCGGTCGTCGGTCTCCGGGGCGAACCCGATCTCGTCGAGGATCGCGACCACCTTGCGGCGGGCGGCCACGGGTCCCGAGCGGTCCGGGGTGCCGGCCTTGCGGGCGAGGTCGTGCCCCCAGGTGTGCCCGGCGGCGACGGCGTCCCGCTGCGGGTCGGGGCTGGTGCGGTGCAGGTGCGCGGCGAGGGTGGCCGCGAGGCCGGCGTACTCCGGGCTCCCGGCTCCTGCCTCGGGCTCGACCGCCTCGTAGAGCCACGCGGGCCGGCCGCGCCCCGACGGGGTGGCGCGGACGCGCCGGACGAGGCCGCGCGCGACCAGCGCCTCCAGGTGCTCGCGCAGCGTGTTCGCGTGCAGCGCCGACTGTCGCTGGAGGTCGCCGACGGTGGCGGGCCGCGGGGCGTCCCTGAGCGCGTCGAGGACCGCGGCCCGCGCGGCGGAGAGCGCGCGTCCCTCGCGGACCGGGGTGCCCGGCACGGCGGGTCGCGGACCGAAGCCGTCGGGTGCCGGGTTGGCGGGAATATTTTCCACGGTGTTTACTGTAATAAATAACTGAGCGGGCCGCCACTCCGACGGCCGACCGACCGGTGGCACTGCCACCGCAGGAGGAAGAGATGGACAAGGTCGTGATCGCATCCACCGAGGCGGATGCGCGCGCAGCGGACGCGGTCGAGCAGCACCACGCGCAGATGGCGGGCGAGCTCGCGCTTCGCGTGGAGGCGCTGGTCTCCGCCGCGTCGGCACGGGACGGGCAGCGGGCGGCCACCGAGTGTGACGGCCTCGTCGCCTGGTGCACCCACGAGCTGGTGCCGCACGCCCTGGCGGAGGAGAAGGCGATGTACCCCTCGGCGCAGGCGATGCCCGAGGGCCGGCTGCTCGTCGAGGGGATGCTCGCCGAGCACCAGGTCATCACCGGTCTGGTCGACCAGATCAGCTCCACGACCGACCCGGTGCGCGCGGCGGCCGCGGCCACCGCCCTCAAGGTGGCCTTCGACAGCCACCTCGCCAAGGAGAACGAGCTCGTGCTGCCGCTGCTGGTGAGCGCCCCCGACGTGTCGGTCGCCGACCTGCTCGGCGGCATGCACGAGCTGCTCGGCGGCCACGACGACCACGAGGGTCACGGGCAGGTGGGCGAGAAGGCCGAGTCCGGCTGCGGTGGCCACACCTGCGGCTGCGGCGAGGTGGACGGGCCGGGCTACCCCGAGCTCGACGCCCGCGCGGTCCCGCACGCGATCCGGCACGCCACGATCTTCGGCGCGCTCGACGCGGTGAAGCCCGGCGGCGGGATGGTGCTGGTCGCCCCGCACGACCCGCTGCCGCTGCTGTCCCAGGTCGAGCAGCGGTCACCGGGCGTCTTCGAGGTCAGCTACCTCGAGCGCGGCCCGGAGGCCTGGCGGCTCCAGCTCGTACGACGTACCGCCTCCTGACCCCGCCCCCCGGGAAGGACGAGACCCCCACGAAACGGCGTTCCGTGGGGGTCTCGTCGCTGTCGGGACGGCCGGTCGGCTACTTCCAGCGCTCGGCGGCGGGGACGAAGTCGAGCTGGCGCTCGCCGGTGTAGATCTGCTTCGGCCGGGCGATCTTCTGCTCCGGGTCCTGGACGAGCTCGAGCCACTGCGCGAGCCAGCCGGGGGTGCGGCCGATCGCGAAGAGCACCGTGAACATCTCCGGCGGGAACTGCAGCGCCTCGTAGATCAGGCCGCTGTAGAAGTCCACGTTGGGGTAGAGCTTGCGCTTGACGAAGTACTCGTCCTCGAGCGCGATCTTCTCCAGCTCGAGGGCGATCTGCAGCAGCGGGTTGACCCCGGTGACCTCGAAGACGTCGTCGGCAGCCTTCTTGATGATCTTGGCGCGCGGGTCGTAGTTCTTGTAGACCCGGTGGCCGAAGCCCATGAGCTTCTCCTTGCCGTTCTTCACGCCCTCGATGAAGTCGGGGATCTTGTCCACCGAGCCGATCCGGCGCAGCATCCGCAGCACGGCCTCGTTGGCGCCGCCGTGCAGCGGGCCGTAGAGCGCCGCGACGCCGGCCGCCACCGCGGAGTAGGGGTCGACCTGGCTGGAGCCGACCGAGCGCACCGCGTTGGTCGAGCAGTTCTGCTCGTGGTCGGCGTGCAGGATGAACAAGATGTCCAGGGCCTTGACCAGCCGCTCGTCGGCCTCGAACTTCTTCTCGCTCATCTTGAACAGCATCGCGAGGAAGTTGGCGGTGTAGCTCAGGTCGTTGTCCGGGTAGACGTAGGGCTTGCCCTGCGCGTTGCGGAACGCCCAGGCGCCGAGCGTCGGCATCTTGGCGATCAGCCGGACGATCTGCATGTGCCGGTTGTCGGCGTCCGCGATGTTGCGCGACTCCGGGTAGAACGTGGAGAGCGCGCCCACCGAGGCCATCAGGATGCCCATGGGGTGGGCGTCGTAGCGGAAGCCCTCCATGAAGCCCTTGACGTTCTCGTGGACGAACGTGTGGTAGGTCACCTCGTGGACCCAGGAGTCGTACTGCTCCTTGGTCGGCGGCGCCCCGTGGATGAGCAGGTAGGCGACCTCGAGGAACGTCGACTTCTCCGCGAGCTGCTCGATCGGGTAGCCGCGGTACTCGAGGATCCCCTTGTCGCCGTCGATGAACGTGACGGAGCTGCGGCAGGACGCGGTGTTGACGAACCCGGGGTCGTAGACCGCGAGGCCCGGAGTGTCCTCGTCCAGGCGGATCTTCCCCAGGTCGGCGGCCTTGACCGTGCCGTCCAGGATGGGGACGTCGTACTCCACTCCGGTCCGGTTGTCCCGGACGGTGAGGGTTTCGTGCTGGGTGCTGGAAGCAGTGGCCGTGCTCTCGGTCACGTCGGCTCCTCGCTCGTGAAGGGCCCGGGTCGGTGGCTGCACCGGTGGGTGCGCGTGCGCCGGGGTGCTCGTCGTTCGAACTGTGCTTGAGTAACGGCTAACTTATGCCCGACTGACAGGTTTCCTGAAACCGGGCCCGTTTTGACCTTCGAGCCGCGGCGCCGGTATTCTTGTCGGTCGCGGCTCTTCCGTGTGACTACCTCCGTCCGCTCAGGCGTTCGACCGGGTGTCCGACACGTGTGCCGCCGGCTCGTGTGAGCGAGACCAGTCAGAGCAAACCGATTTCGATCAGAAGGCAAATGACCGTGCGTACGTACAGCCCGAAGCCCGCTGACCTCCAGCGTGAGTGGCACGTCATCGACGCCACCGACGTGGTGCTCGGACGCCTCGCCGTCCAGACCGCGACGCTGCTTCGCGGCAAGCACAAGCCCACCTTCGCCCCCCACGTCGACGGTGGTGACTTCGTCATCATCATCAACGCCGAGAAGGTCGCCCTGTCCGGCGACAAGAAGACCTCCAAGATGGCCTACCGCCACTCGGGCTACCCGGGCGGCCTCTCGGCCACCCCGTTCGGCGAGCTGCTGGACAAGGACCCGCGTCGCGCCATCGAGAAGGCGGTCTGGGGCATGCTCCCCAAGAACCGCCTCAGCCGTCAGACGCTCAAGAAGCTGAAGGTCTACGCGGGCCCCAACCACCCGCACCAGGCCCAGAAGGCCCAGCCGTTCGAGATCACCCAGGTCTCCCAGTAACTTTTCTGCAGATCGAAACACGAGCGAGGAACATCCGTGACTGAAAGCACCGTGGCACCCGACGAGGTCGAGGAGACCTTCGAGGCCAACGAGCAGGGCGTGGCGTACAGCTCCGAGAGCGCCCCGTCCGAGGACGCTCCGGCCCGCCCGGCGACGATCGCTCCGGCGAACGCCACCGGTCGTCGCAAGGAGGCTGTGGCCCGGGTCCGTCTCGTCCCCGGCACGGGTCAGTGGACGGTCAACGGCCGCACCCTCGACTCGTACTTCCCGAACAAGCTGCACCAGCAGGTCGTCAACGAGCCCTTCGTGAACACCGACCTCGCCGGCCGCTTCGACGTGATCGCCCGCATCCACGGCGGCGGCATCACCGGCCAGGCCGGGGCGCTGCGTCTCGGCGTGGCCCGCGCGCTCAACGCGATCGACGTCGAGGCCAACCGCCCGTCGCTCAAGAAGGCCGGCCTGCTCACCCGTGACGCCCGCGTCATCGAGCGCAAGAAGGCTGGTCTCAAGAAGGCCCGCAAGGCTCCGCAGTACAGCAAGCGCTGATCGGCGGGCCATGGGCCGCATCTTCGGCACGGACGGGGTCCGTGGGGTCGCGAACACCTCGCTGACCGCAGAGCTCACGCTCGACCTCTCCGTCGCCGCGGCGCACGTCCTCGGCGAGGCCGGCATCTTCGACGCCCACGTGGGTCGGGGAGGCCGGCCTCGTGCCGTTGTCGGACGTGACACCCGCATCTCCGGACAGTTCCTCGAGGCCGCCGTGGTGGCCGGGCTCGCCTCCGCCGGCGTCGACGTGCTCCTCCTCGGCGTGCTGCCGACCCCCGGCGTCGCGTTCCTCACCGGTGCGCTCGACGTGGACCTCGGCGTGATGATCTCCGCCAGCCACAACCCGATGCCCGACAACGGGATCAAGTTCCTCGCCCGCGGCGGCGTGAAGCTCGACGACGCCCTCGAGGTGGCGATCGAGAACCGGCTGCGCGAGCCCTGGGACCGGCCGACCGGCGGTCGCGTGGGACGGGTGGAGACCTACGACGCCGCCGTGCCCGACTACGTGCGGCACCTCGTCAGCACCATGTCCACCTCGCTCGACGGCCTCAAGGTCGTCCTCGACTGCGCCCACGGCGCTGCCTCCGTCGCGGGGCCCCGCGCCCTCGCCGAGGCCGGCGCCGAGGTGATCGCGATCTGCGCCGAGCCCGACGGGCTCAACATCAACGACGGCTGCGGCTCGACCCACCTGGGCCTGCTTCAGCGCGCGGTCGTCGAGCACGGCGCCGACGTCGGGTTCGCGCTCGACGGCGACTCCGACCGCTGCCTGGCCGTCGACCACGAGGGCACCGTCGTCGACGGCGACCAGCTCCTCGCCGTCCTGGCCCTGGCGATGCGCGACGCAGGCACGCTCCACCGGGACACCGTGGTCGCCACCGTGATGAGCAACCTCGGCTTCGTCCAGGCCCTGCGCGCCGAGAACGTCGGCGTCCGGCAGACCAAGGTCGGCGACCGCTACGTCCTCGAGGCGATGAAGGCCGGCGGCTACTCGCTCGGCGGCGAGCAGTCCGGTCACGTGATCATGAGCGACCACGCCACCACCGGCGACGGCATCCTCACCGCGCTGCACGTGCTCGGCCGGATGGCGCGACCGGAAGACGTCGCTGAAGGACCTCGCCGCCGTGATGACCCGGCTGCCCCAGGTGCTCGTCAACGTCGACGGCGTGGACAAGTCCCGCACCGACGAGGACGCCGTGCTCGCGGCCGCCGTGGCCGAGGCCGAGGCCGAGCTCGGCGACTCCGGGCGCATCCTGCTCCGGCCCTCCGGCACCGAGCCGTTGGTGCGGGTGATGGTCGAGGCCACCACCGCGGAACAGGCCCAGGAGATCGCGGACCGGCTGGCGGACGTCGTACGCCGCCAGCTCACCCTCACCTGACGGACCCCGGCACGGTCAGGTCGCCAGGGGGTAGTGCGGGTGCTGCGGCGACCGCCCCTGGAAGGACAGGATCGCGGGGTTCTGGATGACCCCGTCACGGATCTCGATCGCCCGCTGGATGGTGAGGTTCCTGTCCCAGGCCTCCCCGCCGTCCAGGACCGTGCGCAGGAAGGGGAGCAGCGCCTCGCTGTTCTCCCAGGTCGCCGAGTTCCACAGGTAGGACGGGGAGTGGTCGACCGCGTAGTAGAGCACGTTGTCTCCCACCACGAAGGTGGGGTCCTCGAACGTCGTGGGGCGGGCCCAGCTGAAGCCCATGGCCTCGTCGCAGGAGACGTCGACGATGAGGGTCCCCGGCGTCATGTGGCCGAGATCGTCGTCGGTCATGAAGGTGAGCGGGGCGTCGGTGTCCTGGAGGACGCAGTTGACGATGATGTCGTGCTCGGCGAGGAACCCGGCCAGGGGTACCTTGCCCTGCTCCGTGACCGCGTGGCTCACGCGTTCCATGGTCTCGTCGTTGTCGAAGTGCACGATGCGTGCGGAGTGGATCGGAGCCGCCACGGCCGCGACCGCACGGTGGGTGAGGACGTCGACGTCGCGCACGCCCATCGCGCTCAGCGCCGTGACCGCGCCGCGGGCCGTCGCGCCGAAGCCGATGACCACGGCGTTCAGCCGGCGCCCGTAGTCACCGGTGGATCCTGCGAGCTGGAGGGCCTGGATCACCGAGCAGTAGCCGGCGAGCTCGTTGTTCTTGTGGAACACGTGCAGGCTGAAGGAGCCATCCTGGTTCCAGTGGTTCATCGCCTCGAAGGCGATCAGCGTCAGCCTCCGGTCGATGGCGACCTGGGTGAGCTCCTCGTCCTGGACGCAGTGCGGCCACCCCCACAGCGTCTGCCCGACCCGCAGCGCGTCGATGTCGCTGAGCAGTGGCTTGGGTTGCAGGATGACGTCGCACTCCGCGATGAGCTCCTCGCGGGTCCTGAAGCCGCCGACCCAGCCCTCGAGCGCGCCGTCGGTGAGGCCGAAGCGGTCGCCGTAGCCTCGTTCGAGGAACACACGTCCTCGGAGGTCCTCGGGGATCCGGCTGAGGTGATGAGGGTGCAGCGCCAGCCGGCGCTCGTTCTCCTTGAACGACCGCCCCATCACCCCGAGGGTCAGCGGTCCACTGCGTTCTTCTCCGGCCGAGGCCATGTGCGCTCCGTCCAGTCGGGCGAGGCCGGTAGAGCCCGGAACAGGCCTCGCCCGCTCAGCGTACGCCCCGGGCCGTGCGGCTCCGAGCGGCAACGAGTGCGAGACTCGCCGGCATGACGTCGCCGTCGAGCCCCGGCCTCGGGAAGTGCCCGTGCGGAAGCGGATCGGCGTACGCCGCCTGCTGCGGCCCGCTCCTCGACGGCCGGCCCGCGACGACGGCGGAGGCGCTGATGCGGTCGCGCTACACGGCGTACGCCGTCGGCCACCTCGACCACGTCTTCCGGACCTGGCACCCGCGCACCCGGCCGGCCGACCTCACCCTGCCCGCGGTGGAGTGGCTGGGTCTGGAGGTGGTCCGCACGGCCGGCGGAGGCCCGGACGACGACACCGGCGTGGTGGAGTTCCGGGCCCGTTCGCGTGACGCGGCAGGCGAGCACGTGATGCACGAGACCAGCCGTTTCGAGCGGCGGGGTGGCCGCTGGGTCTACGTCGACGGCGACGTCGACCGGGACGCCTGACCCGGCGCGTTTGGGCCCACGGTTGGGCCCGGGGGCCCTGGTCGGGCCACGAGCCGGCCCCGATCGTTGACCCATGCCGACGACCTCGCCCGCGCACCGGGCGACCCGCGCAGGGGACCAGCGCGGCCAGGGCACCCTGGAGTACGTCGGCATCGTGGTCGTGGCGGCGATCCTCGTCGCCGCGGTGGTCCTCACCGACAGCGGTGCGCAGGTGCGCACCGCGATCGGCTGCCAGATCCGCAGCATCGTCACCCAGGCGGGGGCCTGCGGTGGCGGCGACTCGCCGACGACGTACGACGCCTCGGGCGGCACCGGCACCTGGGGGCCGGGGGTGTCCGGGACGCCGCCCACGTCCGACGGCCCGCCCGGCACGGTCGACCCCGGCGAGGACGGCGGCGACGGCGGCGGCACGGGCAACGCCGACCGGGTGGTTCAACGCGGACCCGGCGGCCACCGACCCGGTCGACGCCGAGGTCGTCGAGGACGCGGTCGACACGTTCGAGGACAAGCTCGACGGCGGCTGGAACGGCGTCCGCAGCGGCGAGCTCTCCGACATCTCGGACATGCTCGACGACCTGTCCGGTCCCGAGCTCGACGCGGTCATCGCCTCGATGAGCGACGACGAGCTGCGGCACTGGGTCGACGAGCTCGACGACGGGATGCTCGGCTCGGGGTGGAGCCGCGAGCGCCGCCGCGAGCTCTGGAACATGATCGCGGCCAAGGCCTCCGCGGACACGATGCGCAGGCTCGACGAGTTCACCGACGAGGTGCAGCCGGAGTTCGGTGACGTCGGCGGCGACGACGCCCGGGACGACCCCGACAGCCCGGTCCACGACGCGACGTACACCGAGGTGCCCCACGAGCTGTTCGCGGGCGATCCCGGACGACCCCGACGAGCCGTTGGTCGACCCGAGCGACCTCGACCAGGGGATGATCGGCGACTGCTGGCTGATCGCCAGCATCGGGGCGATCGCCAACGGCAACCCCGAGCTCATCGAGCAGATGATCCGGGCCAACGACAACGGGACCTACACGGTGACGCTCTACGACGACGGCAACGCGGTCGACGTCACGGTCACCCCGGACATCCCCACCGTGGAGGGCGACCCGCTCTTCGCGGACAACCCGTCGACCAGCGACGCCGGTGAGGGCACCTACGAGCTGTGGCCGCAGCTGCTCGAGAAGGCCGCCGCGCAGTACTACGGCGACTACGAGGACCTCGAGGGCGACTGGCCGTCGAAGGCGCTCGAGCTGCTCAGCGGCCGCGACACGCACACCTACGAGGACGACTGGTTCGGCCTCGACGACGTGGACCCACCCTCGGTCGGGGACATCGACGCGCTGCTCGACGGCGGCGGCGCGATGCTCGTCTCCACCGCGAGCGACAACCGGACCTCGCTCTACGAGGACGGAACGATCGTGCAGGGCCACGCCTACTATGTGCAGCAGGTCGACCCCGAGAAGGGCACGGTCACGATCGTGAACCCGTGGGGCCTCGACGACTACCCGCCGATCACGATGACCTACGACGAGTTCGAGGCGAGCTTCATCCGTTACGACACCGTGGACCTGGGCTAGGAGAGCCGATGAGACGCACCTGGATCGGTACGGCGGCCGTGCTCGCCCTTGCCCTGGGGGGCCTGGCCGGCTGCGGCGGGGACGACGAGCCGGCGAAGGACTACCCGGACGGCGCGGTGCGGCTGCGCCAGAACGTCCCGACGCCGATGGACGACTTCACCCTCACCGCGATCAACCTCGACGGCGACAAGGGCATCGTCGTGGTCGAGCCGCCGTCCGGCGGGCACACCAACGTCCCGGTCACCGAGGGCGGCACCGGCGAGGCCGACGGGCTGAGCTTCGAGGTGCTCGACGTCGTGGAGGCGGAGGACGCGGGCGACGAGCCGGGCGCCACCGGTGGGCTGATCGTGATCCTGCCGTCTGCGTAAATGCCGGGCAGTCCGACGAGCGGCTGCCTAGGCTTGCTGACTGTGGACATCAGGGAGCTCGACCGCCAGGACATCGACGTGCTGCGCCGTTACTGGGAGATCGGCCGGGACACCGAGGCGGCGTACCGGCCCTACGACTTCTACGTGCCGTGGGAGACCGCGCTGACGGCGTACACCCACAGTCGGCCCGGCTTCCGCAATGTCATGTTCGCGGCGTTCGACCGCGACGAGATGGTGGGCCGCGGCTCCGTGGTGCTGCCGGTCCTCGACAACCAGCACCTCGCCTTCGGTGACGTCCACGTGCACCCGGACCACCAGCGACGGGGAGTCGGCACCGCACTCGTCCGGCACGCCGAGGACGTGGCGCGTGCGGAAGGCAGGCGGACCCTGGTCTGCGAGGCCTACTCGCCGATCGGCGAGGACGGCGCCGGGCTGCGGTTCGCCCACGGCCTCGGCTACGCCGACGCGCTCGAGGACGGCATGAAGATCGTCGACCTCGTCGAGACCGAGCCGTCCTGGGCCGCGCTCGAGGCGGAGGTGGCCGGACGGCACGAGGGCTACCGGCTCATCGACTGGCGCGACGTCGTGCCCGACGAGCACCTGGCGGGTTTCTGCCGGCTGAACGAGGCGTTCAACGAGGAGGCCCCCAGCGGCGACCTCGAGCTGGAGGCGGAGGTCTGGGACGAGCAGCGGGTCCGCGACAGCGAGCGGCAGAACCTCGCCGGCGGCCGGCACATGCTCGCGGTCGCGGCGATCGCACCGGACGGCAGCATGGCCGGGGTGACCGAGGTCATGGTGAACAAGTACGCCCCGCACCGGGGTTTCCAGAGCGGGACGCTGGTGCTGCCCGAGCACCGCGGCCACGCGCTGGGCCTGGCGATGAAGCTCGCCAACCACCGTGCGACCCGGAAGGCGTTCCCGGAGTGCCGGGTCCTGCTGACCGGCAACGCCGGGGTGAACGTCGCGATGAACGCCGTCAACGACCGGCTCGGCTACCGCGCGACGGAGCGGTGCGTCGAGGTCCAGAAGGAGCTCGTGTGAGCGACATCCGGCCGCTCGACGCCACGGACCCCGAGGCGCTCGCGGCCTGGCACGCGACCTACCTCGCGGCCGACACCCACGATCGCGAGCACCCCACCCCCTGGATGCTCGAGGAGATGCGCGCCGACTTCCTCGGGTCGCGGACAGGGGAGGAGTTCCTGCCGTTCGAGCGGTACGCCGACGGGCGGGTCGTCGCGTGCGGCCTGGTGGTCCTCCCGCTCAAGGAGAACCTGCACGTCGCCTGGGGCAACGTGTGGACCCACCCCGGGCACCGACGGCGCGGACACGGCTCGGCGATGCTCGACCACGTCCTCGAGGTCGCCCGCGAGCGGCGCCGCGCGACGTTCTCGACGGAGGTCTTCGTGCCCTACGAGAGCCCGGAGGACGGGGCCGGCCACCCGGACGCCGACTTCGCGCTGCGACGTGGGTTCGCGCTCGACCTCAGCAACGTGGTGCGGGTCCTCGACCTGCCGGTCGACCGGGCAGCAGGTGCAGCGGCTCGCCGACGAGGCCGCTCCTCACCACCGGGACTACACGCTGCGGCAGTTCCGCGGCCGGATCCCCGACGACATCGTCGAGCCGTTCGGCGTGCTCGTCGGCTCGCTGATGACCGAGGCGCCCACCGGCGAGGTCGCCCGGGAGCACGAGGTCATGGACGTCGAGCGGATCCGCGCCGACGAGGCCGTGTTCGAGGCCTCCGGGCGGACGAAGTACACGACGGTGGCCGTCGACGCGGACGGCGAGCTGGCGGCGTACTCCGAGCTCGTCGTCCCCAAGCACGATCCCGGCCACGTGTTCCAGTGGGGCACCCTGGTCGCCCCCGGCCACCGCGGGCACCGGCTCGGGATGGCCACCAAGGCGCACAACCTGCTGTGGGTCGTGGGAGAGGAGCCGGAGCGGACCTCGCTGGTCACCACCAACGCCGAGGTGAACCGGCACATGATCGCGGTGAACGAGGCGCTCGGCTTCCGCCCGGTGGAACGCCACGTGGAGCTCCACCGCTCCCTGACCTGACTGAGTGCGAGTCGGTCTTCCCCCCGGTCGAGTGGCCCGCGGACTACATTGCGGTTCATGGAGCTGTCCGTCTGCGTCACCGACGACGAGTACGAGGCATGGCGGGCTGTCCGGCTCGCGGTCGAGCCGGGGTCGCGCACCCACAGCCTCGAGGAGCTTCGTGCGCACGACTCGTCGGACCGACTGCTGCTCCTCGCCGTCGAGGACGGCGACGTGGTGGGTTCCGGCCTCGCGGATCGGTCCGATACCGCCGGGGCGGGGTTCGTCGCCCCACGCGTCCGGCCCGAGCACCGTCGACGGGGCGTGGGATCGGCGCTCCTGCGGGCCCTGGCCGAGCACTGCAGCGGCCTGGGCCTGCCCACGGTCGTGTCCGGTGTCGACGATGACGGGTCCCTGGCCTTCGCCGAGCGTTTCGGGTTCGTCGAGGTCGACCGCGAGGTCGAGCAGGTGCGTGCGGTGGGCGACGATCCGGCTCCGACGGGTCTGCCGGTCGACGTCGAGGTGATCGACGCGAGCCGACGCCCGGACCTGTGGGCGGCGTGCTTCGAGACGTTCGGCAAGGAGGTGCTCGCCGACTTCGCCCTGTACACGCCGCTGGAGATCAGCGCCGAGCAGTGGAACACGTCTTGGCGCGGCGACCCGATGTGGTTGGCCCTGTCCGGCGACGAGGTGATCGGCTGCGCTGGTCTCAACCGCGACACCGACCGGCCCGAACGCGCCGAGAACGCCCTGACCGCAGTCAGCCGTCCCTGGCGCGGCCGTGGTGTCGCCTCACACCTGAAGCGCCGAACCCTGCACTGGGCTGCTCTCAACGGACTCGAGGAGGTCTACACCTGGACGCAGGCCGGCAACGCGTCGATGCTGCGCCTCAACGAACACCTCGGCTACGTCACCACCCGGAACAGCATCACCGTCTCACGGACGCTTCCGCTCACCACCTGACGGCGACGAACTTCTCGACCTTTCAGTGGGTTCGCCCGCGAAGCGGGCCCAAGGAATACGAAGACGTCCTGTCATGCCGATGACAGCCCGGTGCGCACGAGCGATCTTGCCGTCAGAGAATGAGCTTCATCCTCGGGGCCTTCGTCAGATTGAATCCGGCTTTCTCGTAGATGCGCTGCCCGTCCGGCGTGGCGCTGAGATCGACGCGGTCAGCGTCGATCGACCGGGCCCACTCGACGACGTCACGAACGAGCAGGGTTCCGTATCCCCTGCCGCGGTGCTCTGGCAAGGTGATGACGTTCGCAAGCCGCACCGTTCGTCCCCGAGGGCATTGCGGGTTAGGGACGCCGAGCTCCAGCGTGCCGATCGCCGTGGCGACGACGTCGCCATCGACCTCGATCACGGGGAAGCGAGCCGAGGTCCGGTCCTCGACAAAGCGGGTGAACCACTCGTGAGCATGCTGCTTCCACATCGTCTGTGAGTCGGTGGCGTCCTCGTCGAACACCAAAGCCCACAAGAGGAGCAGTTGCGCGGCGTCAGCCGCTGTGGCGGTGCGGATGCGATTCCATGGCCGGCGTGCTCATGCCGTCATGTTGCCCTAGGCACACCCGGTCCGGTCCCGTCATTGCTGAGAAGCCTGCGGAGGTGCGACGGGGAGCCTCACTGGCCGGTGCGGCCGTCGATGCACTCGCGCAACAGGTCGGCGTGACCGCAGTGATGGGCGTACTCCTCGATCATGTGCACGGTGACTCCGCGCACCGCCCACGGCCCGCCAGGGACGAAGGTCTCGCCGAGGTCGTCGTAGCGTGTGTAGACCTCTCGCGCGTGAGCCACCTCGCGGCGCCACGACTCCCAGGCGTCCGCCACGCAGTCGTCGGTCCCGATCGCGCCGTCGAAGTCGAGGTCGGGATCTTCCTCAGTGAGGTAGAGGTGGGGGAGATCCGTCTCTCGAAGGTCATCCGGTAGTGGTCGAGGTACTGCCGCAGGGTCGTCGTCTCGCCCGCCGGCAGCTCGTCGGTGGCGCGCGGGTCGTGCGCTGGGTCGACCCAAAAGGCGCGGCGAACTGGAACGGGCCGGTGGCGATCAGGAACTGGCCAGAGATGGGACTCTCGGCTCCGAGGAAGGCGAGCCCACCGCTGGTCGGAAGCCGCGCGCGATCATCCAGACCGCGAGCACCATCTCCTGCACGGCCAGGGGAATGAACAGCAAGTTCTGCGTCGTGGAGTTGGTGCCGATGGCCCCATACACCGCGAGCACGTAGGCGGCCACGTACAACGGGATCGCCGCGAGACCCCACACCGTGATCCAGCGGGGGACGATGCGCGACCGGTAGAGCAGGAGGTAGAACATCACGCCACCCAGACAGAACACGACCGCGGTCACGACGTTGATCTCGACAGAGTCGACGATAAGGCTGCCCAGACGCAGGCCTGCCGGTGACGCCGTGCCCGGTCCTGCCGACATGGCCTCACCAAGTGGCAGGAGCAGCAACAAGCTGATCGCGGATATGACGTAGCAAGACGCCTCGACCGCGCCTCGCACGACCAGGTAGCCGATCGCGAGCGCTTCGTCGACCCGCCGCAGCACCGGGAAGAGCACCACGGGGACGAACGCGAGCGAGAGCCCCATGAGGAGCACAAGCAGCGCGCCCGTCACGACGGCGTCGGAGTGCTGCGCGGCGGCGGCGAGTGGATCGTCCTCGCCGGTCACTGGAGCGAGAGCCACGAGCTTGCTGAGGACCCCGGCCACAGTCCCGATGATGTACAGGATCCCAGCTGTCGTCGCAGCCGCCCTGTGCTCTCGCATCGTGTCCTCGTTCCCTGACACGGCACCGGTCCTCTCAGCCCCAGACTGAGTCCTTCTGAAGGACCCGCCAAGTGCCGAAGGTCCCCGCCGAGCGCACTCGCATGACGCGAGGCGGGCGTCTTGCTTAACTCAGGTGCTCCTACCTCAGGGACTGCCTCACGACCACGGCCCTGTAGTCGAAGCCGTCCTGACCCGGGGCCTCCCACTCCAACTCGACCGCGTCGCCGGCTGCGAGGCCCTTGTACTCCGACACCTCCACGCCTTCGACGCGACGGATGAGCGGCGAGTCGATCACCGCGTAGTGAGTCCAGCAACCCCCGGGCGTCTCGGGGCTGTCGAGCACGCCCCAGCCCAGCTCGTCGTGCCACTCACGCACCGTTGCTTCCACCATGACCTGTTCCTTCAGGTGTGTGCCGTCACAGCCGGCGGAGGAACTCGTTCATCACGTCGACCGGGCGGAAGCCCATCAGCTCGTTGATCGCGACCATCGGCGCGTTCGCCGGCGAGTTCGTGGTGCTGACCAGCGTCCGCTCGGGGTGGCCCTGCTGCACGGCGCGCAGGTTCGCGGCCTTCACCGCGAGGCCGAGCCGGTGGCCGCGGTGCTCGCGGTGCACGTAGGTGCCCCACTGGTTGAGGTGCGGCATCTCCTCGCCGGGCGGCGGCGCCGACATCGTCGACTGCGCGACCACCTGGCCGTCCTTCACCGCGACGGTCTCGTAGATCTTCCGGCCGCTGGCAATGCGTCGCTGGGTCTGCTCGCGGTAGACCTCCGGGGTCACCGCGCCGGCCTCGAACTCGATGTCGCCGGTCGGGGCGTCGACCGCGAGCTGGTTGAGCAGGTCGACCAGGGACGGCACCAGCTCGTCGGGCACGACGTCCACGTAGGTCGCGACGTCGTAGCCGACGTGGTGCGGCGCCGCGTCGTCGATCCAGCCCTGGATGGTCTCGTCGGCGACGGGGAGCTCGAGCACCCGGCGTACCTCTGTGTTGGCGAGGTAGAAGCCGTGCCTCATGGCGAACCGACGGACCGGGTGCGTGTCGTCGGCGTCGGCGGGGAGGTAGCCCTGGACGAGTACGAGCTCGCGGCCCTCGGCCCTTGCCGCC
Organism: uncultured Actinomycetota bacterium; assembly: GCA_963721855.1. Lineage (GTDB taxonomy): Bacteria > Actinomycetota > Actinomycetes > Propionibacteriales > Nocardioidaceae > Nocardioides_B. The sequence continues at coordinate 53,109 of CAVRMN010000026.1, read as the reverse complement.
GCCACGACCTGCTCCATCAACGCGTCGCCGACGCCGTGCCCACGGTGGGCCGGCAGCACGCTGAGCTGGCCGTAGACCTTGTCGAGGTTGTCCTCGAGCGGCACGAACAGGATGGCCGAGCCGACCATGGTGCCCTCCTCGTCCTCGGCGACCAGGGGCAGGAACTTCTCCTCCGGGTCGTCCGGGCGCAGGATGTGGACGACCTCGTCCTCGGTCCAGAACGGGGCGTCCGGCCGGTCGTGACGGTGTGCGGCAAGTCCGGCGGCGTGCCAGGCCCGGAGCGCCGCCTCGTCGGCCAGGTCGAGGAAGCGCGTGGTCACAACGGTGGTGGGCATGGCTGAGAAGGCTAGGCGCGCCGTGCGGCGTCGGCGACCGGTTTTCGCGGCCCGCTGCCGCCGCCGCGGGGGGCTTGCGGCGCCACTATTCAGTGTTACTATCTACTGGTAGTCAATAACGCTGAGTAGCGAGGAGGAGGTGTTCCGTGGGCAAGCAGGTGACGGAGATGCTCAAGGGGACGCTGGAAGGCATCGTCCTCGCGATCCTGTCCGGCCGGCCCGCGTACGGCTACGAGATCACTGCGTGGCTGCGGGACCAGGGCTTCTCCGAGATCGCCGAGGGAACTGTCTACGCGCTGCTCGTCAGGATCGAGCAGCGCGGCCTCGTCGACGTGGAGAAGGTCCCGTCCGAGAAGGGGCCGCCGCGCAAGGTGTACTCCCTGAACGCCCAGGGGCGGACGTATCTCGAAGAGTTCTGGAGGACCTGGAGCTTCCTCACGGAACGGCTCGAAGAGCTCCGCGAAGGAGGCAGATAGACATGGTCACAGGGTGGATCGCGCAGAAGCGGCGCTACCGGCAGTACAAGGCCCGCACGAAGGAGCTCCCGCCGGACTATCGCGAGGCGATCGAGGCCCTGGAGCGCTACCTGATGTATTTCGGGGCGATAGCCAAGGGAGAAGTCCTGTTGTCCATGGTGGAGGACCTTCTCGATCTCTTCGAGCAGAGCGCAGCGAACCGGACCCCGATCCGCGCGATCGTCGGAGCGGACCCCGTGGAGTTCGCCGAGGAGTTCGTCAGGAACTACTCCGAGGGACAGTGGATCAACAGGGAGCGGGAACGACTGACCAGCGTCATCGACCGCGTCGCCGGAGACGCCGGGGGCGAAGGCACGGTCCGATGACGACTCAGCCGGTCCAGGCGCTGCATGTGCAGGGGCTCGAGAAGTCGTACAAGGAGCTGCGTGTGCTGCGCGGCGTGGACTTCGACGTGGCGCGGGGCAGCATCTTCGCCCTGCTCGGCTCCAATGGAGCGGGCAAGACCACGGTCGTGAAGATCCTGTCCACGCTGCTCAGGGCCGACGCGGGGACCGCCAGCGTCAACGGCTTCGATGTCGCCGCGCAACCGGCGAACGTGCGGGAGTCCATCAGCCTCACGGGACAGTTCGCCGCCGTCGACGAGACCCTTACCGGGCGGGAGAACCTGGTGCTGGTGGCCCGGTTGCGGCACCTGAAGGGCGCCGGCCGGATCGCGGACGAGCCGTTGACCCGCTTCCAGCTCACCGACGCGGCGCAGCGACGGGTGTCGACGTACTCCGGAGGCATGCGCCGCCGCCTCGACATCGCGATGAGCCTCATCGGGGATCCACCGGTGATCTTCCTGGACGAGCCGACCAACGGGCTCGACCCTCAGTCTCGCCTCGAAGTGTGGAAGAGCGTCAAGGAGCTCGCCGGGCAGGGCACGACGGTGCTGCTCACGACGCAGTACCTGGACGAGGCCGAACAGCTCGCTGACCGGATCGCGATCCTCCAGGGGGGACGGATCATCGCGAACGGCACCCTCGCCGAGCTCAAACAGCTGCTCCCGCCGACCAAGGTGGAGTACGTCGAGAAGCAGCCGACCCTCGAGGAGGTCTTCCTCGCCATCGTCGGCGACGTCGGCAAGGACGGCGCCCAAGATGACCGCGCTGTCGGGACGCAGGACTGAGGGCCAACGATGACCAAGCACTTCCTCGGCGACACCGCCGTCCTGCTGGGACGATCCCTGCGCCACATCACGCGCAGCCTGGACACGATCATCACGACCACGATCATGCCGGTCGCCTTCATGCTGCTGTTCGTCTACGTGTTCGGCGGCGCGATCGACACCGGGTCGGACTCGTACGTGAACTACCTGCTGCCCGGCATCCTGCTCATCACGATTGCCTCGGGCATCTCCTACACCGCATTCCGGCTCTTCCTGGACATGCAGAGCGGCATCTTCGAGCGGTTCCAGTCCATGCCGATCGCACGGTCGTCCGTGCTGTGGGCACACGTGCTGACCTCGCTCGTCGCCAACCTGACCTCGCTCGTGGTGGTCGTTCTCGTCGCGCTCCTCATGGGCTTCCGCTCGGGGGCGGGAGTGCTGGCGTGGCTCGCGGTCGCCGGCATGCTGATCCTGGTCACCCTGGCGCTGACCTGGATCGCCGTGATCCCCGGCCTCTCCGCGAAGACCGCGGACGGCGCGAGCGCGTTCGCCTACCCGCTCATCTTCCTGCCGTTCATCAGCTCGGCATTCGTGCCCACCGAGACCATGCCCGGCCCGGTGCGCGCCTTCGCCGAGCACCAGCCGGTGACGTCCATCGTCGACGCCGTCCGCGACCTCTTCACGCAGCGGCCGGTCGGCACCGACATCTGGATCGCCGTCGCCTGGTGTGTCGGCATCCTCATCGTCGCGTACGTCGTCGCCATGGCCACCTACCGCCGCAGGATCTCCTAGTGGCGCAGGGGTCGCGCCTTGGCCGCGTGCACCCGTGACCAGACCAGGCGCTGGACCAGCAGCGCGAGGGTGCCCGACACGAGCATGCCGAGGATGTTCACGCCCAGCTGCAGCACTGCGTTGTTGACCTCGGACCAGACCCCGGCGCCGATGCACAGCGCGATCGTGCCGACGGCCGGGACGGTCGTGACCGAGATGAACACGCCGACCAGGGGCCCCGACTTCGAGGTGGTGAGCGAGAGGACGCCGGCCACTCCGGCGAGCAGCGCGATCACGAAGGACCAGATGTCCGGGCTGATGATGAGGCCACCCCGGCGAGCAGCGCGATCACGAACGACCAGATGTCCGGGCTGATGATGAACTTCGTGAGCTCGCCGCTCGCGGCGTCCTCGGGGGACACCAGACCGATGGTCGTGCCGACGAACCACAGCGGCGCGGCGATGGCGATGGCGATCAGGAACCCGACCACGAGGGTGCTCGCCGCGCGCGGGAGCAGGGAGAGCCGCGGCCGGGCGAGCGCGAGGCAGATGGCCGCGACGGGGGAGAACTCCGGGCCGACGACCATCGCGCCCACGATGAGGATCGGCTGGTCGAGCAGCCGTCCGGTGCCGGCGATGAGCGTCGCGAGCGTGAGGAACGAGCAGTAGGCCCAGGTCAGCTTGCTCTCCCCGCGGACCCGGTTCTCGACGATGTCCCAGACCACGCCGTCGTCGGGCTCGCCGGGGGCGGCCACCTCGGCCGCGACCGCCGCGTCCGACAGGATCGTGGACGGCTCCGACAGCATGATCGAGCCGTCGTGCTGCAGGTTCAGCTCGCGCAGCGCCGCGATCACCGGGTTGGCGCCCTCGCGCGCCACGTCGGCGAGGACCAGGGCGCCGGGCGGCTTGGAGTAGCCGTTCTCGAACACCGCCACGTTGGTGACGGTGTCGTCCTCGGCGAGGATCTCCACGACCCGCCCCGTGAGCTCGGGAGGGACGCGCAGTTGCAGGTGCAGCACAGCGGCAGTCTGCTACACCGTGCGCTTGAAGTCCGGGACGACCGCGACCGGGACGAACCCGAGGCGGTCGTTGATGGCGACCATCTGCTCGTTCACCTCGGCGTTCTGGGTGTGCACCTCGGTGAGCTCCGGGTGCCGGCGCTGCAGCGCGAGCAGGTTGGCCGCCTTGAGCGCCTGCCCGAGCCGGTGGCCGCGATGGTCGCGGTGCACGAGCGTCTGCCACTGGTGGGCGCGGGTCGACTCCGGCGGCAGCATCACGTCGGTGAGGCCGACCACGGTGCCGTCGTGCACGGCCACCGCGACGCAGTGCCGGCGTCCCGAGCTGCGGTCGCGGGCGCGCTTCTGCGCGAACACCTCCGGGGTCATCTGCTCCTCCTCGAAGTCGAGCTCGCCCATCGGGGCGTCGAGGACCAGCTGGTTGACCAGCGCGCAGTAGGACGGGACGTAGGCGTCGGGCAGGACGTCGTACGTCTCGACCGCGTAGCCCTCCTGGTGCGGCGCCGCCTCGGCCAGCAGGCCCTCGAGCAGGTCGGCGGAGACCGGGAGCGCCAGGTCGCGCGCCACCTCGATGTTGGCGACCGTGAAGCCGTTGCGGGTCGCCCAGCGCAGCGTGGGCGCGTCGTCACGCTCCTCGAAGGTGTACGACGACTCGCCGGTGATCGTCGTGCGACCAACGGCCCGGACCCGCTCCACGGCAGCGTCGACCAGGGCGCTGCCGACGCCGCGACGGCGCAGCCCCGGCTCGACCCAGACCTGGAGGTAGGCCTTGTCCAGGTTGTCGGCCAGCGAGAACGCCAGGAACGCGGCGCCGACCATCTGCTCGGAGTGCTTGCCGTGGTAGGCGCACAGACCCTCGAAGCGCTCGTCGTCGGCCTGCTCGTGGAACGCGGCGTGCATCTCCGCGTGCGTCCACATCGACGTCCAGGACCGGCCGTCGTGCTCGGCGTTCCAGGCGATCTCGTGGTAGCGCCGGAACCTGGCCTCGTCGTGGATGTCGAGCGGGCGGATGTCCATCCTCGGAGGCTAGAGCAGCCGGCGCAGCGACGGCACCAACGCGACCGGGCGGAACCCGAGGCGGTCGTTGATCGCGACCATCCAGGCGTTGGTCTCGGCGTTGCAGGTCACGACGTGCGGCACCTCGGGCTGCCGCTCGGCGAGTGCACGGAGGTTCGCCACCTTGACCGCGGCGCCGAGCCGGTGGCCGCGGTGGTCGCGGTGCACGAGCGTTCCCCACTGGTGCGCCTCGTCGGCCTCGCGGGGAACGCCGAGGTCGGAGAACGCCACCACGGCGCCGTCGTGCAGCGCGACCGAGGAGTAGACGGTGCGGCCCACCTCGACATTGACCGCGTCGCGCTCCCGGACGTTCGCCGGCGTGATCGCTCCCTCCTCGAGCTCGACGTCACCCATCGGGGCCTCGAGCACGAAGCTGTTGTCCAGGGCGCACCAGGACTCGAGCAGCTCGTCGGGCAGCGGGCCCAGGTAGGTGCGGATCTCGTAGTCGCCGTGCTTCTCGGCCGCCTCCGCGGCGATGGTGTCGAGCAGCTCCGCGTCGACCGGCAGGTCGAGGTTGCGCTGGACCTCCACCTTCGCGACCGAGAAGCCCTGCCGCTCGGCCCAGCCGATGACCGGGGAGCTGTCCCGCTCCTCGAACGGGACCCCGGCGTTGCTGAGCAGCTGGGTGCGCCCGTCCTCGCGGGCCAGGTCGACGAGTGCCGTCGAGCACCACGGCGCCGATGCCGCGACCGCGCAGCTCCGGCTCGACCGCGACGAAGGACCAGGCGGTGTCGAGGTTGTCGAGGAGGGAGAGGTTCAGCCACCCCGCGCCGACCATGTCGTCGCCGTCGTAGGCCGCGACCCCCACGGTGCGCCGGTCGCTGGTGCTGGTCCGGAAGAAGCTGGCCATCTCCTCGAACGTCCACATCGGGTTCCAGGGGCGGCCGTCCTCCTTCTCGGCGCGCCAGCCGATCTCGTGGAAGCGCTCGAGCTGCGTCTCGTCGGCCGGGTCGAGGGTGCGGGTCTCCATGAGGCTGCAGGCTAGGCGGCGGCCGACGGGGAGTCACCTCCTTTTCGACCCGGTTCGACGGGGTCAGAGCTTCCGCAGGCGGACGAAGCGGACCGAGTGGTCGCCGGCCTTGCGCAGCACCAGCGTGGCCCGGCCCCGGGTCGGCTGGACGTTCTGCTTCAGGTTGGGCCCGTTGATCGTGTCCCAGATCCGGTTCGCCTCGGCGACGGCCTCCTCCTCGGTGAGGCTGCCGTAGCGGGCGAAGTACGACGCCGGGTTGCGGAAGGCCGTCTCGCGCAGGCGCAGGAACCGCTCGACGTACCAGCGCCGGATGTCCGCGGTGGCGGCGTCGACGTAGACGGAGAAGTCGAAGAAGTCGCTGATCGCCAGCCCGGTGCGGCCGTCGTCGCGCACCCGCGCCGGCGCGAGCACGTTGAGGCCCTCGATGATCACGATGTCGGGGCGGTTGATCACGACGGTCTCGTCGGGGACGACGTCGTAGACGAGGTGGGAGTACGTCGGGGCCGTCACCTCGTCCTTGCCGGACTTGATGTCCATCACGAACCGCAGCAGCGCCTTGCGGTCGTAGGACTCCGGGAAGCCCTTGCGGTGCAGCAGCCCGCGCCGCTGGAGCTCGGCGTTGGGGTAGAGGAACCCGTCGGTGGTGACCAGCGCCACCGAGGGGTGCTCCGGCCAGTGCGCGAGCATCTGCTGCAGCACGCGCGCGGTCGTCGACTTGCCCACGGCGACCGATCCGGCGAGGCCGATCACGAACGGCGTGCGGGGCGGGTGCGGCTGGTTGAGGAACGCCTCCTGCGCCCGGTGCAGGGCGGTGGCGCTGCCGACGTACATGCTCAGCAGCCGCGACAGCGGCAGGTAGACCTGCTGCACCTCGTCGAGGTCGAGCTCGTCGCCGAGGCCACGGACCCGGTCGACCTCGTCCTCGCTCAGCGGCTGGTGCGTGGTGGCGCCGAGGGCGGCCCAGGCGGCGCGGTCGAGCTCGACGTAGGGGCCGTGGTCACGGTCGCCGCCGGTGCCGTTCGCAGAGGCCATGCCCGGCATTCTGCCCCGTGCGCCGCCCGGGCGGGCTGCGGGGCCCGCCGCCGGTAGAGTTGCGGCCATGTGTGGAATCGTCGGTTACGTGGGCCCGCAGCAGGCCGAGGGAGTGGTGGTCGAGGGACTCCGGAGGCTCGAGTACCGCGGCTACGACTCCGCCGGGGTGGCGCTCGCCGTCGACGGCCGGATCGCGTTCGAGAAGCGCGCGGGCAAGATCGGCAACCTCGACAAGGCGCTCGCCGACAAGCCGCTGCCCGCGTCGATGACCGGCATCGGCCACACGCGCTGGGCCACGCACGGCGCCCCCAACGACCGCAACGCGCACCCGCACCTCGGCCAGGACGGCCGGGTCGCGCTCGTGCACAACGGCATCATCGAGAACTTCGCCCGGCTGCGCGCCGAGCTCGAGACGGCCGGCCACGACCTGCGCTCGGAGACCGACACCGAGGTCGCGGCGCACCTCGTCGAGGCCGAGGTCGCCGCCGGCGCGAACCTCACCGAGGCGATGCAGCACGTGTGCAGCCGCCTCGAGGGCGCGTTCACGCTCGTCGCGGTGGACGCCGAGGACCCCGACCGCGTGGTCGGCGCCCGCCGCAACTCCCCGCTCGTGGTCGGGGTCGGGGACGGCGAGAACTTCCTCGCCTCCGACGTGGCCGCCTTCATCGAGTACACCCGCGACGCGCTCGAGCTCGGCCAGGACCAGGTCGTCACGATCACCCGCGAGGGCGTCGAGGTCACCGACTTCGACGGCGCGCCCGCCGAGGCCAAGCCCTACCACGTCGACTGGGACCTCTCGGCCGCCGAGAAGGACGGCTTCGACTGGTTCATGCGCAAGGAGATCTACGAGCAGCCGCGGGCGATCGCGGACTCGACGCTGGGCCGCCACGACGCCGCCGGCGCCCTGCAGCTCGACGAGATCCGGATCAGCGAGGACGAGCTCCGCGAGGTCGACAAGATCATCATCGTGGCGTGCGGCACCGCGTTCTACGCCGGCCTCGTCGCGAAGTACGCCATCGAGCACTGGACCCGGATCCCCTGCGAGGTCGAGCTCGCCCACGAGTTCCGCTACCGCGACCCGATCCTCACCCGGGACACCCTGGTGGTCGCGATCAGCCAGTCCGGCGAGACCGCCGACACCCTGATGGCGATCCGGCACGCCCGCTCGCAGCGCTCCAAGGTGCTCGCGATCTGCAACACCAACGGCTCGACGATCCCGCGCGAGTCCGACGCGGTCATCTACACCCACGCCGGCCCCGAGATCGGCGTCGCGTCGACCAAGGGCTTCATGACCCAGCTGGTGGCCTGCTACCTGCTCGCGCTCTACCTCGCGCAGGTGCGGGGCACGAAGTTCGGCGACGAGATCTCCGGGCATCGTGGGCGAGCTGGAGAAGATGCCGGCCCACGTCCAGCGGATGCTCGACCAGTCCGGCCAGATCCACGACCTGGCCCGCGAGCTCGCGGACGCCAAGTCGGTGCTCTTCCTCGGCCGCCACGCCGGCTACCCGGTCGCGCTCGAGGGCGCGCTCAAGCTCAAGGAGCTCGCCTACATCCACGCCGAGGGCTTCGCCGCCGGCGAGCTCAAGCACGGCCCGATCGCGCTGGTCGAGGAGGGCATGCCGGTGTTCTGCGTCGTTCCGCCCCAGGGTCGCGACTTCCTGCACGAGAAGATGGTCAGCGGCATCCAGGAGGTGCGCGCCCGCGGTGCCCGCACGATCGTGCTCGCCGAGGAGGACGACGAGTCGGTCACGCCGTACGCCGACGTGCTGATCCCGCTGCCCAAGGTGCCGACGCTGCTGCAGCCGATGGTCGCCGTGGTGCCGCTGCAGATCTTCGCCTGCGAGCTGGCCACCGCGATGGGCCACGACGTCGACATGCCGCGCAACCTGGCCAAGTCCGTCACGGTCGAGTAGGGCTGCGTCGGTGGCGGTGATCGGCGTGGGCATCGACGTGGTCGACATCGGCCGGTTCGAGGAGGCCCTCGAGCGCACGCCGACCCTGCGCGAGCGGCTGTTCACGCCGCAGGAGCGCGAGCGCCCGCTGGCCTCGCTGGCCGCCCGGTTCGCCGCCAAGGAGGCGCTCGCCAAGGCGCTCGGCGCGCCCGACCGGCATGCACTGGCTCGACGCCGAGGTGGTCTCCGAGTCGACCGGCAACCCGCAGTTCGAGATCCGCGGCTCGGTGCTGGCCCGCGCCAACGACCTCGGCGCGCGCAACGTCCACCTCTCGCTCTCCCACGACGCCGGCATCGCGTCGGCGATGGTCGTCCTGGAGGACTGAGGTCGCGGGTCGTGCGGCCCACGCCTCCCTATCCGGAGGCCGCGGCCGCACGACCGGGCTTGAGGGCGAGCCCAAGGGCCGCCAGGTCGTCCATCACCCGGCCGGGTCGGAAGCCGCAGCTCCTCGGCGGTGCAGCGCACGACGACAGCACCCCGAGCCGCCAGGCCACGGGCCCGCGCCAGGTCGTCCGCCCACTGGTCGGCGTCCATGTGGAAGGCGCCGTCGACCTCCAGCACCAGCAGTCGTCCGTCAGGGAGCCGCCACTCGCAATCGGTGAACCTCAGGCGTCCCGAGCGCTCCCGCCTGCGCACCTGGCGCATCGGCGCCGGAAGCCCGAACCGGCGGCAGATGCGGCCGATGTCGATCTCGGCCATCGACTGGGCGCCGCCCTCGATGTCGCCCAGGACGGAGCGGAGCAGCCGGGCACGCCGCAGCGGCTGGAGCCGCTCGATCCAGCCGGCCAGCCTTGTTGCCGTGGTGAGGCGTTGCTGCACGGTCGCGGCCAGGAGCCCGCACCCCGTCCGGACGGAGCGTCCGTAGGCTGCGACGAGGAGAGCGGCGGGTTCCACGGCCAGCGTCCGCAGACCGTTTCGGTCCTCCGACAGGTCGTCGAGGTCCCGTCGCGTGCGCCTGAAACGGATCCCGCTCACCGGCTCGATGTCCGCGCTCTGCGGCACCATGATGGTGACGTCGCGCCGCTCCCAGCGCTCGAGCCCGGCGAGCCGCAAGGCCGTCAGGCCGGCAACGGTGGCGTCGCGGCCCGCGTGCAGCACGCCGAGCCAGACGCGCTGGTCGAACGTGAGCGCTCCGGTGGTCGTGCTCACGACCGTCGGCGTGCGGAGCGCCCACCGCTCCGCCTCTACCTGGTGCCGCACGTAGTTGTGGTCGAGTCCGAGAGCGTTTCAGCTGTCGGCGCGCCAGCATGCCGTGCTGGTGTGCGGCCAGGTGCCGCCAGTGATCGGTTCGCATCGACTCAGGGTGCTCGAATCGGGGGACCGGCGGCGCTGGTCGTCCACAGCCCCTGGGTCGTGCGGTCGAGGGCGCTCCAGAGGGAGGGCTGGGACGCACGACCGGACTAGGGTGAGCGACATGCGCAGCGCCCACACCGTCGAGCAGGTCCGTGCCGCCGAGGCCGCGCTGATGGCCACGCGTGCCGGAGGGCACCCTGATGGACCGGGCCGCGACCGGGCTGGCCTACGCCGTGGTCGAGCTGCTCGGCAGCGCGTACGGCGCCCGGGTGCACCTGCTGGTGGGGTCCGGGGCGAACGGCGGCGACGCGCTGTTCGCCGGCGCCCACCTCGCCCGGCGGGGCGCCCACGTCGACGCCCAGCTGCTCAGCCCGGACCAGACCCACGAGGCCGGCCTGCGTGCCTTCCGCGCCGCCGGCGGCCGGGTGGTCGACGGGGTCGGCCGGCTGCGGCCCGACGTGGCGGTCGACGGCATCGTCGGCATCGGCGGCAAGGGCGGTCTGCGTCCCGATGCCGCCGCCGCCGTGGCCGCCCTCGCGGGGCGTCCCGTTCGTCGCCGTGGACGTGCCCAGCGGGGTCGACGTCGACACCGGCCGGGTCGACGGGCCGCACGTCGAGGCCGCCGTCACCGTCACGTTCGGCACCCACAAGGTCGCGCACCTGGTCGACCCGGCCGCCCGGGCCAGCGGCGCGGTCCACCTCGTCGACATCGGGCTCGACCTCGCCGGTCTCGCGGCCGACGTCACCGCACTCCAGGCCGAGGACGTGGCCCGGCTGCTGCCGGTGCCGGAGCCCACGGCGCACAAGTACACCCGCGGCGTGGTCGGGGTGCGCGCCGGGTCGGCGCAGTACCCGGGCGCGGCCGTCCTCTGCGTCGGCGGGGCCTCCGTGGGGCTGGCCGGGATGGTCCGCTACGTCGGGGACGCGGCCGACCTCGTCCGGGAGAGCTACCCCGAGGTCGTCGTCGGTCCCGGCCAGGTCCAGGCCTGGGTGGTCGGCTCGGGAGGCGGCGACGAGGGCGTCCGGGCGCTCGGCGAGGTGGTCGCCGACGGCGGTCCCGTGGTCGTCGACGCCGACGGCCTCACCGGCGTGCGGGGCTCCCTCGACGTGCCGGCGCTGCTGACCCCCCACGCGGGCGAGCTCGCCCGGATGCTCGGCGTGGACCGCGCCGCGGTCGAGGCCGACCAGCTCGGCCACGCGCGCCACGCGGCGCAGACGTTCGGGTGCGTCGTACTCCTGAAGGGGCGGCACACGCTCGTCGCCGCCCCCGACGGCCGGGTCCGGGTGACCACCGTCGGGCCGCCGTGGCTGGCCACCGCCGGCGCCGGCGACGTGCTCGCCGGGCTGTGCGGCGCGCTGCTGGCCGCCGGGCTCGACCCGTTCGACGCCGGCTCGGTCGGCTCCTGGCTGCACGGGTCGGCGGCCGCGCTGGCCAGCGACCACGGGCCGCTGCGGGCGTCGGCGGTCGCCGCGGCGCTGCCCGAGGCGTGCCGGGTGCTGCTCCGCTGAGCGGACCGGATGACAGACTGTTTCTGCCATGAGTCCCTCTCCTGACGCCGGCCGCGCCGAGATCGTCGTCGACCTCGCAGCCGTCCGCCGCAACGTCACGACGCTGAAGGACCGTGTGCGGCGACGTGCAGATGATGACCGTGGTGAAGGCCGACGGCTACGGCCACGGGATGGTCGAGGTGGCCCGCGCCGCCCGCGAGGCCGGCGCCGACTGGCTCGGGCGTCGCCACCATCGACGAGGCGCTCGCGCTGCGGGCCGCGGGGGACACCGGCCGCGTGCTGTGCTGGCTGACCGTCCCCGGCGAGGACTACGAGCCGCCGATCGAGGCCGGCGTCGACCTCACCGCCTACTCGGTCGCCGAGGTGGACGAGATCGCCACCGCCGCGCGCGACCTCGGGGTCAGCGCCCGCGTCCAGCTCAAGGTCGACACCGGGCTGAACCGTGGCGGCTCCACCGTCGCGCTGTGGCCCGAGCTCGTGCGACACGCCGCGGCCGCCGAGGAGTCCGGGGCGCTGCGGGTGACCGGCGTCTGGTCGCACTTCGCCTGCTCCGACGAGCCCGACCACCCCGCCAACGACGCGCAGGAGCGGGTGTTCCGCGAGGCCTGCGCGACGCTCGAGGCGGTCGGCATCGAGCCGGAGGTGCGGCACCTCGCCAACTCGGCGGCGGCGCTGCTCCGGCCGTCGTCCCGTTTCGACCTGGTCCGGTGCGGCATCGCGTCGTACGGCCTCTCGCCCGCCCCCGACGTCGTCACCGCCGAGGAGCTCGGCCTGGTCCCCGCGATGACCGCCCGCGCCCGGCTCGCCGTGGTGAAGCGGGTGCCCGCCGGGGCCGGGATCTCCTACGGGCACACGTACGTCGCGCCGGAGGACCATGACCGTCGGGGTGGTGCCGGTCGGCTACGGCGACGGCATCCCGCGGCACGCCTCCTCGCGCGCCGAGGTGCTGGTGGGCGGCCGGCGGCGGCCCGTGCTCGGCCGGGTCTGCATGGACCAGATCGTCGTCGCGGTCGACGAGTCGGCGGCGCCCGGCGACGAGGTGGTGCTGTTCGGCCCCGGCACGCGCGGGGAACCCACCGCGCAGGACTGGGCAGAGGCGTGCGGCACCATCTCCTACGAGATCGTGACGCGCATCGGCGGACGGATGCGCCGCACCTACGTGGACGGAAGGGACGGCACGTGAGCAAGAGGCGCCGGCTGACCAGGATCGCCGTCGCGGGCGCGGGCACGCTCGCCGCCGCGGTCGCCACCGGGTTCGTCGTCGAGCGACGGATCGTGCGGGCCCGCAGGGCCGGCGCGCACGAGTCCGACGAGCTCGGCGGCCTGCGCTCCGACCCGGTCATGGTCACCACCCGGGACGGCGTGGTGCTGCACGCCGAGGTCGACGAGGTCGCGCCCTACGAGAACGGCTCCGCCACGCACTCCACCGACGAGGCCACCGTCGTGCTCGTGCACGGCTACGCCCTCAACCTCGACTGCTGGCACTTCCAGCGGAAGTACTTCCGCGGCAAGCGTCGCGTCGTCCTCTACGACCAGCGCTCGCACGGCCGCTCGCAGCGCTCGCCCAAGGAGAACGCCTCGATCGACGAGCTCGGCCACGACCTCGCCGCGGTGCTCGACCAGGTGGTGCCCGAGGGCCCGGTCGTCCTGGTGGGGCACTCGATGGGCGGCATGGCGGTCATGGCGTTCGCGCAGCACCACCCCGAGCAGTTCGGCGACCGGGTCGTCGGCGTCGCCCTCGTCTCCACCACGGCCGGAGGGCTGCGCCCGCACCGGATCATCAGCTCGCTGATCCCCGACTCCGTGGGCGGCACCGTCGCGCAGCGGCTGATGGCGGCGCTGAGCCGGGCGCCCGAGCTCGTCGACAGCGCGCGCCGTCGCGGCTCCAACATCGGCTTCCTGGTCACCGACAAGTTCGCGTTCGGCGAGGAGGTGCCGGCGTCCTACGTGCAGTTCGTCGACGAGATGCTCGCCGGCACGTCGTTCGCCGTGCTCGCCGAGTTCTTCCCGCACTTCGAGGCGCACGACAAGTTCGCGATCCTGCACGCGTTCGCGTCGATCCCCACCACGATCATCTGCGGCACCAAGGACCTGCTCACGTCGATCGGTCACAGCCGCAAGATGGCCAAGCAGATCGAGAGCGCCACGCTGGTCGAGGTGGCGGGCGCCGGCCACATGGTGATCATGGAGCGCGCCGACAAGGTCAACGCCGCCCTCGACGACCTCGTCGTCGCCGCGGAGCGCCGCTACGCCGCGCAGGCCTCATGACCGACGTCCGGCAGGTCGGCGCCGAGCGCGCCGCGGAGGTGCTCGCCGTGATCCGGTCGGGCTTCGGGGCCCGCGAGGTGCTCGACCCGCCGTCGACCGCCACCGCGGAGACCCTCGAGTCCGTCAGCGCCGCGCTCGCCGCGCACGGCGGTCTGCTCGCCGTCTCCGAGCTCGGTCCCGTCGGCGCACTGCTCTTCGAGCCGTACGACGCCCTGCTCGGCCTGCGCCGGGTGGCCGTGCACCCCGACGCCCAGACGCGCGGCGTCGCGCGGACCATGGTGCGCCACGCCGAGCGCATCGCCGCGGAGGCGCGCTACGAGGGAGTCCGGCTGACGGCGCGCGCGGAGCTGCCGCGCACGGTCCGGTTCTGGCAGCGGCTCGGCTACTGCGAGACCGGCCGGGACGGCACGACTGCTGACCCTGGCCAAGGAGGTCCCGGTGCTGCTGCGCACGCACTCCGCCGACGAGGCGCGCGAGCTGGGCAAGCGGCTGGCCGGCGTGCTGCGGGCCGGCGACCTGGTGATCCTCAGCGGCGACCTCGGCGCCGGCAAGACGACCTTCACCCAGGGCGTCGGCGCCGGCCTGGGCGTGCGCGGGGACGTCACGTCGCCGACGTTCGTGATCTCCCGGGTGCACCCGTCGCTGGGCGGCGGGCCCGCCCTGGTGCACGTCGACGCCTACCGGCTCGGGGGGATCGAGGAGCTCGACGACCTCGACCTCGACATGTCCCTGGAGGAGGCGGTCACGGTCGTCGAGTGGGGGGAGGGGGTCGCCGAGGGGCTGGCCGAGGACCACCTCGACGTGCGGATCTCCCGGGCCCGCGGCGGCGACGAGACCGACGTCACCGACGACACCGACCCCCGCACCGTCCGCCTCGTGCCCGTCGGCGCCCGGTGGATCGGCTCCGGGCTGCGTCAGGCGCTCGCGTAGCCTGCTCGTCGTGCTGCTCGCCTTCGACACCGCCACCGCGGCCGTGACCGTCGCCCTGCACGACGGGGAGCGCGTCGTCGCCTCCTCCACCGTGGTCGACGCGATGCGCCACGGTGAGCTCCTCGCCCCCGGCATCACCGCGGTGCTCGACGAGACCTGGGTGCCCCGTCAGGACATCACCGCCATCGCGGTCGGCGTCGGCCCCGGGCCGTTCACCGGTCTGCGGGTCGGCATCGTGACCGCGCGCACCCTCGGCGCCGCCCTCGACATCCCCGTCTACGGCATCTGCACGCTCGACGTGCTGGCCGCGGAGGCGCTCGACTCCGGCGCCACCGAGGGCCGGCCGTTCCTGGTGGCGACCGACGCGCGCCGCAAGGAGGTCTACTGGGCGACGTACGACGAGGACGGCCGCCGGCTCGACGGCCCCTACGTGTCGAAGCCACGCGAGCTGGCCACCGACGGCCTGGTCGTCGGCCGCGGCGCGACCCTCTACCCGGAGGCGTTCCCCAACGTCGTCGGCCCGGAGTACCCCTCCGCCGCCGTGCTCGCCGCCGTCCTCACCGACGAGCGCGCCGAGCTGCTCGACCCGGAGCCGCTCTACCTCCGCCGCCCCGACGCGGCCACCCCCGGCAAGCCCAAGAAGGTCTCGTGACGCTGCGTCCCGCCGGTGCCGGCGACGTCGCCGCCGTCGTCGTCCTCGAGCGGCTGCTGTTCGGGGCGGACGCGTGGAACGAGGCCCAGGTGCGCGAGGAGCTCACCGGCGAGCGGCGGCAGGCGTGGGTGGCCGGCGACCCGGTCGTGGGGTACGTCGTGACGTCGGCGGCCGGCGACGTGGTCGACCTGCAGCGCATCGCGGTGCACCCCGACCACCAGCGGCAGGGCCTCGCCCGGCTGCTGCTCGACACGGCCGTGGCCGCGGGGAAGGCGGCCCGGGCCGACCGGATGCTGCTCGAGGTCAGCGCCGCCAACACCGCCGGCCTGGCGTTCTACGCGGCGGCCGGCTTCGTGGAGATCGACCGGCGCCGGCGCTACTACCGCGACGGCACCGACGCCGTGGTGATGCGGCTGCCGTTGGCCGCGGCCGCCTGCGGCGGGAGAGGATGACCCCCGTGAACGAACCCCTGGTGCTCGGCATCGAGACGTCCTGCGACGAGACCGGCGTGGGCGTCGTGCGCGGCCACACCCTGCTCGCGGACGCCGTCGCCTCCAGCGTCGACGAGCACGCCCGCTTCGGCGGGGTGGTCCCCGAGGTCGCCTCCCGTGCGCACCTCGAGGCGATGGTGCCGACGATCGAGCGGGCCTGCGAGACGGCCGGGATCAAGATGTACGACGTCGACGCGATCGCCGTCACCAGCGGCCCGGGCCTCGCGGGGGCGCTGCTCGTCGGGGTGGCCGCGGCCAAGGCGCTGGCCATCGGGCTGGGCAAGCCGATCTACGGCGTGAACCACCTCGCCGCGCACGTCGCCGTGGACCAGCTCGAGCACGGGCCGCTGCCCGCAGCCCTGCGTCGCGATGCTGGTCAGCGGAGGGCACTCCTCGCTGCTGCGGGTCGCCGACGTGACCGCTGACGTCGTACCCCTCGGGGCCACCATCGACGACGCCGCCGGCGAGGCGTTCGACAAGGTCGCCCGGCTGCTCGGGCTGCCGTTCCCCGGCGGGCCGCACATCGACCGTGAGGCCCGGTCCGGCTCGTCGGTCGCCATCGACTTCCCGCGCGGGCTGACCTCGCGGCGCGACCTGGAGCGGCACCGCTTCGACTTCTCGTTCTCCGGCCTGAAGACCGCGGTGGCCCGCTGGGTCGAGGCCCGTGAGCGTTCCGGTGAGCCGGTCCCGGTGGCCGACGTCGCCGCGTCGTTCCAGGAGGCGGTGTGCGACGTGCTCACCCGCAAGGCGGTCGACGCGGCCGTGGCCGAGGGGATCGAGCACATCCTGATCGGTGGCGGGGTCGCGGCCAACTCGCGGCTGCGCGTGCTGGCCGAGGAGCGCGCCGCCGCGAAGGGCATCCGGGTCCGGGTGCCGCGGCCGGGGCTGTGCACCGACAACGGCGCGATGGTCGCCGCGCTCGGGTCCGAGCTCGTCGCGCGGGGACGCCCCGCGTCGGCGCTCGACCTGCCGGCCGACTCCTCGATGCCCGTCACCACGATCACCGCGCTGCCCGCGCTGAGACGTGCGGTCGTGCGGCCCACGCCGCGCCATGAGGGAGGCGCTGGACCGCACGACCGGAGCTCAGTGGCGGGGGTGCTCGGCGAACCAGAGCGCGACGCTCATGGAGGGCACCTGCACCACGTCGGTGACGAGCTCGGACGACCCGTCGACCTCGAGCCGGACCATCGCCTGGTCCACGCCCTCCTCGACGTGCGCCAGCACGGTGTCGTCGTCCTCCCACACCGCCTGGGTGACGCCGACCACGGTGTCGCGCTGCTCGGGCGAGAAGTCGGCGACCACGTCGCCGGTGCTGGCGTCCAGGATGGTCAGCGTCGGCGAGCCGGGCCCGTCGAAGTACGACGCGTCCGCCACCACCAGCCGGCCGTCCGGGCTGAACCGGAGGTTCGAGTAGTCGCAGCTCTTCCACAGCACCTTGCCGGACTCCGGGTCCATCACGCCGGAGCAGCCGCCGGCGGTCCCGTAGGAGATCAGCCCGGAGATCATCCCGGTCGCCTCGGAGGCGTCGTCGATCCGGAGCAGGCCCTCGACCGGGGTCAGGGTGCCGCCGGTGCGGGCGATCCCCATCACGTCGGTCGCCGGGGCGTTGTAGACCACGGTGTCGTTGTCGAGGTACCCGACCGGGTTGACGGCCTCGCCCCCGGGGGAGTCGATCATCCAGGTGACCGGGTCGGTCCCGTCGGTCGGCGCGTTGACGAGCATGACCTTGTCGTTGCCCTCGGCCACCACGTAGGCGACGTGGGAGCGGTCGGCACTGACCGCGAGGTCGTAGCCGCCCGCCGGGTCGGTGTGGGTCACCTCGAGGTTGTCGTCGAGCATGATGATCTTGCCCGGGTGCTGCTCCGAGCCGATCGCCAGCCAGCCGCCGTTGTAGGGCGTGATCGTCGCGTAGGACTCGGGCAGGTCGAGGGTGGAGTCGGGGGTGACGAGCTGGTCGTCCTTGGCCACCACGTAGGGGACTCCGGCGGGCTCGCCCTGGGGCAGGCCGTGCACGGTCAGCGGGAACGACCCGTCCGGCCCCGGGGTCGGCGCGGGGGTGTCCGGGGACGGCTCGCCGCTCTGGCTGGCGACCGGCGGTGCCGGCGTACCGGAGGAGCCGAGCAGGTCCGTCGCGGACAGGCCGACCGGGACGGCGACCGCGAGCACCACCGCGGCCACCACGCCGCGGACCGCGTTGCGGCGACGCCGGATGCTGCGGGCGCGGTCGCGCACGTCGTCCAGACCGATCGGGTGACCGCCGACCCCCGCGGAGCGCTGCCGCAGCTCGTGCGCCAGCAGGTCCTTCTCGTCGTGGTTGCTCATTTCTCCTCCTCCCCGTCTCGGGCGAGTAGTGGTTGCGTGTGGACGCGGGCGCGCAGGCCCGCGAGGGCGCGGCTGGCCTGGGACTTCACCGTGCCGACGGAGATGCCGAGGATGTCGGCGACCTCGGCCTCGCTGAGGTCCTCGTAGTAGCGGAGCACGACGACCGCGCGCTGCTTGCGGGGCAGCGTCTGCACGAAGTCCCAGAGCGCGGCGCTCTGGCCGTCGTCGTGACGGTCGGTGACCGCCTGGTGGTCGGGCAGGGTGTCGGTGCTGTACTCGCGCTTCTTCCACGCGCGCCGCCACAGCGAGTTGTTCTCGTTGACCAGGATGCGGCGGACGTAGCCGTCGACGAGGCCGCGGTCGTGCACCCTGTCCCAGGACAGGTAGAGCTTCGCGAGCGCGGTCTGCACGAGGTCCTCGGCGGTGTGCTGGTCGCCGGTGAGGAGGTACGCCGTCCGCAGCAGGCTCGGCTGGCGGGCGGACATGTAGGCCGCGAACTCCGCGTCCCTCTGCTCGTCCTTGTCCTGCGCCTTCGTCGCCACGCGGACCCCCATCTCTGCTGCGAGCTGCACCGTCATCACCATCCTTCCTGCTTCCAGCGCCAATTCACGACCAAGACGCGCTTTCGCCCCCGCGGGTTGCATTCGGGCCCCGCACCGGGGTTCGGGCGCCTGAGTAGGGTGAAGCGGCGCCCTCCGGCGGCACGCCGGGGAGCGGCACGGGACACACGGTCCGCGAGGAGCAGGAGGCTTGATGCAGCAGGTGCAAGGTGTCGTCGCACGAGGCAAGGGCGAGCCGGTCTCGCTGGAGACCGTGCTGGTGCCGGACCCCGGTCCGGGCGAGGCGGTGGTCAAGGTCCAGGCCTGCGGCGTCTGCCACACCGACCTGCACTACCGCGAGGGCGGGATCAACGACGACTTCCCGTTCCTGCTCGGCCACGAGGCGGCCGGTGTCGTCGAGGCGGTCGGCGAGGGCGTCACCGAGGTGGCCCCGGGCGACTTCGTGGTGCTGAACTGGCGCGCGGTCTGCGGCGACTGCCGGGCCTGCCGTCGCGGCGAGCCGTGGTACTGCTTCAGCACGTTCAACGCCACCCAGAAGATGACCCTCGAGGACGGCACCGAGCTGACCCCGGCCCTGGGCATCGGCGCCTTCATCGAGAAGACGCTCGTGCACGCCGGCCAGTGCACGAAGGTCGACCCGTCCGCCCGTCCCGCTGCCGTCGGGCTGCTCGGCTGCGGGGTGATGGCCGGTCTCGGGGCCGCGATCAACACCGGCAACGTGAGCCGCGGCAAGTCGGTCGCGGTCATCGGCTGCGGCGGCGTGGGGGCCGCGGCGGTCGCGGGGTCCCGTCTGGCGGGCGCCGGCACGATCATCGCCGTCGACCTCGACGACCGGAAGCTCGAGTGGGCGCGCGGCCTGGGCGCCACGCACACCGTGAACAGCACGGAGCAGGACCCGGTGGCCGCGATCCAGGAGCTCACCGGAGGCTTCGGCGCCGACGTGGTGATCGACGCGGTCGGCCGCCCCGAGACGTGGCAGCAGGCGTTCTACGCCCGCGACCTGGCCGGCACGGTCGTGCTGGTCGGCGTCCCGACCCCGGACATGAAGGTCCCGGACCTGCCCCTCATCGACGTGTTCGGCCGCGGCGGCTCGTTGAAGTCGAGCTGGTACGGCGACTGCCTGCCCTCACGTGACTTCCCGATGCTGGTCGACCTCTACCAGCAGGGCCGGCTCGACCTCGACGCGTTCGTCTCCGAGGAGATCGGCATCGGCGACGTCGAGGCCGCCTTCGAGAAGATGCACCACGGCGACGTACTCCGCTCGCGTGGTGATCCTGTGAGCGCCGGGGCACGGGTCGACCACGGCGGTCACCCAGGGCACGTTCTCGCTCGACGGGGAGACTCATCGTGTCGACAACAACGTCTGGGTGGTCGGCGACGACGTGGAGTGCGTGGTCATCGACGCGCCCCACGACGTCGACGGGATCCTGGAGGTGGTCGGCGACCGGCGGGTCAAGGCGATCGTGTGCACGCACGCGCACGACGACCACGTGCGGGTCGCACCTGCGCTGCGGGAACGTGTCGTCGCGCCGATCCTGCTGCACCCCGACGACCGGCCGCTGTGGGAGCTGACCCACGCCGACGAGCTCTGGGACGTCGACCTGTCCGACGGGCAGGAGATCGCCGTCGCCGGGACGACGCTGCGGGTGATCCACACCCCCGGCCACGCGCCCGGCGCGGTCTGCCTCTACGCCGCGGACCTCGGCTGCCTCTTCACCGGCGACACCCTGTTCCAGGGCGGCCCGGGGGCGACCGGCCGGTCCTACAGCGACAAGGACACCCTGGTGGCCAGCATCCGGGAACGGCTGCTCGACCTGCCCGACGACACCGTCGTGCACACCGGCCACGGGGACGACACCACGATCGGCGCCGAGCGCGCCGGCCTCGGCGGGTAGGGCGCGGCTCACGTGTCAGCGGCTCCGGCAACGGGTAGGTGGCACCCGTGACCGCCACCTATCGCCTGCAGCTCCACGCGGGCTTCACCTTCGCCGACGCCGAGCAGACGGTTCCCTACCTCGCCGACCTGGGAGTGACCCACCTCTACCTGTCGCCGGTGCTCGCCGCCGTGCCCGGGTCGATGCACGGCTACGACGTGGTCGACCACAGCCGGGTGAGCCCCGAGCTCGGCGGTCAGGACGGGCTGGAGTCGCTGGCGTCGACGGCCCGGCAGCACGGCCTCGGCGTCGTGGTGGACGTGGTGCCGAACCACATGGCGCTGGTGGCTCCGCTGACGTCCAACGCCGCCCTGTGGGAGGTGCTCGCGCGCGGCCGGGAGGCGTCGACCGCGAGCTGGTTCGACGTCGACTGGGACGCGCTCGACGGCCGGATCGGGCTGCCGCTGCTCGGCGACACGCTCGAGAACGAGCTCGCCGCCGGCGCGTTGGAGCTCCGTGAGCACGAGGGCCGGCCGGTCGTCGGCTACCACGACCACGTCTTCCCGGTCGCCGAGGGCACCGAGGCCGACGACGTCGTCGCCGTGCTCGACAAGCAGCACTACCTGCTGGCGTCGTGGCGCGAGAAGGACGACGTCCTCAACTACCGGCGGTTCTTCGACATCGACGGGCTGATCGCGGTCCGTGTCGAGGACGCCGACGTCTTCGAGGCGACCCACCGGGTGCTGCTCGACCTCAACCGTCGTGGCGTGATCGAGGGCTTCCGCATCGACCACCCCGACGGACTCGCCGACCCCGAGGGCTACCTGCGCGACCTGCGCCGCGCCACCCGCGTCGGCACCGCCATCTGGGTGGAGAAGATCCTCGAGGGCGACGAGCACCTCCCCGACCAGTGGCCGTGCGAGGGCACGACCGGGTACGACGCCCTGCGGGCGGTCACCGCCGCCCTGATCGACCCCACCACCTCACCACTCATCGCCGACACCTGGACCGAGGTCGGCGGCCGCGACGACTTCGAGGAGTTCGTCGCCGACGCCAAGCGCGAGGTCGTGCTCGGCATCCTCGGCCCGGAGCGACGCCGCCTCGCCCGGCGGGCCGCCGAGATCCTGCCCGGGTCCGACCCCGGCTCCGTGGAGGAGGCGGTGGTCGAGCTGCTCGTCGCCGCCGACGTCTACCGCGCCTACGCCCGCCCGAGCCGGCCCGCGACCGGCGTGGCGCTCGAGCGCCTCGAAGGTGCCCGCGACCGGGCGGTCGCCTCCCGCCCGGACCTCCGCGCCGAGATCGAGCGGCTGTTCGCGGCAGCGTCGCGGCCCTCGCCGTCGCAGCCCGCCGAGGTCGACTTCGCGATCCGGCTGCAGCAGACCTGGGGCCCGGTGATGGCCAAGGCCGTCGAGGACACCTCGCTCTACCGGTGGCACCGGCTGATCGCGCTCAACGAGGTCGGCGGCGACCCCGGCCTGCTCGAGGAGGCCGGCCCGGAGGTCATGCACGCCTGGGCCCAGCACCAGCAGGAGCACTGGCCGCTCGGCATGACGACGCTCACCACCCACGACACCAAGCGCAGCGAGGACGTGCGCGCCCGCGTGCTCGCCGTCGCCGGCGACGCCGAGTCCTGGTCGGCGTGCTCGGAGGCGTTCGGACAGGCCGCCGACCTGTACGGCGTCGACCGGCCGACCGGCCACCTGCTCTGGCAGACGCTGGTCGGCGTCGGCCACGTCAACGAGGAGCGGCTGCACGAGTACCTCGTCAAGGCCGTCCGCGAGGCCAAGGCGCACACCGCCTGGATCGACGGCGACCCCGACTACGAGGAGAAGGTGCTCGCGCTCGCCTCCGCCGCGCTCGAGCCGGGGCACCTCAGGGCGCTCGTCGACACCGCGGTCGACCACAACCGCGAGTCGGTGCGGGCGTTCGTGCTCGGGCAGAAGCTCCTCCAGCTCACCCTGCCGGGCATCCCGGACACCTACCAGGGCTGCGAGGTCGTGAACCTGACCCTGGTCGACCCGGACAACCGCCGCCCGGTCGACTTCGACGACCTGCGGCTGCGGGTGGAGGACCTCGTCACCCACGGACCGCGCGGCCTCGACGACGAGAAGATGTACGTCACCGTGCGCACGCTCGCGCTGCGCAAGGAGCTCCGTGACTTCTTCGGCGACAACGGGCACTACGCGCCGCTGCGGTCGACCACCCGGCACGTCGTCGGGTTCACCCGCGGCGACGAGGTGGCCGTGCTCGTCACCCGGGCGCCCCGGCGGCTCGAGGCCGCGGGCGGCTGGGAGCACCAGACCGTGAGCCTGCCCGACGGGCTGTGGCGCGACGAGCTGACCGACACCCTCTACGAGGGCGGCACCGTCCGGTGCTCCGACGTCTTCGAGACGATGCCGGTGGCGCTGCTGCGCCGCGTGCACATCTGATGCGGGCGCTGAAGGTCTGGGCGCCGGGCGCCCAGCAGGTCGACCTCCTCCTCGGCGACGAGCGGGTCCCGATGGTCCGCGACGGGGACGACTGGTCGGTCGAGGTGGACGCGGCCGACGGGACGCCGTACTCCTTCTCGCTCGACGGGGGACCGCCGCGGCCCGACCCCCGCGGTCTGCGGCTGCCCGCGGGGCCGCACGGCCCGTCCGCGCTCTACGACCCGAGCGCCTTCGCGTGGACCGACGACGGCTGGGCCGGCGCCCCGCTGGAGGGGGCGGTGATCTACGAGCTGCACGTCGGGACGTTCACCCCCGAGGGCACCCTCGACGCCGCGGCCGACCGGCTCGGCCACCTCGTCGACCTCGGCGTCACCGTGGTCGAGCTGATGCCGGTGGCGCCGTTCCCGGGCCGGCACGGCTGGGGGTACGACGGCGTCGCGCCCTACGCCGTGCACGAGCCGTACGGCGGGCCCGAGGCGCTGCAGCGGTTCGTCGACACCGCCCACGGGCTCGGCCTCGGGGTCTGCCTCGACGTCGTCTACAACCACCTCGGCCCGGACGGCAACTACCTGCCCGAGTTCGGGCCCTACCTGACCGACGCCCACCACACGCCCTGGGGCCAGGCCCTCAACCTCGACGCGCCGGGCAGCGACGCCGTCCGTCGCTGGGTGGTCGACAACGTCGTGCAGTGGCTGCGCGACTTCCACCTCGACGGGCTGCGTCTCGACGCCGTCCACGAGCTGCACGACGGCCGCGCCGTCCACGTCCTCGAGGAGATGTCGCGCGCGGTCGACGCGGTCGCCGCGGAGTCCGGGCGCGCGACCTGGCTGGTCGCCGAGTCCGACCGCAACGACGTCGCGACCGTGACCCCGCGCGGCGCGGGCCACGCGGTCGGCGGCCTCGGGGTGCACGGCCAGTGGGCCGACGACGTCCACCACGCGCTGCACGTCGCGCTCACCGGCGAGACGCAGGGCTACTACGGCGACTTCGCCGACGCCGACGCGCTGGGCAAGGTGCTGCGCTCGCCGTTCTTCCACGACGGCACCTACTCGTCGTTCCGTGGCCGCGCGCACGGCCGCCCGGTCGACACCGCCACGGTTCCCGGCTGGCGGTTCGTGGCGTCGCTGCAGACCCACGACCAGGTCGGCAACCGTGCCACGGGCGACCGGCTCTCGGCCACCGTCGACCCGGGCCGGCTCGCCGCGGGGGCCGCGATCCTGCTGACCGCGCCGTGGACCCCGATGCTCTTCATGGGCGAGGAGTGGGGGGCGGTCACGCCGTGGCAGTACTTCACCGACCACCAGGACCCCGACCTGGCCGAGGCGGTGCGTCAGGGCCGCCGCGGCGAGTTCGCCGGGCACGGCTGGGCGGCCGAGGACGTCCCCGACCCGCAGGACCCGGCGACCGTCACCGCCTCGACCCTCGACTGGTCCGAGCCGGCCCGTGAGCCGCACTCCCGGCTGCTGCGGTGGTACCGCGACCTCATCGCGGCCCGCCGCGCGCACCCCGACCTGGCGTCCGGCGACCTCACGAGGGTCGCGGCCGACTGGGACGCCGCCCAACGACGGCTCGTGGTGGAGCGGGGCGACCACGTGGTGCTCGCCAACCTCGGCGACGAGCCGTGGCAGCACCCGACGTCGGGCCGGGTGCTGCTGAGCTGGGAGGACGGCGTCGAGGTCGACGACGGCCGGGTCGTCGTACCGCCCCGGTCCGCCGTCATCGTGGCGCGCTGACCGGGTGTGACGAGGCCCATCGCCAACCGATTTGTCTGGCCGCGCGCACACTGGAACCGTGGGGCTGGTGCGCAGGACCGGACGAGGACTCGTGGCGACCGCGGTCGCCCTGTCCACGCTGGCCTCCTGCTCCCTCGGCGGCGACGCCCCGCAGCCGCAGCGCGCCGCCCTCGCGGCCGCCCACGTCCTGCAGCGGGACTCCGCCCCCCGCACCTGGGGGCTCGCCCCCGCCGACGGCGGCACCGCCAGCGAGGAGCCGCTCCCGATCGCGGACGGCTGG
The DNA here is from genome assembly GCA_963721855.1 of uncultured Actinomycetota bacterium. Lineage (GTDB taxonomy): Bacteria > Actinomycetota > Actinomycetes > Propionibacteriales > Nocardioidaceae > Nocardioides_B. The sequence goes on along the minus strand of CAVRMN010000026.1, from coordinate 28,013 downwards.
GGTCCCACCGCGGCCGAGATCGCGCGGGCCCGCCGGCTGGTCGGCGAGCTGTCGCTGCGCCAGCGTGCCGGCCAGGTGATCGTCGCGTCGTACGACGGCACGACCGCGCCCACCCTGCTGGTGAACCGGCTGCACCTCGGCGGTGTCGTGGTCTTCAGCGAGAACGTCACCGGCACCGACCAGATCCGGCGCAGCAACCGCACCCTCCAGCGCGCCGCGGCCGACGCGGGCCGCCGGTTCCCGGTCGGCATCGGCGTCGACCAGGAGGGCGGCATCGTCGAGCGGGTCACCACCGGCACCCGGTTCCCCGCGTTCATGACGGCCGGGGCCGCCGACCGGCCGCGGCTCACCCGCGCGGCGTCGGCCGCCAGCGGCGCCGAGCTGGCCGGCCTCGGCTTCACCACCGACTACGCCCCGGACGCCGACGTCACGCTGGGCCAGAACGACCCGACGATCGGCGCCCGGTCGGCCGGGTCACGACCGCTGCTGGTGGCCGAGCACGCGGTCGCGGCGGCCCGCGGCTACGCCTCCACCGGCCTGGTGCCGGTGCTCAAGCACTTCCCGGGCCACGGGTCGGTGACCGCGGACAGCCACCGCACCCTGCCGGTGCAGCACAAGACCGTCGCACAGCTCGACGACAGCGACCTGGTGCCGTTCCGGGCCGGCGTCGAGGCCGGGCCTGCCGAGCGTGATGGTCGGCCACATCGACGTGCGGGCCGTCGACCCCGGGGTCCCGTCGTCGCTGTCGCACGCCGTGGTGACCGGCCTGCTGCGCAAGCGCCTCGGGTTCGACGGGCTCGCGGTCACCGACTCGTTGACGATGCGGGCGGTCACCCGGGCGTACACCAGCGGCCAGGCCGCCGTCCGGGCGCTGCGCGCCGGCGAGGACGTCGTGCTGATGCCGCAGTCGCCGCGCGCGGCGCGTGACGGCATCGTCCGGGCGGTCCGCGACGGCCGGCTGTCGTCGGCCCGGCTCGTCCAGGCGGCGACCCGGCAGGTCGCGCTGCTGCTGCACCAGCGCGCCCAGGGGCTCGACACGCGGCCCCCCGGCAGCTCCACGGCGGTCTCCGCGCGCTGGTCGGCCGCCGCGCTGACGTCGGTCTCGGGCCCGTGCTCCGGCCGGCTGGTGGGCCGCCGGGTCCACGTGACCGGCCCCGCGGACGCCGTACGCACCTTCAAGGCCGCCGCCGCCGCGTCCGGCCTGCGGGTCGCGCGCCGGGGCACGACGGTCCGGCTCGTCGGCTACCTGGGCGGCCCGGCGAACGGCGACGTGGTCGTCGCCCTGGACACGCCCTACGTGCTCGGGCAGAGCCGGGGCCGCACGGCGCGCCTCGCGACCTACGGCCAGACCCCGGGGGCGATGCGTGCCCTGGTCGCGGTGCTGCAGGGCGAGGCCGGTGCCCCCGGGCACCTGCCGGTGCCGGCGGACGTCCCGCGCGACGGCTGCTGAGCGCTACTGCGGGTGGCCGGTGGCGGCGAGCCCGACACCCAGCCCGATCATCGACACGCCGCCCGCGGCGCCCATCGCCTCACCCCGGCGCGGCGAGGCGTTGAACCAGGTGCGCAGCCGGGCGGCCAGCACCGCCCACACGCTGTCGCTGAGCAGCCCGATCAGGAACGCCATCGTGCCCAGCAGCAGCATCTGCGCCTGGACGTGGCCCTGGCCGCGGTCGACGAACTGCGGCAGCACGGCCGCGAAGATCATGAACGCCTTGGGGTTCGAGACGCCCACCACGAAGCCCTGGCGCATCGCGCGGGGCAGCGGGAGCGGGCTGCGGTGCGACTCGGCGTCGACGTGGATGCCGTGCCGGTGCCGGATCGCCTGCACCCCGAGGAAGACGAGGTACGCCGCGCCGGCGAGCTTCAGCACGGTGAACACGGCGATGGACTCGGCCACCACCACGCCGAGGCCCAGCGCGACGAGGACCATCACCAGCAGCAGGCCCAGTGAGTTGCCGACCACCGAGGCGAGCGCCACCCCGCGTCCGTAGGCCAGCGCCCGGCCGATCACGAAGACCACCGACGGGCCGGGGATCGCGATGAGGATGAACGCCGCGACCCCGAACGCGAGCACCTGCTCCAGCGACACCATGCCCGCCATTCTCCCCCTCCCGCCACCCCGTTGAGTGTGGGGTTGTTAGCGGTCGAGTGTGGGCTTCTTCGCAGCCGGACGGAAACAAGCCCCCACTCAACGGTGAACAAGCCCCCACTCAACGGGGGAGGAGGAGGGTCAGAAGGGGCGGACGAGGAGGGCGGTGCCCTTGCCGGCGACCCGGGTCATCACCACGGTGGCCTCGTCCGGGCCGCTGAGCGCCAGCCGCTTGCGCAGCTCCTCGGGGACCACGTCGACGCCGCGCTTCTTGATCGTCAGCCGGCCGATGCCGCGCTCGCGCAGCGCAGCCTTCAGCGCCTTCTCCTTGAACGGCAGCTCCTCGAGCACCTCGTAGGACCGGGCGAACGGCGTCGAGAACGCCTCGTCGCCGGTGACGTAGGCGATGTGCTCGTCGACCAGCCCGCCACGGACGCCCGCCGCGACCGCGGTGACCAGGCCGGCCCGGATCACGGCACCGTCGGGCTCGTAGAGGTAGCGGCCCACCGGGCGCTCGGACCGGTCGCCCGGGTCGTCCTCGTCGGTCAGGGTCGCCAGCCCGCCGGAGCGGATCACGGTCGCCCGGCGCCGGGCGGTCGCGAGGTACGACGACCACAGCACCGCCTCCTTGACGTCGCCGTCGTCGCTGACGAACTCGGCCTCGACGCCGTCGGGGACCAGGTCGTGGGGGATGCCGGGCGCCACCTTCACGCAGGCCGGCCGGGTCAGCAGCTGCTGCACGAACGGCCACGGCGGCGACCAGCCCTCGACGTCGAACACCCGTCCGGCGGCGTTGCGGCGCGCCGGGTCGGCGAACACGACGCCGAACCCCGCCAGGTCCAGCTCGTCGGCGTCGGCCTGCTGCACGGCCCCGCCGAGCCCGAGGGCGGCGAGGTTGGCCCGGGCCACCTCGACCCGCAGCGGGTCGTGGTCGATGCCGGCGACGGTCAGCCCGGCGCGGGCGAAGGCCACCAGGTCGCCGCCGATGCCGCAGCCGAGGTCGACCACCGAGGAGGGTGCGGCCATCGCCAGCCGGGCGGCCCGGTGGTCGGCGACCCGCAGCCGGGTGGCCTGCTCGAGGCCGTCGGGGGTGAAGTACATCCGGGCGGCCAGGTCCCCGAACTTGGCCTCGGCGCGGTGCCGGAGCTGGACCTGGGTGAGCGCGGCGGCGACCTGCTCGGGCGTCGCCCCGGGCCCGGCGGTGGCCGCGGCGTCCCTGCGCAGCACGGTGGACGTGCGCAGCGGGTCGCCGGCCAGCTCGGCGTACACCTCGTGCGCGCGCGCCAGCAGCGACTGGCCGGCGGGGGAGAGCAGCCACCGGAACGCCTCGAGGTCCATGCCCGAAGTCTGGCACTCGACTTGACCGAGTGCTAATCCCGCAATAGATTCGCGTTAGCACTCTCCACCCGAGGGTGCTAGCGCTTGCGCAGCACGCGACCCCCGCGACGGCGTGTGCCGGCCGCAAGCACAAACGTCAGTGCCACCGCAGGTGGCACCAGGCACCATCCGTCTCTCGCAGATCACACGGGAAAGTGGAGGTCGACTCAAGTGTCGGTCAACATCAAGCCTCTCGAGGACCGCATCGTCGTCAAGCCGCTCGACGCGGAGCAGACCACGGCCTCCGGCCTGGTCATCCCGGACACCGCCAAGGAGAAGCCCCAGGAGGGCGAGGTCCTGGCGATCGGTCCGGGCCGCATCGACGACAACGGCAACCGCGTCCCCCTCGACGTCAACGTCGGCGACAAGGTCATCTACAGCAAGTACGGCGGCACCGAGGTGAAGTACTCCGGAGCGGAGTACCTCATCCTCTCGGCGCGCGACGTGCTCGCGGTCATCGGCTGACCAAGCCCCGCACGACGCAACACACGCTTCACGACTCAGCCCCGGCTGGCCTGACTGGTTCGGGCTACCGGGGCTGAGTCGGTTCCACGGTGGTCGAGCCTCTCGACCACCACCCCGACCCGACACGAAGGAGCATCGACTCAGATGCCGAAGATCCTGGAGTTCGACGAGCACGCACGCCGCTCCCTCGAGCGCGGCGTGGACGCCCTCGCCAACGCCGTCAAGGTGACGCTGGGCCCCAAGGGCCGCTACGTCGTCCTCGACAAGAAGTGGGGCGCCCCCACCATCACCAACGACGGCGTCACCGTCGCTCGCGAGATCGAGCTCGACGACCCGTTCGAGAACCTCGGTGCGCAGCTCACCAAGGAGGTCGCCACCAAGACCAACGACATCGCCGGTGACGGAACCACCACCGCGACGGTGCTGGCCCAGGCGATGGTCCACGAGGGCCTGCGCGCCGTGGCGGCCGGGGCGAACCCGATGAGCCTCAAGCGCGGCATGGACAAGGCCGTCGAGGCCGTCGGCGACGCGCTGCGTGACGCCGCCCGCGACGTGGACGACAAGGCCGACATGGCCGCGGTCGCCACCGTCTCCTCGCGCGACTCCCACATCGGCGAGCTGCTCGCCGAGGCGTTCGACAAGGTCGGCAAGGACGGTGTCATCACCGTCGAGGAGTCCAACACCATGGGCACCGAGCTCGACTTCACCGAGGGCATGCAGTTCGACAAGGGCTACATCTCGCCCTACTTCGTCACCGACGCCGAGCGCATGGAGGCCGTCCTCGACGACGCCTTCATCCTGCTGCACCAGGGCAAGATCTCGGCGATCGCCGACCTGCTTCCCCTGCTGGAGAAGGTCATCGCGGCGGGCAAGCCGCTGTTCATCCTCGCCGAGGACGTCGAGGGCGAGGCCCTGTCGACGCTGGTCGTCAACAAGATCCGCGGCACCTTCAACGCCGCCGCGGTGAAGGCCCCGGCCTTCGGCGACCGTCGCAAGGCCATGCTCCAGGACATCGCGATCCTGACCGGCGGCACCGTGATCAGCCCCGAGGTCGGGCTCAAGCTCGACCAGGTGGGCCTCGACGTGCTGGGCACCGCCCGCCGCGTCACGATCACCAAGGACAACACCACGATCGTCGAGGGTGGCGGCGACGCCGACGCCGTCGCCGGCCGGGTGAACCAGATCAAGGCGGAGATCGACAACACCGACTCCGACTGGGACCGCGAGAAGCTCCAGGAGCGCCTCGCCAAGCTGGCCGGCGGCGTCTGCGTCGTCAAGGTCGGCGCGGCCACCGAGGTCGAGCTCAAGGAGAAGAAGCACCGCATCGAGGACGCCGTCTCCGCGACGCGCGCCGCGATCGAGGAGGGCATCATCGCCGGCGGCGGTTCGGCCCTCGTCCACGCGGTCTCGGTCCTCGAGGGTGGCCTCGGCCTCACCGGCGACGAGGCGACCGGCGTCAGCATCGTCCGCAAGGCGGCCGACGAGCCGCTGCGCTGGATCGCCGAGAACGGCGGCGTCAACGGCTACGTCGTCGTCACCAAGGTCCGCGAGGGCAAGGTCGGTGAGGGCTACAACGCCGCCACCGACGAGTACGGCGACCTGGTCGCCCAGGGCGTGCTCGACCCGGTCAAGGTGACCCGGTCCGCGCTGGTCAACGCCTCGTCGATCGCCGGCATGCTGCTGACGACCGAGACGCTGATCGTGGAGAAGCCCGAGGAGGACGACGAGTCCGCCGGTGCCGGCGGGCACGGCCACGGTCACGGCCACGGCCACTGACCCGTCCCCTTCCGCAACGAACGCCGCCCGGTCCTCCGGGCGGCGTTCGTCGTAGGTGGGAGGCCTCACAGCGCGCCCGGTTTGGTCGACCGCCGGTCCGGGAACTGTTGACGGACGGGACATTCCCGTCTCGAACTTCTGGGGGTTCTCTTCGTGGACTGGCTCATCGACACCGGCGACACCCGCACCGGGTCGGCGCAGGCGCTTGCGCTTCTCGAGGAGCACCTCCAGCGCCACGCCGTGGACCCGGGCTCGGTGCAGCCGGCGCTGGCCGCGCTGCCAGGGCACCTCGACGACGCCGTACGATCCGCGGACGGCAGGCCGCTCCACCTCCAGCTCGACTGGACAGCGCCCCGGCCCGTGCTCGACGTCGCCGTGCTGGAGCAGGCCGACGCGGACGTGCCGACCGGGCAGCCCGTGTCCGCCCGGCACCGCGCCCGGGTGCGCTCCTGGCCGCGCCACCACGTGGCCCGGGCCGAGATCTCGCTGGACCGGCGCAGCCAGGAGACGTTCGCCGCCGGGCCGCCGCCCCTGGTCGAGGACGTGCTCGATCCCGAGAAGCACGGCCCGGCCACCGTCGCGCTCGCGCTGGTCACCGCCCTGGAGGCGCACCCGACGTCGTCGGCCCCGCAGGCCGCCGCGATCGCCGGCTCCCTGATCGCCAACGCCGGCACCGCCCCCGGCGAGCTCACCGACGCGCAGTCCGCCGCGGACGCCTTCGTCCGCATCCACCACGCGCTCGGCAGCGAGGCCTACGTCGTCGAGGCCGGTGAGGACCGGGTCGAGCTCGCGGTCACCCGGTGCCCCTTCGGTGCGGTCGACGGGCCCGCCGCGTCGCTGTGCCACGTCACGTCCGGCCTGGCCGGCCAGCTCGCGGCGAAGGTCCGTGGGACGGCCACGGTGCTGCTCGACGAGGCGATCGTGGCCGGCGACCCCGAGTGCCACCTCCAGGTCCTGCTCCGGGAGCCGGAGACCGCCGAGCCGGACGAGGAGGGGCAGGCCTACTACTGGCCGCCCCGGGCCGCCCGGACCGTCGACACCGTGCCGCACCTGGACCTGTCGGTGGCGCTTCCGCGCGAGAGCGTCAGCGTCCCGGTCGTACGCCGGCTCGCGGCCCAGGCGCTGCGTGCCTTCGGGGTGCTCGACGAGGACGTGGACGACGTACAGCTCGCCATCACCGAGGCCTGCGCCAACGTGATCGACCATGCCGGCGCGACCGACACCTACGACGTGAAGATCGAGCTGTCCGCCGACCGCTGCGCCATCACGGTGGTCGACCAGGGCGGCGGCTTCGACGTCGAGAAGGTCCCGCTCCAGGCCGACGACGACGCCGAGATGGGCCGGGGCGTGGCGCTGATGCGGGCCCTGGTCGACAACGTGGCGTTCCGCAACGAGCCGCAGGCCGGCGCCGTCGTGCACATGGTGAAGTCGCTGCGCTACATCGAGGACCACCCGCTGCGTCGCGGCTGAGGGCCTGTCACACGAACGCAACACCGGCGCAGCACCGGCGGAACCTCGGTGCGCGAGGCTGGGGGTCCACCGACCCCTCACCCGATGCGGAGCCCGCGATGCTGTGGAGAGTGCGCGCCACCCTGGCCGACCGACCCGGAGCGCTCGCGTCCCTGGCCCAGCACTGCGGCGAGCGCGAGGTCAACATCCTCGCGCTGCAGATCTTCCCCGGCGTCGACGGCGTCACCGACGAGCTGGTGCTCAGCGCGCCCGACGGCTGGACCCTTCCCGACGTGGCCGCCCTCGTGGAGGCGGCGGGAGGGACCCGGGTCAGCGTCGGCGCGTGCACCGAGCAGGCCCTCGTCGACGGGCCGACCCGCTACCTCACCGCCGTGCGGCAGGTCCTGCACGGCGCCGACCGGCTGCCGATGGTGCTGGCGCGGCTGCTCGACGCCGCCCCGGCCGATGCCGCCACCCCGCAGGCCCGGCTGACCGCGGTGCAGGACTCCCTGGCCGTCGGCTCCGGCGCGGAGCGGGTGGAGCTGCGCCGTACGACGCCCTTCACCGCCACCGAGCACGCACGGGCGACCTCGTTCGTCGAGGCCGTCGCCGAGATGCGGGACCGCGGCCTGCTGGAGCCGGGACCGGCCGTCGAGCCGCAGGCCCCGGTCGTCGGGGCCGGCCCGGTCGTGGTCCGGCTGGGCACGTTCGCCGACACGGCCGCCCTGATGGAGATGCACACCCGCTGCTCGGCGGAGACCGTGTTCCGGCACTACGCCGCGCCGATGTCGCGGCTCGACCCGAGGCTGGCCCGGCGGCTGCTCGTCGGCGGCGCCGGTGCCCTGGTGGCGACCGCCGGTGACCGGGTGGTGGGCATCGCCGCCCTCGGGGAGGTCGCCGACGGTCGCGCCGAGGTGTCGCTGCTCGTCGAGGACGGCCGGCAGCGCCAGGGGATCGGCACCCGGCTGCTCGGCGCCGCGGCCCGGCTCGGGGCGGCCCAGGGCGCCGAGGACGTGGTGCTCCGCGGGCCCGCCGACTCGCCCGCTGCCGTCGCGATGGTGTTCGGGTCGGGGCTGCGGGCCCGGGTGAAGCTGTCCGGGGACGAGCTGCTCGTGACCGTCTCCACCCGCGGGCTCGCGCCGCTCACGGCCGTGGCACCGGCAGGGGTGTGCAGCCCCACGCCCGCGCCCGTCTGAGGCGTCCAGGACGCCCGGTAGGATGAGGGTCCGCCGCCGACCCCGTCCCGGAAGGCCTCCATGGATCTGTCTGCAGCCGGTCTCCCCGCCAAGTTCGCCATGCTCGGCCTGACGTACGACGACGTCCTGCTGCTGCCGGGGGAGACGGACGTGATCCCCAGCGAGGTCGACACGACCGCGCGGCTGACCCGCGAGATCGACCTGCGGATCCCGCTCGTCTCCAGCGCGATGGACACCGTCACCGAGTCGCGGATGGCGATCGCGATGGCCCGCGAGGGCGGCATCGGCGTGCTGCACCGCAACCTCTCGATCGAGGACCAGGCCTACCAGGTCGACCTGGTCAAGCGGACCCAGACCGGGATGATCTCCAACCCGGTCACGATCGGCCCCGACGCGACGCTGGAGCAGCTCGACGAGAAGTGCGGCGAGTACCGCGTCTCCGGCCTGCCCGTGATCGACGACGACCAGAGGCTGCTCGGCATCATCACCAACCGCGACCTGCGGTTCGTCCCGGTGGCGGAGTGGGCGACCCGGCTGGTCCGCGACGTGATGACCCCGATGCCGCTGATCACCGCGCCGCTGGGCATCAGCCGGGACGACGCCACCGCGATCCTGCGCAAGCACAAGCGCGAGCGGCTGCCGCTCATCGACGAGCAGGGCCGGCTGGCCGGGCTCATCACGGTCAAGGACTTCGTGAAGTCCGAGCAGTTCCCCAACGCCTCCAACGACGCCCACGGCCGGCTGCTCGTCGGCGCGGCCATCGGCTACTTCGGCGACGCCTGGGAGCGGGCCACCACGCTGGTCGACGCCGGCGTCGACGTGCTCGTGGTCGACACCGCGCACGGTCACGCCGGGCTGCTGCTCGACATGGTGCGCCGCGTGAAGAAGGACCCCGCGACCGGGCACGTCCAGGTCATCGCCGGCAACGTCGCGACCCGGGAGGGCGCCCAGGCGCTGGTCGACGCGGGCGCGGACGCCGTGAAGGTCGGCGTGGGCCCGGGGTCGATCTGCACGACGCGCGTGGTGGCCGGGGTCGGCGTACCCCAGGTCACCGCGATCTACGAGGCCTCCCTGGCCTGCAAGGCGGCCGGCGTCCCCGTGATCGGCGACGGCGGGCTGCAGTACTCCGGCGACATCGCCAAGGCCCTGGTCGCCGGCGCCGACACCGTCATGGTCGGGTCGCTGCTGGCCGGCTGCGAGGAGAGCCCCGGCGACCTCGTGTTCTACAACGGCAAGCAGTACAAGTCCTACCGCGGCATGGGCTCGCTCGCCGCGATGTCCTCGCGCGGCAAGAAGTCCTACTCCAAGGACCGCTACTTCCAGGCCGACGTGGTCAGCGACGACAAGATCGTCCCCGAGGGCATCGAGGGCCAGGTCGCCTACCGCGGCCCGCTGTCCGCGGTGGCCCACCAGCTCGTCGGCGGCCTCGCGCAGTCGATGTTCTACGTCGGCGCGCGCAACATCAAGGAGCTCCAGGACCGCGGCCGCTTCGTCCGGATCACCTCGGCGGGCCTCAAGGAGAGCCACCCGCACGACATCCAGATGACCGTCGAGGCGCCGAACTACACCGGCCGCTAGCCGTGCGGGCGCCGCTGAGCGTGGACGAGGCCCTCGACCGGGCCCGCGCGCTGGCCGCGCGCCCGGGCTGTCGCTGCTCGGCATCACCGGCGCACCCGGAGCGGGCAAGTCCACGCTGGCCGGCCTGGTCGTCGCGGAGGTGCCGGGCGCCGTGCTCGTCGGGATGGACGGCTTCCACCTCGCGCACGAGACGCTGACGGCGATGGGCCGGGTGGACCGCAAGGGGGCGCCGGAGACCTTCGACGCGGCCGGCTACGTCGCCCTGCTGCGACGCATCCACGGTCTCCACCAGTGGGCGGGCGAGACGGTGTGGGCGCCCCGGTTCCACCGGGAGATCGAGGACGCGGTCGCCGGCGCCGTACCGGTCACCGCCGACGCCCCGCTGGTCGTCACCGAGGGCAACTACCTGCTGCTCGACGAGGAGCCGTGGAACCGGGTCCGCGACCTGCTCGACGAGTGCTGGTACGTCGACGTGCCGGACGAGCTGAGGCGGGCCCGGCTCCAGGCGCGGCACGAGCGCTACGGCCGGACCCCCGAGGAGGCGCGGGAGCGCACGTGGGGCAGCGACGAGCGCAACGCGGTGCTGGTGGCGGCCTCCGCCGCCCGTGCGGACCGATGGGTCACCGGGGTGGACCTCCCGGTGGAGTCCCTAGACTGACCCCCATGCAAGAGATCGAGATCGGTCGCGCGAAGCGCGGACGCCGCGCCTACTCCTTCGACGACGTCGCCATCGTCCCCTCGCGACGCACCCGCGACCCCGAGGAGGTCTCGGTCGCCTGGCAGATCGACGCCTACCGCTTCGAGCTGCCGATCATGGCCGCCCCGATGGACTCGGTGATGTCGCCGCAGTCCGCGGCCGCGTTCGGCAAGCACGGCGGGCTGGGCGTGCTCGACCTCGAGGGGCTGTGGACGCGGTACGACGACCCGAGCGAGCTGCTCGCCGAGGTCGCCGGCCTGCACGGCACCGAGGCGACGCAGCGGCTGCAGGAGATCTACGCCGAGCCGATCAAGCCCGAGCTGATCACCGCGCGGCTGCACGAGATGCGCGAGGCGGGGGTCACCGTCGCCGGCTCGCTGTCGCCGCAGCGCACCAAGGAGTTCGCGAAGACGGTCGTCGACGCCGGCGTGGACATGTTCGTGATCCGCGGCACCACGGTGTCCGCCGAGCACGTGTCCGGCCAGGCCGAGCCGCTGAACCTCAAGGAGTTCATCTACGAGCTCGACGTGCCCGTGATCGTCGGCGGCTGCGCGACCTACCAGGCCGCGCTGCACCTGATGCGCACCGGCGCGGCCGGCGTCCTCGTCGGCTTCGGCGGCGGTGCCGCGCACACCACCCGCACCGTCCTCGGCATCGAGGTCCCGATGGCCAGCGCGGTCGCCGACGTCGCCGCCGCACGGCGCGACTACCTCGACGAGTCCGGCGGCCGCTACGTGCACGTGATCGCCGACGGCTCGATCGGCCGCTCCGGCGACGTCGCCAAGGCGGTCGCCTGCGGCGCCGACGCGGTGATGATCGGCTCGCCGCTGGCCCGCGCCTCCGACGCGCCGGGCCGCGGCTACCACTGGGGCTCCGAGGCGTGGCACGCCCACCTGCCCCGCGGCGAGCGGATCGAGATCGGCACGGTCGGCACGCTCGAGGAGATCCTGTTCGGTCCCTCCCGGGTCGCCGACGGCACGATGAACTTCGTCGGCGCGCTGCGGCGGGCGATGGCCACCACCGGCTACACCGAGCTCAAGGAGTTCCAGCGGGTCGAGGTCGTCGTCCAGTGACGGCCGGCCGCCTCCGGGTGGCTGCCGCCCAGGCGGCCTCCGTCCCCGGGGACGTCGCGGCCAACGTGGCGACGGCGGTGGCGCTGGTGCGGGAGGCCGCGGACCGGGGCGCGCGGGTCGTCGTGCTCCCCGAGCTGTTCCTCACCGGCTACGACGAGGCCGTCTGGAAGCCCGAGCACAGCCTCGACCTCGACGACCCGGCGCTGGTGCCGTTGGGCGAGGTCGCGCGCGAGCGGTCGGTCGTCGTGGTGGCGAGCGGCGCCGTACGACGGGGTCTCGACCGGCACACGCTGTCCGTCGTGGTCGCGGCGCCGGACGGCACGGTGACCGCGCCCTACGACAAGCAGCACCTGTCCGGCAGCGAAGGTGACTTCTTCACCGCCGGCGACCACGGGGCCACCCTCGTCGTCGACGGCTGGGACCTCGGCCTCGGCATCTGCTACGACGGCTGCTTCCCCGAGCACGCCGCCGCCGCGGCCGCCGGGGGAGCGACGGCGTACCTCTGCCCGGCCGCCTACTTCGCCGGCGCCGAGCACCGGCGCGACCTCTACTACGCCGCGCGCGCCCTCGACAACGGCATCTACACCGTCCTGGCCGGCCTGACCGGCTCGTGCGGGAGCTGGGAGTTCAGCGGCGGCAGCGCGGTCTACGACCCCGAGGGCCGGCCGCTCGCCAAGGCCGGCGCCGACGACCCGGCCGTCGTGGTGGCCGACCTCGACCCCGCCGAGGTGGTGCGGGTGCAGGAGCTGAACCCGGTCGCCCGGGACCGGCTCGACAGCCTCGGCGTGCGGCAGCGGGTCATACTCGACGCATGACGGCCGCCGCACTCAGCCCGCAGGCACGCGAGGCCGCCCTCGAGGCGATGGCCTCGACCGAGCTCGACGTCCTGGTCGTCGGCGGCGGGGTGGTGGGGGTCGGCACGGCGCTCGACGCGGTCACCCGCGGCCTCAGCACCGGCCTGCTCGAGCAGCGGGACTACGCCTCCGGCACCTCGTCGCGCAGCAGCAAGCTGATCCACGGCGGCCTGCGCTACCTGGAGATGATGGACTTCGGCCTGGTCCGCGAGGCCCTGCAGGAGCGCGGCCTGCTGCTGACCCGGCTGGCGCCGCACCTGGTCCGGCCGGTGTCGTTCCTCTACCCGCTGACCCACCACTGGGAGCGGCCCTACGTCGGCGCCGGGCTGGTGATGTACGACGCGATGGCGATGGCCGGGAAGTACGACGTCGGCCTGCCCCGGCACCGGCACCTGCTGAAGCGGCAGGTCGCCCGGATCGCCCCGGACATCCGGCCGGACGCGATGACCGGCGCGGTGCAGTACTACGACGCCCAGGTCGACGACGCCCGGCTGGTCACGACCATCGCGCGCACGGCGGTCTCCCACGGCGCGCACTGCGCGTCCCGCGTGAAGGTGGTCGGCTTCCTCCGCGAGGGGGAGCGGGTCACCGGGGCGCGCGCCCGTGACCTCGAGACCGGCCGCGAGCTCGACGTCCGGGCCAAGGTCGTGGTCAACGCGGCCGGGGTGTGGACCGACGAGATCCAGGAGCTCGTCGGCGGGCGGGGAGCGCTCAACGTCCAGGCCAGCAAGGGGATCCACCTCGTCGTGCCCCGCGACCGGATCCGCTCCGACAGCGGGATCATCCTGCGCACCGCGGTGTCGGTGCTGTTCGTGATCCCCTGGGGCCGGCACTGGATCATCGGCACGACCGACACGAAGTGGGACCTCGACAAGGCCCACCCGGCGGCCTCGCGGACCGACATCGACTACCTGCTCGACAACGTGAACCGGATCCTGCGCGAGCCGCTCCGCCACGAGGACGTCGAAGGCGTCTACGCCGGCCTGCGCCCGTTGCTGACCGGGGAGTCCGAGCCGACGAGCCGGATCTCCCGTGAGCACACCGTGGTGACCCCGGTGCCCGGGCTGGTGATCATCGCGGGCGGCAAGCTGACGACGTACCGCGTGATGGGCAAGGACGCCGTCGACGCGGCCCGGCACTTGCTCGGCCCGGACGGCGTACCGGACTCGATCACCGACCGGGTCCGGCTGGCCGGCGCCGACGGCTTCGAGACCCGCACCAACCAGCGGGCGTCGCTCGCGCGCGCGTCGGGCCTGCACCGGGCGCGGATCGACCACCTGCTCGGGAGGTACGGCGGGCTCGTCGACGAGGTGCTGGACCTCATCGCGGAGCAGCCCGACCTGGCCGAGCCGCTCGACGGCGCCGACGACTACCTGCGGGCCGAGGTCGTCTACGCCGCCACCCACGAGGGCGCCCGGCACCTCGACGACGTGCTGACCCGGCGGACCCGGATCTCCATCGAGACCTTCGACCGCGGCATCAAGGCGGCCCGCCCGGCCGCCGAGCTGATGGCCGGCGCGCTCGGCTGGGACGAGGCCCGGCTCGACGACGAGGTGGACCACTACCTGCGCCGGGTCGAGGCCGAGCGGCAGAGCCAGCGCGAGCTCACCGACCACGAGGCCGACGAGGCCCGCGTCTCCGCCCCCGACATCGTCTGACCCCACCCCCCCTCGTTGAGTGCGGGCTTGTTCGCGGTTCAGTGCGGGGTTCTTCACGCCCGGATGCGAACAACCCCGCACTCGAGCGGAACTAACCCCGCACTCAACGGTTTTGCGGAGTTGTGCAACTGCGCAAACTGACGGCTGGTGCGCGGACTCGCCGCGGGTGGAGGCTCGCCTCGGCCCGGGCACATCGCCCGGACCTTTCCTTCTGGGCACCGGTGACCCCGGTGCCGGGATCAGAGAAAGGCACGTCCGTGAAGCGAGCAACTCTCGGGACCTGTGCAGTGGGCATCGCCGCCCTCGCACTCGCCCCCCTTGCCGTGAGCGCCCCCGCCGGCGCAGCAGACCAGGGCGTCTCCGCCGCCGGCCTGCACCGTCCCGACCCGACCTTCAGCCCGAAGGACCGGCAGGACGCGATGGCGCAGGCACGCGCCGACCGCGCCGACACCGAGCGCGCGCTGCGGCTCGGCGACAAGGAGGACCTGGTCGTCAAGGACGTGGTCCAGGACAGCGACGGCGCCCAGCACGTGCGCTACGACCGCACCTACGCCGGCCTCCCGGTCATCGGCGGCGACCTCGTCGTGCACGAGGGGGCCGACCGCGCGCTCAGCCAGGTCGAGTGGGCCACCGAGCGCCGCATCGCGGTGGCCTCGACCCAGGCGACGGTGTCGGCCAAGGAGGCCGCGCACTCCTCGGCGCAGCGCACGGACCTCGAGAGCGGCAGCGCCGAGCCCCGCAAGGTGGTCTACGCCCTGCGGCACGCCCCGGTGCTGGCCTGGGAGACCACGGTCACCGGCACCAGCGAGGACGGCAGCCCCGTCGAGGACCTCGTCTACACCGACGCACGGACCGGCAAGCTGCTCGGCCGCGAGGCCCAGGTCAAGCACGCCGAGCGGCACCGGCTACTCGCAGTACAGCGGCACGGTCACCGTCCAGACCACGCTGAGCGGGTCGACCTACCAGCTCAACGACGGCACCCGCGGCGGCCACCTGACCTACGACGCCAACAACTCCACGAGCACGGCGCGGGGCACCCTGTTCACCGACGCCGACAACGCCTGGGGCAACGGCACCTCGTCGAGCCGGCAGACCGCCGGTGTCGACGCCGCCTACGGCGCCGGGCTCACCTGGGACCTCTACAAGGACCTCTTCGCCCGCAGCGGCATCCGCGGCGACGGCGTCGCGGCCTACTCGCGCGTCCACTACGGCAGCAGCTACGAGAACGCCTTCTGGGACGACTCCTGCTTCTGCATGACGTACGGCGACGGCGGCTCGACCCTCAACGCCCTCACCTCGCTCGACGTGGCCGGCCACGAGATGTCGCACGGCCTGACCTCGTCGACGGCGGGCCTGGCCTACTCCGGCGACGCCGGCGGCCTCAACGAGTCCACGTCCGACGTGATGGGCACGATGGTGGAGTTCAAGGCCGCCAACGCCAACGACCCGGGCGACTACTACATCGGCGAGAAGATCTACAAGACCGCCGGCGGCTACCTGCGCCGGATGGACAACCCGTCGGCCGACGGCTCGTCGAGGAACTGCTGGAGCTCCTCCGTCGCCGGTCTCGACCCGCACTACTCCTCGGGCGTCGGCAACCACGCCTTCTACCTGATGGCCGAGGGCACCGGCAGCAAGACCATCGGCGGCCTGTCGCACTCGAGCACCACCTGCAACGGCACCACGGTGACCGGGATGGGCCGCGACGCGGCCGCCAAGATCTGGTACCGCGCGCTGAGCGTCTACATGACCTCCTCGACCACCTACCCGCAGGCGGCCGGCTACATGGTCAAGGCGGCGAAGGACCTCTACGGCACCTCGTCGACGCAGTGCACCACCGCCCTCGCCGCGTGGAAGGGCGTCAGCGCGAGCACCTCCGAGACCTGTGGCGGCACCACCCCGCCGCCGACCGGCGGCAACCTGCTGCTCAACCCGGGCTTCGAGTCGGGCGCGACCTCGTGGACGTCGACCTCGGGCGTCATCGGCACCGGCAGCAACCCGCACGGCGGCTCCTACTACGCCTGGATGGACGGCTACGGCTCGTCGCACACCGACTACGTGCAGCAGTCGGTCACCATCCCGACGGCCGCGTCGGCGACGCTGAGCTTCTACCTGTACGTCGCCTCCGACGAGACGACGACCAGCACGGCCTACGACACGATGAAGGTGCAGGTCATCAGCGGCGGTACGACGACCACGCTGGCGACGTACTCCAACCTCAACAAGGGCAGCGGCTACGTCCTGCGCTCGCTCAACCTGTCGGCCTACACCGGCAAGACCGTCACCGTGAAGTTCCTCGGCGTGGAGGACTCGTCGCTGGCGACGAGCTTCCTGGTCGACGACACCTCGCTGACGACCGGCTGAGCCGGAGCGGCCGGACAACGAACGACGGGCGCCGGGAGCGTAGTGCTCCCGACGCCCGTCGGGCGTCTGTGTGCGGCGGCCGCGAGGGCCGCCGCCGGGGTCACCGGGCCCGCGTCGCCAGGGCGGCGCGAAGACGGGAACGACGTACCGTGTCGCGATCGGCCCGCTCGCGCGCGTGGCGCTGGCGGTCGCGGATCTGCGAGTTGGCGAGGTCGAGCATGAGCGAGGGGGCCTGCCCGGTGAACATGACGGCATCTTCCTTGTGGGTCGCGGCCCAGTGTGTGGGCCATTAATATGAACTGACCCTTACACGGTAGCGCGCCGGTATGGACCACCCGGGGTTTTTGCACGTTACGAGAGCGTGATCTGCGTTACTCCCGGGCGCGCCGGGTGGTCCAGCGGCCGAAACTCGGTTACCGAGGGGTAGTCGCTGAGACGCCTGTCACATACTCTCGGTATATGAATGCGCACCCCGACCCCGTCGACCCCTCCGGCCTCGGCACCGACGAGGTCAAGGACCCCGGCCTCGACCTCACCGCGTCCTACGCGCTCGAGCCGTCGTACGTGCGGGCCCTCACCGACCACGTGCTCGCCACCAGCGGCGACGGCGTCACGGCCGTGTGCCCGTTCAACGGCCAGCCGCTGGGCGTCATCCCCCAGTCCACGGAGGCCGACGTCGAGGAGGCGTTCGCGCGAGCCCGCCGCGCGCAGCACACCTGGGCGCAGACCTCGATCGAGGAGCGGGCCGCCGTCATGCTGCGGCTGCACGACCTGATCATCGACCGCCAGGCCGAGATCATCGACCTGATCTGCTGGGAGTCCGGCAAGGCGCGCAAGCACGCCTTCGACGAGCCGCTGCACGTCGCCCTGACCGCCCGCTACTACGCCCGCACCGGCGCCGAGCACCTGGGCACCCTCCGGCGGACCGGCGTCGTGCCGGTGCTCACCCACGTCGAGCAGCACCGCCACCCCAAGGGCGTGGTCGGCATCATCTCGCCGTGGAACTACCCGTTCACGATGGCGCTGTGCGACGGGCTGCCGGCGCTGATGGCGGGCAACGCCGTGGTGGCGAAGCCCGACGCGCAGACGATGCTCTCCGCCCTGCTGGGCAAGCAGCTGCTCGAGGAGGCCGGCTTCCCGGCGGACCTGTGGCAGGTCGTCGCCGGGCCGGGCCGCGTGATCGGCACCGAGATCATCAAGCGCGCCGACTACATCTGCTTCACCGGCTCCACCGCGACCGGCAAGCACATCGCCAAGCAGTGCGCCGAGCGGCTGATCGGCTGCTCGCTCGAGCTCGGCGGCAAGAACCCGATCCTGGTGCTCCGCGACGCCGACCTCGACAAGGCGGCCGAGGGTGCGATCCGGGCGAGCTTCTCCAACGCCGGCCAGCTCTGCGTCTCGATGGAGCGGATGTTCGTCGCCGACCAGGTCTACGACAGGTTCATGCAGCGGTTCGTCGAGCGCACCCAGGCGATGCACCTCGCGACCGGCCTCGAGTGGGGCAGCGACATGGGGTCGCTGATCTCGCAGGACCAGCTCGACACCGTCACCGCCCACGTCGAGGACGCCCGGGCCAAGGGCGCCCGCGTGCTCACCGGCGGCAAGGCGCGGCCGGACCTGGGTCCCTTCTACTACGAGCCGACCATCCTCGAAGGCGTCACGCCGGGGATGACCTGCTTCGGCGACGAGACGTTCGGTCCGGTGATCTCGGTCTACCGGTTCAGCGACGAGGCCGATGCGGTCGCGCGGGCCAACGCCGGCGACTACGGCCTCAACGCCTCCATCTACACCAAGGACGTCAAGCGCGGCCGCGCCCTCGCCGCGCGGATCAAGTGCGGCACGGTCAACGTCAACGAGGCCTTCGGGGCCACGTTCGCCAGCATCGACTCGCCGATGGGCGGCATGCGCGAGTCCGGGCTCGGCCGCCGCCAGGGCGCGGAGGGGATCCACCGCTACACCGAGTCGCAGTCGGTCGGCACCCAGCGGTTCATCCGCTTCGCCCCGATGTTCGGGATGAGCGACGAGTCGTACGGAAAACTCATGACCGCGAACCTGCGGCTGATGAACAAGCTCCGGAGGAAGTGACCATGGCAACCAGCGACTTCGACTTCGACGTCCTCGTCATCGGGTCCGGCTTCGGCGGGTCCGTCTCGGCGCTGCGGCTGACCGAGAAGGGCTACAAGGTCGGCGTGCTCGAGGCCGGCGCCCGGTTCACCGACCAGGACTTCGCCGACACGTCGTTCGACGTCCAGCGCTACCTGTTCCGCCCCGAGGTCGGCTGCTACGGCATCCAGCGGATCGACGCGCTCAAGGACTGCCTGATCCTCTCCGGCGCCGGTGTCGGCGGCGGGTCGCTGGTCTACGCGAACACGCTGTACGAACCGCTGCCGGCGTTCTACAACGACCCGCAGTGGAAGGACATCACCGACTGGCGCAGCGAGCTGGCGCCCTACTACGACCAGGCCAAGCGGATGCTCGGCGTCGTCGAGAACCCGCTCCGCACGCCCTCGGACGACGTGATGGAGAAGGTCGCCAACGACATGGGTGTCGGCGACACCTTCCACCCGACCCCGGTCGGCGTCTTCTTCGGCGGCCCGGACGCGAGCCCGGGGGAGAAGGCCGCGGACCCCTACTTCGGCGGCGCCGGCCCGGACCGCAACGCCTGCCTCGGCTGCGGGGAGTGCATGACCGGCTGCCGGCACAACGCCAAGAACACCCTGGTCAAGAACTACCTCTACCTCGCCGAGCAGAACGGCGCCGTCGTCCTTCCCCTGACCACGGCGACCTCCGTGACCCCGCGGGCGGGCGGCGGGTACGACGTGACCGTCCGGTTCACCAAGGCGAAGGCCCGCCGCAAGGCCCTCACCCGCACGCTCACCGCCGAGCAGGTCGTGTTCTCGGCCTCCGCGCTCGGCACCCAGCGGCTGCTGCACCGGATGCGCGACGAGGGCAAGCTGCCCAAGCTGTCCCAGCGGCTCGGCTTCCTGTCCCGGACCAACTCCGAGTCGATCCTCGGCGCCATCGCCCCCGACACCAAGGTCGACTACAGCCAGGGCGTCGCGATCACGTCGAGCTTCCACCCCGACGAGAACACCCACATCGAGCCGGTGCGCTACGGCAAGGGCAGCAACGTGATGTCGCTGCTGCAGACCGTGCTCACCGACGGTGACGGGCCGATGCCGCGCTGGCGCACCTGGCTCAAGGAGATGTGGCGCGAGAAGCTCAACGTGCTCGACCTCTACGACATGAAGCACTGGTCGGAGCGCACGGTCATCGCGCTGGTGATGCAGAGCGTGGACAACTCGATCACGACGTACACCAAGAAGCTTCCGTTCACCGGCAAGCGTTACCTGTCCTCGGAGCAGGGGCACGGCAAGCCGAACCCGACCTGGATCCCCGTCGGCAACGACGCGGTACGCCGGATGGCGTCGATCATCGGCGGCCGTCCCGGAGGGTCCATCGGCGAGCCGTTCAACCGGCCGCTGACCGCCCACTTCATCGGCGGCTGCGCGATCGGCACCGACGACGAGCACGGCGTGATCGACCCGTTCCAGCGGGTGCACAACTACCCGGGTCTGCACGTGGTCGACGGGTCGGCGATCAGCGCCAACCTCGGCGTGAACCCCTCGCTGACGATCACCGCCCAGGCGGAGCGGGCGATGGCGTTCTGGCCCAACAAGGGCGAGACCGACCGCCGGCCGGCGCCGGGCACGCCGTACCAGCGGATCGAGCCGGTCGCCCCGCAGCACCCCGCGGTGCCCGACGAGGCCCCCGCGGCCCTGCGGCTGCCGATCGTGTCGGTGTCCTGAGGTCGCCTGAGGCGACTGTCCTGGACGGACAAAAGGGCGGGCCCGGCGACAGCCGGACCCGCCCTTTCCCTGTGCCCGGGCGGCGCACCTGCCTGGAACGCGCCCGGAACGTGCTCAGGGCCCGACCGGGGAGGGAGGGATGGTCGGGCCCTGAAGAGTCCACGCAGCTGCCTGGACAAAGTGAGATCCGGCCTGGGAGGGAGCAAAGCCACCGGACCTCTGCCCACATCAACGAGCCCGGTTGGGGCGGGTTACGGAGAAGACCGAGAAATCTTCAGAAACTTCCGTGACGGCGCGATCTGGTGCGTTTTGTCCGGATATTCGCGGTGAGACGGCGAGCGCGACGGCATGCGGGCCGCTCGATAGACTGCGGACGCCGCCGGAAGCCCGGCGGAGCCCAGCCTCCCCGCCCCGAAAGGCATCCGGTTGACCACCGAACACGACCTGGTCCTCGTCGTCGACTTCGGGGCGCAGTACGCCCAGCTCATCGCCCGCCGGGTCCGTGAGGCCCGCGTCTACTCCGAGATCGTGCCGCACACCATGCCGGTCGCCGAGATGCTGGCCCGCAACCCGCAGGCGATCATCCTCTCCGGCGGCCCCTCCTCGGTCTACGAGCCAGGTGCCCCCAACGTCGACGGGGCGATCTTCGAGGCCGGCGTGCCGGTCTTCGGCATGTGCTACGGCTTCCAGGCGATGGCGCTCAACCTGGGCGGGGAGGTACGTCGCACCGGCCGGTCCGAGTACGGCCGCACCCCTGTCACGGTCACCGCGCCCGGCACGCTGCTGGCCGAGGTGCCGCGCGAGCACAAGGTGTGGATGAGCCACGGCGACTCCGTCGTCGCCGCGCCGGCCGGCTTCGACGTGCTGGCCAGCACCGACGCCACGCCCGTCGCCGCGTTCGAGAACCTCGACACGCGGATGGCCGGCGTGCAGTGGCACCCCGAGGTGCTGCACACCGAGCACGGCCAGGCGGTTCTCAGCCACTTCCTGCTGAACATCGCCGGCTGCCGGCCGACCTGGACGATGGTCAACATCGTCGAGGAGCAGATCGAGCACATCCGCAACCAGGTCGGCGACAAGCGTGCGATCTGCGGCCTCTCCGGCGGGGTGGACTCCGCCGTGGCCGCGGCGCTCGTGCAGCGCGCGATCGGCGAGCAGCTCACCTGCGTCTTCGTCGACCACGGGTTGCTGCGCAAGGGCGAGGCCGAGCAGGTCGAGCGCGACTTCGTCGCCGCGACCGGCGTCTCGCTGCACGTCGTGGACGCCCAGAAGCGCTTCCTCGACGCCCTCGCCGGGGTGACCGACCCCGAGGAGAAGCGCAAGATCATCGGGCGCGAGTTCATCCGGGTGTTCGAGGCCGCGGAGCTGGAGATCGTCGGCGACGCCGCAGCGCACGGGGAGCGCGTCGAGTTCCTGGTGCAGGGCACGCTCTACCCCGACGTGGTCGAGTCCGGCGGCGGCGCCGGGACCTCCAACATCAAGTCGCACCACAACGTCGGCGGGCTCCCCGAGGACCTCGAGTTCGAGCTCGTCGAGCCGCTGCGCACGCTGTTCAAGGACGAGGTCCGCCTCGTCGGCGAGCAGCTCGGCCTGCCCGCCGAGATCGTCTGGCGGCACCCGTTCCCCGGGCCCGGCCTGGGCATCCGGATCATCGGCGAGGTCACCCACGAGCGGCTGGAGATCCTCCGCGAGGCGGACGCGATCGCCCGCGAGGAGGTCACGAAGGCCGGCCTGGACCGCGACATCTGGCAGTTCCCCGTGGTGCTCCTCGGCGACGTCCGCTCGGTCGGCGTCCAGGGCGACGGTCGCACCTACGGCCACCCGGTCGTGCTGCGGCCGGTGACCTCCGAGGACGCGATGACCGCCGACTGGGCGCGGCTGCCCTACGACGTGCTCGAGACGATCTCCACCCGGATCACCAACGAGGTGCGTGAGATCAACCGCGTCGCCGTCGACATCACCAGCAAGCCCCCGGGCACCATCGAGTGGGAGTGACCCACCCACGGTAGGAGCTCCCGTCGGCGTCAAGCCAAGCGACGCACAGACCAGTCTGAAGAAAACTTCTAAGGTCGATGTCGAAGGGCCTGTCAGCGGTTCGACGTACGTGCAGGAAGCAACTCCCTGCCAACCTGTAGGAGTGATCAAGATGCCGCGTTTCATGGGATTCGTGAGGATGGAAGAGGGCGTCGGCACGCCGCCGCAGGCGCTGTTCGACGCGATGGACGCCCACATCGGCGAACGGGCCGCCAAGGGTGTGTTCCTCGACGGCGGCGGTCTGTACGGGACTGAGGACGCCGTGAACTTCGTGGTCCGCCAGGGCGAGGTCAGCCGGGTCGACGGACCGTATGCCGAGGCCAAGGAGGTCGTCGGCGGCTGGGCCATCATGCAGTACGACACCCTCGAGGAGGCTGTGGCCGATCAGCAGGAGTTCGCCGAGCTGCACGCGAAGCACTGGCCCGAGGTCACCGTGATCGCGACCCTGCGCCAGATCTCCACGGGACCGGAGGCGCCCGGCGACTGAACGGGACTCGTACACGCGGCTGACAGGCCGCGTCGACCCGGACGGTGCGCGGCGGCATGACGCACTTCCCGAGCCTGGCCGGACATGGCTCGACCATCCCGGCACCATGGCGTCGATGACCCATTGCGCGCCGGCCGGTCTGTGCGTTGACTTGATGCGTTGTACAGGGGATCAGCACCCACGGGGCAGCCCGCAACGGATCGGCCCAGCGAGGAGTCCCCCATGAGCACTGGCACCAGTGTTGCCGCAGAGATCGGCCTGCCCGACGGATACCGGGGGCAGGCCCTACGACCGGGCGACGCGGAGTACGACGCGGCGCGTGCGGTCTACAACCGGATGATCGACCGTCGACCCGCGCTCATCGTGCGCCCAACCGGCGCCGCCGACATCCGAGACGCAGTCGCGTTCGCACGCCAGCAGCGACTTCCGCTCGCCGTGCGCTGCGGCGGCCACAGCGTCGCGGGCGTCAGCATGGTCGAGGGCGGCGTACAGATCGACCTGTCCAGCCTCAAGGGTGTCCAGATCGACCCCGAGCGAGGTACCGCGATCTGCAACGCGGGCGTTCTCTGGGGCGAGTACGACCGCGAGACCGAGATGTTCGGCCTCGCGACCCCCGGCGGCCGGGTGACCACGACAGGAGTCGGCGGCTTTTGCCTCGGCGGCGGATACGGCTGGTTGTCGACGAAGTACGGCCTCACGTGCGACAACCTGGTCAGCGCGGACCTGCTCACCGCGAGCGGCGAGCTGCTCCACGTCACCGACGAGACCAACCCCGAACTGATGTGGGGGCTGCGCGGGGCCGGGGCGAACTTCGGGGTAGTGACCTCGTTCGAGTTCCGCCTCCACCCGGTCCGGCCGCTGATGCTCGCCGGCCTTCTCGCCGTACCCAACGACGGCGACGGAGCTCGCGACGTCGCTTACGGCGTCCGCGACTATGTCGAGCAGGCGCCGGAGGACCTCGCGGTGGCCACCGTCACGTCGCTGGCGCCGCCCGAGGACTTCGTGCCGCCCGAGCTCGTGGGCAAGCCCGTGCTGATGATCGTCGTGGCCTGGTTAGGCGACCCTGCCGACGCAGAGGACGCCGTGCGCCCGTTGCGGCAGCTCACGGCCGGTGGAGTGGACCTCGTCCAGCCGATGCCCTACACCGCGCTGCAGGCGATCCTCGACCCCAACAACCCGCCCGGGATGCTCAACTACCACCGCGGGATGCACCTCACGTCGCTGCCCGACGATGTGATCGATGGCTACCTCGCGAACGGCCGAGAGATCGGCTCACCGCTCACCGGAGGGGTCATCTTCCACCACGGCGGTGCCATCAGCCGCGTCGGCGAGGACGATACAGCCGTGAGTGACCGGAGCGCGCCCTACATGGCGCATCCGATCGCTTGCTGGGACGACCCCGCCGACAACGACCGAGAGATCGCCTGGGTCCACGACTTCACCGACGCTGTCGCATCCGCGAGGACTGGTCACGTCTACCTGAACTTCGAGCCGGAGACGAGCGAGGAGAACGTCCGCGCTGGCTTCAGCGAAGGCAAGTACGAACGGCTGGCGGCGTTGAAGGAGCAGTGGGACCCCGAGAACCTCTTCAGCGGGAACCACAACATCGTCCCCCGTTCGGCGAGTTAGGCAGAGTCAATCGGCGCTGTTGGGAGAATGCGCCTCAGCTGACGTCGATCCGGAGCGAATCGAGCAGGGCCCGTTGCTGGTCGTGGCTCCCGCTCGTGCCGTCCAGGTCCCAGCTGGCGACAAGCATCGAGGCCGGC
The DNA here is from genome assembly GCA_963721855.1 of uncultured Actinomycetota bacterium. Classification (GTDB taxonomy): domain Bacteria; phylum Actinomycetota; class Actinomycetes; order Propionibacteriales; family Nocardioidaceae; genus Nocardioides_B. Next base: position 3,341 of record CAVRMN010000026.1, on the reverse strand, counting down.
TCTGGCCCCGGGACTACGACGTGCCACACGTCGAGCACGTGCTGTCCCGGCCACCCTATGTCGGTTGCCTGGGTTGCAGAGTCGTTGACCACGCCTCCGAGCTGGGCCGGGCGGTCGCCGCCCTCCGGGCAGGCGCCGTTTGTCTGCAAGCGAACGTGCACAGCGGCGCCGCCGAAGGCAGTGATGACACGGGGGCCTTGCAGCACGGTCGTGTGGGCGAGGTCGAGCAGGGGGGCCACGTTGGCGATGAGCTCGTCAGGGTCGGCCCCCAGTGCCCGCACTCGATCGGCGCCGCACGGCCGGAGCCGGGCGCTGGCGTCTCGCAGGAAGAAGACCGCCGCGGCGTACTCGTTGGGATCGTCGGCAGTCCGCCGCAGGCCCAGCCCCGCTTCCCACCACTCCCAGTTCTCACCTGGAACGTCGAAGCGCACCGCGATCCCGTCGTAGACGACCTCTGACGGCCCGGCCAACAGGACCTCCTCGCCAAGATCGACCGAGGTGCGGACTCCCTTGTCCCACGAGCTGCTGGGTGTGGGCGAAGGCTTGGTCGCAGGGTCAAGAGCCGCGTCGCCGACGTCCGTTGCGATCCTCGCAACGCCGACCCCCGCCACGAGCACGAGCGCGACGCCACCGGCTGCTGTGGCGAGCCTGCGACGACGCAGAGCGCGACCTTTGCGCTCGATGACGGCCAGGTCAGGGATGTCGAGACCGCTCTCGGCGCGCTCGCGGAACTCGGTGATCTTCAGGTCAGACATGGTCGACCTCCTCATCGGTGCTGAGGGCCTGTGCCAAGGCCTCGCGACCCCTGCTCAGACGTGACTTGACTGTGCCGGGGCGCAGTCCGAGTTCCTGCGCGATGTCGGCGACCGGGAGATCGGCGAGGTGATGCAGGGCGACGACCTCCCGCTGCTCCACCGGCAGCGATCGCAGCGCCTCGATCACGTCCAGCCGAGCGTCGAGGCCAGGGATGTCTTGCGGCGCTGCGATGAGCTCTTTGATGCGGGAGAAGTTGCGCAGCTTGCGCCATCGGCTCCGATGCAGATTGATCGCAGTCGTACGCAGCCAGGCCTCCGGGTTGGTCGTCCCGGTGAAGCGCTGACCTGCGGCGACGGCGCGGACGAATGCCTCCTGGACGACGTCCTCTGCCTCCGCCCGGTCGCCGACCACTCCGTAGAGCTGCATCACCAGCCGTCGGTAGCTGACGTAGAAGACTTGCTCCAGGCGGAGGCTTTCGCCGAAGTTGAGCTGCTCAGGGACCGGTGTGTCCATGTCGTGCCCCCTTCCTTCGGGGATGACGACTCCCGACCGGGTGCTCGGGTTCCGAATCGAGACAGACTTCTTCCGCCTACTACAGCACCTCGCCGGACATCTCGGCGAGCGTCCGGAAGTGACCCCCACTCGAGCGACCGGACCGGTCACTGCGTCGAGGGCTCAGAACTGGCAGTCTTTCGATTGCGCAAGTCATCCATGAGCGCCTTGACGCGGCGAGAAGACGCACGCCCGTCTTAGCATCATCAGGTGGCCGCGGCCGCGAGGTTCGGTACCTCGCTCGAGGAGAGACGCATGGTGGTGGGCCGGGTGCACCCAGCTGTGACATGGGGCCTGTTCGTGTCCTGGCTTGTGCACGACCTCGAGGAGGTTGCCACGGTCGGCGCATTCGCCCGGGAGTACGAACGACGGTTCGGTCGCCGGTTCCCGGTCTCGCCCGAGCAGATGGCCGTGGCGGTCACCGCGATCGGACTACTCGTCGGGGTCGCCTCGGCGCGTGGGGTGTCCAGCGGCGGTCGGTCGACGTTGTTCCGGCAGGTGCTTCTTGCCCACGCTGCGCACAGCGTGTGGCACGTCGCCGCCTCCGTCGTGACGCGCAGCTACACCCCCGGGGTCGTCACCGCGACGGCGGTGGTCGGGCCCCACGGCTGGTGGGCACTGCGCCACCTGCGAGAGACGGAGGGCTGGGCGGGGTCCGACCAGCTGGCCCAGCTGCGCACGGCCGTGCCCGGCGCTGTCGTGGCCGCGCTTACGGCGCACTTGCTGGCTCGTCAGGTCCTCCGCCGCCGGCTTCCCGACCACCTCTAAGGCTCATGTCGGTGGATCCGCGCAGGACTGGTCGATCTCGGCCGTTGTTCAGTCGAGAATCCATTGTTTGAGCCAGCGGCTTCGCAGAAGTGCCTGTAGGAAGAACGGATCTTCCGCAATAAGGCGTTCCGCCTCGTCGGTGGACTCGGTCTCAAACGTCAGGAGGCCGCCGGACCTGTCAACAAATGGTCCGCCGAGGTACCCGCGGAGGGTGAGGCCCTGCCAATAGGCCACGTGGAGAGGGGCGACAACACGTATTCGGTCTGGTTCGTCAGCCATGAAATAGAAATAGGCGAACCTCATCGATCCTCCCGGCCCTGTTCGGTTAGAGACGGCGGCTCGCGGGTCATAGCGTGCTGGTCAACCGAGCGAATCGTCTCCGGAGCTGTCCGGTTGGGTCATCCCGCGTGCGCATGGTGGCCGGAGTAGAGCCGGACGCGGAACAGCATCACGCCGATCATCGCCAGGCACGCCACCCCGCAAACGCTCGGAAGCAGGTCGGCCAGGGCAATGATGCCGAGCCCGTAGGCGGCAAGCACCAGGACGCCGGCCGCGATGGCAGCTGCCGCCATCTCGAGCGTGGGTCGCCACTCCATTCCCGTGAGCCGCATCCAGACGACCATCGAGCCGGCCAGGACCGCAGCGACGAGCAGAACTGACAATGCGGGAGCTTGCTCCCAAGTGTCGGCGGAGAATCCCAGGACCACCGCGGCGCCGAAGTACAGCACCCCCAGGACGCCGAGGCTGACGCACATCACGGCGCACATCTGGAGCAGGTGAAGGCCGAAACGAGCGGCTGGCTTTGCGGCTCCTACGATCGGTCCATCGCGGACCGGAGCCTTGTCCGCTGATCTCACGTGCATCGCGACTCGCATGATGACCCCTTTCGGTTTGGGCTCGAGAAGCCCGCTGCTACACCCGATGCAGGCGCCGGGTTTGTGATCCATTAGCGGTCACCTGGCACGGCCGGACTTGGCCCTTTCTGGCCACGATCCGCTGGGGTCGGCGCGCCAAGAAGGGCCCGAAGTCCCGGGCCTCCGGGGCCTTAGACACCTCCGAACTGCACTGCGTTTCTGGTACGCGGCAGTGCTCTATTGCCGGCCACGACTGGTGTCGCCAGGAACTCCCGCGAACCCCCGGCATTGATCCAGCAGCGGCGCTCGCGTCGGAATGATGCACCTCTCAGCTCGGCTCCGGGATGAGGGGGGACTCGGCCCCGAGGGCAGTGTCCAGACCCCCTCGAACCGGTGGTGGAACGACCACGG
>CAVRMN010000025.1:0-68218 GCA_963721855.1 uncultured Actinomycetota bacterium | reverse complement strand
GCTCGGTGCGGGCTCCCGCGGTTTCGAGTCGTGGCTTTCGTGTTCCCCGAACCACATCTGGGGAACGGAGAGCTGGAGGTCGGCATTAGAAGCCGAACAGCTTGCCGAGCGCTGAGAAGATGGCGTCGAACGTCTTTGCGATGGGGTTGCTGGGTCCGTCGGCGCTGGACTTCTGCCAGAAGAGCGGATGGAGGCCGGTGAACTCGTCGTCGACCAGTGGAGTCCTGCCCCACAGATACGGCCAGAACACCTCGGTCCGATTGACACCTACTCTCAAGCGAGAGTCGAAGCCCATCACCAGGTTCTGTTCCATCCTGGTGGACCTGCCCTGGGGGTTTGTCGCCACGACATCGCCACTGCCCTGAACGATCAGGCTGCCGGTGCCAGCGAACATGATGTAGCGCACTTGCCACGTCGCAAAGGATTGGATGCCCCACCGCCAGCGCGTCTCCAGCTCCGGCGTGCCGATGACGCCAACAACGTGTTTCGGATGCATCACCAACCCCGGGTGGTCCTTGAAGTCGATGCGCATCAGGTACGAGTCGGGGTCATCGGGCGTTGCCAGCGTCGCCGAGCTGCCGGCCTCATCTCCGGTGATCCGACTCAGGCCGTAGAGCCCAGCCGCGAAGCTGATGAACGGCGACGTCAAGTCATAGAGAAGCTGGCTGCGAATCTTCCCTTGCACCGGACGAACATGCTCCGACCGCGCGGACAGCACCTCACCGGCGCCCAGCTCGACCGTCAGGGTCCGCTGGGCATCGGTGGTGCGAAGGTCAGCAGTCGCGCTGTCAGACCCAGCCGCCAGGTGGATCGGCTTGTGCGCCCGACTCACCATCGGCATCAGCAGGAAGTAGCTGACGATGCGCAGGGCTCCGGGCAGGAAAAGTGTGAGCAGCGCGATGGCACCCAGCCACTTCCACGACTGGGCCCACTGGTTGACCACCCACCCCACCCCGGACGCCTGGGCTTCCTCCAGGCTCCGCTCTTCGGCCTTCTTCTGGCGTAGCTTCCGACTCCTTGTTGTCGATCTCTCTTTCGACGAGGGACTGGTCGCCGCCTTCGTCGAGTCGATCGAGTTTCTGCTGCGGGGTCAGGTCGGGGTCGCGAAGGACCGCGGCGTCGTGCTCAGCCTGGCTGAGGTTTCGTTCGAGGGTGTCGAGCGCTTCGTCCGCCTTCTCGAGCGCCATCTCAGCGGACTTGCACGCGTTGCCGGGGAGCACCCATGCGATGACCTCGCGAACAAGGCCGCAGAGTTCTCGCTGGTCGTCACGCAGACGCTCGATCTCCGCCTTCTTCTCGGTGACGTTGCGGCGCCCCTCCTCGATCTCAGCGTCGATCTTGCTCTCCAGCGACTCGATCGCTTTGCTCTGGTCTTCCGCGGCGGTGCTCTTCAGTTGCTCGAGGTCTTCCTCCAGAGCTGCTCGTTCCTCGGCCACGTGTTGCAGTCGATCCCGTTCTGCCACGGCTTCACGGAGAGTTGGGATCAAGGTTTGAACGAGCAGGTAGCCGAGGAACAGGGACACCACCAGCGCCGCAAGCAGACCCAATTTCCTCAGCGCGAAGCCGAGGACAGCCGACATCAGACGCATGCGCGCGATCCTAGTGCCCGTAATGTCGCGTTCACTCGCTCACGTCACTGACCACAGTTGTACAACCGCATCAACCTCAGCTGGTGGCCCCGGCGTACCTGACCGCGACGGGTTCCTCCGGTACAGAATCCCGGCACGCCCGGTCTGGCAAGTCATCCGGATCTGGCTGGGCGGACGTCCCGTTCGACGAACCCTGACCGGAACGAAACCCAGCTGGCCGCACGGAACTATATGATCGCGTCCCACAGGACCTGTCCGCTGGTCATCCCCGGGAATGGGGCGCCTTGCTGGCGACACACGCGACCCTTGCCGAGGCGCGGACCTTGCCCGGCACGCGGCGGAATGACGCTTCCTGATGAGGGGTCCGACTGAACCGCAGCCGTTGCTGCCTCACAGTGCGGCCCAGGGCTGCCGCGTCAGCCCGCTGCGCTCAGGCCTGAAGAGGGGTAGGACCTTCCGACTCGCTCGGAGCACGCCCGGGCAACCGAACGTTGCCGCCGTTGAGGGATGCCACCCCACAACTCGCGGTAGTCCGAGTCGGAGCCTGGACGAAACCGCAAATACTCACCGAACTGATCGAACTGTCCAGCGGTCATCAGGTACTGCGGCTCATCCAGATCAGGCAGATTGACCCAGGCGTACGCCGAGGGTCGACTGATGGCTCGTTCCCTACCCGTCACATCGGCAAATGTGTGAAGAGAACGGCCCCAGCGGTCGGTCTCCACGCGCTGGCGTCTGTAAACGATTCGAACAAAACCTTGCGACTCAAGGTTCCTGATCACACTTTCAACGGCTTCGAGCGAACCGACAAGCTTCTCCAGGTCCACATTGGAACGCCGGTAATGCAGGAGTCCGTTCCGCACCTCCATTGCATGCGAGGCGAGTAGGCACGCGGTCGAATAGCGTAAGGTCGAATGAATCAGGTGGCGACTCGTCGACGTGAGATCCAGGAAGGGCACAAGGTGCCGAAACGGGAAGCGTTGCACAGTCGCCTGGTCTGCGAAATCGGGAATCGATTCTTCTGACCGTACAGCTTGAGCGCGAGCTTCGAACCAGCAAGGACGTCCGCTAGTACTTCGAACGCTCTGAAGAGGGGCTGGAGAGTCCACCTCTCGACGCCGACCTTCGCATCATGAATGTCTCCTCGCTCAGCAAGTCCGGGCCCAAGCTCTCGCGACGTGCGATCCAGCGCAGCCGCGTTGTCGACGTACAGATAGGGGTCTTGGTCGCGGACATGGTCCGTCGTGAACGCCCAAACGCAGAACACGAGAGTGTCAGCAAGTAGTTTCTCCAGAGCGCGGAAGTAGCGCGTCGAGATCTCGCTGATCTCCTCCTCGCCGACGGAAGTGCTGACACTCGCTGCCTCCGCCGCCTTCCGAAGACGATCACTATGCCTCCAGAAGTCCTCATGCAGTTCGTCCGGGTCGACGACGTCGAAGCCCAACTTCCACAGCATCCGCTGCACCAGTTCGAGGTCGTTGACGTTGTCGCCGATGTGCAGTGATAGAGCCGCCGCACCGCGCTCGACGTTCTCTCTCGTGTTCAGGACGAGGCGCTGCAGTACAACCTCAGGAGGCGTCTTCCTGAGGTACTCGGTCAGACTGGCGTCTGTGGCGTTTCCCGGCACCGACCGAAGCTTGCCAATCGAGTTCTGCAGAGGACTCTGACCCCGCGAGTGCCGGCCCGTATATGGAGTCCACAAGGCGACGTAGCTTGAGCGGTGCAGGTGCTACTTTAGAGGTCGTACGCACACCGAACCGAGACAGTTCTGGGCGGCTCCCAAAGGCGGACGAAGCAGCACGAGTCAAGACACTCCGTCGAACTTCGGAGCAGGAATGTTCAGCCCGCTTGTTCTCGCTGCGGTCGAAGAGCAGATAGTCAAGGGCGGCCGCAATCTGAGTGTCTGAGGCTAGAAGGATCATCTGTAGCAACTCGGCGCGGCTACGCCCCTCCGTAATGGTGGCCGCATCTCCCATGAGGCCCGTGAGCGACTCAACGTCTCGGCGTATTTGGAGCCGGTCATTGTCACTGCACATCAGGTGTTCCATCAGCAGTCGGAGTTCAACGTCTCCGAGCCAGCATCGCCAAGCAGGTATCCGATCGCGCCAAGACTGTCAGCGTCGAACTCGGCGGCCCTGGGGTTTCTCGAAAATCCGAGAGTGACAACTCCGAACTCCGAAGGTTCTGTCGCCTTCCGATTCAAGCGCCTTGTTTATATTCGGTCGCACCTTGTTGATCTCAGCGGACGAGTCAGGCTGAGCACGACTCGGTGAACCGCCCAGCAGGAAACGTCGTGGCAGTGCTGAAGCGGCACCGAATGGGTCGGCCGAATTCGGCCGGGGAACTCCGAGTGCAAGTTCAGTCCCCAGGGACCGCCTAGCCAGTGTCCGAAGTGAAATACCCTACAGGCTGCCCATCCAAGAGTCGTTGAGTGTCGACCGCGTTGAGGGATCTCCGCTCGTCGGGGAAGAGGTCTGCGGCCCGGCGATACAGGTCGGGACCGAACATCATTGCGAACGTCAGTCGGCCGGACCGAATCTCCTTGGTAACAGCCGCGGCCAGTGCCTCCAGGCTAGTTGCGTCGAGGTCTACGAGAAGGTCTAGGTGGAACAACTCGAGAAGGCAGGCCAGGCGGGCCTCGCGTACTTCGAACTCGTACTTCTTGCTCTGTTGAAAAAGCCATTGCCCGTACGGCGAGGGGCGAATAGCGTTTCGCAACTCGTCCGAGGGCTTGTAGTCGGATTTGATTATGGATTGCTCAAGTATGTAGCTCAAGAAATACAGTGTTGCCAGCTTGCTGCGCTGTTCCCTCGAAAGGCAGGACTCCACGTCAGCCCGGGAGAGCTTCGATCGCGCTGACATGCAAACCCCCGGTTCTCAGCTTGGCACGACTCCCTGCAGGATTGTCACCTTAGGCCTCCCGCCGCGCAGACCGGGGCGGAAGCGCCAAATCGCTCTCGGCGGGCGAGCTTGGCCCGCACGCTGTCCAGGGCCTCGACGCCAAAGTGGGACGGCCATCAGGACAGTCACTGCGATCCGAGGCGCCCATTCTGGGCGGAATGCTGCGACCCCGACGCGCGGCGCCGGGCGGGTATCGACGAGCCCGACCTGTTCTCCGGCCTGGAGCTGGCACTCTCCGACTGAGCGGGCGCGACCGCAGGTAGGCGCCGAGGCGGTCAGCCGAGCTTACGGAGCACCTCTGCGGCGGCGCGCTCGCCGGACTGGATCGCGCCGTCCATGTAGCCGGTCCACACCGTGGCCGTCTCGGTGCCCGCCCAGTGGATGCGTCCGACGGGAGCCCGGAGCGCGGGGCCGAAGTCGAGCCAGGTGCCGGGCGGTCATGTAGCCGGCGTAGCAGCCGCGCGCCCACGGGTCGGAGGACCAGCTCTTCTCGATGTACGCCTCGACCTTGCGGGCCTTCGGGCCGAAGTAGCGCTCGAAGCACTCCACGACGGCGGCGCGGCGCTCATGCCGGCTGCGGTCGGCCCAGGCCCGGCCGTCGGAGCCCTCGAGGAAGCCCATCATCACGCCGAACGGCGGCTTCTCCCCGGGTGGTGAGTTGTCGAAGGTGACCTTGACCGGCCCGGTGTCGCTGGTGACCTGGCCGGCCAGCCCGTCGGCCCGCCAGAACGGCTCGTCGTACACGCACTGCACCTTGATGACCGTGCCCATCGGCACGCGCTGGGTGAGCTGGTCGCGCTGCGCCGGGAGGGCGGGGGAGTAGTCGATCCGGCCGGCCAGGGTCGGCGGGACCGCCACCACCACCCGCGTCGCGCGGACGGCGTACCCCGGGCCTTCGACCCGGACCCCGCCGTCGCCCTGCTCGATGCGCTCGACCGGGGACGAGAGCCGGACCCGCCGGCCGAGGCGGTGCGCGAGGCCCAGCGGCATCAGCTGGGTGCCGCCGACCATCCGGTCCTGCTGGGCGCCGCCGGTGGTGTTCACCAGCGACTCCATGCTGCCCGCGGCGTGGATGTAGAACAGCGCGTGCAGGAAGGAGATGTCGCGCGGCTCGGCCGAGAAGACCGCCTCGATCGCGAGCTCGACGAGCTTGCGTCCGCCGGTGCTGCGCAGGCCGGGGAAGGTGCCGGGCGTGCCGGTGTAGGGGTAGCCCGTCGCGGTGTCGCCGTGGTCGATCCAGGTCTGCACGGTCATCGAGTCCCAGGCCACCGCGCGCTCGGCCTTCCAGGGCGCGGCCAGCGGGACCTGCTTGGCGAGCGCGTCGAGCTCGGCCAGGGCCAGGGCGGCCTCGGCGGTCGCGGTCGGGTCGTGGGTGGGGATGCGGCCGGAGTACGTCGCGCGCTGCACCGGCAGGTCGGAGCGGTAGTCGACGTACAGCCCGGTGTCGTAGGACGGGAACCGGGCCAGCCCGAGGTCGCGGGCCAGCGCGGCGACGTGCTTCTGTCCGCGGACGTCCCCGGTGGTGGGGTCGGACGCCGGGACGTCCCTGGCCGGGCCCAGCCACTGCCCGCCGACCTCGACGACGTGCTCGGCGTCCACCCGGTGGTTGAGCAGCCGGCCGCCGACCCGGTCGCGCGCCTCCAGGACGAGCACGTCGTACCCCGCCCGGGTCAGCGTCCGCGCCGCGGTCAGGCCGGCGAGACCGGCGCCCACCACGACGACGTCGGCCGTCAGGCGCCCGGCGGCGGGGTATGCCTCCACGGGGTCGTCGACGCCGGTGAGCAGGACGGCGCCGGCCCCCGCGCCGGCCAGGAGGCTGCGTCGGGAGATCTCGCTCATCGGGATGCCTCTCGGGTGCGCACCAGGTCGGCGTAGACCGCCGTCTGGAGGTAGTCGTTCTCGCGGTCGCTGCCGCTGCCCGGCGCCAGCTCCGCACCGCGGGCGCGCAGGTCGGCCCGCGGACCGTCCTTGCGGACCCAGGGCGCCAGCACCAGGAACTGCCGCTTCCCGCCGGCGTACCGGTGCCAGCGCTGCTCGTCCTCGTCGAGGGCCCGGGCGTTGCCGACGTAGTGGCGGCGCCGGCCGTCGAGGCCCCGGGCGGTGATGGCGCTCTGCCCGTCGAAGGCGAGGTCGAAGACGTTGCCGACCAGGTGCGGGGTGATGTTGTAGCGGAAGCCCACGGCACGGGTCGGCGACCGCACGCCAGGTGGAGTCCATCCACTCGAGCGGCTGCCAGGTGCTGCGTCCGCCGGGTCCGGCCCACCGCACGGAGTTGGCCTCGGCCTGCACGACGACCTCGACGCCGAGCTTGTCCATGCAGTGCATGTAGGTCAGCGAGACGTCCGCACAGGGATGCTCGGCAGCGCGTCCGAACCGGGTGCCGTAGGTGAAGGCAGGCAGGGAGGTCGCGAAGCCCAGCTGGAAGCCCGCGACCTCGACGCCACGCGCGTTGCGTCGTGCGGGCGGACCGGTGGTCGGTCCGGGGTCGAGCGCGAGCAGGTCCTGCTCGATGGGCGTGAGCGGCACCTTCTCGTTGCGGAACAGCAGGTTGCGCTGCCCGTCGGCCGCGTCGGGCCGGGTGACGTCCGGACCCCACAGCCACGCGTTGTTGGTGACGCGCGGGGTGGTCGCGACGTAGGCGGTGCCGTCGTTCGACCTCCGGGTCGGCGAAGACGGCGACCTCGACCGGGTCGTGGGTCTCGCGGTAGGTGGCCTGGTTGTTGGAGGCGACGACGTACAGGCCGAAGTCCCGTGCGATCTCCGAGAACGTCAGGTTGACCGCGCGCACCATCGTGTCGGTCGCGGCGAGGAACAGCTGCTTGCGGGGATCGGTGTCGGGGTAGAGCGCGCGGTACGCCGCGACCTGCGGGGCGTACGCCGCCGCGAGCGCCTGCAGGCCGGCCGCGGCGCCGACGGGCGCCCGGTCACCCGCGGGGGCGCCGGCCGGCGTCTCGGCGAGGCCGCGGGCCGCGCGACCTCGCTCCCCGATGGCCAGCGTCATCAGGCCGACGTCCTCGGGGAACACCACCAGGGTCGGCCGGCCGGGCTCGCGGTAGGGCAGCACGAAGTCGCGGACCAGGCACCGCATGGCGCGCCGGAACGTGCCGTAGGTCCGCACGTTCTCGATCACCTGCTTGTACTGGATCCCGAAGACGCGCAGGTCGCCCTGCGGGTCGGTGACGCCGTGGGCGGGTCGCCACCGCTCGGGTCGGATCGCCTCGCAGGCGCTCACCGGGCCGCCGCCCTCGCCGTCCAGCGGGGTCGGGCCGAGGGGGAGCGCCACGGACCGGCCGGGCAGGACGAGCAGGGCCAGGACGACGGGCAGCAGGAGCCGGCGCCGGGGCAACCATCGGGTCAGCGTCACGGGAGGCCCAACGCGCCACTGTGGCGGAGGTCACGCACCACGGCCTCACAGGCGGTTCACAGGGAACACCCAGGAATGTCGCGCACCCGTCGGGCATGCTGGCTCCTGTGAGCCGGCCGACTGTGACGCTGACCCGTGCCGACGGGTCGCCCCTGCGCGTGCTCGTGGTCGACGACGAGGCGAACATCGCCGAGCTGGTCAGCATGGCGCTGCGCTACGAGGGCTGGGAGACCAGCGTCGCCCACACCGGCCGCTCCGCGGTGTCGACCGCCAAGGACGTGCGCCCCGACGCGGTCGTGCTCGACATCATGCTGCCCGACTTCGACGGCATGGAGGTGATGCGCCGCATCCGGGCGGACCAGCCCGACGTCCCGGTCCTCTTCCTCACCGCACGTGACTCCGTCGAGGACCGTGTCTCGGGGCTGACCGCGGGCGGCGACGACTACGTGACGAAGCCGTTCAGCCTCGAGGAGGTCGTCGCCCGGCTGCGCGGGCTGATGCGCCGCGCCGGCGCCACCGACCGGAGGCAGAGCTCGGTGCTGACGGTGGGCGACCTGACGCTCGACGAGGACAGCCACGAGGTACGCCGCGGCCGCGACGAGATCACGCTGACCGCGACCGAGTTCGAGCTGCTGCGCTACCTGATGCGCAACCCGCGGCGGGTGCTGTCGAAGGCGCAGATCCTCGACCGCGTCTGGAACTACGACTTCGGCGGCCAGGCCAACGTGGTCGAGCTCTACATCTCCTACCTGCGCAAGAAGGTGGACGCCGGGCGCGAGCCGATGATCCACACCATGCGCGGCGCCGGCTACGTCCTCAAGCCCGTGGGCTGAGAAGTGCCGCGTCTGCTGCCCTCGTCGCTCACCGGACGGCTCGTCGCCACCGCGGTGGCGCTGGTCGCGCTGGTCAGCCTCCTGCTCGCGGCGGCGACGACCGCGGTGCTGCGCAGCTATCTCACCGGGCAGCTCGACCGCGAGCTCGAGCAGTCCTCCGCTCGCGCGCTCGGCGCCTACCGGGGCGGGCCGGCGTTCCCGCACGACGGGGACCGCGACGACGACCACCCGGAGCGTCCCGAGATCGAGTCCGCGTTCGGGCAGGGGCCCGGGACGGTCACGGCGTACATCACCGACCTCGGGGCGGCGGGCCAGGTGCTCCCCGCCGAGGGCGGTCGCGCGTCGCTGTCCGACGTCGAGCTCGCCGCGCTGCAGGACGTCCCCGCCGACGGAACCCCGCACGAGGTGAGGCTGGCCGGTCTCGGGGGCTACCGGGTGCTGGCCACCGACACGGGCACGATCAAGGTCGTCACGGGGCTGCCGACCCGCGACGTCGACGACACCATCGGCAGCGTGCTCGTGTGGGAGGCGGGACTGACGCTGGTCGGCGTGCTGGCCGCCGGCGGCATCGCGCTGCTCCTGGTACGCCGCCAGCTCCGGCCGCTGCACCGGGTGGCCCGCACCGCCCACGACGTGGCGGCGATCCCGCTCGCGACCGGCGAGGTGGGCGTCACCGCCCGCGTCCCCGAGGAGCTCACCGACGACCGCACCGAGGTCGGCCAGGTCGGCGGCGCGCTGAACACCCTGCTCGGCCACGTCGAGCGGGCCCTCGACGAACGGCACCGCAGCGAGCAGCAGGTGCGCCAGTTCGTCGCCGACGCCTCCCACGAGCTGCGCACCCCGCTGGCCACCATCGCCGGCTACGCCGAGCTGAGCCGGCGCACCGACCCGCCCGACGCCGAGAACCTGTCCCACGCGATGGGCAAGGTCGAGGTCGAGGCGGCCCGGATGTCCTCGCTCGTCGAGGACCTGCTGCTGCTCGCCCGCCTCGATGCCGGCCGCCCGCTCGAGCGCGGCGACGTCGACCTGACCAAGCTGGTGCTGGAGTCCGTGGGCGACGCCCGGGTCACCGCACCGGACCACCGCTGGCTGCTCGAGCTGCCCGACGAGCCGGTGGTCGTGCCCGGCGACGAGCAGCGGCTGCACCAGGTGGTCAGCAACCTGCTCAGCAACGCGCGCCGGCACACCCCTGCCGGGACCCGGGTGACGGTCGGCGCGCACCTCGCCGCGGACGGCCGGAACGCGGTGGTCACCGTGACCGACGACGGCCCGGGCATCCCGCCCGAGCTGATCGGCGGGGTGTTCGAGCGGTTCGCCCGCGGCGACTCGGCCCGCACCCGCGCCTCGGGCGGAGCCGGCCTCGGCCTGTCGCTGGCGCGGGCGATCGTCGAGGCGCACCGGGGCCGGATCGGCGTGACGTCCCGTCCGGGGGAGACCCGGTTCTCGGTGACGCTGCCGACCCAGTAGCCGATTCCGGCTCACAGGTGGGTCACAGGCTGCTCATCCCGCCGGCTCAGCCCGGTTTCGCACGATGGTGACCAGTCCACACGACAGGAGCACCACGATGAGTGACGAGCAGACCCCCCGCAGCGGATCGCGCTGGGAGCCCGCCCCCGACGACGAGACCGTCGCGCAGCCCGCGCCCCCGCCCGTGCCGGCGGAGGCCACGGACCGTGAGGTCCCCCCGGCCGCCCGCGCGGACAAGCCGGGCTGGACGCAGCGCGTCCGGAGCAACGGCGGCCTCGTCGGCGCAGGCGTCGCGCTCGTCCTCGTGGGTGGGATCGGCGGCTTCGCCGTCGGCCACGCCACCGACGGCCACGACCGGTTCGGGCTGGTCGGCGAGCAGGTCCCCGGCGGTCCGGGCGGCGGCTTCCCCGGCCCGAACGGACAGCTCCCCCCGCCCCGGCACGATGATGACGGCGGACTCGGTACGCCGCCCGGGTCGGACGACGACGGGGGCGGCGCGAACGAGTCCGGCAGCACGCTGTGACCGCCGTGTCGGTGCCGCGCGCGCTCGACCGGGCGCGCCCGCGCACCACGTTCCGGCGCGCCCGCATCGACGCGGCCATCCGCCTGCTGGCCGGCGCCGGCCTGTGGCTGAGCCTGCTGCTGGTGACGTACTGGTGGGCGGCCGCCGGCGGCATCGGCGACCTGGTCGGCTGGGCGTCCGGGCTCACCTCGCTCGGCCGGCTCACCGGTCTGGTCGCCTCCGACCTGCTGCTCGTGCAGGTGCTGCTGATGGCCCGCCTGCCGGTGCTCGAGGGCGCGTTCGGCCAGGACCGGCTGGCGCGCCAGCACCGGGTCGTCGGGTTCACCTCGTTCACCCTGATGCTGGCGCACATCGTGCTCATCACCTGGGGGTACGCCGCCGGCAGCCTCGCCGCGCTGGTCGGCACCTTCGTGAACCTCACCCTCACCTACCCGGGCATGCTGCTCGCCGTCGGCGGCACCGTCGCCCTGGTCATGGTGGTCGTCACGAGCATCAAGGCCGCCCGCAAGCGGCTGCGCTACGAGTCGTGGCACCTGCTGCACCTCTACGCCTACCTCGGCGTCGGGCTCGCGCTGCCGCACCAGCTGTGGACCGGCCAGCAGTTCCTCACCTCGACGGCGGCGACCGTGTACTGGTGGGGCCTCTGGGCGGCGGCCGCCGCGGCCGTCCTGATCTGGCGGGTCGGCCTGCCGCTGTGGCGCAGCGCCCGGCACCGGCTGCACGTCACCTCGGTCGTCCGCGAGGGCGACGGCGTGGTGTCGGTCTACCTGGCCGGCCGTGACCTCGACCGGCTGCGCGTCGAGCCCGGCCAGTTCTTCACCTGGCGCTTCCTCGGCCGCAAGGGCTGGACGCGGGCGCACCCCTACTCGCTCTCGGCGGCGCCCGACGGCAGAAGCCTCCGGATCAGCGTCAAGGCGCTCGGCGACGACAGCTCGGTCCTGCCCGGCCTCAAGCGTGGCACCCGGGTGCTCGTCGAGGGCCCCTACGGCCGGCTCAGCCCGCGGGCCCGGACCCGGCACAAGGTCGCGCTGATCGGCGCGGGCGTCGGGATCACCCCGCTGCGCGCGCTGGCCGAGGGGCTGCACTACGCCCCCGGGCACGCCGTGCTGCTGCACCGCTACACCGACGAGCCGCTGTTCCGGCGCGAGCTGGAGGTGCTGGCGCGTGAGCGTGGGCTCGAGGTGCTGTGGCTCCCCGGCCGCCGGCGCTCCGCGGACTCCTGGCTCGGCGACGGTGTCGGCCCGGCCGACGACCTGACCGCGCTGACCTACTGGGTGCCCGACATCGCCGAGCGTGACGTCTACGTCTGCGGTCCCGAGGCCTGGGCCGAGAGCGTGCGTCGTACGACGGAGGCCGCCGGCGTCTCACCCGACCACTTCCACCTCGAGACCTTCGGATGGTGACCTCATGAAACGCATCGTCACCTGGGTGCTCAGCACCATCTCCATCGTGGTGCTGCTGTTCGGCTACCACACCTCGACGTCCGGCACGCCGGCCGCGACCCAGCAGACCATGACCGTGACCGGCGGCAAGGCGGCGACGACCACGAGCGGCGGCACCGGCAACGGGTCGTCGGGGGGTGGGTCGTCCGGCAACGGGTCGAGCACGACGCAGAAGTCGACCGCCCAGACCAGGACGGTCACCGGGTCGGCGATCCAGACCCGGTGGGGCCCGGTCCAGGTGCAGCTGACCGTGTCCGGCGGCAAGATCACCGACGTCGCGATGCTGCAGTACCCGAACGGCAACGGCACCGACCAGCAGATCAGCTCCTACGCGCTGCCGATCCTGATGCAGGACACGATGAGCGCGCAGAGCGCCAACATCGACATGGTCAGCGGCGCGACCTACACCAGCACCGGCTACCTGCAGTCCCTGCAGAGCGCCATCGACCAGGCGGGGATCTGATGACCACGACCACCGGGGCCCGGCCCATCCGTCGCTTCGTCGCCCACACGATGGGGATGCCGATCAGCCTCGCCCTGCGCGGTCGGCACACCGACGACCGGACCGGTCTCGCGGCCTGGACCGACGCGATGGCCGTGCTGCTCGAGGTCGACCGGGTGTTCAGCACCTACCGGCCCGACTCCTTCGTCTCGCGGCTCGGCCGCGGCGAGATCACCGTCGCGGACTGTCCGGACGAGGTCGCCGAGGTGCTCGCACTCGGGGCGCTCGCCGAGGAGCGGTCCCACGGCGCCTTCCGCGTGGTGCGGCCGGGGCCCGACGGCGCTCCGGTGCTCGACCCCAGCGGGGTGGTGAAGGGCTGGGCCGTCGAGCGCGCCGCCGTGCACCTGCGCCGGCTCGAGGACACCGACTTCTGCCTGTCGGCCGGCGGTGACCTGGTCTGCCGCACGCTCGACCCGGACGCCGAGCCGTGGCGGATCGGCATCGAGGACCCGCACGACCTCAGCCGCGTGCTCGCGGTGGTCCCCGTCCGCACCGGTGCGGTGGCCACCTCCGGCACCGCCCGCCGCGGCGAGCACCTGGTGGACGCGCGCACCGGCGCCGCACCGACGGCAGTCGCCTCGGTCACCGTCGTCGGCGACGACCTGACCTGGGTCGACATCGACGCCACGGCGGCCTACGCCCTGGGACCCGACGCCGCCCGCTGGCTCGACGTCGAGCGTGGCCGCACCGGGCTGGTCGTCTGGCGCGACGGCTCGGTCACCCGGCTCGCCGGACCGCTCGCCCCCGACGCAGCCTGACAGCCCCGACGCCGCGGGGCGGCGTCAGCCCCGACGCGTGGAGGCGCGGGCGACCAGCTGCGGGGTGAACACGACCTGCTGGTGGGCGTGCTCGGCGTTGGTGGCCTCGTCCAGCAGGAGCTCGGCCGCCCTACGCCCCAGCTCCCGGCGCGGCTGCCGGACGGAGCTCAGCGGCACGGCGGCCGCCGCCGCGAACTCGATGTCGTCGTAGCCGACGATGGCCAGCTGGTCCGGCACACCGATGCCGAGCGTGACGGCCTGCTGCAGCAGGCCGAGCGCCAGCAGGTCGTTGGCGCAGAAGGCCGCCGTCGGCCGCGAGGAGCGGGGCATGCCGGCCAGGCGCTCACCGGCGTTGCGGCCCTCCGCGACGGTGAGCGCCTCGGTGTCCAGCACCACGAGGTCATCGGGGGAGCCTCCGGCCTCGACCAGCGCCTGCTGCGCCCCGGCAAGACGGTCGCGGACCTGGCCGATCGTGCGCGGTCCTCCGACGAAGGCCACCCGCTCGTGGCCGAGGTCGAGCAGGTGCTCGAGCGCGAGCCGACCGCCGAGCAGGTCGTCGACGGCCACCGAGCAGTGCGTGCTGTCGCTGCGCACCCGGTCGACCACGACCACCGGGGTCCCGTGGGCGGACACCACGTCGATGGCGGGGTCGTCAGGGTCGACCGGCGTGATCAGGATCCCCTGCACGCGCTGCTCCTGGAGGCGCGTGAGGTAGGCGTGCTCGCGCTCCTGACGGTTGTCGCTGCTGCACATGAACAGCGACAGGTCGCGAAGGTCGGCCACGTCCTCGATGCCCTGGGCGACGTCGGTGAAGAAGGGGTTGGTGGCGTCGAGCATGACGTAGGCCAGCGTGCTGCTGCGCCCGGCGCGGAGCTGGCGGGCGGACTCGTTGCGCACGAACCCGAGCTCGGCCATGGCGCGCTCCACCCGCTCGCGGGTTCTGGTGCTGACCCGGTCGGGGCGGTTCAGGACGTTCGACACGGTGCCGAGGGAGACGCCGGCCGCGGCCGCCACGTCCTTGACGCCGGCGGACCGAGGGGTGTCGCGTCCGACGCCGATCGCCATGTCGCTCCTCGCCTGGTGGGGACCGAGTTATTGAAACGTCATAACCCAGGGCGCCAGCGTAGCGGAGCGCGCCGCGCCGCGTCAGGACTAGCCAACCTGAGCGGGTTCCGGAACTTTTCGCGGCAGATGGTTGACGACTGTGGTGGCCGTCACATACCTTCATCGAACAGAAGTTGAAACCTTTCAATCCGCGGAGGACCGCATGACTTCACCGAGCGAGGTGCCGGCGACACTCGAGCTGCGCGACGTCTCGAAGACGTTCGGCCCGGTGGTGGCGCTGAGCTCCGGGGGCATCCGGGTCGAGCCGGGGTCGATCCACGCGCTGGTGGGGGAGAACGGCGCGGGGAAGTCGACCCTGGTCAAGATCGTCGCCGGGGTCCACCGCCGCGACTCGGGGGAGTTCCTCCTCGACGGCGTCCCGAGCGACTTCGGCTCCACGGCCGAGTCCAAGGCGGCCGGCGTCGCCGTCATCTACCAGGAGCCGACGCTCTTCCCGGACCTCTCGGTCACCGAGAACATCTTCATGGGCCGCCAGCCCCGCACCTCCGGCCGCCGCGTGGACCGCGCCCGGATGTACGCCGAGGCCGAGCAGCTGTTCTCCCGGCTCGGCGTCCACATCGACCCTCGCCGTCCGGCCCTCGGGCTCTCCATCGCCGACCAGCAGATCATCGAGATCGCCAAGGCCATCTCGCTCGACGCCCGGGTCCTGGTCATGGACGAGCCGACCGCGGCGCTCAGCGGCGTCGAGGTCGAGCGACTCTTCGCGGTCGCCCGGAGCCTGCGTGACGAGGGGCGTGCGCTGGTCTTCATCTCCCACCGCTTCGACGAGGTGTTCGCACTCTGCGACACCGTCACGGTGATGCGAGACGGCGCCTACATCGCCACCAAGCCCGTCGCCGAGACCGACATCGACGAGATGGTCGCGCTCATGGTCGGGCGCGAGGTCGGTGACCTCTTCCCCAAGACCCCGGCCGCTGTCGGCGCCCCGGTGCTGGAGGTCCAGGGGCCTCAGTCGCGCGGGCGTCTTCCACGACATCGGCTTCGAGGTCCGCGCCGGCGAGATCGTCGGGCTGGCCGGCCTGGTCGGGGCGGGCCGAAGCGAGATCGCGCGGGCCGTCTTCGGCGTCGACCGCTACGACAGCGGCTCCGTCCTGCTGGCCGGGAAGCCCGTGCCGGCACACCGGCCCCGTGCCGCGATCCGGGCGGGCATGGCCTTCATCCCGGAGGACCGTCGCAAGCAGGGACTGATCACCGAGGCGTCCGTCGCACGCAACGTCGCCGGAGTCATCCGTGGCGGCCTCACCAAGGCCGGCCTGCTGACCCAGCGCGCCGAGAACAAGGCGGCCGGGCCCTGGGCCGGGAAGCTCGAGGTCAAGACCAACGCCCTCGACGCCAGCGCGGTGACGATGAGCGGTGGCAACCAGCAGAAGGTCGTCATCGCCAAGTGGCTCGCCACCCACCCGAAGCTGCTGATCATCGACGAGCCCACCCGCGGCATCGACGTCGGCACCAAGGCCGAGGTGCACCGGCTGCTCTCCCAGCTCGCGGGGGAGGGCCTCGCGATCCTGATGATCTCCTCCGAGCTGCCCGAGGTCCTCGGGATGGCCGACCGCGTCCTCGTCGTCTGTGAGGGCCGGCTCACCGCCGACATACCCCGCGACGAGGCGACACCCGAGAACGTCATGCGTGCCGCCACCCAGACCCTGGAGGTCGCGCGATGAGCGACACGTCCACCCGCCCGGAGCCGACGCAGGAGGAGCACCACTCCCTGCTGGTCGAGCCGAGCAGGCAGTCGCCCGCCCGGCGCGTGTTCACCACCGTCGTGCGGTCGCGCGAGGCCTCGATCCTGCTGGTGCTGGTCCTCGTGGTCACCGCGGCCACCGTCAAGACGCCAGGCTTCCTCTTCAGCTCCAACAGCTGGCGGGACCTGCTGCTGACCCCGTCGATCCTGCTGCTCCTCGCCGTCGGCCAGGCCGTGGTCATCATCACCCGCAACGTCGACCTGTCCGTCGGCTCGGTGCTGGGACTCACCGCCTACATGACCGGCCGGCTGTTCATCGACCAACCCGGGCTCCCGATCATCGCGGTGGTCGCCGCCGGCGTGGTCGTCGGAATGGTGCTCGGGCTCGTCAACGGGGTGATCGTGGCGTACGCCCGGGTGCCGGCGCTGGTCATCACGCTCGGCACGCTCTACATCTACCGCGGCATCGTCCTCACCTGGGCCGGCAGTGACCGGATCAACGCCTCGGACATGCCCAAGGACTTCTTGTCGCTGGGCACCAAGTCGGTCGGCTCCATCCCGGTGCTCACCGTCGTCGCGCTGCTCGTGCTGGTCGCCGTGGGCTACTACCTGCACTCGCACCAGGGCGGACGCGAGATGTACGCCGTCGGTTCGGACCCCGAGGCCGCGGTCCTCTACGGCCTCCGCGTCCGCCGGCGGGTCCTCGTGGCCTTCGTCCTCAGCGGAGCGCTCGCCGGGCTGGCCGGCGTCGTGTTCGCCGCCCGCTACGGCACGGTCAGCTCAGGGGCCGGCACCGGCATCGAGCTCCAGGCCGTCGCCGCGGTCGTCATCGGAGGCGTCGCCATCTTCGGCGGCAGCGGCACCGTCTGGGGCGCCGCGATCGGGGCGGTCCTCCTGGTGACCATCAACCGGGCCCTGCCCATCCTCGGCATCCCCGACTTCTGGCAACGCGCCGTCGTCGGTGTCCTGATCCTCAGCGCGATCGTCCTCGACCGCGTCCTGTCGGCCCGCCGGGCACGGAAACTCCTGGAAGCGAGGGACGAGGCATGAGCCGCACCTACCCGGACTACTCACAGCCCCTCTGGCGCCGACTCCTCGGCACACGCGAGTCCGCGGTCGTCGTCCTCCTGGTGGCGGTCGTGCTCTACTCGCTCGTCAACGTCGCCAACTTCGACGGCCCGCTGACCCTCACCTTCCTCCTCCTGGACACCGCGCCGATCCTGCTGATCGCGCTGCCGATGACGCTGGTCATCGTCACCGGTGAGATCGACCTCTCGGTCGCCAGCGTCGTGGGTCTGAGCAGCGTCCTCGTCGGCGTGCTCACCGACGCCGGATGGTCGGTGCCCGCCGCGGGAATCGCCGCCCTGGCAGCCGGCCTGCTCTGCGGGGCCCTCAACGGCTTCCTCGTCGCGTACGTCGGGCTCCCGTCGCTCGCGGTGACCATCGGCACGCTCGCGCTCTTCCGGGGCGTCGCAGTCGGACTGCTCGGCACCAAGGCAGTCACGGACTTCCCCGAGAAGTGGACCGACCTCGCCACCGCCGAGATCGGGGAGACCGGCATCCCCCTGGTGATGGTGGTGTTCGTCGTGCTCGCCGCGTTCTTCACGCTGCTCCTGCACTTCTCCAGCTTCGGCCGTGGCGTCTACGACATCGGGCTCAACAGCGAGGCCGCGCACTTCACCGGCGTGAACGTCGAGCGCACCAAGCTCCTGCTCTTCCTGCTCACCGGTGTGGTCTCGGCCCTCGCCGGCATCTACTACACCCTGCGCTTCGGCAGCTCGCGAGGCGACAACGCCACGGGGCTCGAGCTCCAGGTCATCGCCGCGGTCCTGCTGGGCGGGGTCTCGATCTTCGGTGGCCGCGGCCGGCTCCACGGCGTCATCGCCGGCGTCCTTCTGATCGGCGTCATCTCCAGCGCACTGCGCCTGGAGGGCGTCACGGTCAACGTCACGATCATCATCATCGGCCTGCTTCTCGTGGCCTCGGTGGTGTCCACAAGCGTCCTGGACTGGATCTCTCAGCAGATCGCCAGGCGGAGAACACGGGGCACCCGCCCCCAGAGCACGCCGGTCGGCGTGGGAACACAAGGAAGGTAGAACCATGAAGTTCCACTCGAAGCGAGCGACCGCGCTCGTAGCGCTGACCCTCAGTGGCGCCTTGATGCTCAGTGCCTGTGGCGGCGACGACGGAGGCAGCTCCGGCGACGGCGGCGACGGCAAGACCTCGGTCACGTTCCTCCCGAAGAACCTGGGCAACCCCTACTTCGACGTCACCGCCCGCGGCGGCGAGGACGCTGTGAAGGACTTCGGGGGCACGTTCGACCAGGTCGGCCCCCAGGAGGCCACCCCGGACGGTCAGGTGCAGTACATCAACACTGCTGCGCAGCAGGCCGTCGATGCCCTCGTGGTGTCGGCCAACGACCCCACCGCGATCTGCGACGCCCTCGACCAGGCCCGCGAGGCGGGGACCAAGATCGTGACCTTCGACTCCGACACCGACCCCGAGTGCCGCGACATCTACATCAGCCAGGCCACGAGCGAGGGCATCGCACAGACCCAGGTGGACATGATCGCCGACCAGATCGGCGACAAGGGTGAGATCGCGATCCTGTCGGCCACCGCCAACGCGACGAACCAGAACGCGTGGATCAAGATGATGGAGGAGGAGTTCAAGGCGAACCACCCCGACATCAAGCTCGTCGACACCGTCTACGGCAACGACGACGACCAGACGTCGTTCGACCAGACGGCGGCGCTGCTGCAGTCCCACCCGAACCTCAAGGGGATCATCTCCCCGACCACGGTCGGCATCGCGGCGGCTGCTCGCTACCTGTCGGACTCGCCGTTCAAGGGCAAGGTCAAGCTGACCGGCCTGGGCTTCCCGAACGAGCTGCGTGACTACGTCAAGAACGGCACCATCGACGCGTTCGCCCTCTGGGACGTCGAGGCCCTCGGCTACCTCGCGGCGTACACCGCCAAGGCGCTCGTCGACGGCGACATCAAGGGCGACGAAGGCGACTCCTTCGAGGCCGGCGACCTCGGCACCTTCGAGGTCGGCGCGGACAAGACCGTGCTGCTCGGTGACCCGACGGTCTTCAACGCCGACAACATCGACGAGTTCGACTTCTAGGTCGTCCTGCGGGTGGTCGAGCTCGTCGAGGCCACGGTCTCGACAGGCTCGACCACCCGACCACCACCCACCGTCCAACACACCAGCCACCGTCCAACACACCAGCGGGAGAGTCCGATGGAGCGTGTCTGCTTCCAGCTCCAGGTGAGGCCGGATCGCCTCGAGGAGTACAAGGAGCGCCACCGCTCCGTGTGGCCGGAGATGCTCCGGGCGCTGAGTGACACCGGATGGCACAACTACTCGCTCTTCCTGCGGCCCGACGGGCTGCTCGTCGGCTACTTCGAGACCCCGTCGCTCGCAGCGGCCCAGGCGGGAATGGCCGAGACCGCGGTGAACGCCCGGTGGCAGGCAGAGATGGCGGAGTACTTCGTCGAGCTGGGGGACTCCCGGCCCGACACCGGCTTCGTGCGGCTCGAGGAGGTCTTCCACCTGGAGGACCAGCTGGCCGCCGCGGAGCGCGACAACGAGACGAGAGATCTGACATGACGACCTTCAACGCGATCAGCGGCCGGCTGGAGAGCCTGGCCATCGAGGTGCCCTCGTGGGCCTACGGGAACTCGGGCACGCGCTTCAAGGTGTTCGGCACGCCGGGCACGCCGAGGAGCGTCGAGGAGAAGATCGCCGACGCCGCGACGGTGCACCGGTTCACGGGTCTCGCGCCGTCCGTCGCACTGCACATCCCCTGGGACCTGGTCGACGACTTCGCCAAGCTGCGCGCCTACGCCGAGGACCAGGGAGTCGCACTGGGCACGATCAACAGCAACACCTTCCAGGACGACGACTACAAGCTCGGCAGCCTGACGAACGCGGACCCGAAGATCCGGGCCAAGGCCGTTCAGCACAACCTCGACTGCATCGAGGTGATGAACCAGACCGGCTCGCGCGACCTCAAGATCTGGCTGGCCGACGGCACCAACTACCCCGGCCAGGGCGACATCCGCGCCCGCCAGGACTGGCTGGCCGAGGGGCTGGCGACGATCTACGCGCAGCTCGGCGACGACCAGCGGCTCGTGCTGGAGTACAAGTTCTTCGAGCCGGCGTTCTACCACACCGACGTCCCGGACTGGGGCACGTCGTACGTCCAGGTGAGCGCCCTCGGGGACAAGGCGATGGTGTGCCTCGACACCGGGCACCACGCGCCGGGC
This sequence comes from uncultured Actinomycetota bacterium, assembly GCA_963721855.1. Classification (GTDB taxonomy): domain Bacteria; phylum Actinomycetota; class Actinomycetes; order Propionibacteriales; family Nocardioidaceae; genus Nocardioides_B. The sequence goes on along the minus strand of CAVRMN010000025.1, from coordinate 47,759 downwards.
ACCAACATCGAGTTCATCGTCGCCCAGCTGCTCCGGCTCGGGAAGCTCGGCTCCTTCGACTTCAACAGCCGCTTCTACGCCGACGACGACCTCATCGTCGGGGCGGCCGACCCGTTCCAGCTCTTCCGGATCATGGTCGAGGTGATCCGGGGCGGCGGCTTCGGCCCGGACAGCGAGGTGGCGCTGATGCTCGACCAGTGCCACAACATCGAGGACAAGATCCCCGGGCAGATCCGGTCGGTGCTCAACGTGCAGGAGATGACCGCCCGGGCGCTCCTGCTCGACACCGAGGCGCTCGAGAAGGCACGCGTCGACGGCGACGTGCTCCGGACCAACGAGATCTTCATGGACGCGTTCTACACCGACGTACGACGTGACCTGGCCGCCTGGCGCGAGGAGCGGGGCCTCCCCGCCGATCCCATGCAGGCCTACCTCAGCAGCGGATACCAGGACGACATCGAGGCCGCCCGCGTCGGCGGCTCACAGGCAGGATGGAACTGATCGTGACCACAACCAACCCGGCCGCCGAGCTCATCGCGCGGTCCAACCGCCTCGGAGCGGACCCGCGCAACACCAACTACGCCGGCGGCAACACCTCCGCCAAGGGCACGGTCACCGACCCGGTGACCGCCGAGCCCACCGAGCTGCTCTGGGTGAAGGGCTCCGGAGGAGACCTCGGCACGCTCACCGAGGCCGGCCTCGCGGCGCTGCGGCTCGACCGGTTGCGCGCCCTCGTCGACGTCTATCCCGGCGTCGACCGCGAGGACGAGATGGTGGCGGCGTTCGACTACTGCCTGCACGGCAAGGGCGGCGCGGCGCCGTCGATCGACACCGCCATGCACGGCCTCGTCGACGCCCCGCACATCGACCACCTGCACCCCGACTCCGGCATCGCGCTGGCCACCGCGGCCGACGGCGAAGCGCTCACCAAGGAGTGCTTCGGCGACCGCGTGGCCTGGGTCGACTGGCGCCGGCCCGGCTTCCAGCTCGGCCTGGACATCGCCGAGGTGAAGCGGAACAACCCGCAGGCCATCGGCGTCATCCTCGGCGGCCACGGCATCACCGCCTGGGGCGCGACCTCGGAGGAGTGCGAGCGCAACTCGCTCGACATCATCCGCACCGCCGAGAGGTTCATCGCGGAACACGGCAAGGCCGAGCCGTTCGGCCCGGTCGTCCCCGGCTTCGAGCCGCTGGCGGTCGAGGAGCGGCACGCACGCGCCGCCGCGCTGGCCCCGGTCATCCGCGGGCTCGCCTCCACCGACGCCCCGCAGCTCGGGCACTACACCGACAGCGACGTGGTGCTCGAGTTCCTGTCCCGGGAGAAGCTGCAGCCGCTCAGCCAGCTCGGCACCTCCTGCCCCGACCACTTCCTGCGCACGAAGGTCCGGCCGCTCGTCGTGGACCTGCCTTCCACCGCACCGCTCGAGGACGTCGTGCTCCGCCTCAAGGAGCTGCACGTCGCCTATCGCGAGGAGTACGCCGCCTACTACGACCGGCACGCCACCCCGGACAGCCCCGCCATGCGCGGCGCCGACCCGGCGATCGTGCTGGTGCCCGGCGTGGGCATGTTCTCGTTCGGCAAGGACAAGCAGACGGCGCGGGTGGCCGGGGAGTTCTACGTCAACGCGATCAACGTGATGCGCGGCGCCGAGGCGGTGTCGACGTACGCCCCGATCGACGAGAGCGAGAAGTTCCGCATCGAGTACTGGTCGCTCGAGGAGGCCAAGCTCCAGCGGATGCCCAAGCCCAAGCCGCTGGCCGGACGGGTGGCGCTGGTCACCGGTGCCGGGTCCGGCATCGGCAAGGCGATCGCCGAGCGCCTCGGTGCCGAGGGCGCCTGCGTCGTCGTCGCCGACCTGAACGCCGACGGCGCCCGCGAGGTGGCCGAGGGGATCGGCAACACCGACCGGGCGATCTCCGTCGTCGCCGACGTCACCGACGCCTCGGCCGTCCAGGCCGCCGTCGACGCGGCCGCGCTGGCCTTCGGCGGGGTCGACCTCGTCGTCAACAACGCCGGCCTCTCGATCTCCAAGCCGCTGCTCGAGACCACCGAGCAGGACTGGGACGTCCAGCACGACGTGATGGCCAAGGGCTCGTTCCTGGTCGCGCGCGCCGCGGCCAAGGCGATGGTGGAGCAGGGGATGGGCGGCGACATCGTCTACATCTCCTCGAAGAACTCCGTCTTCGCCGGTCCGAACAACGTCGCCTACGGCGCCGCCAAGGCCGACCAGGCGCACCAGGTCCGGCTGCTCGCGGCGGAGCTGGGCGAGCACGGCATCCGCGTCAACGGCGTCAACCCCGACGGCGTCGTCCGCGGCTCCGGCATCTTCGCCAAGGGCTGGGGCGCGCAGCGGGCCGCGGTCTACGGCGTGGACGAGAAGGACCTCGGTGCCTACTACGCGCAGCGGACGATCCTCAAGCGCGAGGTGCTGCCCGAGCACGTCGCCGCGGCGGTGTTCGTGCTGACCGGCGGCGACCTCACCCACACCACCGGCCTGCACATCCCCGTGGACGCCGGCGTGGCCGCGGGCTTCCTCCGCTGACATGACCAGGACCCTGCGCGTCGCCGCCGTCGACCTCGGTGCGACCAGCGGCCGAGTCATGGTCGGCGAGGTCGCGCCGGGTCGGCTCGTCCTCGAGGAGGTGCACCGGTTCCCCAACGGTCCGGTGCGCGCCGAGGGGACGCTCTACTGGGACATCCTCGGCATCCACCGGGAGGTGCTCGCCGGCCTCCGGCTCGCCGCGGCCGGGGGACCGGTGGACGCGATCGGGATCGACTCGTGGGCGGTCGACTACGGCCTGCTCGACGCCGGCGGCGCGCTCGTGGGCAACCCGGTGAGCCACCGTGACCCCCGCACGAACGGGGTGCGCGAGCAGGTCGTCAAGGTCGTGCCGGAGGCGGAGCTCTACGCCACGACCGGCCTGCAGCAGCTGCCGTTCAACACGCTCTACCAGCTCGTCTCGAACCCGGACCTGCTGGAGCGGGCCGAGTCGATGCTGCTGGTCCCGGACCTGCTGGCCTACTGGCTGACCGGGACGGTCGGAGCCGAGCGGACCAACGCGTCGACGACCCAGCTGTACGACGTCCGCGGCCGTGACTGGGCGCGGGGCCTCGCCGCGCGGGTGGGGGTGCCGGACCGGATCCTGCCTCCGCTGCGCGACCCCGGGACCACCATCGGCACCGTGCTCCCCGACGTCGCCGCCGCTGCGGGACTGGCGGCCGGCACCCCGGTCGTCGCCGTCGGCTCGCACGACACCGCGTCGGCCGTCGTGGCGGTGCCGTTCACCGACCGCAGCAGGGCGGCGTACATCTCCTCGGGGACCTGGTCGCTGGTCGGCGTCGAGCTCGACGAGCCCGTGCTCACCGAGGCCGCACGGGAGGCCGACTTCACCAACGAGGGCGGCGTCGACCGGACGGTCCGGTTCCTGCGCAACGTGTCCGGTCTGTGGGTCCTGTCCGAGGCGCTGCGCACCTGGGCGTCCGCGGGCCGACCCGCGGACCTGCCGGTCCTGCTCGAGGAGGCTGCCGCCGAGCCGCCGCTGGTCTCCGTCGTGGACCTCGAGGCCCCGGAGTTCCTGCCCCCGGGGGACATGGAGGCCCGCATCGTCGCTGCGTGCGAGGAGTCCGGGCAGCCGGTGCCGTCGTCGCAGGCCGCGGTCGTGCGCTGCATCCTCGACAGCCTGGCGCTGGCCTACCGCCGTGTGGTCCGGCAGGCGGCGGCCCTGTCGGGCCGTCCGGTCGAGCTCGTGCACGTCGTGGGAGGCGGTTCGCGCAACGAGCTGCTGTGCCGGCTCACCGCGTCGGCGTGCGGGCTGCCGGTCCTCGCCGGACCGGTCGAGGCGGCTGCGCTCGGCAACGTCCTGGTGCAGGCGCGCGCCCTCGGCGCCGACCTTCCCGACCTCGCCGCGATGCGCGCGCTGGTGCGGGCCACCCAGGACCTCGTCGCCTATGAGCCCGGCTCCGTGTCCGCGGACTGGGACGGCCGCGGAGGCCAGGCTCGCCGGCCGGGCTGTGACAGGGTGAGTGGCATGCGGGTGGCGCTGATGGTGACGTGCATCAACGACGCGATGTTCCCCGCCGCGGGACAGGCCGTCGTGACGCTGCTGCGCCGGCTCGGGGTCGACGTCGACTTCCCCGCTGCGCAGACGTGCTGCGCGTCAGCCGATGGTGAACACCGGCTACCTCGACGAGGCGGTCCCGGTGGTGCGCAACTTCGTCTCGGCCTTCGCGGGCTACGACTACGTCGTCACGCCGTCGGGCTCGTGCGCCGGCTCGGCCCGGCACCAGCACGGGATGGTCGCCCGTCGCTCCGGCGACCCCGCGCTGGCCGCCGCGGTCGCGGACGTCTCGCCCCGGGTGCTGGAGCTGACCGAGTTCCTCGTCGACGTGCTGGGCGTCACCGACGTCGGCGCCGCGTTCCCGCACACCGTGACCTATCACCCGACCTGCCACTCGCTGCGGATGCTGGGCGTGGGGGACCGGCCCCTGGCGCTCCTGCGCGCGGTCCGGGGCATCCGGCTGGTCGAGCTCCCCGATGCCGAGTCGTGCTGCGGCTTCGGCGGCACCTTCGCGATGAAGAACGCCGACACCTCGGTGGCGATGGGGGCCGACAAGGCCCGCCATGTCGTCGACTCCGGTGCCGAGGTGCTGGTCGCCGGCGACTCGTCGTGCCTGATGCACATCGGCGGGATGCTCTCGCGCCAGCGTGCAGGTGTGCGGGTGATGCACCTGGCCGAGGTGCTCGCGTCGACGGGAGCTGCGTCGTGACCGGACGAGTGGTCTCGACAAGCTCGACCAGCGGAAGCACGTTCGTCGGGATGCCGGCGTTCCCCTCGGCCGCGCGGGCGGCGCTGGCCGACACGCAGCTGCGCGCCAACCTGGCTCACGCGACCGGCACCATCCGCGCCAAGCGGGCCGCCGTCGTCGCCGAGGTGGACGACTGGGAGGAGCTCCGGCTGGCCGCCGCGGCCGTCAAGGACAACACCCTGCTGCACCTCGACGAGCACCTGGTGGAGCTCGAGGCGGCGCTGGTCGCGCGCGGGGCGACGGTGCACTGGGCACGCGACGCCGCCGAGGCCTGCGCGATCGTCGCCTCGGTGGCGAGGCAGCACGGCGTCGACGAGGTCGTGAAGGTCAAGTCGATGGCCACCCAGGAGATCGGCCTCAACGAAGCCCTTGCAGAGCTCGGGATCGCGGCCTGGGAGACCGACCTGGCCGAGCTGATCGTGCAGCTCGGCGACGACCTCCCGTCGCACATCCTGGTGCCGGCGATCCACCGGAACCGTTCGGAGATCCGGTCGATCTTCGCGGAGAAGATGGGCACCGTGGGCCGGCCGGCGCCCGCGGACCTGACCGACGACCCGGCCCGGCTGGCCGAGGCGGCCCGGCTGCACCTGCGGGAGAAGTTCCTGCGGGCGAAGGTCGCCGTCTCCGGGGCCAACTTCGCCGTCGCCGAGACCGGCACGCTGGTCGTGGTCGAGTCGGAGGGCAACGGGCGGATGTGCCTGACCCTGCCGGAGGTGCTGGTCTCCGTGGTGGGCATCGAGAAGGTGGTGCCGACCTGGGCCGACCTGGACGTCTTCCTGCAGGTGCTGCCGCGTTCCTCGACCGGGGAGCGGATGAACCCCTACACCTCGACCTGGTCCGGGGTCACCCCCGGCGACGGGCCGCAGGAGGTGCACGTCGTGCTCCTGGACAACGGCCGGACCCGTGCGCTGGCCGACGAGGTCGGCCGGCAGGCGCTGCGCTGCATCCGTTGCTCGGCGTGCCTGAACGTGTGCCCGGTCTACGAGCGCACCGGCGGGCACGCCTACGGGTCGGTCTACCCCGGTCCGATCGGCGCGATCCTCAACCCGCTGCTCAAGGGGACCGGAGTCGACGAGCAGACCGACTCGCTGCCCTACGCGTCGACGCTGTGCGGGGCGTGCTTCGACGCCTGCCCCGTCCGCATCGACATCCCGTCGGTGCTGGTGGACCTGCGGGCGAAGGTCGTCGACGCGCACCGGCCCTCGCGCAAGCCGGAGGCGCTGGCGATGCGTGCGGCCTCCTGGATGTTCTCCTCCGCAGCCCGGCTCGGCGTCGCCGAGCGCGGCTCCGGGCTCCTCGGCCGCGCCGCCGGGAGAGGACGACGTACCTCCCCGGGCAGCCGCAGGATGTTCTCCCGGTTGCCGGGACCGGGTGCGGCCTGGACCGAGGCCCGTGACCTGCCGGCGCCGCCGGCCGAGTCGTTCCGGGTCTGGTGGAAGCGCACGGACGGCGGCCGGTCGTGAGCGCCCGCGAGGAGATCCTCGGCCGGGTCCGGGCCGCGCTGGCCGGGGCCGACCGGAGCCACGTGCACGTGCCGCGGGGCTACCGCTCGCGGCCCGCCGGGGCCGGGCTGGTCGAGCTGTTCGTCGAGCGGGTCGAGGACTACCGCGCGACCGTCGTCCGCTGTGGCGCCACCGACGTGGAGGCGGCGATCGCGGCCGCGCTGCCGCCGGGCTCCCGGGTGGTCCTGCCGCCCGGCCTGCCGTGGCAGGTCCCCGGCACGGTGGACGAGGGGTTCTCGGCCGCACGGCTCGACGGGTTCGACGCGGTCGTCACCGCCGCCTCGGTCGGCATCGCCGAGACCGGCACCATCGTGCTCACCCACGGCACGGGCGAGGGTCGCCGGGCGATCAGCCTGGTGCCCGACCTGCACGTGTGCGTGGTCCGTGCCGACCAGGTCGTCGCGGGGGTCCCCGACGCGATGGCCCGGCTGGATCCGCTGCGACCGCAGACCTGGGTCAGCGGGCCGTCCGCGACCAGCGACATCGAGCTGAACCGCGTCGAGGGCGTGCACGGGCCGCGGACGCTGCACGTGGTCGTGGTGGACCACTCCGACGGCTGAGTCGGACGCTACGGTGTCCCGCGAGATGTCGTTGCCGTCGAGGATCCGGGAGTGCCGATGACCGAGACCGGGGGAGCACCCCAGCTGGCCTTCTACGACGCCCACTCGATCTTCGACTTCGAATGATCCCCGACGGCTACACGGTCCGCCCGCTGGCGGCCTCCGACGCCGAGGCGCTGGCTGCGGCGTACTCCCGCAACCGCGAGCACCTCGCGCCCTGGGACCCGGTCCGGCCCTCGGACTTCTACACGACCTCCGGACAGGAGGAGGCCGTCGTCGGGCAGCTGAGGCTGGTCGACTCGGGCCTGCTGGCGACGTGGGTGCTCGAGCGCGACGGCGACGTGGTCGGCCGGGTCAGCCTCAACAACATCGTCCGCGGGGTGCTCGCCAGCGCCAGCGTCGGCTACTGGGTCGATGCGCGGCACACCCGTCGCGGCCTCGCCTCGGCGCTCGTCGAGCACGCCTGTGCCGAGGCCCTCGCGACGGGCCTGCACCGGGTCGAGGCCGGCACCATGCTGCACAACGTGGCGTCGCAGAAGGTGCTGCTCCGCGCCGGCTTCGAGATGTACGGCATGGCGCCGAAGTTCCTCTTCATCGCCGGCGAGTGGCAGGACCACAACCTCTACCAGCGGATCCTGCACGACAACCCGCTCTGAGGGCGCGGCTCAGACGCGGACACACCGGCCATAACGTCGAAACGCGTGCGGTCGGGCGGCCGCTGGCGCACGATTGCTGGTGTGAAGCGCTCCCTGACGGCCGCGGTACGCCGGCACGTGCTGGCCGTCGGAGGTGCGCGCACGATCGACCTGACCCGGCTCGACCGGGTCCCGGCCCGGCTCACCTGGCCGCTCAACCGCGACGGGATCCACCCCGTCGAGCGGATCGGCACGACCCGCGCCCGGGAGCCCGTGCACCGGCTCACGTCCTTCCTCGGCATGACGATCTGGATCGTCACCGGCGACGCCGAGGCGCGTGCGGTGCTCGCCGACACCGAGAGCTTCAGCAACGACATCCGCCCGCTGATGGGCACGCGCGGGTCCACGACCGACGGCGACATCGGCGGCCTCGGGTTCACCGACCCGCCGGACCACACCCGGCTGCGCAGGCTGCTCACCCCCGAGTTCACCGTGCGTCGGCTCGAGCGGCTGCGTCCGATGGTCGCGGCCGTCGTCGAGGAGCGGCTCGACGCCATGGAGCGGAAGGGGCCGGTCGTCGACCTCGTGCAGACGTTCGCGTTCCCGGTCTCGTTCCGGGTGATCTGCGACCTGCTCGGGCTGCCGGGCGAGGACCGGGAGCGCTTCCGGCACCTCGCCTCCGCACGCTTCGACGTGACGCAGGGCGGCTCCGGTGCGATCGGGGCGGTCTCGGAGTCCCGCAGCTTCCTGATGGATGCGACCCGACGGCAGCGCGACGACCCGGGACCCGGGCTCATCGGCCAGATCATCCGCGAGCACGGTGACGAGATCAGCGACTTCGAGCTCGGCGGGCTCGCCGACGGCGTCTTCACGGGCGGCCTCGAGACGACGGCGAGCATGCTGGCGCTCGGGACGGCGGTGCTGCTCGACCACCCCGAGACCTACGCGCGCCTGCCCCACGACACCGAGCTGGCCGTGCGCACCGTGGAGGAGCTGCTGCGCTACCTCTCCGTCGTGCAGATCGCGTTCCCGCGGTTCCCCCGGCGCGACGTCGAGGTCGCCGGACACCGGTTCGCGAGGGGCGACGTGGTCATCTGCCACCTCGCGGGCGCCAACCGGGACGACCGGTCGCTCGCCGAGGCCGACGCGTTCGTGCCGACCCGGGAGCCCCGGTCGCACCTCGCGTTCGGGCACGGCTTCCACCGCTGTGTCGGCGCGGCACTGGCGCGGGTCGAGCTCGGCATCGCCTATCCGGCCCTGGCGCGGCGGTTCCCGGGCCTGGAGCTCGCGGTCGGTGCCGAGGGCCTGGACTACCGGCCGATGTCGATCGTCTACGGGGTGGAGAGCCTGCCGGTCCGGCTGGCGCCGGCGGCCTCGACCGAGCCGTAGGTCGTCGTCCGCTGCCGGACCGGTCGGCCGATGCCGTGGCCGATGTCCTCGAGCTCGGCGACGGTCTTGGCGGAGCCGTGCTCGGAGCCGGCCATCCGGGAGATGGTCTCCTCCATCAGCGTGCCGCCGAGGTCGTTGGCGCCGGCGGTGAGCATGGCGCGGGTGCCGTCGACGCCGAGCTTGACCCAGGAGGTCTGGATGTTGTCGATGCGGCCGTGCAGCAGGATCCGGGCCATCGCGTGCACGGCGAGGTTGTCGCGCATCGTGGGGCCGGGTCGCGCCACGCCGGCGAGGTAGATCGGGGCGCTGGTGTGCACGAACGGCAGCGGCACGAACTCGGTGAAGCCACCGGTCTCGTCCTGGATCCGGCTCAGCACGCGCAGGTGCTGCACCCAGTGCCGGGGGTTGTCGACGTGGCCGTACATCATCGTCGAGGACGACCGGATCCCGAGCCGGTGCGCGGTCGTGATGACCTCGACCCAGGCGCTGGTGGGGAGCTTGCCCTTGGTGAGGATCCAGCGGACCTCGTCGTCGAGGATCTCCGCGGCGGTGCCGGGGATCGTGTCCAGGCCGGAGTCCTTCGCGCGGGCCAGCCAGTCGTGGATCGAGAGCCCGGTGCGGCTCGCGCCGTTGACGACCTCCATCGGGGAGAACGCGTGCACGTGCATGCCGGGCACGCGGGCCTTCACCGCGGCGGCGAGGTCGAAGTAGGCGGTGCCGGGCAGCTCGGGGTCGATGCCGCCCTGCATGCAGACCTCGGTGGCACCGAGCGCCCAGGCCTCCTCGGCCCGGTCGGCGACCTGGTCCAGGGACAGCGAGTAGGCGTCGGCGTCGGTGCGGCGCTGGGCGAACGCGCAGAACCGGCAGCCGGTGTAGCAGACGTTGGTGAAGTTGATGTTGCGGTTGACCACGTAGGTCACCGCGTCACCGACCACGTCGCGACGCAGGCCGTCCGCGATCGCGCAGACCTCCTCCAGCGCCGGCCCTTCGGCGGTCATCAGCAGGTAGGCCTGCTCGTCGCTCAGCCCGGCCGGGTCCCGCTCCGCCGCCGCCAGCGCCGCCTTCATCTCGCCGGTGGTCGAGGAGGAGCGCAGCGACGTCTCGGCCGGCGGTCGCCTCACGCAGCACGTCCCAGTCGCCGTAGACCGAGTCGAAGTCGTCACGCCGGTCCGCCGTACGCCCCTCGGTGTCGATCGACGCGTGCAGGTCCGTGCGCCCGCTCGCCACGAACCCGCCGTCGGGCTCCTGCCAGGGCAGCCCGGTCGGGCGTACGCCGGCACGGCCCAGCCCGTCCTGGTCGGCCAGCGCCGCCACGTGCGCGGAGACCCGCGGGTCGATCCACGGCTCCCCGGCGCGGACGTACTCCGGGTGCACGGTGAGCCGCTCGGCCAGCGTGAACCCGGCCTCGGCGGTGACGGTGCGCAGCCGCTCCAGCGACGGCCAGGGCCGTTCGGGGTTCACGTGGTCCGGCGTCACCGGGGAGACGCCGCCCCAGTCGTCGACCCCTGCTCCGAGCAACCGCAGGCACTCATCGGAGCCCTCGGAGCTGTCCACCAGGTTCGGCGGCGCCTGGATCCGCATCTTCGGGCCCAGCACGACCCGGGCCACGGCGATCGTGGCGAGGTACTCCTCGAGCCCGAGGTCGTCCTCGTGGCGCATCGCGGTGTCGGGCTTGGCGCGGAAGTTCTGCACGATCACCTCCTGCACGTTGCCGTACTGCCGGGCAACCTTGCGGATCGCGAAGACCGAGTCCGCCCGCTCGGCGACGGTCTCGCCGATCCCGACCAGGATCCCGGTGGTGAACGGCACGGTGAGCCGGCCGGCGTCCTCGAGCACCCGCAGCCGCACGGCCGGGTCCTTGTCCGGCGACCCGTGGTGCGCCAGCCCCTTCTCCTCGAAGAGCCGGCGGCTGGTGGTCTCCAGCATCATCCCCATCGACGGGGCGACCGGCTTGAGCCGGTTCAGCTCCTGCCAGCTCATCACCCCGGGGTTCAGGTGCGGCAGCAGGCCGGTCTCCTCCAGCACCCGCACCGCCATCGCGCGGACGTAGTCCAGCGTCGAGTCGTAGCCCTGCTCGTCGAGCCACTCCCGGGCCTGCGGCCACCGGTCCTCGGGCCGGTCACCCAAGGTGAACAGCGCCTCCTTGCAGCCCAGCGCGGCACCCCGCCGGGCCACCTCGAGCACCTCGTCGGGCGAGAGGTACATCGATTCGCCGGACCGCTCCAGCTGTCCCGGGGTGGTGACGAACGTGCAGTAGTGGCACCGGTCGCGGCACAGCCGGGTCAGCGGGATGAAGACCTTGGGGGAGTAGGTGACCACGCCCGGCCGGCCGGCCGCCTGCCAGGCCGGCGTCCCGCACCCGGGCGGCCGCGGCGGTCAGCCGGTCCAGGTCCTCGCCCCGAGCGCTCAGCAGCACCGCCGCCTCGTCCACGTCCAGCGCGGCCCCGCGCTCCACCCGCGCCAGGGCGCGCCGCACCTGCTGCGGGGTGGGCGTTCCGGCGGGGTCGGTCATCGGGTCTCCGGGGTCGGGGGGCTCGACTCGCAGGCTACCCACCGGGCCGGTCGGCACGACCGGGTGGCCGCCCACCGGGACGTCATACGTCCCGCGCGGTCAGGGGGCGCGACGGTCGATCCTGCGGCGCAGCCGGGCGTTGTCGGCCTCGAGGTCGAGGACCATCGCGATGCCGGCCAGGTTGAGGCCCTCGCCGAGCAGCAGCGCGATCCGGCGCAGCCGGTCGATGTCCTGGTCGCTGTAGAGCCGGGTGCCGCCGTCGGTGCGGGCCGGGTCGACCAGGCCGCGACGCTCGTAGACCCGGAGGTTCTGCACGCCGGTGCCGACGAGCTCGGCGGCGACCGAGATGCCGTAGATCCCCCGCGTCGGGTCGGGTCGGTCGGTCATCGGCACCTCCTCGTCGGACCCCTTGCACGCTCCATGTGGAGAGTGCTATAAGAAATGTATACCGCACGATACAGGTGCGGGGAACCTCGACAACACCACAACGTCCCGACTGGAGGTGGACACCGTGCTGATGCGCACCGACCCGTTCCGTGACTTCGACCGGCTCGCCCAGCAGCTGATGGGGGCAGCCGGCACCACGTCCCGCCCGGCCGTGATGCCGATGGACGCCTGGCGCGAGGGCGACACGTTCGTTCTGGAGTTCGACCTGCCCGGCGTCCGGCCGGAGACCGTCGACATCGACGTCGAGCGCAACGTGCTGACGATCAAGGCCGAGCGGCCCGCCCCCAACCGCGACTGGGAGATGCTCGCCTCCGAGCGCCCGACCGGCCTGTTCAGCCGCCAGCTGGTGCTGGGCGACAACCTCGACCTCGACGCAGGTGTCGGCCGACTACGACAGCGGCGTGCTGCGGCTGCGGATCCCCGTCGCCGAGAAGGCGAAGCCGCGCAAGATCGAGATCAAGACCGGCTCCGCAAGCGAGCAGACCTCGATCACGACCTGAACCCGTGCAGGTCGTGCGTCCCACGCCTCCCAGTAGGGCGGCGTGGGACGCACGACCACGTCAGATGCCGAGGGAGCGGCCGATGATCTCCTTCTGGATCTCGGTCGTGCCGCCGTAGATCGTCTGGATCCGGCTGTCCACGTAGGCCCGGGCGACCGGGTACTCCATCATGTAGCCGTAGCCGCCGTGCAGCTGGACGGCACGGTCCACGAGCTTGGTCTGCAGCTCGGTCGTCCACCACTTCGCCATCGCGGCGAGCGAGACGTCGCACTTGCCCTCGTTGTGCAGGCGCACGCAGTCGTCGACGAACACCCGGGCGATCCGCGCCTCGGTGGCCATCTCGGCGATCAGGAACCGGTTGTGCTGGAACTTGCCGATCGGCTTGCCGAAAGCCTCGCGCTCCTTGGCGTAGGACAGCGACATCTCCAGGATGTGCTCGCAGGCGGCCGCCGCGATCATCGCGATGGACAGCCGCTCCTGCGGCAGGTTCATCATCAGCGAGATGAAGCCCGAGCCCTCCTCGCCGAGCAGGTTCTCCTTGGGCACCACCACGTTGTCGAAGAACAGCTCGGCGGTGTCCTGCGCCTTGAGCCCCATCTTCTCCAGGTTGCGGCCGCGCTCGAAGCCGTCCATGCCGCGCTCGACCACGAGCAGGCTGATGCCCTTGTGCCCGGCCTCGGCATCGGTGCGCGCCACCACGATCACCAGGTCGGCCAGGATGCCGTTGCTGATGAACGTCTTGGAGCCGTTGAGGACGTAGTGGTCGCCCTTGTCGACCGCGGTCGTCCGGATGCCCTGCAGGTCGCTGCCGGCGCCTGGTTCGGTCATCGCGATCGCGGTGATGATCTCGCCGCTGACGCAGCCCGGCAGCCAGCGCCGCTTCTGCTCGTCGGTGCCGAGGCTGGAGAGGTAGGGGACGATGATGTCGGTGTGGACCAGGAAGCCCGGCCCGTTCGACGCCGGCCCGGGTCAGCTCCTCGGCCATCACCATGTTGTAGCGGAAGTCGGCGACCCCGGGGCCGCCGTACTCCTCGGCGACGTCGAAGCAGAGCAGGCCCTGCGCGCCGGCCTTGGTCCAGAGGTCGCGGGGGACGATGCCGTCCTTCTCCCACTGGTCGTGGAAGGGGACGACCTCCTTCTCCAGGAAGGAGCGGACGGTCTGGCGGAACGACTCGTGCTCCGCCTCGAGGATCGGACGGTCGGCGGTCATCAGGACACCCACTCCTTCATCTGGGACACGAGCGCGGCGGGGTCGTCGCCCACCGGCAGGATCTGCAGGTTCGTCACGCCGGACTCCTGGAAGGCGGCGATCCGCTCCTTCACGTAGGACTCGGGGCCGACCAGGTTGCACAGCTCGAGCAGCTCCAGCGGCACGAGCGCCTCGGCGTCGCGCTTGTTGCCGCCGAGGTAGAGCTCCTGGATCTCCTCGGCCTCCTTCTCGTAGCCGTACTGGCGGGCGAGCGTGTTGTAGAAGTTCTTGCCCTTGGCGCCCATGCCGCCGATGTAGAGCGCGAACATCGGCCGGGCGAAGTCGAGCAGCCCCTTGACGTCCTCGCCGACCGCGACCATGCCGCCCGCGCAGATCTCCAGCGGGGCGAGGTCGTCCGGCCGCTTCGCGGCGCCGGCGCGCAGCGAGTCGCCCCAGACCGAGTCGGCCTTCTCGGGGGCGTAGAGGAACGGCAGCCAGCCGTCGGCGTACTCCGCCGTGCCCGCGACGTTCTTCTCCCCGAGCGCAGCGATGTAGATCGGGATCGCCGGCCGCTCGGGCTTGGTGAGCATCTTCAGCGGCTTGCCCAGGCCGAGGCCCTGGTCCTTGGGCAGCGGGATGTCGAAGATCTTGCCGTGGTGGTCGATCGTCTCGCGACGGATCATCGCGCGGACGATGTCCACGATCTCGCGGGTGCGGCCGAGCGGCTTGTCGTAGGGGACGCCGTGCCAGCCCTCGATGACCTGCGGGCCGGAGGCGCCGAGGCCGAGGATCGCGCGGCCGCCGCTGACGTTGTCGAGCCCCGCGGCCGTCTGCGCGAGGGCGCCCGGGGTGCGCGAGTAGATGTTGAGGATCGCCGAGCCGATCTCGATCGTCTCGGTCTTCGCGGCGAGGTAGCCCATCAGCGTGGGGGAGTCGAAGCCGTAGGCTTCGGCCACCCAGACGGTGTCGAGCCCGGCGCGCTCCCAGGCGACGACCTGGTCGGCCGCGTCCCGCGGGTTGCCGGCGTACATCAGCATCGTGGAGAGCTTCATCTGCGTCCTTCTCGGGCGTCCTGGCCGGCGGGACAGGACGTCCCAGCAGGCGGCTGACCGGCCAACTGTTACAGCAACACTGTCATGATTCAAGGGTTGCGACCAGCACCGTCTCGTGAAGGAGATCCAGTGACGAGCTACACCATCGCCGTGATCGGCGGGACCGGCCCGCAGGGCAAGGGCCTGGCCTACCGGTGGGCCAGGCACGGGCACTCCGTCGTGCTCGGCTCGCGCGCCGCCGACCGTGCCGAGGCCGCCGCCGCGGAGATCCGCGAGCGGCTGCCCGAGGCGTCGGTGCGCGGTGCCGCGAACGCCGACGCGCTCGACGGTGCGGACGTGGTGGTGCTGGCGGTGCCGTACGACGGCCACGACGAGCTCGTCGAGTCACTGGCCGCAGGCCTCGCGGGGAAGACCGTCGTCTCCTGCGTGAACCCGCTCGGGTTCGACAAGCAGGGCCCCTACGGGCTCGACGTCGAGCGCAGCGCCGCCGAGGCCGCCGCGGCGATCGCGCCCGAGGCCCACGTCGTCGGCGCCTTCCACCACGTCTCCGCGGTGTCGCTGTGGGGCGACGCCGACTACCTCGACCACGAGGACGTCCTGGTCTGCGGGGACGACGCCGACGCGAAGGCCGTCGCGATCGAGCTCGCCCGGTCGGTCACCGGCCGCGACGGGGTGGACGCCGGCCGGCTCCGGCTCGCCCGCCAGCTCGAGCCGCTGACCGCCGTACTCATCTCGATCAACAAGCGCTACAAGACCCGCTCCGGCATCGCCATCTCCGGCCTCCCCGACACCCCCCACTGACCCCCACCCCCTGACCCCCGGGGTCGGAAAAGGGGTCGCCGGGAGCTGGGGGGTCCGGGAGAATCGGGGCGGTGATCGACCTGCTCCTCCCGCCCCGTCTGGGCCACAGCTTCCGCTGGCTGTTCGCCGCCTCCTCGGTCTCCAACCTCGCCGACGGCATCATGCTGGCCGCGGGGCCGTTGCTGGTCGCCTCGATCACCCGCGAGCCGCTCGTGGTCGCGATGGCGGTCTTCCTCCAGCAGCTGCCCTGGCTGCTGTTCGGGGTGGCCGCGGGTGCCCTGATCGACCGGCTCGACCGGCGGCTGCTCACCGTCACCGTCGACGTCTGCCGCGGTCTCGTCCTCGGTCTTCTCGCCCTGACCGTGGCGACCGGCCTGGCCGAGGTCTGGGTCGTGCTGCTGGCGATGTTCCTGCTGGGCACGGCGGAGACGTTCGCCGACAACGCCGCCTCCACGCTGGTCGCCACCGCCGTCCCCAAGGAGCACCTCGGCGTGGCGAACTCGCGCTTCTTCGGCTCCTCGGTCCTCGGCAACCAGCTCGCCGGCCCGCCGCTGGGCGCGTTCCTCTTCGCGACCGGCCACGCGGTGCCGTTCGGGGCGAACGCGGCCTGCTTCCTGCTCGCCGCGGTGCTGCTCAGCCGGATGCGGCTGCCCGCGGTCGTGCGGGAGCGCAGCGGACGGTCGATGCGGCACGAGGTCGCCGAGGGTCTGCACTGGCTCTGGGGCCACGCGCCGGTGCGCACCCTGGCGATCACGCTCACGCTCTTCAACGTCACGTTCGGCTCGGCGATGGCGGTCTACGTCCTCTACGCCCACGAGCGGCTCGGCCTCGGCGAGGTCGGCTTCGGGCTGCTGATGACGGTCGGTGCCGTCGGTGGGCTGGTCGGCTCGTCGGCGTACTCCTGGCTCGAGCAGCGCTTCACGATGGCGCAGCTCATGCGGATCGGGCTCGTCGTCGAGACCCTCACCCACCTCGCGCTCGCACTGACCGCCCAGGCGTGGGTGGCCGGGCTCGTGATGGCCGTCTTCGGCGTCCACGCGATGGTGTGGGGCTCCACCTCCACGACGGTCCGCCAGCGGGCGGTGCCCGAGCACCTGCTCGGCCGGGTGACCAGCGTCTACCTGATCGGCTCGGTCGGGGGGATGGCTCTCGGCTCGCTGATCGGCGGCCTCATCGCGCAGCAGTGGGGCGTCGTCGCGCCGTTCTGGTTCGGCTTCGCGGGCTCCGCCGTCCTCACCGTGACGATGTGGCGGTCGTTCGCCCAGATCGCGCACGCCGCGGAGGTCGGGCCCGAGGAGAGCGGCGCACCGGAGGCCGCCCCGAAACTCGGGTGACTCGCACGTCGTCACCCCGGAAGGTCAGCACGCTGATCGGGGTCGCCGCCCCGGGCTATCCAGACCAGCTGGTCGAGGTGGAGGCCGTCGCCGCCCTGCCCGTAACCTCCGCCGCCCGCTGACGTTTCCAGGACGTGACCGAGACCCGAAACCCCGCCGAGGGACAGGTGCGCCTCCTGGTCGGCGGGCTCGTCCTCATCGCCGGCCTGCTGACGATCGCGACGGTGGCTGCGACCGAGCCGTGGCTCTCCCTGGTGGCGAGCGTGGCGCTGCTCGCCGTCGGCCTCGGGGCCCTGAGGCGGGGTGTCCCGCGCCTGTTCGTCGTGATCACCCTCGGCTTCGCCGTCGTCCTGGCCGGCGTCGCGGTGCTGCAGTGGTCGGCGGAGGAGGCGCCTGCCGGGGCGGAGGCGGCGTCCGTCGTGACGTCCGCCCCCATGCTGCTCTCCGGCACCGTCACCGAGTCGGGGACGCCGCTGGCCGGCGTACCCCTGCAGGTCACGCTCTGGCCGAGCAACGAGGACACCGAGGTCGGTGAGCGGGTCGACACGCGGGAGCTCCCCCCGGTCACCACTGACGAGAAGGGCCGGTACGTCGTCACGCTCGCCCTCGAGGACGTGCCGGCGAAGTACCTCCTCGACGGCCGGGTCCTGAACTTCGACGTCGGCGTCACCGACCCGTTCATCGCGCCGATCGGCGCCTCGGTGCGCTACCCCCGCGGCGGTCGCGACTGGGTCGGCGTCTTCGGCGACCGACGCAGCGCGCCCACGACGCTGGACTTCGACCTCGGGTCGATGAAGGCGACGGAGACCGGCGACGGGGAGACGCAGACCTGGGACCTCGTCCGGCTGGAGCTCGACTCCGCGCCGGAGTGACCGCTCAGTCGACCGGAGCCTCGACCAGGGGGATCGACGCGCGGATCAGGCAGCCGCGCGGCCGGTCGACGACCTCGATCGCGCCGCCGTGGAGGTCGGTGACCCACCGCGCCACGGCCAGCCCCAGGGCAGTCTCGCGCTCGTCGGGATGCCCCTCGGTGGGCGACTCGGACAACGCCGCGTGGTCCTCCGGGCGGGCGGCCGGCCCCTGGTCGCTCACCTCGAGGACCAGGGAGCCGCGGCCCCGGTAGGCCCCCACCCGGACGGTGCCGTTGACCGGACTGTGCCGGCCGGCGTTGTCCAGGAGGCTGCCCACCAGCTGGTGCAGCCGGGCCCGGTCGGCACTGACCACGAGGTCGAACGGGTCGACCTCGACCACGTAGCGCACCGGCCGCTCCGCCAGCTTGGCCTCCCGCACGACGTCGCGCAGGAACGGGCGTACGGCGAGCTTCGTCGGCTCGAGCCGGGTCACGCCGGCGTCCAGCCGGGACAGCTCGATCATGTCGCTGACCAGCCGGCCGAGGGACTCGGTCTGGGCGAGCGCCGTGGACAGCCGGCCCGGCTCCGGGCGGGTCACGCCGTCGACCAGGTCCTCGAGCAGCGCGCGCAGCGCGAGCACCGGGGTGCGCAGCTCGTCGGACACGCCGGCCACCACCTGCCGCCGCTGCCGGTCGTGCTGCTCGAGCTCGCTCGCCATCAGGTTGAACGCCGCCGCCAGCTCGCCGAGCTCGTCGTGCGACGTCGTGGCCACCCGCTGCGAGTAGTCGCCGGTGCCCATCATCCGGGCCGCCGCGGTGACCTCCGCCAGCGGCGAGGTCAGCCGGTGCGCGAGGACCTGCGTGACGGCCACGGCGGTGAGGATCGTCGCCGGCACGATGACGAGCGGCGGCACGCCCTGCCAGGTCGCCAGGCTGCTCACCACGAGGCTGACGGCCACGGCGACGCCCACCAGCAGGCCGATCTTGACGCGCAGCGACAACGCCGCGCGATCGTCCCCCTGGGTGCCCACGGTCTGAGCGTAGGAGCGATCGGCCGTCGGAGCCGTGCAGACACACGGTCCGCATCGCTCCGACGGCCGAAGGCGGCCCGACGTGCCGGTGCCCGGCCTTGCAGCCGGGCACCGAGCTGGAGAGCGCTACCTCCTAGGTGTGGTTGGCGAGGATCCTGACGATGCCGGTGGTGTGGGCGCTCAGCGTCGCGTTCGACGGCGCGCTGATGTCCACGTAGAACCACTCGTCCGGCTCGACGCCGTCACCGGTGAGGGTGGTGACGTCGGCCTTCTGCAGGGTCGTTCCAGGGGCGAACGTGAGGGTCTTGTTCGTGACGGCCGTGAAGTCGTGGAAGTGCGTGGCCGAGTCGTCACGGGTGGAGTAGTTGACCGTGATCGGCTTCTCGCTCTTCGCAGACAGCGTGACGTCCAGCTGGGCGGTGTGGCCCTCCGTCACGTCGGCCGTGCCGGCGATGTACACCAGCGGAGCGGCGTCGTCGTCGACGATCATGCCTTCGGCGGTGCCGTCGCCGATCGTGGCGTTGACCGGGCTGTACAGCGTCACCTTGAACACCTCGTCGAACTCGTCGGTCGTGTCGGAGACCGTCGCCACGTCGAACGTGGCGGTGAGGTGACCGGCCGGGATGACCAGGCTGCTGTTGTGCTCGGCCACGTAGTCCGCAGGTGTCTTGGCGGTGTCGCCGGTGGCGTTGTCGCTGGTCTTCCAGCCCACCTGCACGTCCTTGCCGCTCAGCGCGGAGAGCGTGACGGTGAAGACGATCGGGCTGCCTTCGGTGGCGTGGGCGTCACCGACCGAGACCGTCGGCGGGTTGTCGTTGTCGACGATCATGCCCTCGCCGGTGCCGTCGCCGATCGTTGCTCCGATCGGGCTGTAGAGCGTCACCTTGAAGACCTCGTCGACCTCGTCCAGGGCGTCGTCAACGGTCGCGACGTCGAACGTGGCGCTCAGCTGCCCGGCCGGGATGACCAGGCTGCTGTTGTGCTCGGCCACGTAGTCCGCAGGTGTCTTGGCGGTGTCGCCGGTGGCGTTGTCGCTGGTCTTCCAGCCGACCTGCACCGGGACTGCGCTCTTTGCGGAGAGCGTCACGGTGAAGACGATCGGGCTGCCCTCGGTGGCGTGGGCATCGCCGACGGAGACGGTCGGAAGGCCGTCGTTGTCGAGGATGATGCCGTCCGCGTGACCGTCACCGATCGTGGCGTTCACCGGGTTGGCCAGGTTGAACTCGAAGTGCTCCGTGGCCTCGGGAACGGCGTCGTCCACCGTCTTGACGGTGACCTGCTCGACCAAGTGGCTGGCCGGGATCGTGACGGTGCCGGAGACGGCGCCGTAGTCACCGGGAGCCTTGGCGGTGTCGTCCGAGGTCTTGTAGTCGACCTTGACGTCCTGGACGCTGGCCTTGCTCAGCGAGATGGTGAACACCAGGTTTCCACCTTCGGTGGTCGTCTGGTCGCTGCCGACGCTGACCGACGGTCCGTCGTTGTCGACGATCATGCCTTCGCCGGTGCCGTCGGCGATCGTGGCGTTCATCGGGCTGTAGAGCGTCACCTTGAAGACTTCGTTCGTCTCGTCGACGTTGTCGTTCACGGTCGCGACGTCGAACGTGGCGCTCAGCTGCCCGGCCGGGATGACCAGGTTGCTGAAGTGCTCTGCCACGTAGTCGGACGGCGTCTTCGCGGTGTCACCAGGAGCGTTGTCGCTGGTCTTCCAGCCCACCTGCACTGGGACGGTGCTCTTCGCGGAGAGCGTCACGGTGAAGACGATCGGGCTGCCTTCCGTGGCGTGCGCGTCACCGACCGAGAGGGTCGGAAGTGGAGCGGGGTCGTCGTCGGTGATGGTGCCCACCGCCTGGCCGTCACTGATCGTGGCACCCGAGGGACTGGACAGGGTGAGCTTCATGGTCTCGGTGGCCGGGGACTCATAGATGGTGTCCTCGGTCGTCTGCACGGTGATCTTGGTGCTGGTCGAGCCGGCTGCGATGGTGCCCTTGCCGGCGGTCATCGCGGTGTAGTCACCGGGCGCCTTGGCGGTGTCGTCGCTGGTGGCGTAGTCGAACGTCACCGCTCCTTCAGCCGGCTTGGAGAGACTGACCTCGAAGGACAGGGCGTCGCCCTCGGTTGCCGATGCGTCCTTGACCGACATCGTCGGCGGGACGTAGGGCGGTGTTGTGGCGTCGATGATCGTCACCACTCCGGTGCGGTCGAGGATGGAGGCCCGGGCCGGGTCGAAGAGGCGGACCTTGAAGGTCTCGTTTCCTTCGATCGCGGTGTCCTGGAGGATCGGAACGACCACGTGCCGGACCTTCGCCCCCTTGGGGAACGTGACCCGTCCGGTGACGGCGGTGTAGTCAGCGCCGGCAACGGCTGTGCCGTCCTTGGTCTTGTAGCTGACCGAGACCTTGTGGTTCACGCGCTGGGCAAGCACGATGCGGACGGAGACGGTTCCGGCGTCCTCCGCGGTCGTCTTGTCCTTGACGAGAAGCTGGCCCGGTGCGGCGGAAGCCGCAAGGGGTGTGAGGAACCCGAACATCAGGGCGCTGGCGAACAGCAGGACGAGTTTTCGCCAGATGCGGCTAGGGCCGCTGCCTGAGGTCGGGGACGTGAGCGTGATGCCGCGCATGGGACGCGCCCCCTTCAGTTGTCTGCGTGCCTCGAGCACGCTTTTCCACATTCACGCTTGCGCAACTGCCGCATGCCGGTCAGAGGCGGAACGCACTGCAGGACGGGCTGTTGGGCCCGATCCGGACCTTCCCGCCTTGTCTCCTATGACCGACTCGCCGGCTCACCGAGCACCAGGGGCTCC
This sequence comes from uncultured Actinomycetota bacterium, assembly GCA_963721855.1. Taxonomy (GTDB): domain Bacteria; phylum Actinomycetota; class Actinomycetes; order Propionibacteriales; family Nocardioidaceae; genus Nocardioides_B. The sequence continues at coordinate 26,350 of CAVRMN010000025.1, read as the reverse complement.
GGACCCGCCACCAGCCGGGCCAGCGCGGCCCACGACGCCGCCAGCGCCAGCGCACCACCGCCGCCGTCGGCGAGGAGCGCAGCCGTCACCGCCCCCAGCACGATCGACCCGACGAGCCCGACCAGCAGGACGACCCCCGCGCGGGCCGGCCGCACCAGCCCGCGCAGGTCGGCGACCAGCAGCGTCAGGTAGCCGACGACGGCGCCGAGCAGGCCGAGCAGGAACGCCGGACCGAGCGCGTCGTGGCCGGCCACCGCGGTCGCGCAGGCCGACGCGAACAGGGCCAGGTGCCCGGCGGTGGCGAGCAGCCAGCCCACCGCCACCGAGCGGGTGCGTGGGCGGGTCTTGAACAGTGCGGCGGAGGCCACCGCGGTCGCTCCGAGGCCCACCGCGAACGCGACCTCGATCAGGTAGTCCAGCGGCGACGCGAAGGTCGTCCGCTGGTCGTGCACGAGCTCGAGGGCGCCGGTGACGGCGTACCCGGAGGTCGCGACCAAGGCCGCGGGGACGAGCATCTTCTCGAACATGGTGGTTCCTCTCGTTGATCGGTGGCAGGAACCTAGGTCGCCGACACCCGGGCGCACGTCGGACCGCGGACCGATTCGCGGATGCGACCCAAGTCCGACGTGGCGGGCCCCGAAGCCCACTAGCGTGTGGCCGTGACCGGACCGGAGAGGCTGCGCGCGACGCAGGTGGTGGACGCCGTCGTGGCGGCCGCGCTGTTCGCGCTGGGCGCGTGGGAGGTGCTGCACGGGCCGGTCGCCGAGGACGTCGTCAACGGCCCGACCTGGCTCAACCTCGTCGCCGTCGCGCTGGCCACCCTGCCGGTCGCCTTCCGCAGCCGGGCCCCGCTGGCCGCCGCGGTCGTGGTCTTCGCCGCGATCGCCGGCCGGGCCCTGCTCGCCGAGCCGCTCGAGCTCTACCCGCCGATGCTCGCCGCGATCATCGTCGTCTACACCGTGGCGGTGACCGGCACGGTACGTCGTACCGCTGCGCTGCTCGTGCTGGCCGCGGCCGCCATCGTCGTGGCCTGGGCCCGGGGCAGCGGCGGGGACGCCACCCCGCAGCCGCTGGCCAGCATGGTGCTGCTGGGGATCGTCGCCACGGTGGGCGGCGTCGTGGGGTCGCGGGTCGAGCACGCCCGGGGCCTGGAGCGGCGGGCCGCCGAGCGCGAGGAGGAGGCGCGCGCCGCGGTCGCCGCCGAGCGGGAGGCCATCGCGCACGAGCTGCACGACTCGGTCGCCCACAGCCTGGCGATGATCGCCCTGCAGGCCGGCGGCGCCCAGGACGTCCTCGACGCCCACCCGGACCGGGTGCGCGACGCGCTGGTGTCGATGGAGCGCGCCGCCCGCGAGGGCCTCGTCGAGATGCGTCGCCTGCTCAGCCTGACGGGCGAGGACGAGGACGCCGCCCTCGCGCCGCAGCCCGGGCTCGGCCGCCTCGACGGCCTGGTCGACGAGGCGCGTCGCGCCGGGCTCGACGTCGCGCTCGCCGAGGCGGGCGAGCGGCGGCCGCTCCCGGCGTCGGTGGACCTCGCCGCCTTCCGCGTCGTGCAGGAGTCGCTGACCAACGCCGCCAAGCACGTCGGCCGCTGCCGGGCCCGGGTCGCGCTGTGCTGGCGGCCGGAGTCGCTGGAGGTCGAGGTGACCAACGACGGCGCGCTGGTGCCGGGAGGCGAGGGCGCCGGCCGCGGCCTCGTCGGCATGCGCGAGCGGGTGCGCCTCGTCGGCGGCCGGCTCGAGACCGGGCCGACGGCCACCGGGTTCCGGGTGGCCGCCTGGTTCCCCCTGGAGGTGCAGCCGTGACCGCCGCGCCCACCACGGTGCTGATCGTCGACGACCAGGACCTCGTGCGCACCGGCCTGGAGATGATCGTCGGGGCAGCCGGGGACCTGGAGGTCGTGGGCCAGGCGGCCGACGGCGCCGAGGCCGTCCGCGAGGCGCGGCGGCTGCTGCCCGACGTCGTGCTGATGGACGTCCGGATGCCCGGGACGGACGGCATCGAGGCGACGCGGCAGATCGTGGCCACCTGCCCGGAGCCCGGCCCGCGGGTGCTGATGCTGACGACGTTCGACCTCGACGACTACGTGTTCCAGGCGTTCGCCGCCGGTGCGAGCGGCTTCCTGGTCAAGGACGCCCCGCGGCAGACGATCGTCGACGGCATCCGCGCGGTCGCCCAGGGGGAGGGGCTCGCCTCGCCGTCCGTCACCCGGCGGCTGATCGAGCGCGTCGTCGCCGCGCCGATGCACACCGCGGTGCGCCCGGCCGTGCTCGACGACCTCACCCCGCGCGAGCACGAGGTGTTCGTGGCGATGGCCCGCGGGGAGTCGAACCCCGAGATCGCGGCGCGGCTGTTCCTCAGCGAGAAGACCGTGAAGACGCACGTCGGCCGGATCCTGATGAAGCTCGGCGTGCGCGACCGGGTCCAGGCCGTCGTGCTCGCCTACGAGGCCGGCGTCGTCGTCCCCGGCCGCGACGGCTGACCGGAAGCCGGCCGGCCGGAGATCGGCGGCTGACCCGGGCGGCCGGGGGTCAGGACTGCCAGGACGACCAGAGGGCGGCGTACGAGCCGTCCTGCTCGACGAGCTCGTCGTGCGAGCCGAACTCGGTGATCCGCCCGTCCTCGACGACCGCGACCCGGTCGGCGTCGTGCGCGGAGAACAGCCGGTGCGCGATCGCGATCACGGTGCGGCCGTGCAGCACGGCGGCCAGCGACCGCTCCAGGTGCCGGGCCGCCCGCGGGTCGATCAGCGAGGTGGCCTCGTCGAGGACCAGCGTGTGCGGGTCGGCCAGCACCAGCCGGGCGAGCGCGAGCTGCTGCGCCTGCGGCGGGGTGAGGTGCCGGCCCCCGGAGCCGACCACCGTGTCGAGCCCCTCGGGCAGCGCCTCGACCCACTCGCGCGCGTCGACGGCGTCGAGCGCGTCGAGCAGCTTCTCGTCGACGGCCACGTCGTCGACCGCGAGCGCGAGGTTCTCGCGGATCGTGCCGACGAACACGTGGTGCTCCTGGGTGACCAGGGCGACGTGGCCGCGCAGGTCGGTCAGCGGCAGCTCGGTGAGCCCGACGCCGCCGACGGTGACCGAGCCGGTGCGGGGCGGGTGGATGCCCGCGAGCAGCCGGCCGAGCGTCGACTTGCCGGCGCCGGACGGGCCGACCATCGCGATCCGCTCGCCGACCCCCACCGACAGGTCGACGCCGTGCAGGACGTCGCGACCGGGGACGTAGGAGAACCGCACGTCCTCGGCGTCGATCCGCTCGCCCTGCGGCACGTTGCCCGACACCTCGCGGTCGTCGGGGACCTGCGCGACCCCGAGCAACCGGGCCAGCGACGCCGCGCCGACCTGGAGCTCGTCGAGGATGCTGACGATCCGGTCCACCGGGTCGATGAGCATCTGCACGTAGAGCGTCGCGGCCGTCACGTCGCCGAGCGACACGGAGCCGCGCGTGTAGAGCCAGCCGCCGAAGAGCAGCGTCCCGACGGTCGGGATCAGGTAGGCCACCTCGACGGACGGGAAGAACACCGTGCGGAGGAAGAGCGTGTACTTCTCGGCGGCGTACGAGCCGGCGATGTCCTCGTCGATCCGGGCGACGCGCTCGTCGCCGAGGCCGAGCGCCTCGACCGTGCGAGCTCCCTCGACGGTCTCGGTGAGGGTCGCGTTCAACCGGGAGTAGGACTCGTTCTCGCGCAGGTAGCCGTCCTTGGCGCGGGCGAGGTACCACCGCAGCCCGATCACCAGCGGCGGGACGCCCAGCACGCACGGGATGGCGACCCACCAGCCGACGAGCAGCGCGGCCGTGAACGTGAGGACCGCGGTGATGACCGCGATCAGCCACTCGGGCAGCGCCCAGCGCACCGACCAGCCGAGCTGCTCGACGTCGCGCGAGGTGCGGGTGAGCAGGTCGCCGCTGCCCGCGGACTCCACGATCCCGACGGGCAGCGCGAGCGTGTTCTCGACGAAGTCCTCGCGGAGCTCGGCGAGCACCTTCTCGCCCGTCACGAACGACAGGTAGCGCGCGTAGCGGGTGAGCACGGTCTGCAGCAGCAGGAACCCGGCGAGCAGCAGGATGGTGCGGTCGACGTAGCCGACCGTGGTGCCCTCGTCGACTGCCTGGACCAGGTCGCCGAGCAGGCGGGGTGCGGCCAGGGCGGCCAGCGCGGCCGCGACGTGCAGCGCCGCCGATCCCCAGATCGCCTGGGGGTGCCGGCGCGCCAGGCTCGCGACGTAGCGGCGGACGTCGGGGGTCTCCGCGACGGGCAGGCGGTGGTTCATCGCGTGACCTCCTCGACCTCGCGGGTGACGACGGCGCGGTACTCCGGCACCTCGTGCAGCAGGTCGCGGTGGCTCCCGGTGGCGACGACGACGCCGGCCCGGACGAAGAAGACCTGGTCCACCTTGTCCAGCACCAGCGGGCTGGTCGTGGTCACCACGGTGGTGCGCCCGGCGCGCTGCTCGCGCAGCCGCGCGGCGATCCGCGCCTCGGTGTGCGCGTCGACGGCCGAGGTCGGCTCGACGAGAACCAGGATCTCCGGGTCGGCGGCCAGGGCGCGGGCGAGCACGAGCCGCTGCCGCTGCCCGCCGGAGAACGACCGGCCGCGCTCGGCGACCATCTCGTCGAGCCCGTCCGCGAGCGCCTCGAGGACGTCCTCGGCCGACGCGGTGTGCAGGGCGCGCGTCACGGCGGCGTCGCCCTCACGGCGTACGTCGATGCCGTCGCGCAGCGGCCCGGAGAACAACGTGCTGCCGGTGTCGGACACCACGATGCGGCGGCGTACGACGGCCCGGGCCAGCCCGTTGAGCGGCACGTCGCCCCACCGGACCTCGCCCTCGGCGTAGTGGCCGAGCCGGTCGGCGATCGTCGCGGTCTCCTCGGGCCGGTCCGACACCAGGGCGACCAGGCGTCCGTGCGGCACCCGCAGGCCGCTCTCCACGTCGACGAGCTCGGCCTCGACGCCGGGCTCCTCGAAGACCTGGTCGGGGTCGACGACCTCGGGACGCAGGGCGAGCACCCGCACCACGCGGCGTGCGGACACGAAGGCACGGATCCACTTGTTGGCGAACTCGGTGGCGGTGCGCAGCGGGATCATCAGGAACGCGGCGTAGCCGTAGAACGCGACCAGCTCGCCCGGGCTGATCCGGCCCTGCACGGCGAACCGGGCGCCGAGCCACACCACGAGCACGACGAAGATGCCGGGCAGCAGCACCTGGAACGCGTCGAGCAGCGACTGGAGCCGGCCGACCTGGACGCCCGCCGCGCGGACCTTCTGCGAGTCGCGCACGTAGCGGTCGTGGAAGACCCGCTCGCCGCCGATGCCGCGCAGGATCCGCAGCCCGCTGACGATGTCGGTGGCGAGGTTCGACAGCGCGCCCATCATCTCCCGCTGCGCCATGTTGCGGCGCTGCAGCGGCTTGAGCAGCGGCCCGATCAGCAGCAGCAGCAGGGGCACGCCGAGCAGCACCAGCAGGCCCAGCGTCGTCGAGGTGCGCAGCAGGATCACCGCCACGACGAGGAACGACACCACCGCGCCGGCCGCCCGCGCGATCACGTCCATCGCGTTGCCGAGGTGGGACAGGTCGTTGGTGCCGATGGCGACGACCTCACCGGTGGCGACGCGCTTCGGCAGCGTCGCGCCCAGGTGGGTGGCGTGCCGGGCGACGACCTGCACGGTTCGGTACGCCGCCGTCAGCCAGTTCGTGACCGCGAAGCGGTGCCGGATGATCCCGGACGCCGCCTGCAGCACGCCGATGCCGAGCATCGTCAGCGTCCACTGCACGAGCGACCCGGTGTCCTGCGCGGCGATGCCGTCGTCGATCGCGTGGCCGATCACCGCCGGCATCACCGCCTGGCAGACCATCCAGACGATGCCGAAGAGCATCCCCAGCAGGAGGGTGTGCCACTGGCCCTTCATCAGCCACCACAGGTAGCGACCGGGGGACCGGTGGTCGGCTACTCCGGGGTCGGCGAGAGGTAGGTGGCGCACTCCATCCACGGTATGGAGCCCCACCCCCAGGCGCCATCGAATTTCGCCGTCCCGCGTTCACGTCGGCGACGTCTGCACGAGGCAGCCCGGTCACCCGCAGCCGGTCGGCTGGAGCCATGAACAGTCTCGGGAAAGTCCGCAAGGGAGCCGTCGTCATGGCCACGTCGATCGTCGCCGCCGTACCGCTGTCCGCAGCCCACGCCACCGCAGCCGAGGACGCACCGGCCAGGAGCCAGGTGGGCACACCGATCGTGATCGGGCACCGGGGTGCGCCGGGCTACCGGCCCGAGCACACCCTCGAGGGCTACCGGCTCGCGATCCGGATGGGCGCCGACTACATCGAGCCCGACCTCGTCTCGACGAAGGACGGCGTCCTGGTCGCCCGCCACGAGAACGACATCACCGGCACGACCGACGTGGCCGACCACCCCGAGTTCGCCGGCCGTCGCACCACGAAGACGATCGACGGCCACCAGGTGACCGGCTGGTTCACCGAGGACTTCACCCTCGCCGAGCTCGAGACGCTGCGTGCCAAGGAGCGGCTGCCGCTGGTCCGGCCCGGCAACACCCGCTACGACGGCCGCTTCCAGGTGCCGACGTTCGACGAGGTCCTCGACCTCGCGCAGGCAGAGGGTCGCCGGCGCGGCACCCCGGTCGGCGTCTACCCGGAGACCAAGCACCCGACCTACTTCGACTCGATCGGCCTGTCGCTCGAGGAGCCGCTCGCCCAGGCGTTGCGCAGCCACGGCCTCGACCGGGCGAGCTCGCACGTCTTCGTGCAGTCCTTCGAGACCGGCAACCTCCGCGAGCTGAACGACCTGGTGCGCGTCCCGCTGGTGCAGCTCGTCGACAGCAGCGGCGCGCCCTACGACCTCGCGTCCTCCGGCGACGAGCGCACCTACGCCGACCTGGTGACGCCGACGGGCTTGCGGGAGGTCGCGTCGTACGCCGACGCCGTCGGCGCCAACAAGGACCTGGTGCTGCCGCGTGACGCCACCGGCGCGACGGGTGAGCCCAGCGACCTCGTGCGGGACGCGCACGCCGAGGGCCTCCTCGTGCACGTCTGGACGCTGCGCGACGAGAACCAGTTCATGGCCACCAACTTCCGCGTCGGTGTCGACCCGAACGCCAAGGGCGACGCCAGGGCCGAGATCCAGGCCTTCCTCGACGCCGGCGTGGACGGCGTGTTCGGCGACTACCCCGACACCGCCGTCGACGCCCGGGACTCCTGGCTCGAGGAGCGTGCGCAGCAGGCCGGCTGACCCTCGAACGACACGAGCCCGCCCCCACCGACGGGTGGGGGCGGGCTCGGGTCGTGCGTGGTGGCTCAGGCCTCCGGCATCACGATCCACGCGATCACGTAGGCGACGAGCAGCGTGCCGGCGCTGAAGACGCCGCCGACGACGGCCAGCAGGCGCACCAGGTTCGGGTCCACGCCGGCGTACTCGGCGACGCCCCCGCAGACCCCGGCGATCCAGCGGTCGTCGCGGCTGCGGGTCAGTCGCTTCGGTCCGGGCTGGGCCGGCGGCTGGCTCTGGGGAGGGGTGGGGAACTCGGTCATCGGGGATCTCCTTCGGTGTCGATGTAGGTGGTGGGCTCGGTGTCCGCGGTGCTCTCGGTGGAGCCGGGGTAGCCGGTGCCCGTCGTGGTGGTGGCGTCCTCGCGGCCGCTGCCGAACGAGCGGGCCATGAAGGCGATGAGGCCGATGGCGCCGGCGACCACGAGGCTGAGCGGCAGCAGCAGCTCGACCTCCGCGGAGCCGATCACGCCGGCCTGGTGCAGGGCCCAGGAGCCCGCGATGCCGAGGAAGGCCAGGCCGACCACGAGGTAGCTGACGTTGAGCGGGTGAGTCTTCATGATGCGTTCTCCTGGGTGACCTCGATGTGTCCGACCAGCAGGTCGATCTGGAGGTCGAGCTGGGGTACGTCGGTGCCGCCCTCGATGTGGCGGGTCATGCTGACGCCGTTGCCGCTCTCGGTGCGGCCGGCGACGTCGATCTCGCCGCCGAAGCGGATGTCGGCGTCGACGTCGACGTCCATCCCGTCCGGGACGACCACGATGATCTCGCCGGCCTCGGCGTGCAGGTCCAACGTGCGGCCGTCCAGCTGATCCGGGTTGGTGACGTCGGTGAGGTCGAGCCGGATCTGGCCGGCGGTGATGTTGTAGCCGTCGCGGACGTTGGCCGCGACGAGCGGTGCGGCGTCGATCTCCCGGTCGTCGGTCCAGTTCTCGTCGACGGCGGACGTGACGGCCAGGGCCAGCGAGGCCACGATGCCCAGGAAGATCAGGCCGCCCGCGCGGCCCGCGACGGAGCCGACGAGAAGCATCACGCCGATGATCGCGAGGGCAATCGCCGCGTAGGCCGCGACCGCGACGTCGTTGACGGTGTCGTAGAGGCCGAGGCTGCCCAGGGCGATGGCGATCAGTGCCAGGGTCGGTCCGAAGAGCTTGGGCCCGCGGTCCACCTTCGGCGGTGGGGGCTGGTAGGGCGTGGGGGGTGCCTGCCACCCGGGGCCCGAGGGCGGGCCGGACGGCGGCGGGTAGGACGTGCTGGTTCCTGACATGGTGGAGGTTCCCTCCGAGGCTGGGCCGCCGACGGCGGCGTACTGGTCCGGGTAGGGGCCACCGGGCGCGTCGGGGCCTGCCTGGTTGCCGGAGCGGTCGCGGTTCACCATCCAGACGACGATCACGACCGCGATGATCGCGAGCGGCCACGGGAAGCCGATGCCGTTCCACGAGTCGCCGATGACCAGCAGCGCGGCGATCACGCCCACCACGATGAGCACCGCGTTGCGGGTGCTCGGCGAGGTCTGGACGATGCTCTTCTCGCTGCCCTCCTCCGGGACGATGAGCCAGGCCACGCCGTACAGCACGAGGCCGGCGCCGCCGAACAGGGCGAGCACGACGAAGAGGACCCGCAGGACGGTGGGGTCGATGTTGAGGTGACGACCGAGCCCGCCGGCGACGCCGGCGATCTTGCGGTCGGTGGTGCTGCGGCGCAGCCGCTCGTAGTTGCGCAGGTTCTCGGCGGCAACCCCGGGGCGGGTCTGCTCGTCGTGCTGCTGAGGTGTCTCGGTCATGACTCGATCCTCGTTGCCCGGTGGCTCAGGCACCATCGGGGAAACCCCTGGTTCACACCTCGATCGTCGTCCGGAACGTCAGGGTCGGACCAGGGTCGCAAGTCATGGTTCGCGCACCCGCGCTGTGTGACGATTGGCCCACCATGAGCGAAACCGTCATCACCAACCGCGAGCCGCGCCGCGCGACCCGGTCGCTCGACGACCGGTTCCTCGGCGGCGTGGCGGCCGGGCTGGCCGCGCACCTCGGTGTCGACGTGGTCCTGGTGCGCGCGGCCTTCCTGCTCGCGACCCTGCTCGGCGGGTTCGGCGCCGTCCTGTACGCCGGCCTGTGGATCGTGCTGCCGGCCGGGTCCCACCTGCAGGAGCAGGCGCCCGGCCTCGAGGCGGCCACCCGGCAGGGCAAGCGACCCGGCCGGGCGCGACGGCTGCAGGACGTCGGCCCACTGGTCGCCCTCGCCGCGTTCCTGATCGGTCTGGCCGTGCTGGCGAACCACTGGATCGGCGGGTCCTTCCTGTTCTGGCCGATCCTCGTCGGCGGGGTCGGCCTGGCCCTGCTGTGGTGGCAGGCCGACGAGGCTCAGCGGGAGCGCTGGGCGGACACGAGCGGGCGCATCGACATCGTCGGTGCCGTCGTCGGCCGCGGCGGCGCGGCGTCCTACGCGCGGCTGGTCGCCGGGGTGCTCCTGCTCCTGCTGGCGCTCGGGATCTTCGCGGTGCAGACGGGGCAGGCCGGCGTCGCCCGCGACGTGCTGCTCGCCGGTGCGCTCGGTGTCGCCGGCCTCGCGCTGATGGTCGGACCCTGGCTGTTCCGGCTCGCGGGTGACCTGTCGGAGGAGCGCGCGGCCCGGATCCGCTCGCAGGAGCGTGCCGACGTGGCCGCCCACCTGCACGACTCCGTGCTGCAGACGCTGGCGCTGATCCAGAAGCACTCCGACGACGGCCGCGCGGTGGCCACGCTGGCCCGGGCCCAGGAGCGCGACCTGCGCAGCTGGCTCTACGGCGAGGAGTCCCACCCCGAGACCTCGCTGGCCGGTGCCCTGAAGGCGGCCGCCGCCGAGGTCGAGGACGCCCACGGGGTTCCGGTCGAGGTCGTCACCGTCGGTGACGTGCCGGTGGGGGAACGTCTCCGCCCGCTGGTGCTCGCCGCCCGGGAGGCGATGGTCAACGCGGCCAAGCACTCCGGCGCCGAGAAGGTCGACGTGTTCGCGGAGTCCTCGGAGAAGCGGGCCGAGGTGTTCGTCCGCGACCGTGGCCACGGGTTCGACGAGGAGCAGGTGCCGGGTGACCGGCTCGGCGTCCGCAACAGCATCATCGACCGCATGCAGCGGCACGGGGGCGCGGCGGAGATCCGCACCGCCCCCGGTGACGGCACCGAGGTCCGGCTCTCGATGGAGAACCCGGCGAGCAAGGAAGGCAGCGCCTCATGACGACCCCAGCACCCACCGGAGGGGCCGGCGGCCACACCAGCGTGGTGATCGTCGACGACCACGCGATGTTCCGCACCGGGGTCCGGGCCGAGATCGAGGACGCGGTCGACGTGCTCGGCGAGGCCGCCGACGTGGACCAGGCGGTGGAGGCCGTGCTGCGGCTCAAGCCCGCCGTGGTGCTCCTCGACGTGCACCTGCCCGGCGGGGGCGGCGGCGAGGTGATGCGCCGGGTGGCGAGCCGGGTCCCGGAGACGCGGTTCCTCGCGCTGAGCGTCTCCGACGCCGCGGAGGACGTGATCGGCACGATTCGTGCGGGCGCCCGCGGCTACGTCACCAAGACCATCACCGGCCCCGAGCTGGTGAACGCGATCGGGCGGGTGGCCGACGGCGACGCCGTCTTCTCGCCGCGGCTGGCCGGCTTCGTGCTGGACGCGTTCGCCGGCTCGATCGAGGTCGCCCAGGTCGACGAGGACCTCGACCGGCTCAGCGAGCGGGAGCGCGAGGTGATGCGGCTCATCGCGCGCGGCTACGCCTACAAGGAGGTGGCCAGCGAGCTGTTCATCTCGATCAAGACCGTCGAGACGCACGTGTCGAGCGTGCTCCGCAAGCTCCAGCTGTCGTCCCGGCACGAGCTGACCCGCTGGGCCACGGACCGCCGCCTGCTCTGAGCAGAGGTTCAGGTGGCGGGGTGCCCGCGTCGCTTCTGCAGGAGGATCTCGGACTCGACGGGCACGAAGCCGAGCTCGTCGTTGATCGCGCGCATCCACACGTTCTGGTCGTCGCTGCTCGTCCGGACGCGCGTCACGGTCCCGTGATCTCGACCGCCGCACGTCCCTGGCTCTGCCAGAGCGAGATCTCGTCCTGGTACTCCTGCGCCGAGACCGGAGCGGGCTGCCACCCGAGCTCGCCGTGGGGTGCCTCCGCGTCCACCAGCCCCTTGAGCACACCGACCTGTTCACGGAGGTGCTCGGGCACGCCGTTGACGTACGTCGACACCGTGTAGCCGGCCGGCGCCTGCAGTGCCGGAAGCTCGGCACCGGCCAGGTCCAGCTCGACGACGGTCTCGCTGGTGGCACGGGCGTATCCGAGGGGTTGCGCGAACCGCTGCGCCAGGCCCTCGAGCTCTGCCGCGGTGGCGCGGTAGGCGCCGGCGACGAAGCGGCTCACGGGGCCCGGACTCGCCTCCTCTGCTGCCCGGACCAGCCGTGTGCCGACGCCTCGACGCTGGTGTCGGGGAAGCACGGTCACGCTCACCCAGGACGTGTCGGGGGTGTCCTGCGCCGTCGAGGAGCTTGCGAAGCCGATCAGGCTCCCGTCCTCGAAGGCGCCGACGAGGCGGCGAACCCCCTACTTGCGGATGCAGACCGGAACCGATCGTGCCGCACTCCCGTGAGGTTTGTCCGGCGCCTGACCTCAGGGCTGCGGGTCGACCTCCGCGTGGTCGCCGACCTCGGCGGCGAGCCTGCCGAGGTGGTGGTGGCCGTCGCCGAAGAGGTGGTCCAGCGCGGTGAGGTGGCTGGTGTAGTGACCCACGGAGTACTCCGCGGTCATCCCGATGCCGCCGTGCAGCTGGATCGCCTCCTGGCCGATGTGCCGCCCGGACCGGCTCACCTGCAGTGACGCCCGGGCCGCCGCCTCGGCGACCTGGTCGTCGCTGCCCTCGAGCAGCACCAGTCCGGCCCAGAGCGTGAGGCTCCGCGCCATCTCGAGGGAGACGTACAGGTCGGCGGCGCGGAACGTCAGCGCCTGGAACTTGTTGAGCGTGACGCCGAACTGCTTGCGGCTCCTCAGGTAGCCGGTGGTGGCCGTCAGCGCGGCGGACATCGCGCCGAGCGCCTGCTGGCACGCGGCGATGCGGGTCGCGTCGAGCGCCCGGGCGATCGTCGCCGTCCGGTCCGTGCCGGCGTCGCCGAGCGGCACCGCCGCGGCGCCGTCGAACGCGACCCGTGCCGCGCGCCCGCCGTCGTGGGTCGCGTAGCCGTCGCGCGTCGTGCCCTCGTCGCCCTCGACCAGGAACAGCCCGGTGCCGCCGCCGGGCAGCGCCGCGCTCACCACCAGCAGGTCGGCCCGTGCCCCGTGGGGGACCGGCTCCTTCACGCCGTGGAGCCGCCACGCCTCTCCGTCCTGCGCCGCGGTGACGCCGGCCGCGGAGTCGGACCAGCGGCGGCCGGGCTCCAGGTGCGCGAACGTGGGCACCAGCGTCCCCTCTGCGACCGCGGTCAGCACCCGGGCGCGCTGCTCGGCGCTGCCGGCCGCGGCGACCAGGCCTCCGGCCAGCACGACCGAGGTCAGGAACGGCTCGGGGGCCAGGGTGGCGCCGAGCTCCTCGCACACCAGCCCCACCTCGACGGGGCCGGCGCCCATGCCGCCGTCCTCCTCGGCGAAGGGCAGCCCGAGCACGCCGAGCTCGGCGAGCCGCTGCCAGAGGGACTCGTCGAACCCGGGCTCGGCGGCCACGGTCTTGCGCCGGCGCTCGAAGTCGCCGTAGGCCTTGGTGAGCAGGCTGCGGACGGACGCGCGCAGGGCGTCCTGCTCCTCGTCGTAGGTGAAGTCCATGTCGCTCTCCTCAGAGTCCCAGGATGGTGCCGGCGATGATCTGGCGCTGGATCTCGTTGGACCCGCCGTAGATGGAGGCCTTGCGGAGGTTGAGGTACGCCGGCGTCGCCCGCCGCCACCACTCCGCCAGGTCGGAGCCGTCACCGGCACCCGAGGCCAGCGAGGCCGGCCCGCCGAGGTCGACGACCAGCTCGCTGACGGCCTGCTGCAGCTCGGACCCCTTGAGCTTCAGCACCGACGAGGCCGGGTGCGGCTTGCCGTCCGACGAGTGGGCGACGACGCGCAGCGCGGTCAGCTCCAGGGCCAGCAGCTCGTTCTCCAGCTCGGCGATGCGGGCCGCGAAGAGCGGGTCGTCGAGCAGCGACGTGCCGTCGGCGCCCGCCGTACCGGCCTGCTCCTTCGCCCCGGCCAGCACCCGCTTGATCGAGCCCACCGGGGCGACGCCCACGCGCTCGTTGCCGAGCAGGAACTTCGCGTAGTCCCAGCCCTTGTTCTCCTCGCCGACCAGGTTCTCGGCCGGGACCCGCACGTCCTCGAAGAAGACCTCGTTGACCTCGTGGCCGCCGTCGATCAGCTCGATGGGCCGGACCGTGACGCCGGGAGAGGTCATGTCGACCAGCAGGAACGAGATCCCCTGCTGGCGCTTGGGGGCGTCGGGATCGGTGCGGACCAGGTTGAAGATCCAGTCGCCGTACTGCCCGAGCGTGGTCCAGGTCTTCTGGCCGTTCACGACGTAGACGTCACCGTCGCGCACGGCGGTGGTGCGCAGCGACGCGAGGTCGGAGCCGGCGTCGGGCTCGGAGAACCCCTGCGACCACCAGATGTCGAGGTTGGCCGTGGCGGGCAGGAACCGCTCCTTCTGGGCCTGCGAGCCGAAGGCCGCGATCACCGGTCCGACCATCGAGGCGTTGAACGCCAGCGGGAGCGGGACGCAGGCGCGCTGCATCTCCTCGTGCCAGATGTGCCGCCGCAGCGGGCTCCAGTCGCGGCCGCCCCACTCGACGGGCCAGCCCGGCACCGCCAGCCCCGCCGCGTTGAGGATGCGCTGGCTCTCGACGATCTGCTCCTTGGTGAGCTCACGCCGGGCCGCGACCGCGTCGCGGATCTCCTGCGGGACCTTCGTGGTGAAGAAGGTCCGCATCTCCTCGCGGAACTCCGCGTCCTCGGGGGACAGCTGCAGCCTCATCGGTTCTCCTTCGTGGGCTCGCGTGCGGTTGCGCCGAGTCTAGGCACGCCCGCGATGCCGGGCGCGAGCAGCGAGTGCAGGCCGGATAGCGTGCGGCCATGGACTTCCTGCGCGACGTACTCCTCTTCCTGCACTTCATCGGCCTCGCCGCCCTCTTCGGGGGACTGTTCGTGCAGGTGAAGGCGCACCCGCGGGTGGTCAACAACGCGATGTTCCACGGGATCCTGACGCAGCTCGTCACCGGTCTGCTGCTGGTCGGCGTGCTCGAGGCCGGCGACCACGAGGTCGACAACGCCAAGATCGGCGTGAAGCTGCTGGTGGCCCTCGTCATCGGTGCGCTCATCCTGGTCAACCGCAAGAAGCAGGCCCTCGCCGACAACGTCTACCTCGGCCTCCTCGGCCTGACCGCGCTCAACATCGCGGTCGCCGTCTTCTGGCACTGAGCCGATGAGCCGCCGGTGGGGGGTCGCAGCGGCGGTCCTGGTGGTGTCCCTCGCCGGGTGCACGACCGGGCAGCCGGCCGCGCGGCCCGAGCCCTCGGCGAGCGTCACCCCGTCCCGGTCGGCGAGCGCGCCGGTGAGCTCGTCGGCGTCGGTCTCGGCGCCGTCGCCGAGCCCGTCCCGCCCTGCGCCCGCCGGACCCCGGCTGGACACCTGGAAGATCGGCGCGCACATCCTGCCGCTGGCGTCGGACGGCTTCGGCGTACGACGCCCGACCCCGCCCCAGCTCCGGGTGCGGCGGATGCCGACGATCGAGAACCTCCCGCCGCCGCCCACCGACCGCTACGTCGCGTCCGTCGGCCGGATCACGCCGTGGGTCCGCAACCGGATGGGCACGTCGTGGGCGCCCGGCTGCCCGGTCGGCCTGCGACAGCTGCGCTACGTGCGGGTCACCTTCGTCGGCTTCGACCACCGCCCGCACACCGGGGAGCTGATCGTGCACCGGGGCCACGCCCGCGGCATCGTCCAGGTCTTCCACACGCTCTACCGGGCGCGGTTCCCGATCGAGCAGATGACCCTGCCGACCTCGGCCGAGCGGGACCTCACCCCGAGCGGCGACGGCAACGGCACCGGCGCGATGGTCTGCCGGCCGACCACCGGGCAGACGTTCTGGTCAGCGCACGCGCTGGGGCTGGCCATCGACGTCAACCCGTTCCAGAACCCCTACGTGAAGGGCGACCTGGTGCTGCCGGAGCTCGCCGGCGCCTACCGCGACCGGTCCTGGCACCGGCCCGGGATGATCCTTCCGGGCGGCGTCGTGGTCCGCGCGTTCAAGCGGATCGGCTGGTCCTGGGGCGGCGCCTGGCACACCCTGAAGGACTACCAGCACTTCTCAGCGCTCGACCGATGAAGATGCTGCGCCTTCTGGCCAGCGCACGCGCACAATGAGGCCATGAGCCGGATCGCGGGGACCTGGGCAGCACGCGTGGCCGCTCTGCTCGCCCTCGTGATGGCGGCGGTCTACGTGGCGATCATGCGCCAGCAGTCGGACCCGCCGGTGGCGTGGTTCCTCGGTGCGCTCCTGCTCGGGGCGGCCGCCGCCGGCTACGGCTCGTTGCCCGCGGCCAGGCACCGGACTTCTGTGCTGGTCCTTGCGGGGCTGGTCCTGGGCGCCGCGGGTCTGCTCGCCCTGCTCACCATCGGCTTCCCGGTGCTGGTCGCCGCGGCGCTGTGCGTCTCCGCGGCCACGGCCAGCGCTTCCGAGCACGTTCGTCCGCAGACCTGAGCCGCGGGCCCCAGCCGCGTCCCGGCCGTGGACCGGGCGCCGCGCTGTCGGCCTCGGCACGTAGGCTGGGCGGGACATGAGCGCGCTGTTCCCCATCCCGCAGACCCCGGCTCCCGCCACCCCCGAGTCCGAGCTCGACGTGGCGGCGCAGCGCCGACGCGTCCCCTCGCCCGACGAGCTGCTCGACGGCCTCAACGAGCCGCAGCGCCGGGCCGTGACGCACGCCGGGACGCCGCTGCTCGTCGTCGCCGGAGCCGGCTCGGGCAAGACCCGGGTGCTGACCCGGCGGATCGCCTGGCTGATCGCGGAGCGCAACGCCCACCCCGGCTCGATCCTGGCGATCACGTTCACCAACAAGGCCGCCGCCGAGATGCGCGAGCGGGTCGAGGAGCTCGTCGGCCGGCGGGCCCGGATCATGTGGGTCTCGACGTTCCACTCCTCCTGCGTGCGGATCCTGCGCAAGGAGATCGACAAGTTCGGCTACAAGTCGTCGTTCTCGATCTACGACGCGGCCGACTCCAAGCGGCTGATGACGCTGGTCGCGCGCGACCTCGACCTCGACGTCAAGCGCTACCCGCCGCGCGCGATCCTCAACTGGGTCTCCAACCAGAAGAACGAGCTGATCGACCACGAGGACGCGCAGAAGAACGCGAAGAACCACCTCGAGGAGACCTACGCCGAGGCCTACGCGATGTACCAGCGCCGCCTGCGCGACGCCAACGCGCTCGACTTCGACGACCTGATCATGACCACGGTGCACCTGTTCCAGGCGTTCCCGGAGGTGCGCGAGACCTACCGGCGCCGCTTCCGGCACGTGCTCGTCGACGAGTACCAGGACACCAACCACGCGCAGTACGCCCTCGTCCACCAGCTCTGCGGCGCGTCCTTCGAGCCGGGGGAGGACGACGGCGCGCCCGACGCGGTCACGCCCGTCGGAGCTGATGGTCGTCGGCGACGCCGACCAGTCGATCTACGCCTTCCGCGGCGCCAACATCCGCAACATCCTCCAGTTCGAGCAGGACTTCCCCGACGCGTCGACGATCCTGCTCGAGCAGAACTACCGCTCCACCCAGACGATCCTCACCGCGGCCAACTCGGTGATCAGCCGCAACAAGGGGCGCAAGGCCAAGAACCTCTGGTCCGACGCCGGCGACGGCGACCCGATCGTCGGCTACGTCGCCGACGACGAGCACGACGAGGCACGGTTCGTGTCCGAGGAGATCGACAAGCTCACGGACGCGAAGCACGGCGAAGCCCGGCGACGTCGCGGTGTTCTACCGCACCAACGCGCAGTCCCGGGTGTTCGAGGAGGTGTTCATCCGCGTCGGCCTGCCCTACAAGGTCGTCGGCGGGGTCCGCTTCTACGAGCGCCGCGAGGTGCGCGACGCGCTGGCCTACCTGCGCATGCTGGTCAACCCGGCCGACGAGATCTCGCTGCGCCGGATCCTCAACACCCCCAAGCGCGGCATCGGCGACCGGGCCGAGGCCTGCGTCGAGGCGCTCGCGCAGCGCGAGCGGCTCACCTTCTGGGAGGCGCTCCGCCGCGCCGAGGAGGCGCCCGGCATCGCGACCCGGTCGCTCACCTGCATCCGCGGCTTCGTGGAGATGGTCGAGGAGCTCCAGTCGATGGTCGACGCCGGCGAGCGCGCCGACGTCATCCTCGAGCAGGTGCTCACCCGCAGCGGCTACCTCGCCGAGCTCGAGGCCAGCGACGACCCGCAGGACGAGACCCGGGTGGAGAACCTCGCCGAGCTCGTCGCGGTGGCCCGCGAGTTCGCCGACGAGCCGCTCTCCGGCCCGTCGGTCGACCCGGCCGACCCCAACCCGCCCGCGCCCGGGCTGGGCGACTTCCTGGAGCGGGTGGCGCTGGTCGCCGACTCCGACCAGATCCCCGACCAGCCCGCCGAGGCGACGGCGAGGACCCGGGCGTGGTCACGCTGATGACCCTGCACACCGCCAAGGGCCTGGAGTTCCCGGTGGTCTTCCTCACCGGGCTCGAGGACGGCGTCTTCCCGCACATGCGCTCGCTGGGCGACCAGCCCGAGCTGGAGGAGGAGCGCCGGCTGGCGTACGTCGGCCTCACCCGTGCCCAGCAGCGGCTCTACGTCTCCCGGGCCGTCGTCCGCTCCGCCTGGGGCGCGCCCGCGCACAACCCGGCGTCCCGGTTCCTCGACGAGCTGCCGGTCGACCTCGTCGACTGGCGGCGCACCGAGGCCGCGCAGACGTCCTGGAACCGTCCGGTGCTGCCGGGCCTGCCGAGCCGCAACGCCGGCGCGCCGACCCGGCGGTTCGGCACCGCCGCGGTGCGCGCCGACGCCGACGCCAAGGGGCAGAAGCGCGAGGTGCCGTCGCTGGCGCCGGGCGACCGGGTCCTGCACGACACCTTCGGGATGGGCAGCGTGGTCAGCGTCGAGGGCGTGGCCGACAAGGCGGTCGCCTCGATCGACTTCGGGTCCCAGGGCGTCAAGCGGCTGCTGCTGCGCTACGCCCCGGTCGAGAAGCTCTGACTCAGGGCTGGAGGCCGTGGACCACGAGCGCGGCGTAGGGGTCGACCGCGTCGCCGGCGCCGGGGCGCACCTCGAGGTGCAGGTGCGGGCCGGTGACGTTGCCGGTGGAGCCGACGGTCCCGATCTGCTGCCCGCCGCGCACCGTCTCGCCGACCGAGACGAGGATGCTGGTCTGGTGGCAGTACCAGAGCTCGGTGCCGTCCTCGAGCGTGACGATCGTGCGGTTGCCGTAGGCGCCGGAGTAGCCGGTCTCGGTGACGACGCCGTTGGCGATCGAGAGGATCGGGGTGCCGGTGGGTGCGGCGAAGTCGAGGCCGGTGTGGCAGTTCGACCACAGGTAGGAGCACTCGCCGAAGCGTGAGGTGAGGTGGTAGACGCCCGGGGCGACCGGCAGCTGCCAGGCGTTCTTGGCGATCTGGTCGGCGTGCTTCTCGGCGCTGGCGGCCAGCGCGGCCAGGGCGGCGTTGCGCTCCTGGGCCTGCGACTCGGCGGCCGACTGGAGCTCGGCGCTGGCGGCGTCCTGGAGCGCCTCGCGCTGCGAGTCGCGGCTGACGGCGCGCGCGCGGCCGGACAGCGCGTCGCTGGAGCCGATGCTGCTGGCGGCGTTGAGCACGCTGGCCTGGGTGGAGAACTTCTGGTAGCCGTCCGAGGCGAGCTGGGTGCTCTGCTGGCTGACCGTGGCGCCGACCGCGGCGAGCGCCAGGGCGGCGGCCCCGATCAGGCTGGGGGCGGAGGGCAGCCCGGGAAGGAGGCGCTTGCGGCCGCCGGTGTGGCTGCCGCCGGTGAGGGCGATCCGGGGCTCGAGGGTCAGGCGGCGGGGCTCGACGGCGCTCGGGGCGGCCGGAGCGGGAGCGGGGGCGAGCCGGAGCTGGCCGACGCGGGGGGCCGGGTAGTCGGCGGCGGCGCGGGGGACCGGGTGGGGCGTGCGGGACGGGCGCGGAGGCCAGTCGACGGGAGCTGCGGTGCGGGCGGCGCGGACCGGCTTCACGGCCTTGCGCTTGCCTGCGGACGCTCACCGGTGTCGGGGCCGCCTCCGGGACGATCGCTGACCGTCGAGAAGGCGCACGCCTCTCAGCACGGTGGTTCGCCACGAGGGTGAATCCTTACGTCGGGGGTACGCAACGGGAAACAATAACGGAACAAAAGTCGGTTGTCCGCCCGGGGTCCCGGTTTGCTGTGGGCTGCGTCACACCCCCGTGCCGTGACCCCCGCGATTCTCGGTCCTGACAACGTCTGGAGGGTGCCCGAAGTCACGGTCCGCGAACCCATGGTCTAGAGCGCCTGGTCGAGCGGTCGGCTAGTCTGCGGCCTGAATGACTCCCAGAAGGCAGGTGTGAGTTTCATGGTGGCTCCGATCCGGATCGTGGTGGCCAAGCCCGGGCTCGACGGGCACGACCGCGGCGCCAAGGTGATCGCCCGCGCCCTGCGCGACGCCGGCCACGAGGTGATCTACACCGGCCTGCACCAGACGCCGGAGCAGATCGTCGAGACCGCGATCCAGGAGGACGCCGACGTGATCGGCCTGTCGGTCCTCTCGGGTGCGCACATGACGCTGTTCAAGAAGCTCATCGCGCTGCTCGACGAGCGCGACGCCCGCGACATCGTCGTGATCGGCGGCGGGATCATCCCCGAGGCCGACATCCCGCTGCTCAAGGAGCTGGGCGTGGCGGAGGTCTTCACCCCGGGCGCGACGACCACCGAGATCGTCGCCTGGGTGCGCGACAACGTGCAGGAGGGCTCGGGCGTCGAGGCCTGAGCCCCCGACCCCCGACCGGCGTCAGAACCGCAGGTCGCCGGTCAGCGGCAGCCGCAGCAGGCTCGGCGCGTCCGGGGACGTGAGCACCGTGACCGGCTGCGTCAGCGCGTTGCCGGCGTAGGCCCAGTCGCTGGCCGCCACGACCACCCGGATCCGGTGGCCCCTGCTTGAACCTCTGCACGACGCCGGGCAGCTCGACCGTCACCGGCTTGGTCACGTCGGCGACCCGCACCGGTGAGATCAGCCGGTGCTGCAGCGTCGCCGTGCCGTCCTCGGCGATGTCGTAGATCTTGGCGAACAGCACCAGCTTGCCGCCCGGGTCGCTGTCCTGGCTTCCCGCCGCCACCGGGGCGTCGAGGTGCAGGGTCAGCCGCGGGGAGCCGACCATCGCCACCCCCGTGGCGAGCGGCGCGCTGGTGAACGCCGCGAACGTGCCGTCCGCGTCGGAGACCGGCTGGTTGACCTGGCCGCCCTCGAGGCCGGAGGTCTCGGAGTACGACGTCGGGGCGCCGGGCGCGTTGGCGTAGGACGCCGAGCCCTCCACGACCTTGCTGCGGTCGGGGGTGAGGCCGTCGGAGCCGGTCAGGAACAGCGTGGCCGTCGGCGCCTGCGAGAACGACTTCTTCTCGGCGTAGGCCTTGTCGATCGCGCGGCCGGCGTTCGCCGCGGAGGTGTCGTAGCGGACCCAGTCGCGGAAGTAGGCGAACCGCGGTCCGACCGGTGCGGTGACGTCGCCGCGGACGTAGTGGTCCATCCAGGCGTGGAACCGGCGACCGAGGTAGGTGTCGTCGATCGAGGGGGCGTCGAGGTCGAGCTCGCCGGGGGCCGGGGCGTCGCCGGAGTGGCCCCAGGACTGCCAGACCATCCGGGTGGGCGTGCCCTGGGCGCGCAGACCGCGGTAGGTCGCGACGGCCTCCTGCAGGTTGAACAGGGTGTCCTTCTGGCCCTGGACGAGCAGCGTGGGCGCCTTGATCCGGCTCGAGGTAGCTGCCGACCGAGGCGTGCCGCGCCAGGTCGAGGGTCGCCTGGTCGGGGTAGCCGACGGTGTTCAGCTGCGCGGCGGCGGCGCAGGCCTCGTCCCGGAAGTTGGGGCAGCCGACGTTGCGGGCCGGGTCGACCGAGGAGTCCTGCGCGCCGTCGGCGATGCCGGCGCCGAAGAACAGGTCGATCCACTGCTTCTTGGCGACGCCGGGGGTCCGGTAGGTGACCCCGTGCGCGAGGTCGGTGTTGTTCGGCGCGAGCGAGTAGGACAGGTCGTTCCAGGTGATGATCGGGATCAGCGCGTCGACCCGCTTGTCCTGCATCGCCACGGCGTACTGGATCTGGCCGCCGTAGGAGCCGCCGATCATGCCGACGCGCGGGTCGCCGGGCGCCTCCTTGGCGACGAACCGGACCCGGTGCTTCGTGCCGTTCGCCCCGACGTAGCTCTTCGCGCCGGCCAGCACGTCGACCATCTGCTTGCCGGCCTTGCCGTCGTAGTCCGGGTCGTCGAGCGTGATCTTGCAGCCGGAGCTCGGGAAGCCGAGGCCGGTGTAGGCGAGGACGACGTAGCCCTGCTTGACGAAGCCGCGGCCGATGGCGGCCTCGTTGCCGTCGTCCTTGCTGCCGCCGAAGCCGTTGGTGGTGAGGATCGCCGGCGCCTTGCGCGTCCGCGAGGCGTGGTCCGGCTTGTAGAGGTCGGCGTCGACCACGCAGCCCTGGTCGTCGTCCGGGCCCACCGTGACGTTCACCGTGATGTGCCGCAGCGAGTAGCCCGGGGTGGCGTCCGCGGCGGCGGAGGCCGAGCCGGAGGAGCCGCCCAGGGTGAGCCCCGTCGTGGCCAGTGCGGCTGCGGTCAGTGCTGCGGCGCTGCGTCGTGCCTGCATGTCGTCCGTCCCGTTGGTGGTGATGTCCTCGGGAGTGACCAACGACTCAGCGGCCCTGCGGCTACGTGGGGTGGCCCGTTCGGGGTCTGGTGCGCTCCGGCGGTCGGGCGTAGAAACCGGGCATGAAGATCCTGGTCACCGGGGGAACGGGGTTGGTCGGTGCCTGCATCGTGGCCGGGCTGCTGGAGGACGGACACGAGGTCCGGCTGCTGGTGCGGCGGCCCGAGCAGGTCGCCACCTCGCTGTCGCCGTACGGCGTCCCGACCGACCGGGTGGAGGTCGTCGCGGGGGACGTCCTCGACGGCGAGGCCGTGGCCGCCGCGCTGGACGGCTGTGCGGCGGTCGTCCACGCGGCGGCGGTGTTCTCCCTCGACAGCCGCCGGGCCCAGGAGGTGCTCGCCACCAACGAGCGCGCGGCCGAGCTGGTGCTCGGGCAGGCCTGCGACGCCGGCCTCGACCCGGTGGTCCACATCTCGAGCACGGTGGCGCTGACCCGGTTCGGCGGGAGCGGCCCGGACCTGCCGCTGGGGGACATCCCGTCGCCGTACGCCCGGTCCAAGCTGGCCAGCGAGGTGGTCGCCCGACGGCTCCAGGACGAGCCGGCCGGCCGGTGGTCTGCGTCTACCCGGGCGCGGTCCTCGGTCCGCACGACCCCTACCGCGGCGTGCAGTCCGAGCTGCTGCGGTGGCAGGCGCGGGGGACCTTCCCGCTGTACCCGCGCGGGGCGCTGCACGTGGTGGACGTGCGCACGGTCGCCGCCGTGGTGCGTGCGGTGATGGAGCCGGGCCGTGGGCCGCGGCGGTACGTCGTGCCCGGCCACCACGTCGGAGCCGATGTCCTCTACCCGACCCTGGCGCGTCTCCAGGGGCGACGCCGGCCCTACCTGTCACCGCCCACGCCGGTGCTGCGCGGGCTCGCCCGGTCGCTCGACGTGGTGCAGCGTCGGCTGCCCGGTCGGCTGCACGTGCCGACGGATCCCGAGGGGGTGGAGATGCTGGTGCGGGACACCCGGCTCGACGACACCCCTGCTCGGACGGAGCTCGGCGTGGAGCCGGTGCCGTTCGAGCAGAGCGTCCGGGACACGCTGCAGTGGCTGGTCGACAGCGGTCGCCTGCCGGGGCGCTACGCGCCGCGGGCGCCGGAGCCCGTCGCTCAGGGGTGAGCCCGGACCTGCTCGAGCACGAGGTCGGCGACCTGCTCCGGGTGGGTGCGCGTGACCCAGTGGCCGGCGTCGACCCGGACCAGCCGGACGTCGCTGCAGACCCGGTCCAGGTCCTGGTCGAGCACGCCGGTCAGGAACGCGTCCCGGGAGGGCTGCACGACGAGCACGGGGACGTCGGTGCGGACCCGGCGCGGCCGGAGCATCCGCCGCGGCACGTTGGCGCGGTAGAGGTTCACCCCGCGGGTCGCGTTCTCCGGCAGGCCGGCGCCCCAGTGCGCGGTCTCCAGGCGCGGGTCCCGCTCGGCTGCCCGGCGCAGCCGTCCGGGGGCCAGCCGCCACATCAGCTCCGGCACGAACGGGACCTGGAAGAAGCCGACGTACCAGGAGCGCGTCCCCTGCCCGGCCAGCGCCCGGACCCGGCCGCGCGGGTGCCGGGCCAGCCAGCCGCTGTGGTCCAGCGACGGGCCGCTGATCGAGGTGAACGAGGCGATCCGCCCGCGTAGCCGGGGGTGGCCGGCCTCGGCCACGACGGCGTCCCAGAGCTGCACCGACCCCCAGTCGTGGCCGACCAGGTGCGCCCGCCGCCCCGGCGGGAGGGTGGCGTCGAGGACCGCGGCGAGGTCGTCCACCAGCAGCTCGGAGCGGTAGCCGGCCCGGCCGGTGGGGACGCCGGACGCGCCGGCCCCGCGGACGTCGTACGTCACGACGTGCAGCCCCGCGGCGACGAGGTGCGCGGCCACCGGGTCCCACATGCTCTGCTCGTCGGGGTAGCCGTGGACGAGCACGACGGTGGGCCGGTCGGGGCCCGGCTCGCCGCGCTCGCGGACGCACAGGTCGAGGCCGGTCGAGGTCACGCGACGGGTCGTGGGCACGGGCTGCTCCTGGTGCTCGGGGGGTGTCTCACGGCCGTGGGTGTGACAGGGGCGACGTGGAGGTGACGCCGGTTACAGGGCTACTGTCAGCCGTGGACTTGTGCCACCACACCCACCGCGACGCGACGTGAGCGTCGGAGGATGCAGTACCAAACCGAGAAGGACGGGTAGATCCTGTGGACCTGATGGAGTACCAGGCGAAGGAGCTCTTCGCCAAGCATGGCGTGCCGGTCACCCTCGGCACCGTAGTCGAGAAGGCCGAGGACGCCGCGAAGGCCGCCGAGGACCTGGGCGGCAAGGTCGTCGTCAAGGCCCAGGTGAAGATCGGTGGGCGTGGCAAGGCCGGCGGCGTCAAGCTCGCCACCACCCCCGAGGAGGCCGTCGCCAAGGCGAACGAGATCCTCGGCATGGACATCAAGGGCCACACCGTGCACCGGGTCCTGCTGGCTCCCGCCGCGGACATCGCCGAGGAGTACTACTTCTCCTTCCTGGTCGACCGGGCCAACCGCGACTACCTGTGCATCGCGAGCATCGAGGGCGGTGTCGAGATCGAGGAGGTCGCGCGCACCAACCCCGACGCCGTCGCGAAGGTCTCGATCGACCCGCAGACCGGTGTCGACGACGCGAAGGCGGCCGAGATCGTGGCCGCCACCCGCTTCCCGGCGGACGTCGCCGACGAGGCGAAGGACGTCGTGAAGAAGCTGTGGGACGTCTTCATCAAGGAGGACGCCTCCCTGGTCGAGGTGAACCCGCTCGTCCGGCTGGGCGACGGCCACCTCGAGGCGCTCGACGGCAAGGTCACCCTCGACGAGAACGCCGAGTTCCGTCACGAGGACCACGCCAAGTTCGAGGACAAGGCCGCGGCCGACCCGCTCGAGGCGCAGGCCAAGGAGAAGGGCCTCAACTACGTCAAGCTGGACGGCTCCGTCGGCATCATCGGCAACGGTGCGGGCCTGGTCATGTCCACGCTCGACGTCGTGGCGTACGCCGGTGAGGCGCACTCAGGTGTCAAGCCCGCCAACTTCCTCGACATCGGCGGTGGCGCCTCGGCCGAGGTGATGGCCAACGGTCTCCACATCATCCTGGGCGACCCGCAGGTCAAGAGCGTCTTCGTGAACGTCTTCGGCGGCATCACCGCGTGCGACGCGGTCGCCAACGGCATCGTGCACGCCCTCGAGCTGCTCGGCGACGAGGCCAACAAGCCTCTCGTGGTGCGCCTCGACGGCAACAACGTGGAGGAGGGCCGTCGGATCCTGAACGACGCCAACCACCCGCTGGTCACCCTGGTGGACACGATGGACGGCGCAGCTGACCGCGCCGCCGAGCTGGCTGCGAAGTAGAGGACGAGAGAACATGTCGATTTTCCTGAATGAGAACAGCAAGGTCGTCGTCCAGGGCATGACCGGCTCGGAGGGCAAGAAGCACACGCAGCGGATGCTCGCCTCCGGGACGAACATCGTCGGCGGCGTGAACCCGAAGAAGGCCGGCCAGAGCGTCGACTTCGACGGCGGCGCCTCCGTGCCCGTGTTCGGCTCGGTCCAGGAGGCGATGGACGCCACCGGCGCCGACGTCTCCGTCGTCTTCGTCCCGCCGGCCGGCACCAAGGGCGCGGTCATCGAGGCCGTCGACGCCGCGATGCCGCTCGTCGTGGTGATCACCGAGGGCGTCCCGGTGCACGACACCGCGGACTTCTTCGCCTACGCGCAGGCCAAGGGCACGACGCGGATCATCGGCCCGAACTGCCCCGGCCTGATCAGCCCCGGCAAGTCCAACGCCGGCATCATCCCCGCGGACATCTCCAAGGGCGGCCGGGTCGGCCTGGTGTCGAAGTCGGGCACGCTGACCTACCAGATGATGTACGAGCTGCGGGACTTCGGTTTCTCCACCGCGGTCGGCATCGGCGGCGACCCGATCATCGGTACGACGCACATCGACTGCCTCCAGGCGTTCCAGGACGACCCGGAGACGGACGCGATCGTGATGATCGGCGAGATCGGCGGCGACGCCGAGGAGCGCGCGGCGGCGTACATCAAGGACAACGTGACGAAGCCGGTCATCGGCTACGTCGCCGGCTTCACCGCGCCGGAGGGCAAGACCATGGGTCACGCCGGCGCGATCGTCTCCGGCTCGTCGGGCACCGCCCAGGCGAAGAAGGAGGCCCTCGAGGCCGCGGGCGTCAAGGTCGGCAAGACGCCGTCCGAGACCGCCCAGCTGATGCGCGAGATCCTGCAGAA
>CAVRMN010000024.1:0-158084 GCA_963721855.1 uncultured Actinomycetota bacterium | reverse complement strand
CACCGGAGCCCTGGACGCCGAACATGCCCTTGCGCACGCCGATGATCTCGGGCGCGAGCTGCTCCGGCTCGACCGGGAGGGTGTTCTCCGGCGCGGTGTCCGTCGCGTCGCGGTCGGTGCCCTCGAGGGCCTTGCCGTCCTCGTTGGGGGTGGGAGTCCGATCGGTCATCGCAGCATCCCCTTCATCTCCGAGGTCGGCAGGGCGCGCAGCGCGTCGGTCTCGGTGGTCTCGATCTCCGCGAGACGGTTCGCGCCGAGCTTGGTGGCCTGGACCTGGGCGTGCAGCTTGAGGATCGCGTCGATCAGCATCTCCGGCCGCGGCGGGCAGCCCGGGAGGTACATGTCGACGGGCACGACGTGGTCGACGCCCTGGACGATCGCGTAGTTGTTGAACATGCCGCCGGAGCTCGCGCAGACCCCCATCGCCAGCACCCACTTCGGGTCGGGCATCTGGTCGTAGATCTGCCGCAGCACGGGCGCCATCTTCTGGCTGACCCGGCCGGCGACGATCATCAGGTCGGCCTGGCGCGGCGAGGCCCGGAAGACCTCCATGCCGAAGCGGGCCAGGTCGTAGCGCGGACCGCCCGAGGTCATCATCTCGATGGCGCAGCAGGCGAGACCGAAGGTCGCTGGCCAGAACGACGCCTTGCGCATGTAGCCGGCGACCCCCTCGACGGTGGTCAGCAGCACTCCGCTGGGGAGCTTCTCCTCGATACCCATCAGATCAGTCCCTGCTCGCTTCGCTCGTCTCGCGGGTGGTTGAGCTCGTCGAAACCCTCAGTCCCATTCGAGGCCACCACGCCTCCACACGTAGGCGTAGGCCACGAACACCGTGAGGATGAACAGCACCATCTCGACCAGGCCGAACATCGCCATCGAGTCGAAGGCGACGGCCCAGGGGTAGAGGAAGACGATCTCGATGTCGAAGACGATGAACAGCATCGCGGTGATGTAGTACTTCACCGGGAAGCGTCCGCCGCCGAGCGCCTGCGGGGTCGGCTCGATGCCGCACTCGTAGGAGTCGGCCTTGGCGCGGTTGTAGCGCCGGGGGCCGACGAGGCTGCTCATGATCACCGAGAACACCGCGAACCCAGCTGCGATCAGCATGAGCGCGAGGACGGGCGTGTACAGCTCCATCGCTCCGGTTCCCTCCTGTCCCTGTCGTGCGCCTGTCGAACCTTGCTTGCGTGCGGACCGTCAGGCCCGGGGTGCCACCTTGCTCAGCCCGTTGATGATCCGGTCCGAGACGTCGCCGTCGTGCGGGTCGGTCAGGTTGGCCATCAGCTTGAGCATGAACCGCATCAGTGACTCACGCGGCAGGCCGTACTTCGTGGCCTGCTTCATGAACGTCGGGTTGCCGATCATCTTGGCGAAGACCCGGCCCAGGGTGAAGTAGCCCCCGTAGGCCGCGTCCAGCGCTGCAGCGTATCCCTCGAGGACCCGCTCGCGTCCGGGGCCCTCCGGCCGGGCGAGCGCCTGCAGCACGGTGTGCGCGGCCATCTCGCCGGACTCGAGCGCGTAGTCGATGCCCTCGCCGTTGAACGGGTTCACCATCCCGCCCGAGTCGCCGACCAGCAGCATGCCGCGGGTGTAGTGCGGCTTGCGGTTGAAGCCCATCGGCAGCGCGGCGGAGCCGATCTTCCCGACCATGTTCTCGTCGCGGAAGCCCCACTCCTCCGGGGTGTTCGCGAGCCACCGGCGCAGGACGTCCTTGTAGTCGACGTGCTGGAAGGCCTTCGACGTGTTGAGGATGCCGAGGCCCACGTTGGCGGTGCCGTCGCCGAGGCCGAAGATCCAGCCGTAGCCCGGCAGCAGGTTGCTCTCGCCGGGCTTGCCGTCCCAGAGCTCCAGCCAGGACTCCATCCACTCGTCGTCGTGGCGGGGCGTCTCGTAGTAGGCCCGGACCGCCACGCCCATCGGGCGGTTCTCGCGCCGCTCGAGGCCGAGCGCGATCGCGAGCCGTGCCGAGACGCCGTCGCAGGCGATCACGATCGGGGCGGAGTACGTCGTGTCGTCACCGGTGCGGCGGCCGCGGTCGTCGACCGGCTTCGCGGTGACACCGACCACGCGCCCGGTGCGCTCGTCGAGGACCGGCCCGGTGACCGCCGTACGCTCCGTCAGCCGCGCGCCCGCCTTCTCGGCGTGCCGGGCGAGGAGCTCGTCGAGGTCCATCCGGGTGCGGACCATGCCGTAGTCCGGGAACGCGCCGAGCGTGGGCCAGGGCAGCTCGAGGGTGTGGCCGGCGCCGACGATCCGCAGGCCGCGGTTCCTCTGCCAGCCGGGTGCGTCGAGGTCGAAGCCCATGCCGATCAGCTGCCGGACCGCGCGCGGGGTGAGCCCGTCGCCGCAGATCTTGTCGCGGGGGAAGGACGCCTTCTCCAGCAGCAGCACGTCGGCGCCCGCGTTGGCGAGGTGGAAGGCCGTGCTCGCGCCCGCCGGACCGGCGCCGACGACGATGACGTCGGCCTGCCGCTCGTCGGCGGAAGTCCGGCTCATCGGGGCACCTCGGTTGTCCTTGTATGTGACTTAGTGAATGTGACTTTGTGAAGGGCTTCACTAATGGCGACCGGCACAGTCTAGAGGCCTGGATCACATCCCGCGACCCGGCCCCTCAGGCGGTTGCGCGGTGCAGCGCGACGATGCCGCCGGACAGGTTCCGCCACTGTGTCCCCTGCCAGCCGGCGGCCGTGATCCGGTCGGCCAGGCCCTGCTGGTCGGGCCACGCACGGATCGACTCGGCGAGGTAGACGTAGGCGTCCGGGCTCGACGAGACGGCGCGCGCGACGGCCGGGCAGTGCCTTCATCAGGTACTCCATGTAGACGGTCCGGAACGGGCCGTTGGTGGGGTGGCTGAACTCGCAGACCACCAGGCGCCCGCCGGGGCGCGTCACCCGGCGCATCTCCCGCAGGCCCTGGTCGGGGTCGACGATGTTGCGCAGCCCGAACGAGATCGTGACCGCGTCGAAGGTGCCGTCGGCGAAGGGCAGCCTGGTGCCGTCGCCGGCGGTGAAGGACAGGTGCGGCCGGGCCTTCTTGCCCACCCGCAGCATGCCGAGCGAGAAGTCGCACGGGACGACGTGCGCCCCGCGGTCCTGGAACGGCTGGCTCGAGGTGCCGGTGCCGGCCGCCAGGTCGAGCACCCGCTGGCCGGGCCGGGCGTCCACGGCCGCCACCA
The DNA here is from genome assembly GCA_963721855.1 of uncultured Actinomycetota bacterium. GTDB lineage: Bacteria > Actinomycetota > Actinomycetes > Propionibacteriales > Nocardioidaceae > Nocardioides_B. The sequence continues at coordinate 154,909 of CAVRMN010000024.1, read as the reverse complement.
CGTGCGTGCGCCAGCGCCGGTCCTGGCCGAGCGAGAGCACGTCGTTGGTGAGGTCGTAGCGGCGCGCCACGTCGTCGAACATCGCGGCGACGTCGGCGGGCTTCTTGTCCAGGTCGGCTCGGGTCACGGGGCAACCATAGGCCGCCCGGATTCGGGCTCGTTCGCCTCCCGGTCGTAGGCTGACCCACCGTGACGCAGTCCACGACCCCCGCGGCCGGCCCGGCCGCCGAGACCGCGCCCCTCGTGGTGCGCACCGTCGCCGTCGACGACCCCGGCCCGCTTCTCGCGCTGCTCCCCGCCTCGGACGCTCACGGCGGCACCGCCTGGGTGCGCCGCGGCGAGGGCCTGGTCGGCTGGGGCGAGGCAGCGGTCCTCCGCACCTCCGGCCCGGACCGGTTCGCCGACGCCCGCAGCTGGTGGGAGTCGCACGCGCGGTCGGCCGTCGTCCGCGACGAGGTGGCCGAGCACGGCACCGGCCTCGTCTGCTTCGGCTCGTTCGCGTTCGCCGACGCCCCGGGCGACAGCGTGCTCGTGGTGCCCGAGGTCGTCGTCGGTCGCAGGGGTGAGCGCACCTGGGTCACCACGATCAGCGCCGCCGGCATCACCACGCCCCCGACCCTGACGCCCCACGAGGAGGCCGAGGCCCCGCGCGACGTCACCTTCGCGGACGGCGCCCTCTCCGGCACCGCCTGGGAGTCCGTCGTCGCGGAGGCCGTCCGGCGGATCAACGCCGGCGACCTCGAGAAGGTCGTGCTCGCCCGCGACCTCGTCGCCACCGCCGCCGAGGACGTCGACGTGCGCTGGCCGCTGCGCCGGCTCGCCGAGGACTACCCGATGTGCTGGACGTTCCACGTCGACGGCCTGTTCGGCGCGACCCCGGAGATGCTGGTCCGCCGGGAGCGCGGCCTGGTCACCTCCCGGGTGCTCGCCGGCACCATCCGGCGCACCGGGGACGACGAGCGCGACCTGGCCCTGGCCGCCACGCTGGCCCGGTCGTCGAAGGACCTCGAGGAGCACGAGTACGCCGTCCGCTCGGTCGCCGACGCGCTCGCCCCGCAGTGCACCTCGATGAACGTGCCGGAGGCACCGTTCGTGCTGCACCTGCCCAACGTCATGCACCTGGCCACCGACGTGGCGGGCGTCGCGCTCGACGCCGCCGACGTGGCCTCGTCGTTGACGCTGGCCGAGGCGCTGCACCCGTCCGCCGCCGTCGGTGGCACGCCGACGGACACCGCCATCGCCCTGATCGCGGAGATCGAGGGCATGGACCGGGGCCGCTACGCGGGCCCGGTGGGCTGGATGGACGCCACCGGCGACGGCGAGTGGGGCATCGCGCTGCGCTCGGCCGAGGTCGACGGGCCGCGGGTGCGGCTGTTCGCCGGCTGCGGCATCGTCGCGGACTCCGACCCGGAGGCCGAGCTCGCCGAGGCGCAGGCCAAGTTCGTCCCGGTCCGGGACGCCCTCACCGGCCGCTAGCTGCGTCCCGGGGCCGGGGCGCGGTGCAGCGCCTGACCCACCACCGCCACACGCTGCCCGCCTGCTCGCCGGCCTGCAGGTCGTCGCCCGGCTGGCGAGCGACGTCGAGCAGGCCGAGGTGCTGGCCCGCTCGGAGGCTCTACATCGGCTATCGCAAGTACCGGGCCGCATCAGCGGTCGGCGGTTGCGCGTGTTCCTGCTGGAGCGTGCCCCGCCCCGGCCAGCCCCTAGCAGGCGTCGGCGTACGTCCGCTTGTCGGTCTGCGGGGCGTCGATCGACTTGGTGTTCGGCTTCCGCAGCGTGAAGTAGCGGACCCAGTCCATCTGCATCCGGCTCTTGTTCATCTTCTTGCCGGGCTCGCCCTTCATCGTGAACCGCACCGTGAACGGCACGCCGGACAGCGCCTCCGGGCGGCGCTCGGTGCGCAGCACGTGGGCGTCGACGAACCACGCGATGTGCTTGCCCGTCACCTCGACGGCGAAGGTGTGCCACCGGTCGTTGCCCAGGTTCATCCCGGTGTGGGCGTTGAAGCTGCGGTTCGGCAGCGTGCGCATGTAGGTGTGGGCGCGGCTGCCGCCGAGCCGGTAGCTCTCCAGGGCGACGTTGCGAGCACCGCAGTTCTGCTCCCGCTGACCGGCCGGGATGAGCTCGGTGCGCACCTTGTAGGGCGTCTTGCCGGTCTCGTAGCGACGCGAGCGCAGCCGGATCTCCCAGCGGCCCTTGTCGTGACCGGAGCCCTTGAGGGTGGCGCTGACACTGCCGGACGAACCGGTGTTCAGCGTGAGCATCCCGTGCTGGGTGCGGACGTTGCCGTGTCCGGCGTGTACCTGCCAGATGCTCTTGCGGGGGCCGACGAAGTCGTCCTGCCACAGCGGCTTGCCCCAGCCGTAGGTCGTCTGGGCGTTGACCGGTCCGGGCGGCTGGGCATGGTGGGCCTGGGAGGCCGGGACCAGCGAGACGAAGAGGGCGGCGGTGGTCCCGAGAACGGTCAGACGACGAGCGGTGCGGTGCGAGGTCATCGGCCCAACGTACGTGGGGAGGTGCGTCGATGTCATACCAGCCGACTGGACCAGTGGGCCGGACGCGCCGGAGCAGAGACTGTCGTGGGTGGCGGCACCTTGGGCAAACCGCCACCCACGGCAGAGCTCGTGGCGCACCCCCTGTGGGGGGTGCTGAGCCAATTATGGGTCGGCCGAGTCGCGACCGTCTCTAGTCAAAGACGACCACCCGGAGGCGACCGAACGGCGGTGGCGGGGCGCCCTCGGACATGCCTCAGCCGGTGCGCTCGTCGACGTAGCACCAGCGCCAGTCCTCACCCGGCTCGGCGGACCTGATCACCGGGTGGGCCGTCGCCGTGAAGTGCGCGGTGGCGTGGCGGCGCGGGGAGGAGTCGCAGCAACCGACGTGGCCGCAGGTCAGGCACTGGCGCAGGTGGACCCAGTCGGTGAGCCCCGCGGCGTGGCACTCGGCGCAGACCGGGTGCTCCGGGCGCGGCTGGTCGCCGGAGTCGGCGAGGTGCAGGCAGGCCGCCACCGGGGTGCTGCGCACCCCCGTGACCGTGGTGGCCTGCGCCGCGCGATCACGCTCGGCCCGTTCCACCGGGCTGTCCAGCATGGACTCCTCGACGTCGAGGGTGCCCAGCACGTCCTCGACCACCTCGTGCGGCACCCGTCCGGTCCCGCGGACCTCGAGCACCCGTGCGCGCTCCACGCCGAGCATCTCCCGGCGCAGCCGGGCATAGGCCTCGCTGGGCGTCTCCACGTCCGCGTTGTCGTCGCCGAGCCGCTCCCACGCGGCGAAGTCGCGGCGCTCGGCGCGTTCCCGCACGGCGGCCTGCGCGCCGTGCGGGTCGTCCTCGGACGCGTGCTCGTCGAGCCAGGCCCGGCCGGCCGCGCTCGCCTCCTGGAACAGCGCCGCCCGGGCGAGCGCGTCCTCGCGCGGGTCGGGTCCGGGCAGCCGCAACCTCCGCACCAGCCACGGCAGCGAGAGGCCCTGGAGGAAGAGCGTGCCGGCGGTGACCACCAGCGCGATCAGGACGAGCAGGTCGCGCTGCGGGAAGTCCTCCGGGATGACGAACGCGGCGGCCAGGGTCACGACGCCACGCATCCCCGCCCAGCCGAGGACCGCCGTGTTCCCCCACGACGGGTGCTTGCCGGTCTGCGGGTCCGGCCCGGGTCGGACCAGCAGGAAGCGGGCCGGGAACACCCACACGAGCCGGGCCACGATCACCGTCGCGAGGGTGGCACCACAGGCCACCAGCACGGTGTCGGTGGGGACGGAGCCGTCGACCACGACGGAGAGGATGTCGCGGGCCTGGAGACCGATCAGCAGGAACACCATGTTCTCGAGGACGAACGAGACCGTGCGCCAGTTGAGCCGCTCGGCGATGCGCGACGACGCGGTCTGCAGCACCGGCGCCTTGTGGCCGAGCATCAGCCCCGCGACGACGACGGCGAGCACGCCCGACGCGTGGAAGGACTCGGCCGCGACGTACGCCGCGAACGGGGTGACCAGCGAGACGCTCGTGTCGAGCACCGGGTCGGTGACGTGCTTGCGGACCCAGCCGACCACCACGAAGACCAGCAGCCCGACGAGCAGGCCGCCTCCTGCGGCCAGGAGGAAGTCGAGCCCCACGTGGAGGAAGGAGACCGCCCCGGCTGCGGCACCGATCGCCGTCCGGAGCGCGACCAGGGCGGTGGCGTCGTTGAGCAGCGACTCACCCTCGAGGATCGTCACCACGCGGCGTGGCAGCCCGATCCTCCGGGCGATGGCGGTCGCCGCGACGGCGTCCGGTGGAGCGACCACGGCGCCGAGGGCGAAGGCCGCCGGCCAGTCGACCCCGGGGACGACTGCGTGGACCACCACCGCGACACAGCCGGTCGTGAACGCGACGAGGCCGATCGAGAGCAGCAGGATCGCCCGGCGGTTGGCGTTGAAGTCCACCAGCGACGTCTGCAGCGCCGCCGAGTAGAGCAGCGGCGGCAGGAACCCGACCAGGGCCAGCTCGGCGGTCAGCTCGACCTGCGGCACGAAGGGCACGAACGACGCCACGGTGCCGAGCGCCACGAGGACCAGCGGCGCGGGGAGCTCCAGGCGCGGTGACGCCGCGGCCACGGCGATCACCACGGCGACGAGGACGGCGACGGTCAGGGCCAGGTGCACGAGCCCTATTGAACTCGGTCCGGCAACCGGCGCGCCCGGCCGGCCGTCAGGCGTGCGGCTCGGCCACCCAGCGCATCGGGTCGCCCCAGCCCAGCTCGCTGACGCCGTGCCGGTCCAGCGCCATCACCACGAGGCACCGGCGGTGCGCGGCGAACGTGAGCACGTGGGCCACCATGCCGCCGTAGGTGAACACCTCGGCGGGCTCGCACAGCGCGTCGACGAACGTGTCGTCGAGTCGGCCCTGCTCGCACACCTCGCGGATGTTGCCCAGGTAGGCCGCCCCCTCGACGGCCAGCCGGTCCCGGAGCGACGCGATGCTCTCGTGCTCCTCGACGGACCAGTCGTAGTCGCGGTGGGCGATCGCGGCGTTCCACATGCCCATCTGCCCGACCAGCCGGGACAGTAGCGTGCGGATCGTCTGGTGGTCGTCGTCGACGTTCACCTCGATCGGCTCGTCGAGCTGGGCGTCGGTGAGCCGTGCGGCGCAGGACACCATCTCGCCGGTCAGCCAGATGTGGTGCTCGACCATCTTCAGCAGCAGGTCCATGGAGGTCACCTTCGTGCGTGCCGGCAGCCGGAGGCCGGCCGGCGGGTGGAAGTGGACGTCGCTGGGAGCCTCGATCCGGATCCGGGTGGGACTCCCCCGCCAGCGGGCCGGGCTCACGCCGTACGCCCGGGTGAAGGCGCGGGTGAACGCCTCGTGCGACCCGTAGCCGGCCTCGACGGCGACGTCGAGGAGGGTCCGGTCCGAGGTGAGCAGGCGGTACGCCGCCCGCTCGAGCAGGACCCGGCGACGGAACGCGGCCGGTGGCTCACCGGCCACCGACGAGACGATCCGGTCGAGGTGGAACCGCGACAGGTACAGCCGGCGGGCCAGGTCGTCGCCGGTGGCGTCGTGGTCGTCCAGCGCCTCGGCGAGGACGGCGACGAAGCCGGCGAAGTGGTCCTGGGCTGTGCTCATGCTCCCTATCCCATCGGGTCGAGGCAGGGCGGCGCTTGATCAGTCTTGCGCACCCAGCGCCCGGATCGCGGCGTCGAGCGCACGCCGGTCGTGCCGGGTCACGACGGCCTCGACGACCTCGATGCCGCCGTTGGGCGAGGCCAGCGCCTGCTGCAGCTCGGGGAGCGAGCCGACCTTCCAGTGCGGCGTCCGGGTCGCCGCGCAGAGCGACGCCAGGTCGACGTGGTGCGGCGTGCCGAACAGCTTCTCGTAGGAGGCGGCGTACGCCGTGTCGCCCTGCTCGAGCGAGGCGAAGATCGAGCCGCCGTCGTCGTTGACCACCACGATCGTGAGGTCGGGGCGCCGCTCGTCGGGCCCGAGGAGCAGGCCGTTGGTGTCGTGCAGGAACGTGACGTCGCCGAGGAGTGCGAAGGCCCGGGTCGTGCGGGGGCGACCGAGCACCGCGCCGACCGCCGTCGAGACGCAGCCGTCGATGCCGGCGAGGCCGCGGTTGCCGATCACCAGCCGACGGTCGCCGACCTTGTAGCGCGGCACCATCAGGTCGAGGTCGCGGACCGGGTTGGAGGCGCCCACGAACAGCAGCCCCTCGGGGGGCAGCGCGGCTGCGACCGCGCCGGCGACCTCGTGCGGGGTGAGCCCGTCCTCGGCGGCGAGGAGGGCGTCGAGCCGGCGGGAGACGTCGGCGTCGCGGTCGCGCCACTCGCCGAGCCACTCCTCGTCGACCGGACCCTCGGGGACCACGGTGCCGGTGAGCACCCGCGACACCTGGTGGCCGGGGTCGGTCCACCCGGTGCGGTTGGGCAGCGCGAGCACCTCGACGTCGGGCCGCGAGAGCAGCCGGGTCACCGGCCGGGACAGCGTCGGGTGGCCGGCGACGACGACGCGCTCGATCCGCCCGGCGAGGTCCTCGTCGCCGAGCAGCAGCCGGTAGGTGCGGATCGCGTGGGTGCCCGTGCGTGACCCGCTGGTCGGCTCGGCCAGCAGCGGCCAGCCGGCCTGCTCGGCCAGGACCCGGGCCGGGGGGCCGGCGTCGTCCCCGGCGACGACGACGGTGCGCGCGGTGTCGTCGATGACCTGCGGGTCCGGCCGCTCCGGGGTGGCGACCTCGGTCCACGGCCGTCCGCCGGGGCGGCCGTGCACGTCGGCGGTCCAGCCGTCCGGGACGCCGGGCACCAGAGGATCGACCATCTGGAGGTTCAGGTGGACGGGCCCGGCTGCGCCCGCGGCGCGCCCGGTGGCGGTCGCGAGCGCGCGGGCGGTCAGGGCGCGCCAGCCGGCGACCTGGTGCGGCTCGGTGGGCCCCGGGTGGGGCGGCGGTACGTCGGCCTCCAGCCGGACGGCGCCGCCGAAGATGCCCACCTGGTCGGTCGTCTGGTTGGCCTGCGTGCCGCGCAGCGAGGCCGGCCGGTCCGCGCTGAGCACGACGAGGGGCAGCCCGGCGTGCGACGCCTCGAGCACGGCGGGGTGCAGGTTGGCGACGGCCGTGCCGGAGGTGGTGACGACCGGGACCGGGCTGCGCGACGTGCGGGCGAGCCCCAGCGCGAGGAACCCGGCCGACCGCTCGTCGACGCGGGTGTGCAGGGTGAGCCGGCCCGCGGTGTGCGCGGCGTGGAGGGCGAAGGCGAGCGCGGCCGACCGGGAGCCGGGGGCGAGCACGGCGTGGGTCACGCCGCCCCGCACCAGCTCGTCGACCACCGTGGTCGCCAGCGCGGTCGAGGCGTTGGTCGGCGCGTTCGTCGGAGCGGTCACGAGGTCAGATCCTGCCCCATCGCGCGGTCGAGCGCCTCGACCTCGGCAAGACGTGCCTGCCAGTGCTGCTGCTGCTCCGGGGTCGCCGCCAGCCGGGCGAGCGCGTCCGGGTCGACGGTCAGCGGCGCGACGGGCAGCGCGCCGTCGACGGGGAGCAGCGGCCGCTCGGCCACGTCGTCGGTGAGCAGCTGGACGGTGGCCAGGCCGCAGGCGTAGGGCAGCTCGGGCAGCGCGGCGGCCAGCGCCACCCCGGCGGCGATCCCGACCGAGGTCTCCAGAGCGCTGGACACGACGACGGGCAGGCCGATGTCCTCGGCGATCCGCAGGCAGGCGGCCACCCCGCCGAGCGGCTGCACCTTCAGCACCGCGACGTCGGCGGCCTCCAGGTCGCGCACCCGGTAGGGGTCCTCCGCGCGCCGGATGGACTCGTCGGCGGCGATCGGCACGTCGACCCTGCGTCGCACGAGCGCCAGGTCCTCGACGGAGGCCACCGGCTGCTCGACGTACTCCAGCCCGCCGGCCGCCCGGTCCAGCGCCCGGATCGCGGCGACCGCCTCGTCGACGGACCAGAGGCCGTTGGCGTCCACACGGATGCGGCCGTCGGGGCCGAGCGCCTCGCGGACCGCCTCCAGCCGCTCCTGCGCCTCGGCGAGGGTCTGTCCCGGCTCGGCGACCTTGACCTTCGCGGTGCGACAGCCCCCGGCGCGGACGATCCGGGCCGCGGCCTCGGGCCCGACCGCGGGGACGGTGACGTTGACCGGGACGCTGTCCCGCAAGGGCGCCGGCCAGCCGTCGAAGGCGGCCTCCCGGGCCGCCCGGAGCCAGGGCGCGGCGACCCGGGCGTCGTACTCGAGGAACGGGCTGAACTCGCCCCAGCCGGCCGGCCCCCGCACGAGCATCCCCTCGCGGACGGTGATGCCGCGAAAGCGCGTCGTCATCGGCACGGACCAGACGTGCCACTGCCCCGGCTCGGTCATCGGGCCAGCTCCTCGAGCCGCCGGCGGTCGACCTTCCCGTTGTGCAGCAGGGGAACCTCGTCGAGCCGGACGACCTGGCGGGGCGCCCACGACCGGGGATGCACGGCGGCCACCCAGTCCCGGGCCTCGTCGAGCGACAGGTCGCCGACCACGCAGGCGACGACCCGCTGCCCCCACTCGTCGTCGGCGGCACCGACCACCTCGGCGGCGCGGACCGCGGGGTGCTCGCGCAGCCGGGCAGCGACCGCGGGGCCGGGGACGTTCACGCCGCCGGAGAGCACCACGTCGTCGACCCGGCCGAGCACCTGGAGCCGGCCGTCGTCGTCGAGGCGGCCGAGGTCCTGGGTGAGGAACCAGCCGTCCCGCAGCACCTCGGCGGTCAGGTCGGCGCGTCCTTCGTAGCCGTCGAAGAGCACCGGCCCGGCGAGCCGCACGCGGCCCTCCGACCCGATGGCGACGGCGACCCCGTCGAGCGGGTGCCCGTCGTACACGCAGCCACCGCAGGTCTCGCTCATCCCGTAGGTGGCGACCACGGTGACGCCGGCCTCGGCGGCCTCGGCCCGCAGCTCGGCGGGGACGGCGGCGCCGCCGACGAGCACGGTGGCGAACGTGCGCAGCGCCTCGACCTCGGCGGGGTCGTCGAGCATCCGGTGCAGCTGCGTCGGGACGAGCGAGACGTAGCGACGATCGCCGGTCATCGCCGCGGCGGCCGCGGTGAACGGGCCGTCCTGCACCACCGGCTCCGTGCCCGCGAGCACCGAGCGGAACAGCACCTGCAGGCCGGCGACGTAGGTGGGCGGCAGGTTCAGCAGCCACTGCCCCGGGCCACCGAGACGGCTCGCGGTCGCGGTGGCCGAGGCCCGCATCGCCGCACGCGACAGCACCACCCGCTTCGGCTCGCCGGTGGACCCCGACGTCTCGATGACCAGCGGCTCGGGCTCGGCGGCCGCGGCGTCCCAGGCGCGCAGCAGGTCGAGGACCTCGGCAGGGGTGCCGTGCACGGGGTGGAGGCTGCTCACGAGGCACCACGCTATGCCTGCGAGAATCCCTGCCCATGGCAACCCCTGAGCAGTGGCTGGCCGGCGCGCGCCCCCGCACCCTCCCCGCCGCCGTCGCCCCCGTGCTGGCGGGCACCGGCGTCGCGGCCTTCCTCGACGCCGCCGTGTGGTGGAAGGCGCTGCTCGCCCTGGTGGTGGCGCTCGCCCTGCAGGTCGGGGTCAACTACGCCAACGACTACTCCGACGGCATCCGCGGCACCGACGAGGACCGGGTCGGGCCGCTGCGCCTGGTCGGCTCCGGGGTCGCCGCCCCGCGTCGAGGTGAAGCAGGCCGCGTTCGTGGCGTTCGGCGTGGCCGCCGTCGCCGGTCTCGTCCTCGCGCTGACCACCGCGTGGTGGCTGGTGCTCGTCGGCGCCCTGTGCGTCGCGGCGGCGTGGTTCTACACCGGAGGCCGCACGCCCTACGGCTACAACGCGCTCGGCGAGGTGATGGTGTTCGTGTTCTTCGGCCTCGTCGCCGTCGTCGGCACCACCTACGTCCAGACCGGCACGGCGCCGCTCGCGGCCTGGTTCGCCGCGTCCGGGGTCGGCGCGCTGGCCTGCGCGATCCTCGTCGCCAACAACCTGCGCGACATCCCGACCGACCGCGAGGTCGGCAAGCGGACCCTGGCGGTGGTGCTCGGCGACGAGCAGACCCGCTACCTGTTCGCGTTCCTCGTCGGGGTCGCGGCGATCATGCTCCTCGGCGTCGCCCTGGAGACCGGGGTGGGCGCCCTGCTCGGCCTGGCCTACCTGGCGGTGGCCTGGCCGGCGACGCGGGTCGTCCTGGCCGGCGCCGAGGGCCGCGCGTTGGTCCCCGTGCTCCAGAAGGTCGGCGTCGCGGAGATCCTGTACGCCGTCGGCCTGTTCCTCGGCATCGCCTTCGCCTAGCTAACGGACGACCTTCTCGTCGTACGACGGCGCGAGCTCGGCCCACCGCGTGCGCCAGTCAGCCGGCTCTCGGCCCGCGACGTGCGCGGCGAGGTCCTCGACGTGCGCCTGCCATCCGGCGCCGTGGGCGGGGAGCTCTCCGAGGGGAATCCCACGCTCTTCGACCACCAGGCTGGTCCGGTCCCCGTCGGCGACGAGCACGGCCTCGATCACCGTCTCCTCGTGGCTCCCCGGGTCCATGGTCACCCGCAGGTGGCGTGGCGGTTCGCAGACGTCGACGCGGCCGTCGCCCTCCCACCCGCTCGTGAAGGTGGCCCGGAACGCGCCACCGAGCCGGAGGTCGCCCTCGACCTCGGCGACCCACCGAGCCAGGCGCCTCGCGTCCGTGACCGCCGACCACAGGTCGTCGATGTCGGTGTCGTAGCTGCCTTCCATCCGGACGACACCCTTGCCGTCAACGGACTGCAGCGTCCCCGTGATGCGGGTGCTCGCTCGCGTCTCCTCGGTCATTCCGCGCTCCTTCGTGCTTTCTTTCCTCGGGCGATCTCGGTGTGCAGGGCATCCAGACGCTGTTCCCACAGCGAGCGGTAACGGCTGAGCCACTCGTCGACCTGCGCGAGCGGCTCGGGACGCAGGCTGTACACCCGGAACTGCGCCTCCTGGCGCACGTCGACGAGACCGGCCTCGCGCAGGACCCGTAGGTGGCGCGAGACACCCGGGCGCGCGATCGGCAGCAGCGCGGCCAGCTCGCCCACGGTGGCGGGACCGTCACCGAGCGCCTCGAGCACGGTCCGCCGGCTCGCGTCCGACAGCGCGTGCAGCACAACGTCCATGGCCTATATGTAACAGATCGGGTACGTACCTGTCCAGGTACATAGGACCGGCGGGTCGTGCGCGAGCCGACTCCTCGTGCGGCACACTCGGCGTGTGGAGCGTTCCCGCACGTCCGTGCACACGCTGGTGCTGCTGCGGCACGCGAAGTCCGACTGGGCCGAGGACGTCGCCGACATCGCCCGGCCGCTCGGCGAAACGCGGCCGGCGCCAGGCGCCTGAAGCCGGCCGGTGGCTGGACACCGGGCTCGACCGCATCGACCTCGCCGTCGTGTCGCCGGCCGCCCGCGCGTGGAGCACCTGGGAGCTGGCGGCGGCGGAGCTGACCAGGCCACCGGACCCTCGGGTCGACGACCGGGTGTACGCCGCGTCGGCCGATGAGCTCCTCGCCGTCGTGCGCGACCTGCCCGACGACCTCGGCACGGTGCTGCTCGTCGGCCACAACCCGGGGCTGGAGGACCTGGTGCTGCGCCTCACCGACGAGTGGGTGCCGATGCCGACCTCGGCCATCGCCGTGCTCGAGGTGCGGGGCAGCTGGGCGTCGGCGGGCCAGGAGGCGGCGTTCCTCAGGGCCGCGGGTCGACCCCCGGCCTGAGGTTCACGCGAGCGCCTCCGCCAGCAGGCGCATCCCCTCGTCGGGGCGCTCGAGGGTCGGCAGGTGGCCCGCCCACGGCAGCTCGACGAGCCGGGCGTCCGGGAGCCTGCGGGCGAGCTCCCGCCCGGTGTCCACGAAGAACGGCTGGTCGCGCAGGCCCACCACGACCCGGGCCGGCATCGTGAGCCGGTCCGGCACGACAGGGAGCTCGCGGTTGTCGACGTCGCCCGCGGCCACCTGCACCTCGAGGGCCTGCGCGCTGCATGCGCCGCACCAGCTCGCGCGCGCCCTCGTCGGCCTCGGGGCCGAGCCAGGCCCCGACGTTCAGCTCGGTCGCGCCGGCCAGGTCCCCCGCGTCGACGAGACGCCCCTCCTCCTGCCACAGGCTCCGCAGGCCGTCGTCGGGCTCCAGCAGGTCGGCGGCCGCCGCGAGCAGCACCAGCCGCTCGACCCGCTCGGGAACCGACGAGGCGACCTGCAGGGCGACGTAGCCGCCGTACGACGCCCCGACCAGCGCGAACCGGTCCACCCCGAGCTCCTCGAGCAGGGCGAGCACGTCCTCGGCGTCGGAGTACGACGCACCGGGCGCGAGCGCGGAACCGCCGAACCCCCGGAGGTCGCAGCGCACCACCCGGTGGTCGCGGGCCAGCTCCGCGGCGGGCCCGTCCCACATCCGCAGGTCGGCCACCCCGGCGTGCAGCAGCACGACAGCCGGCCCGGTTCCCTCGTCACGATGGTGCAGTGTCATCGCGCCAGCCTTCACCGGAGACCGGGGGACGGCAACTCGATTACCTCAGCGCGGCCACGGCAGCAGGACCTCGTCGAGCGGGTCGTCGCTGCCACGCTCCGACTTCGCCACGTAGAGCCGCGCGTCGGCCTCGCGGTAGAGCAGGTCGGCGGCCGCGGGGCACTGCGGTCCGACCGTGGCCGCCGCGACGCCGATGCTGACCCCGACCCGCAGCCCGGCGACCACCTGGTGCCACTCGTGCAGCCGGACCGCCTCGCGGATCGCCGCGGCCCGCGTGACGGCCGTGGCGTGGAAGGCGTCGAGCACGACGGACGGGTCCGCGGCGTCGGCCGGCTCGTCCTGGAGCACGACCGCGAACTCGTCACCGCCGAGACGCAGGGCCAGGTCGCCGGTGCGGACGTGCGCGGACAGCACCGCACCGACCCGGCGGAGCACCTCGTCCCCGACGGCGTGGCCGTGCTCGTCGTTGATCTCCTTGAAGAAGTCCATGTCGATGAGCAGCAGGGCCGTGGCGCCGGGCGGTGGGCGGCACCGTCGCGAGCCAGTCGTCGAAGACCCGTCGGTTCGACAAGCCGGTCAGCGGGTCCAGCAGCACGTCGCGCGAGAGGCGGGCGTGGTCCACGGTCAGCCGCTCGCCGGCGATCTTGGAGCGCGCCGCGGCCAGGACGCCGAGCCGCGCCGTCCATCGGGCCCGGGCCACGAGCAGGCCGTAGTCCCGGTGGGCCGCGACCGCCTCCTCCGGCTCGCCGGCGGAGAGGACCTCGGCGCGCACCCAGGCCGGGAAGGAGCGCGCCCCGGTGGAGGTGGACCCCGCCGGGGCGAGCGCCCGTGCCGCCGCCACGGCCGCCTCCGTGCGCCCCAGACGGAGCAGGCCGAGCGCGGTCAGGGCGTCCAGCAGCGGCCGGAACTCCACGTCGCCGGCCGCGGCCAGCGCGGCGTGGTGCCGGCCCGCGACCGCCACCTGCTCGTCGACCCAGGCCTCGGGCGCCGGCCCCTCGAGGGCCCGGAGCAGGAACGCCAGCACGTCCCGGGAGGCGAGGACGCCCAGCCGCCACAGCTCGGGGAGGCCGTCCGTGGACTCGGCGTGGCCGGCCGCGTCGGCCGCCCGCCGCAGCTGTCCCACGGCCGCCTCGCGCTCGCCGAGCTCGAGCAGCGCGGCCGCCCACTCCAGGCGGACGAGCACCCGGTTGACCGCGACCGCCGGCGCCTGGACCGGAGGTTCGCAGGACGGCTCGAGCAGGGTCTCCCGGTCGTACAGCTCGTCGACGAGCTCCCACAGGCTCAGGGCGTTGTACGCCGCGGCGCAGACGACCAGCACCGTGCACCGGTCCAGCACCGGCGCCTGGTCGTCGTCGATCAGCGCCACCGCCCGGCCGACGTCGGCGAGCAGCGCGGCGCTGTCCTCGCGTCCGGCCGCGGCCACCCCCCGCAGGGCGAGCGCGAGCGCGAGGAGCGACGGCACGCCGAGCGTGTGCGCCCGGGCGACCAGCAGCTCCATCCGGTGCCGGACGTCCTCGGAGTCCTCCGACCAGAGCATGGCGTACATCGCCTGGCCGGCCGCGGCCAGAAGCGCGACGTCGGGCCAGTGCTCCGCCGTGGCCTGCGCCTCGAGCGCCACCAGGTCCTCGCCGGCCGCCTCGTGGGCGTGGCCCTGGGCGGCCTCCATCAGCGCGTATGCCCGTAGCCGAGCCCCCGATGCTTCACCTGGCACCGGATCAGTATGCGCGTCCCCCGGCGCCGCCGGGGCCGATCACGCAGTCGCGGACCTCAGCCGAGCCGCGGCTCGGACCAGTCGCCGGTGTCGGCGAACTTCTCGAGGGTCTCGAGGTACGGCGTGATGTCGAGTCCCTGCGCGGCCAGCCACGCGTCGTCGTAGTAGGTGTGGCCGTAGCGCTCGCCGCCGTCGCACAGCAGCGTGACGACGCTGCCCGACCGCCCCTCGGCGCGCATCTGCGCGATCAGGTGCAGGGACGCCCACAAGGTGGTGCCCGTGGAGCCGCCGACCTTGCGGCCGGTGAGCTCGCTGCACCAGCGGGCGGCCGCGATCGACGCCGCGTCGGGCACCGCGATCATGGCGTCCACGACGGCCGGGACGAACGACGGCTCGACGCGGGGGCGGCCGATGCCCTCGATGCGCGAGCCGCCGACGGTGGTGTGCGCCGGGTCGTCGTGGACCCAGCCGGGGAAGAACGCCGAGTTCTCCGGGTCGGCCACGCAGAGCCGGGTGTGGTGGCGGCGGTAGCGCACGAACCGTCCGAAGGTCGCCGACGTGCCGCCGGTCCCGGCGCCCACCACGACCCACTCCGGGCACCGGGTGCCGCTCCTGCGACATCTGGCCGAAGACCGACTCGGCGATGTTGTTGTTGCCGCGCCAGTCGGTCGCCCGCTCGGCGTAGGTGAACTGGTCGAGGTAGTGCCCGCCGGTCTCCTCGGCGAGCCGCCGCGCCTCGTCGTACATCGTCGCCGGGTCGTCGACGAGGTGGCAGCGGCCGCCGTAGAACTCGATCAGGTCGATCTTCTCCTGCGAGGTCGACGCCGGCATCACCGCGACGAACGGCAGCCCGAGCAGCCGCGCGAAGAACGCCTCCGACACCGCGGTCGACCCCGAGGACGCCTCGGTGATCGTGGTGCCCTCGTGGATCCAGCCGTTGCACAGCGCGTAGAGGAACAGCGACCGGGCCAGCCGGTGCTTGAGCGAGCCGGTCGGGTGGACCGACTCGTCCTTGAGGTAGAGGTCGATGTCCCAGTGCCCGGGCAGCGGGAACACGTGCAGGTGGGTGTCCGCCGACCGGTTGGCGTCGGCCTCGACCTTGCGGATCGCCTCGTTGACCCAGGTCCGCTCGCCGCGGTCGCGGCGTACGGCGACCCGGCAGCTGCCGTCCTCCCGCTCCTCCATGTCAGTCCGTGTCCTCCTTGGACCGCGAGGCCTCGAACCGCGCGGAGGCGGCCCGGGCCCGGCGGTCGATCACCGCGGCGAACCGGTCCCGCAGGTGCTTGAGCAGGTAGACCGACGCGACCGAGGAGATCACCGCGGCCACCAGCAGCGGCCACAGCAGCGGCACGGGGTCACCCCCGGTCACGAGCAGGTAGACGCCGACCACGATCGCGTAGGACGCGACGAACAGGCCGAGGCGCGCCAGGGTGTAGACGACGAACTCCTTCACACCTCCAGACTAGTCGCGCGCCAGTTGGCGGGGAGGCCTACCCTGGAGGCGTGGGTAAGGCTGTTCTCCTCGTCGCACTGTTCGCCCTGGTGGTGTACGGCGTGCTGCGGCTGCTCGAGGTCCGGCGGGCCCGCCGGCGTCCTCAGCCCCCGAGCCGCCCCACCCGTCGCTCGGTCGCCCCCGACGACGACCCCGACTTCCTGCGCGACCTCGAGCGCAAGCGCCGCCGCGAGCAGCGCGACGCCCAGACGGACGAGCCCGAGGCGGGCTGACCCGGCCGGCCCCGGGGCTACTTCCCGGCGTAGGAGTGCAGGCTGCCGCTGCCGAAGAAGAAGTTGATCCCGACGAAGTTGAACAGCAGCGAGGCGAAGCCGACCAGCGCGATCACGGCCGCCGCCTTGCCGCGCCAGCCCGCGGTCGCCCGGGCGTGCAGGTAGGCGGCGTAGATCACCCAGGTGATGAACGCCCAGACCTCCTTGGGGTCCCAGTTCCAGTAGCTGCCCCAGGCGTACTCCGCCCAGATCGGCCCGGCCACCAGGGCCGCGAAGGTCCAGATCGGGAAGCCGAAGGCGTGCAGCCGGTAGGCCACCCGGTCCAGCGCCGACGGCTCCGGCAGCCGGTCGAGGTAGCAGCCCGGGCGCAGCGCTGCCCCGCGTCACGGCACGGTCCTTGACCAGGAAGAGCACCGAGGCGATCGCGCCGACGGCGAACGCGCCGGAGGCCACGACCGCGGCCATCACGTGGATCACCAGCCAGTAGGAGTGCAGCGCGGGCACCAGCGGGCCGGCGGGCACGTAGAGCAGCAGCACCGCCAGCATCAGCACGACGACCTCGAAGCCGGTGACCGGCAGGCCCATCCAGCGCAGGTGGTGGCGGCGGCCGAGCACGAGGTACATCAGGCTCACGCCGAACGCGCCGGCGAGGGTGAACTCGTACATGTTGCCCCAGGGCACCCGGATCGGGTCCGAGCCCGAGGCCGCGGGTGACCAGGGCGGCGAGGTGCAGCAGCACGGCGACGACGGTCAGCGCGACGCCGATCCGTCCCCACTTGTCGATCTTCTCCTCGCGCGGCCGGCGTCCGCGCTCCGGCGTCTCGGTCGAGGACGGCGCCGCCCTCGGCCCCGCCGGCCGCGGTCGCCGCCACCGGCGTCCGGGCGACCGACGCGGAGCGCGCCGCCGACCACTCGACGACGTGGGCGACGAAGGCCAGCACGTAGACGATGGAGGCGAACATGATCGCGTTGTTGGAGAAGGCGGCGAAGTCCGCGGTGCTCACGAGGTCTCCTCAGGTGTGTGCTCGTGCTGCCGGCGCGGAGCTCCCGCTCGAGCGCGTCGATCTCGACGTCGAGATCTCCCCCGGAGCTGCGGTCGAGACCGGCCAGCTCGACCACGGTACGCCCGTCGTCCTCGGGGTCGCGGGACGACCCGGACCCAGGCCCGGCGCGGCCGGATGAACAGCGAGCCCATCAGGCCGAGGATGCCGAGCAGCACGCCGCCGAGGGCGAGGCCCTTGCCCGGGCTGTCGCTGACCTGCAGCTTGACCCAGCGGTCGACCCGGTCGAAGCGGATCGAGCCGGCGCCGTCCGGCAGCTGCACGGTGTCACCGGGCGACAGCTTCACCCGGGCGTCGGCCCCGCGCGACTTGTCGGTGCTGGCGAACGGCTCGAGGCCGTCCTTGTCGAGCTCGTAGACCGACTGCGCCGCGCCGGTGTCGAGGCCGAGGTCGCCCTGGTAGGGCACCAGCGACAGCACCGGGTCGAGCGTGTCGGGGAACTGCGAGAACGGGCCGCGCTGCATGGTGAAGCCGTAGGTCGGCAGGAACAGGCCCTCGAAGCCGAGCTGCTTCGGCGCGGCGTCGGGCACCTTGATGACGCCGAACGACGCGAACGACGAGTCCTGCGGCAGGAACACCACCGGCCCCTGGTAGGCCACGTCGCCGTTGCCGTCCTTGACCGTGACGACCGGCGCGTAGCCGTGCCCGACCAGGAAGACGCTGACGCCGTCGAGGCAGAGCGGGTGGTTCACCGCCAGGTCGTAGGACTTCTCGGGCGCCCCCGGCTCCTCGGAGTAGGCCAGCCTCGCCGAGAAGTCCTTCGGCTGGCCCATGTTCGGGCCGCTGGTGAGGAACGAGACGTCGAAGTCCTCGACGGTCAGGTTGACCGGCGTGAGGTCGTCGGGCGAGAAGAGCGACCCCGGCGCGAAGTCGTCGTACTGGCTCAGCGAGTTGGAGAAGCCCTGGCCGACCACGGTGATCACGCCGCCCTTGTAGCCGTAGAGCTGGCCGAGCGCGAAGCCGACGAGCACGACCAGAACGGACGCGTGGAAGAGCAGGTTGCCCGCCTCCCGGAGGTAGCCGCGCTCCCCGGCGACGCTCCCCTCGGCCGGCTCCACCCGGTAGCGCCGCTTCCGCAGCACGGCGGCGGCCCGGGTGAGCACGGCGTCCGGCGGGCCGTCGAGCGTGAACGTGCGCGACTCCGGCAGCCGGGAGAGGTTCCGCGGCGCCCGGGGCGGCCGGGCCCGCATGGCCCGCCAGTAGACGCGCAGCCGCGGCAGCACGCAGCCGATCAGCGAGACCATCAGCAGGATGTAGATCGCGGAGAACCACACCGAGCCGTAGACGTCGAACAGCCCGAGCGCGTCGTAGACCGGCGCGAGCTGGGGGTGCTGCTCGTGCCAGGTGCGCACCGCGACCGCGTCGATGTTGCGCTGCGGCACGACCGAGCCGGGGACCGCGGCGAGCGCGAGCAGGAACAGCAGCACCAGCGCGGTGCGCATCGAGGTCAGCTGCCGCCAGGCCCAGCGGCCGAGCGCGAGCGGGACCGAGCGCCGGCGGCGCCGTGGGCGGCGTCGGGTTGTCGGCGGCGCCGCCGGCCTCGGCGAGGTCGCGACGGCCTCGGTGCTCGGTGCGGGGTGCCTCACACTGCCACCTCGAAGCCGCCGACCCAGCCGCGGAGCTCGCGCGACCCACTGGTCCCACAGGCCGGTGACGAGCAGCAGGCCGACCACGATCAGCATCACGCCGCCGACGCGGGTGACCCACACCTGGTGGCGGCGCACCCAGGCGACCGCGCCGAGCATCCGGCGGAAGGCGAGCCCGGCGAGGATGAACGGGATGCCGAGGCCGAGCCAGTAGGCGCCGCTGAGCAGCGCCCCGCGACCGGCGGTGCCCTCGTGCAGCGCGAGCGTCTGCACGGCGGCCAGCGTCGGGCCGATGCACGGGGTCCAGCCGAGGCCGAACAGCACGCCGAGCAGCGGCGCGGCGGCGAGCCCGACGGCGGGGACCTTGTGGAAGCGGACGTCGCGCTGCATCCACGGCACCAGGCCGAGGAAGGCGAGGCCGACGAGGATCGTGACCACGCCGAGGACGACGCTGATCTCGCGCATGTACTCCCACAGCCAGTCGCCGAGCGCGCCGGAGAGCGTGCCGAGCGCGACGAAGACGAACGAGAAGCCGAGCACGAACAGCAGGCTGCCGAGCACCATCCGGCCGCGCCGGGCGGACGCGAGGTCGGCGCCGGACAGCCCGGTGGCGTAGGAGAGGTAGCCGGGCAGCAGCGGCACCACGCACGGGGAGAAGAACGACACCAGCCCGGCCAGCGCGGCCACCGGCAGCGCGAGCACGAGCGAGCCGGAGAGCACGGTGCTCTCGAACCAGCCTGCGGCCCCCAGCGGCGCCATCACGTGCCCGAGACCTCCTCGACGAGGTCGTAGAGCGTGGTCCGGCTGATCTCGCCGAGCACGCTCGCGGCCACCCGGCCCTCGCGGTCGATGATGACGGTGCTGGGGATGGCGTTGGGGTTCAGCGTGCCGCGGAACGCGAGCAGCGTGCGGCCCTGCTGGTCGTAGATGCTCGGGTAGGGGATGTCGAACCGGCGTACGAACGCCCTGGCCGCCGACTCGCTCGGGTCCCGGGAGTCGATGCCGAGGAACGCGACGTCCTGCTTCGCGAGGTCGCGGGCGGCGTCGGCGAGCATCGGCGCCTCCGCGCGGCAGGGCGCGCACCACGATCCCCACACGTTGACCACCACGACCTGGCCCGCGTAGTCGTCGAGCGACAGCGGCTTCCCGTCGATCGTGGTGCCGGAGACCTCGCCGGGGCTCGCGCGGTCGGCGACCGCCAGCGACGTGATGATGCCCTTGCCCGCGACGTAGCCCTGGTCGCCGGAGCTGCCGATGTCGTTGGAGCAGCCCGCGAGCAGCGCGAGCGAGCGCCACGGCGGCGAGGGCGGAACGGGTACGGCCGGGAAGGGTCATCGGCTCAGGCTTCGGCCGCGGGTGGCTTGTCGGACTCGGACGCGCCGCCGGCCGAGAACGGCGCCGACCGGTCCTTGGCGGGGATCAGGTCGGCCGCCGGCTCGGAGTAGCGCACGGTGGTCAGCCGGTCGTCCTCGAAGGTCAGCGACGTGAGGCTGCACAGCGTGCACTGGCGCTTGCGCGGGTCGTGCAGGAAGGAGCGGTTCTCCACGTGCAGCCGGGTGATCCAGATCGGCAGCTGGTGGGACACGACCACGGCCTCGTGGCCGCGGGCCGCGTCGCGCGCGTCCTCCACCGCGGCCATCATCCGGGCGACGACCTCCTTGTAGGGCTCGCCCCACGACGGCTTGAACGGGTTCCACAGGTGCGGCCACGCCGAGGGCGACCGCAGGATGCTCCGCCGGACACCGAACCGCTTGCCGGCGAAGATGTTGTCGGACTCGACGACCCGCTGGTCGGTGCCGATCTCCAGGCCCTTGGCCTCGGCGAGCGGGGCGGCGGTCTCCTGCGCCCGCTCGAGCGGCGACGCCACGATGTGGGTGATGTCGCGGTCGCGGACGCTGTCGGCCACCCGCTGCGCCATCTCGCGGCCGAGGTCGGACAGGTGGTAGCCGTCCATCCGGCCGTAGAGCACGCCGCTGGGGTTGTGCACCTCACCGTGGCGGAGCAGGTGGACGGTCGTCTCGGTGCTCATGAGTCTCCTCGCGGGCTGGCGGGGGGCGCGGCGGCCGCGGCACGTGCTGCGGCGGGGAGCGCGCTGACGACCCGGTCGAGGACCGCGTCGTCGTGGGCGGCGGACAGGAACCAGGCCTCGAACGCGCTCGGCGGGAGGTAGACCCCCTGGTCGAGCATCGCGTGGAAGAACGCCTTGAAGCGCGCGACGTTCTGGGTGCTCGCGGTCGCGAAGTCGGGGACCGCGTCGACGGCCTCGTCGAAGAGGAACGCGCTGAACATGTTGCCGCCGCGCTGCACGAGGTGCGGCACCCCGGCCTCGGTCAGGGCCTTCTCGACCTCGTCGGCCAGCCGGGCGGCCGACCGGTCGAGGTGCGCGTAGACGTCGTCGGTGGCGAGACGCAGCGTGGCCAGCCCGGCGGTCGTCGCGACCGGGTTACCCGAGAGCGTGCCTGCCTGGTAGACCGGCCCCTCCGGGGAGAGCTGGGACATCACGTCGGCGCGGCCGCCGAACGCCGCGGCCGGGAAGCCGCCCCCCATCACCTTGCCGAAGGTGACCAGGTCGGGGCGCCAGCCCTCCACGGCCCCGTCGAGGCCGTACTGCCCGGAGCGGGTCACCCGGAAGCCGGTCATCACCTCGTCGCTGACGAACAGCGCGCCGTGCCGGGTGCAGATCTCGGAGAGGAAGGCGTTGAACCCGGGCGCCGGCGGCACGACGCCCATGTTGCCGGGGGACGCCTCCGTGACCAGGCAGGCGATCTTGTCCCCGTGCTCGGCGAACACCTGCTCCACGGCGGCGGTGTCGTTGTAGGGCAGCACCAGCGTCGCGGCGGTCGAGGCGGCCGGCACGCCGGGCGTGCCCGGCACCGCGAAGGTGGCGAGGCCGGAGCCGGCCTGGGCGAGGAGCGCGTCGACGTGGCCGTGGTAGCAGCCGGCGAACTTCACCACGAGCTCGCGGCCGGTGAACCCGCGGGCGAGCCGGACCGCCGACATGGTGGCCTCGGTCCCGGAGGACACGAAGCGGACCTTGTCGACCGGCGTGCGGCCGACGATCTCCTCGGCGAGCTCGACCTCGGGCCGGGTGGGGGTGCCGTACGACGTGCCGCGCGCGACCGCGGCCATCACGGCCTCCTGGACCTCCGGGTGCGCGTGCCCGAGCAGCATCGGCCCCCAGCTGCACACCAGGTCGACGTACTCGTTGCCGTCGACGTCGGTCAGCAGGGCGCCGCGGGCGCTCTCGATGAAGCGCGGCGTGCCGCCGACCGCGTTGAACGCGCGGACCGGGGAGTTCACGCCTCCCGGGGTCACGGCGTGGGCGCGCTCGAAGAGGGCAGCGGAGCCGGAGGTGGTCAGGGACGTCACCGGGTCATTCTCCCCGAGCGACCCCAACGGCCACGAACCCGGTCCCCGCGGCCGTAGGGTGAGACTCGCCACGTCTTCCCCTACCGGTGCGTAACCCAGCGGGCGCTGACTCGTTTCTATGGTTGGAAGAGGGGGTTCCCGGGTATCCCTCTCGAGGGGAATGACCCGGGTTACGACGATTGGGGAGAGAGACAGATGTCTCATCGTTTGATGACGTGGCAGAAGGCGACCGCACTCGTGCCGCTCGCGCTGCTGTCCGGGGCCTGGACCATGAGCCTCGCGGCGACCAGCACCGCCAGCGCCGCGACCGGTGACTCACCCCAGCTCCCCGACGGCACCAGCCTCCCGGCCGACGCCGTCGAGGCGCCCGCCAGCGTGTCGGTGCCCGGCGTGATCGCCCCCGGCGTCCCGGCCGGCTCCGGCGACGCGATCGTGGCCAGCTCCTCCGCCAACGGCATCCCCGCGGCCGCCCTGGCCGCCTACCAGCGTGCGGCCCAGGTCATCGACGCGGCCGACACCTCCTGCAACATCGACTGGACCCTGATCGCGGCGATCGGCCGCGTCGAGTCCGACCACGGCCGCTACGGCGGCAACACGCTGTCCGCCAAGGGCGTGAGCACGCCCGGCATCTTCGGCATCCCGCTCGACGGCAGCAACGGCACCTCCAAGATCAGCGACACCGACGCGGCACAGCTCGACGACGACCCGGTCTTCGACCGCGCGGTCGGCCCGATGCAGTTCATCCCGTCGACCTGGTCCGTGGTGGGCGTCGACGGCGACGGCGACGGCGTCCGCAACCCGCAGGACATCGACGACGCGGCGCTCGCCACGGCCGTCTACCTCTGCTCCGGCGACGAGGACCTGTCCACGCTGCCCGGCCAGCGCTCCTCGGTCTACCGCTACAACCACAGCCAGGCCTACGTCGACCTGGTGCTCTCGATCATGCGGGCCTACGGCACCGGCGACTACTCCGCGGTGCCCAACGGCAGCGCGGCCCCGGCGACCTTCACCCCCTACTTCGGCGACTCCGTCGTCTCCGCGGGCACTCGCGGCGCCAAGCCGCACCGTCCCGCCTCGTCCGGCGGCTCGGGCGGCGGCACCGCATCGTCCGGGGGCGGCTCGAGCTCCTCGGGCGGCGGCACCGTCGGCAGCGGCGGCGGCGACACCACGTCGCCCACCGACCCCGGCACCCCGTCGACCGGCACGGCGGCGGACGAGACCGTCAAGAAGGTCGACGACACGGTCAAGGACACGGTGACCCCGCTGGAGGAGGCCACCGCCTACTGCCAGGACAACCTGACCGCGGCCGAGCTGACCGCGATCGGCGGCCTGGACGCCTGCACCAGTGCCTACCTCGACGGCGGCGCGTCCGCCGTGCAGAACCTGCTCGACAGCGTGCTCGGCCTCGGCGGCGGCCTGCTCGGCAACTGACCTACCGGCTCAGGGCCGGAGCATCCGGGCGGCCTCGGCGGCCCAGTAGGTGAGCACGATGTCCGCGCCCGGCCCGCCGGATCGAGGTCAGCGTCTCGAGGATGGCGGCCTCGCGGTCGATCCAGCCGCGCGCGGCGGCGGCCTCGACCATGGAGTACTCGCCGGAGATGTTGTACGCCGCCACGGGCACGTCGACCGCCTCGCGGACCGCCCGGATCACGTCGAGGTAGGCCAGCGCCGGCTTCACCATCACCATGTCGGCGCCCTCGTCGACGTCGAGCAGCGCCTCGCGCACGCCCTCGACGACGTTGCCGCCGTCCTGCTGGTAGGTGCGCCGGTCGCCCTGCAGCGAGGAGTCGACCGCCTCCCGGAACGGCCCGTAGAAGGCCGAGGCGTACTTCGCGGAGTAGGCCAGGATCGCGACGTCGGTGTAGCCCTCGCTGTCGAGGGCGGCCCGGATCGCCCCCACCTGGCCGTCCATCATCCCGCTGGGGCCGACGACGTCGACGCCGGCGGCCGCCTGGGCGATCGCCATGTCGGCGTACACCGCCAGCGTCGCGTCGTTGTCGACCGCGCCCGAGCCGTCGAGCACGCCGCAGTGGCCGTGGTCGGTGAACTCGTCGATGCACAGGTCGGCCATCACCGGGAGGGCGTCGCCGACCTCGGCCACGACGTCGGCGATGGCGACGTTCAGGATGCCGTCGGGGTCGAGGGCGCCGCTGCCGCGGGCGTCCTTGCGGGCGGGCACTCCGAACAGCATGATCCCGCCGAGACCGAGCTCGGCCGCCTCCGCGGCGGCCTTCCGCAGCGTGTCCCGGGTGTGCTGGACGACGCCCGGCATGCTCGAGATCGGGGCGGGCTCGGAGATCCCCTCACGCACGAACACCGGCAGCACGAGCCGGTGCGGCTCGACCGTGGTCTCCGCGACCAGCCGGCGCAGCGCGGGCGTGCGCCGCAGCCGGCGCGGACGGGTCTCCGGGAACGCCATCTGCTCAGGTGGCCTTGCGACGCGCCGACGGGCGGCGCTCGGACGGCTTCGTGACCGGCTGGCCCTGCTCGAGGAAGGACGCACGCCGGGCGGCGCCGAAGTCGGCGAGCGCGTCGACGAGCTCCTCCACCGACGGCGACGGCGCCATCACGTCGACCCGGAGGCCGTGCTCCTCGGCGGTCTTCGCCGTGGCGGGGCCGATCACCGCGATGATCGTCGACGCGTGCGGCTTGCCGGCGATGCCGACCAGGTTGCGCACGGTCGAGGACGAGGTGAACACGACCGCGTCGAACTTGCCGGACTTGATCGCCTCGCGGGTCGGGGCCGGCGGCGGCGTGGCCCGCACGGTCCGGTAGGCCGTGACGTCGTCGACCTCCCAGCCCAGGTCGAGCAGGCCGGCCACCAGCGTCTCGGTGGCGATGTCGGCGCGCGGCAGGAAGACCCGGTTGATCGGGTCGAGCACGTCGTCGTAGGGCGGCCAGTCCTCGAGCAGGCCGCGGGCGGACTGCTCACCGGAGGGGACCAGGTCGGCGCGCAGGCCCCAGGCCTCGATCGCGGCGGCGGTCTTCTCGCCGACGGCGGCGATCTTCAGGCCCGAGAACGCGCGGGCGTCGAGGCCGTACTCGTCGAACTTCTCGCGCACGGCACGCACCGCGTTGACCGAGGTGAACGCGATCCACTCGTAGCGCCCCTCGACCAGGCCGCGGATCGCCTTGTCCATCTGCTGCGGGTTGCGGGGCGGCTCCACGGAGATCGTCGGGACCTCCTCGGGCACCGCGCCGAAGCCGCGCAGGCGCGCCGACAGCGAGCCGGCCTGCTCCTTGGTGCGGGGCACCAGGACGCGCCAGCCGAACAGCGGCTTGGTCTCGAACCAGGACAGCGTCGTGCGCAGGTCGACCACGTCGCCGACCACGGTCACGGCCGGCGGCGTCATCCGCGCCGCACGGGCGTCGGCGGCGATCCGGCCGAGCGTCGAGACGACCGTCTCCTGCTCGGTGGTGGTGCCGACCCGGGTCATCGCGACCGGGGTGCTGTCGGCCCGGCCGGCCTCGATCAGCGCCTTCGCGACGACGTCGATCGAGCTGACGGCCGAGAGCAGCACCAGCGTGCGGTCGTCGGCGTAGCAGGACCAGTCGATCTTGGCCTCGGAGCAGTTCACCACGGCGATCTCGCGGTGCTTCTTGTCGGTGAGGGGCACACCGGCGTACGCCGGGACCGCGGTCACCGAGCTGACACCGGGAACGATCTCGAAGCCGACCCCGGCCTTCACGCAGGCCTGGGCCTCCTCGGGGCCGGAGGCGTAGACGAACGGGTCGCCCGCCATCAGCCGCACGACGCGCCTGCCGCTCTTGGCCTGCTTGACGACGACCTTGGCGCGGCCGGCGTGGGTCAGCGGTTGGCCGTCGGTGCCGAAGCCGCCGTCGACGACCTCTGCCTGGGGGGCGAGGCTCGCGACCAGCGCGGCGTGCTCGGGCGCCTCGGTCACCACGACCTCTGCGGTGCGCAGCAGCTCGGCTGCGCGCACGGTGAGCAGCTCGGGGTCGCCGGGGCCGCTGCCCACGAACGACACGAAGCCGATCGGAGCCGACGGCCTGGGTTCCGCGCTCCGGCTCTCGGCCTTCGCCTTGACCCGAGGAGTCGCGCTGGTGGCTGCGTTCTTCGAAACGGTCTTGCTCACAGTCGCCTTCTTGCTGTCGTTGAGGGATCCGCGGCGGTTGCCGGTCGAACCCGTCTTGGTGCCGGCGTTGCCGGGACTTCTTTTCACGGTCACGGGACACGCTCCTCGATGAGCGTGCTCGCTCCGTCGGCCAACATCTCCTCGGCGAGCCGGAGGCCGACTCCGGCTGCGTCCTCGGGCGATCCGGTGGCGGACCGTCGTACGGCGACGGCCCCGTCGTGCGACAGCGCCACCGCCCGGACCCACAGCTCGTCGCCGTCGTCGCCCTCGGCCACCTCCGCCATGGCGCCCACGGGCGCCGAGCAGCCGGCCTCGAGAGCGGCCAGGACGGCCCGCTCCGCGGTCACGGCCGCCCTGCTACGGACGTCGTCGAGCGCTCCGCACACCTCGGCCACCAGGGCGGTGTCCGACGTGCGGCACTCC
Source organism: uncultured Actinomycetota bacterium (assembly GCA_963721855.1). GTDB lineage: Bacteria > Actinomycetota > Actinomycetes > Propionibacteriales > Nocardioidaceae > Nocardioides_B. The sequence goes on along the minus strand of CAVRMN010000024.1, from coordinate 128,510 downwards.
ACCGCCAGGGCACCCTGCCCGGGCGCGGGAAGCATCTGCAACGGGTCGAGCACCTCGGTCACCTCGTCGAGGCGGCCCAGGCGCGCCACCCCGGCACGAGCAAGGACGACGGCGTCGAACTCCCCCTCGCCGACCTTGCGGATCCTGGTGTCCACGTTGCCACGGATTCCCTCGACATCGAAACCGAGACCGAGCGCGCGCAGCTGGGCCGCCCGGCGCGGGGAGCCGGTGCCGACGCGCGCGCCGGCCGGAAGCTCCCCGAGGGTGAGCCCGTCGCGGGCCACGACCACGTCGCGGGGGTCCTCGCGCAACGGCACGGCCGCCAGCGAGATCCCGTCGTGCGGCGCGGTCGGCAGGTCCTTCAGCGAGTGCACGGCGATGTCGACCTCGCCGCGGAGCAGGGCGTCGCGCAAGGCGCTGACGAAGACCCCGACGCCCCCGAAGGACGCCAGCGGGGCCGACGAGACGTCGCCGTGCGTGGTCACCTCGACGAGGACGACGTCGCGGCCGAGCGCGGCGCGCAGGGCGTCGGCGACGTGGCCGGACTGGGTGCGGGCGAGCAACGAGGCACGGGTGCCGACCCGCAGCGGCGCGGCGGTCATGCCACTCCCCCCGGTCGCGTGACGGCCTCGACGGCGTCGGGGTCGAGGCTGAACAGCTCGGCGAGCGCGGCCGCGTAGGACACCGCGCCGGTCTCGTTGGCGAGCTCCTTCACCCGGACGGTCGGGTGGTGCAGCAGCTTGTCGGCGACCCGGCGCACGGCCTGCTCGACCTCGGCGCGGACGGCGGGGTCGAGCTCGGGCACGCGGCTCAGCAGCCGGGCCATCTCGGCGTCGACGACCCCGGTGGCCATCGTGCGCAGCGCGACGACGGTCGGGGTGACCTCGGAGGACCGGCGGGCGGCGAGGAACGCGGTGACCTCGTCGGTGACCACCTCGCGGACCGCGGCGATGTCGGCGGCGATGACGCTGTCGTGGAGCTCCTCGGCGAGTCGGGCCAGGCCGATCAGCTCGACGCCGGGCAGGTCGGCGACGGACGGGTCGACGTCGTGCGGGAGGGCCAGGTCGATCACGGCCAGCCGGCCGTGCGGGTTGCTCCGGGCGGCGGCCACGGTGCTCAGCGGGAGCACCACGCCGGCCGCGCCGGTGCAGGAGACGAGGATGTCGGCCGTCGCGATCTCGTCCTCGACGTCGGCGAGCGGCACGCTGCGCCCGCCGTACTGCGCGGCGAGCCGCTCGGCGCGGGCCTGGGTGCGGCTGGCGACCACGACCTCCGCGGCCCCGAGCCGCGACACCGTGGCGACCGCCAGCCCGGCCATGGAGCCGGCCCCGACGACGAGGACCCGGCGGCCCTCGACGGGACCGACGTGCCCGGTCGCGCGCTCCAGCGCGACGGAGACCAGCGACGGCGCCGCCTTGTCGATGTCGGTCTCGGCGTGCACGCGCTTGCCGACGCGCAGCGCCTGCTGGAAGAGGGTGTTCAGGGCGGGGCCGATCGTGCCGGACTCCTGCCCGACGCGGAGCGCCTCGCGGGTCTGGCCGAGGATCTGGCCCTCGCCGACGACCATCGAGTCGAGACCGGAGGCGACGTGGAACAGGTGGGACACGGCGCCGTCGTCGTAGTGCACGTAGAGGTGGGGTACGACGTCCTCCGGAGCCTCGTCGGCGAGCTCGCACAGCATCCGCGACACCGACTCGACGCTGCCGTGGAAGCGCTCCACGTCGGCGTAGATCTCGATGCGGTTGCAGGTCGCCAGCGCGGTCGCCTCGGTGACGTGCTCGGAGGACGCGACGTCGCGCATCAGCTTGTCGAGCCCGTCCCGGTCGAGGGCGAGCCGCTCGAGGACGGACACGGGGGCGGTCTTGTGGGAGACCCCGACGACGAGGATGCTCACTGGCCCACCACCTTGGGTCGCAGGCCGGCCTCGAGCTCGTCGAGCACCATCGCGCCGTCGGCCAGGGCCTTGCGCTGCTCGTGGTAGGCGAGGATCTGCAGCTCGATGGAGAGGTCGACCTTGCGGACGTCGACGCCGTCCGGGACCGAGAGGACCGCCGGGGCGAAGTTGAGGATGCTGGTCACGCCGGACGCGACGAGCCGGTCGCAGACGCCCTGGGCGGCCGCGGCCGGGGTGGCGATCACGCCGATGGCGATCGCGTGCTCGGCCACGAGGGCCTCGATCTCGTCGAAGCCGCGGATCGCGAGGTTGCCGATGGACTCGCCCTGGCGCGCCGGGTCGGCGTCGAGCAGCGCGGCGATCCGGAACCCGCGGGAGCTGAACCCCGAGTAGTTGGCGAGGGCGTGGCCCAGGTTTCCGATCCCGACGATGACGACGGGCCAGTCCTGGGTGACGCCGATCTCGCGGGCGATCTGGTAGCGGAGGTACTCCACGTCGTAGCCGACGCCGCGGGTGCCGTAGGAGCCGAGGTAGGACAGGTCCTTGCGCAGCTTGGCGCTGTTCACGCCGGCGGCGGTGGCCAGCTCCTCGCTGGAGCAGGTCTCGATCCCCCGCTCGGAGAGCGTGATGAGGGCCCGGAGGTAGATCGGCAGGCGGGCGACCGTGGCCTCGGGGATGCCGCGCTCCGCGGGCCGTCCCGTGACCTTGGCAGCGGTCGGTCGGGACGCCCCCGGGGTCGGGGCTCCGTTCCGCTCACTGCGTGGTGTGGTCACGACTCTCCTGCACTCCACCGGGTCGCGGGACCGTAGTTCGGGACCGCGGTAGACCGGCAGCGAGAGTCACTTTAGGAGTTTGTGAACGTGGGAACAAACTGAGCAGTAACTCGGCCTATCACACGTGACCTGTCTCACCCGATCCGGGTGGCCCGCGAGGCGGTCCGGCCCGCTCCGGTCTAAGCCCAGGGCGGCGCGCAGGCGGTCCGGGTCGACCCGCCAGAAGTCGTGCTGGGCGCCGTCGACGAAGGTCACCGGGATCTCCTCGCCGAACCGCGCGAGCAGGTCCTCCGAGGTGGTGATGTCCACCTCGTCGTAGGTCTCCCCGAGCTCCTCGCACACCGCCGCGACCACCACCCGGGCGTCGTCGCACAGGTGGCAGCCGGGCTTGGAGTAGAGCACCACCCGGGGCGGCACCTCGCCGAGCTCGGTCTGCCCCGAGCCGGCCACCGTGTGCCCGCTCACTCCAGCAGCCCCAGGTTGCGCCGGCGCTGGACCGCCCGCAGCCGGCCCTTGGCCACCTTGCCGGTCACCGTGTGCGGCAGCTCGTCGACCACGTGGATCGTGCGACGGCTGCTTGAAGCGGGCGAGGCGCAGCGCGCAGTGCTCCCCGACCGCCTCGACGAGCTCGTCGTCGGTGAGCGAGCGTGCCGTCCGCGCGCCTCACGTAGGCGACCACGGCCTCGCCGGTCTGCTCGTCCTCGGTGCCGATCACCGCGGCCTCGGCGACGGCGTCGAGCTCGGCGATGACCTCCTCGACCTCGACCGGGTAGACGTTGAAGCCCGGAGACGATCACCAGCTCCTTGAGCCGGTCGACCAGGAACAGGTCGCCGTCCGCGTCGAGGAAGCCGACGTCGCCGGTGGCGTACCAGCCCTGCGCGTCGGGACCGTCCGCCCCGTCCGGCCAGTAGCCGGAGAACAGGTTGGCGCCGCGGACCAGGATCTCGCCGGGGTCCTCGCCCTCCGGCGCCTGGCCGTGCTCGTCGACCAGCCGGATCTCGATGCCCGGCAGGGCCGCCCCGACCGAGCCGGCCTTGTGCGTGGCGGAGCAGAGCGTCGAGGTCACCACGGGGGCGGCCTCGGTCAGCCCGTAGCCCTGGTGGACCGCGACCCCGGTCCGCTCGACGAAGGCGGTGACCAGCTCCGGCGACAGCGGCGCGGACCCGGACAGCACCATGCGCACCCCGCTCAGCCGGTCGCGCAGGTCGGGCACCGCCGCCCAGTAGGCGAAGACCGGCGGCGCGACCGGGACCACCGACACGGCCTCGTCCTCGATCAGCGCGAGCGACCCCTCGACGTCGAAGCCGTCCATCAGCACCAGCCGGGCGCCCTGGCGGAGCACCTGGCCGAGCACGGCGTTGAGCCCGTAGACGTGGAACAGCGGCAGCACCCCGAGGACGACGTCGTCGCCGGTCGACCATCGGCGGTTCCACGGCGGCGGCCTGCTCGACGTTGGCGACGAGCGCCCGGTGGGTCAGCATCGCCGCGCGCGGCCGCCCGGAGGTGCCGCTCGTGTAGAGGAGCACGGCCAGCGACTCGGGGTCCGGCGTGCCCGGGACCTCGGCCGCGGTCGCGTCGGCGCTCCCCGTGAGGTCGGCGTACGACGTCTCCCCCGGCAGCGTGGGGGCGTCGACGACGAGGACCCGCGGCACCACGGCCCGGCTCCGGAGCTCCTCGTCGGCGCCGACGAGGGCGTCCTCGAGCCCGGCCACCGCCTGGCGCAGCATCGTGACGGTCGCCGCGTCGCCGACGACCGCACGGGCGCCGGAGTCCGCGACCATCCGCACCAGCTCGCCGGTCGCGGAGCGGGGGTTCACCGGGACGGCGACGAGCCGGGCCCGCAGCGCGCCGAGGTAGCAGGTGACGAACTCGACCCGGTTGCCGAGCGCGACCAGCACGCGGTAGCCGGCGACCATGCCCAGTGCGTCGAACCCCCGGGCGACCCGGTCGACCTCGGCGTCGAGCTCGGCCCAGGTGACCCTGCGTCCGCTCGCCTCGACCAGCGCGAGCCGGTCGGGCGACTCCGCTGCGGTCCGACTGAGCAGTTCCGGCAGAAGTGCGGTCACAGGCCGGAGTCTGGCACATCCGACCGGTCTCCCTCCGGGCACTAGGCTGGGCGCGTGAACGCGGCCCGAGGCAACCGACGCAAGTCACAGCGCCCCCACCCGATCGACCTCCAGCGCCGCTCCGTGCTGGCCGGGGAGGCCGCTGCCGCCGTCGCCGAGGTGGAGAGCTCGCTGGCCACGCCGCCCGACCCCACCTCCGCCGCGTTCTTCGACGTGGACAACACCGTCATGCAGGGCGCCTCGATCTTCCACCTGGCCAAGGGCCTGCACCGGCGCCACTTCTTCACCACCCGCGAGATCGTCGGGGCGGCCTGGAAGCAGGCCTACTTCCGGATCATCGGCGTCGAGGACCCCGAGCACGTCGCGGAGGCCCGCGCCTCCGCGCTGACGTTCATCAAGGGCCACTCGGTGGCCGAGCTCGAGGCGCTGGGCGAGGAGATCTTCGACGAGGCGATGGCGCACCGGATCTGGCCGGGCACCCGGGCGCTGGCGCAGCTGCACCTCGACCAGGGCCAGCGGGTCTGGCTGGTCACCGCGGCGCCGGTCGAGATCGCGACGATCATCGCCCGCCGGCTCGGCCTCACCGGCGCGCTCGGCACGGTCTCGGAGCACGTCGACGGTCTCTACACCGGCCGGCTGGTCGGCGACATGCTGCACGGCCCGGCCAAGGGCGAGGCCGTGAAGGCGCTCGCCGAGCGGGAGGGGCTCGACCTGGCGCGCTGCTCCGCCTACTCCGACTCCTACAACGACCTGCCGATGCTGAGCCTGGTCGGCGACCCCTGCGCGATCAACCCCGACGCGAAGCTGCGGGACCACGCCCGCGAGCAGGGCTGGCGGATCCGGGACTACCGCACCGGCCGCAAGGCCGCCCGCGCCGGCCTGGTGGTGGCCGGCCTCGCCGGGGCGGTGACCGGCAGCGCGGCCGCCGCCGTGGCCATCCGCCGACGGGTGAGCTGAGCGATGTTGTCCGCCCCGGGAGGTTTGAAACCTCCCCAGGTCGGAACAATGGTGTGACAGGAGACACAGGGGCAAAGTGCAACTGCTAGTTACTCACGGGTTCACAAACGCGGGGTGACTATCTACGCTTTTGGGCATTGCCACAGGGGGTAGGGACCCGGCCCGTCACGCCGGGGAGGGAGTTTTCTTGTTCACGCGCGACCTGGACTTCGAGCGCGGGGTTGAAGCCCTGCGCGTCGCTGTCATGCGCGCCCTCTCCCCGCAGCCCGCCTTCGCCCTCGCCGGGGGCCCGCAGCCGTCCGGATGGCTGCTGTCCGAGGCGGTCGACTACCACCGCCCCGCCACCGACCCCCAGCTGCCGCCCGACGGCGTGCCCGCTCCCGACGCCGACCTGGCCTGCTCCTCGGAGGAGGACGAGGCCGAGGCCAGCCGCCTGATCGCCCTGGTCGAGCTGGCCCGCGGCGGCGACGCCGACGCGTTCGGGATGCTCTACGACCACTACCACACGTCGGTCTACCGGTTCCTCTACTACCGCGTCGGCTCGGTGGCCCTCGCCGAGGACCTGACCTCCGAGACGTTCTTCCGCGCGCTGCGCAGCATGGGCTCCTTCCGCTGGCAGGGCAAGGACTTCGGCGCCTGGCTGATGACCATCGCCCGCAACCTGACCGCCGACCACTACAAGGCCGGCCGCACCCGCCTCGAGTACGCCACCGAGGACATGGGCGCCCACGACTCCACCACCGAGGGTCCCGAGACCTCCGTGCTCGCCTCGCTGACCAACGACGCCCTGCTCGGCGCGCTCAAGGAGCTGCCCACCGAGCAGCAGGAGTGCCTGATCATGCGGTTCCTGCAGGGGCTCTCCATCGCCGAGACGGCCAAGGTGCTCGGCCGCAGCGACGGCGCCGTCAAGCAGCTCCAGCTCCGCGGGGTGCGCAACCTCGCCAAACTTCTTCCGGAGGGCCTCCGATGACCCGCCGGAAGATCGCCGGTGCGGACACCGTCCAGGCCGTAACCTCGCGCTCACATCCCTCGTTAGGGATCGTGACAGCAGCCGGCAGGCACCGAGCACCAGTGACGGGACGACCGCGATGACCGCCCTTTTCAGTACGCGCAGGCGTGCCGAGGAGTTCGCTGCTGCCGTGGACGGCCGGAGCAGCGTCCTCACCGAGGAGCTCCGCGACCTGGTCGGCGTCACCACCGCTCTGCGGTCCCACGACTCGTTGGCTGCCGCCCGTCCGCGTGACGACTTCGCCGCCGACCTCCGCGCCCGGCTGATGACCGAGGCCGAGCACGTCCTGGTCAAGGGTGACGCCCCGCTGACCCTGCCGGTCCGCCGGCGCGGCCCGCGCGAGCGCCGCCTGGTCGCCGCCGCCTCGGTCGTCGTGCTGTTCGGCGGCACCGCCGGCATGGCCGCCGCAGCGCAGCAGGCGCTGCCGGGCGAGGCCCTCTACCCGATCAAGCGCGGGCTCGAGCGGGCGGAGGCCGGTCTGTCGGTCAGCACCGCCGGCAAGGGCCAGGACCTGCTCAAGCAGGCCAACGACCGGCTCGGCGAGGTCGAGGACCTGCTCGCCACCGGCTCGCTGACCGCCGCCCCGCGCGTGCCGTCCACGCTGACCGACTTCACCGAGCAGGCCCAGGAGGGCTCCGGGCTGCTGATGGCCTCCTTCGAGGAGACCCAGGACCCGCAGGCGATCGTCGCCGTGCGCGAGTTCACCGCCCACGGCATCACGCTGCTGCAGGACCTCGCCCGCACCGCCCCGCCGGAGGCGCAGGACGAGCTCGCCGCGGCGGCGGTGACGCTCGGCGACATCGACCGCCAGGCGAGCGCGCTGTGCGGCAGCTGCGCCAGCGACATCCCCGAGCTCCGGGTGCCGGGCATCTTCCTCGCCTCGGCCGAGGTGAACCGCGCCCTCGCCGTGGCGGACGGCCGCTTCCTCGACCTCGACAACAGCCACCCGTTCATCGTGGACAAGCGTGGCGCGACGACCTCGGACCAGGACCCCCTGGCGACCACCGGGACGCAGGACGGTTCCGGCACCGTCACCTCGCCCGACGCTCCGAGCGGCGACGGCTCCACCGACGTCCTGCCGGGCGACACCGAGGTCACGAAGAGCGACAAGGACGTCAAGAAGGCCGTCGACGACACCGTCGGCCAGATCACCGACGGACTCTCCGGCGTCGTCGAGACGGTCCTGCCGGACCCGCTCGACCTCCAGCAGTAGCCCGCGCGGACCGGTCCGGTCCGTCGACCCGACCCGTCAGTAGAAGACCGAGCGGCGCTGCATCAGCAGCGTGTAGAGCGTCTGCTGGATCGTCTCGCGCACCTGGTCGGTCACGTTGAACACCAGCATCGGGTCGTCGGCCGCGCCACCGTCGTAGGAGTCGGTCCGGATCGGCTCACCGAACTCGATCAGCCACTTCGACGGCAGCGGCACCAGGCCGAGCGGGCCGAGCAGCGGGAAGAACGGCGTGATCGGGATGTAGGGCACGCCCAGCAGCCGGGCGAGCGCGGGGACGTTGCCGACCAGGGGGTAGATCTCCTCGGCGCCGACCACGGAGCAGGGCACGATCGGAACGCCGGTGCGGATCGCCGCCGAGACGAAGCCACCCCGGCCGAACCGCTGCAGCTTGTAGCGCTCGGCGTAGGGCTTGCCGATGCCCTTGAAGCCCTCCGGCCAGACCCCGACGAGCTCGCCGCCGCTGAGCATCCGCTGCGCGTCCTCGTTGCAGGCGAGCGTGGCGCCGCCCTTGCGGGCCAGCTCCCCCACGATGGGGAGCCGGAAGACCAGGTCGGCGCCGAGCGGGCGCAGGTTGCGGCCGGTGTGGTCGTGGACCGACACCATCGTCATCAGGCCGTCGACCGGGACGGTGCCGGAGTGGTTGGAGACGACCAGGGCGCCACCCTCGGTGGGGATGTTCTCGATCCCCCGGACCTCGACGCGGAACCACTTCTCCTTGATCGGGCGGATCGCGGAGAGGAAGAAGCGCTCGGTGACCTCCGGGTCGAAGCCGTACTCGTCGACCGCGTAGTCGCCGGTGACCCGGCGGCGCAGGAACGCGAGGAACTCGGCCAGCCGAGGCTCCCAGCTCTCGCCGAAGACGTCCTTGGCCGCGTGGCTGAACGCCGCGAGCCAGTCGCCCACGGGGATACCGCCCTGCGGCTCCCGCTCCTGCACGGAGTCGGCGCGGAGGAAGGCCTGCTCCGGCTCGGGCGCCTGGGGGGACGCCTCTGCCCGGACGTCCGCGCCGGTGGCCTCGTCGGGCCGCGTGGCGGGCTGCTCCGCGGAGGTGTCCGGCCCGGGCGTCTCGGTGCTCTCGGCGCTGTCGGGCTTCTCCGGCGCGGAGCGTCGCGGCTCGGCCTTCTTGGCACCGCCGGCGAGGCTGCGCGCGGCCGAGGACGGCTTGCTGCTGCCGGTGCCGCGGCCCGGTCGTCCACGGGTGCCCAGCGGGATCACTTCGGCGTCAGGCATGCTCGCCTCCGAGCTCGGAAGAGAGAAGGTTGGCCACGGCTGACCGCGCCGAGGGCACGAAGCCGGGGCTGATCGTCCGCACGAGGTCGGCGAAGGCCGCCTCGGTGGAGTAGTCCGGGGTGAACCCCAGGATCTGACGGCAGCGGTGGGTGTCGACACCGCGACCGAAGGTCAGGAAGCCGGTGAGCTCGGGCGAGAGCCCGCTCAGGCCGGCCTGCTTGAGCACGCCGCCCAGGCTGTTGAGCGCGAAGCCCGGCACGCGGGCCGTCGGCCGGCCCAGCCGGCGCAGCGCCTGGGAGAGCATCAGGATGCCCTCGCCGGCGACGTTGAAGGTGCCGTGCACCCCGTCCACCGTGGCGTGCCGCAGCGCCGCGAGGAGGTCGGTCTCGTGCAGGAACTGCAGGCGGGCGTCGTACCCGAGCACGGTGGGCACCACCGGGAGCCGGAAGTACTGAGTCAGCGGCGACGACACCGAGGGCCCGACCAGGTTGGCGGCGCGCAGCATGGTGACCGCGACGTCGGGTCGGCGGCGGGCGAACCCGCGCACGTAGCCCTCGACCTCGAGGACGTCCTTGGCGTAGCCGGACTTGGGCAGCCGCTTGGCGGCCATGTCCTCGGTGAACATCGCGGGGTCGCGGCTCGAGGAGCCGTAGACCGCGGTCGACGACTTCACGACCAGCCGCTCGAGCCCGGGCGCCTTCTGGCACGCGGCGAGCAGCTGCATGGTGCCGATGACGTTGTGCTCCTTCATCGACGTGCGGCCGCCGGTGGAGCCCGGGTTCGCCTGGACGCTCATGTGGACGACCGTGTCCACCTCCTGCCCGGCGATCACCTTGGCGATGACCGGGTTGCGGATGTCGGCGCGGACGAAGCCGACCGGGCCGAGGTCACCGCGCGGGGGCACGACGTCGACGCCGATCACCCGCTCGACGGTCGGGTGGTCGGCGATGAGGCGCGCGAAGCGACCCCCGAAGTCCCGGGAGACTCCGGTGACGAGTACGACGCGCCCCATGCGAGACCTCTTGGCCCGGTCCGGGGGTTACTTGCCCTGGCGACGACGCTGGATGCGCGTCTTCTTCAGCAGCTTGCGGTGCTTCTTCTTGGCCATGCGCTTGCGACGCTTCTTGATGACGGAACCCACTACGGACCTTCTTCTCGAGCTCTGGGACGAGGCCGCGCGCAGGACGCGTACGCAGCACGGACGCCCAAGCCTAACGGCCGTCACGACGGTCGGCGAACCCCGGTCCCACCGGCGCGAACGGGGCCGACGCGGCCGGCCCGCGAAAAAAAGTCCTGGACACGGCTCAAGGTCCCACCCCGGGGTTCCGAAACTCTATGTGTTCGGGCTCCTGATACCGCACCCAAGCAGGTAACCCACACAGACATAGACCGAGTCGTAGTTACCTACCTCGTGGTCTGCACCACCGCTCCTGGGAGGGAAGCGGCGACCACAGCTCGAGGCCTTGGGAGGGGCCTTTGAGATGAACACATACCTTGATGCACTGCGCCCTGCGCTCCGCGCGTTCGTCGCCACCCTGGCTGTCGCCATCGCCACCGTCGGCCTCACCACCATCTCGGCTCCGGCCAACGCCGTTGAGACCTCCACGGTGATGTCGATGAGCTCCGGGACCTACGAGTCCAAGGTCCAGTACTTCATCAACCGCAAGCGCGCCAAGCACGGCCTCGGCAAGCTGCAGATCCAGTCGTGCACCGACGGCACCGCCGAGCGCTGGGCCAAGCACCTGGCCGACACCGACTCGTTCTACCACCAGGACATGGGCAACATCCTGGACACCTGCAACGCCTACTACGCCGGCGAGACCCTGGGCCGCGGAGAGATCAGCCCGCACCGCCTGGTCTACCTGTGGATGCACTCCGACGCCCACCGCCACGTGCTGCTGAGCAAGTACGCCAAGCGCATCGGTGTCGGCTCCTACGTCGACTCCCACGGCCAGTGGGTCACCGCCGCGAACTTCACCAAGTTCTGAGCGCCGGCCCGACCCCCGGGCCCCCGACGGGCCCGACCCCGCAGTTCTTCTCGGCCTGACCGGACAACCGCACCCACGGAAGAACCTCTCCGGTCACACACGAAAGCCGCCCCTCGCAGTGCGAGGGGCGGCTTTCGGTGTCTAGCGGCTTCCGCCGGGCCGGTGAGGAGTGCTCAGCCGGTCTGGAAGAAGCTCTTGCGCAGGTACTCGTTCACCGCGTCCTCGGGGACCCGGAACGATCGTCCCACCCGGACGGCAGGAAGCTCGCCGGAGTGGACCAGACGGTAGACCGTCATCTTGGACACGCGCATGACCGACGCCACCTCGGCGACGGTCAGGAACTTCACCTCGGAAATGTCTCCGGAGTTGGTTGAGGCCATCATGCACCGCTCTCTCGCAGCACATTCCGCCCCCGGCTTCCCCACCGGAGGTCATGCGTATGTGCTTCCGTGAGAATAGAGCCTAGAGTGACCTGTGGGGAAGGGGTGCACGATTGCGCCCATTCTTTACCTTCTGTCCCGCGTGTCGGGTAGACGCGCCTTCGAGCAGCGGGCTCAGGGCAGCGGGTCGAGGCCGTGCAGCGGGAAGATCGCCTCGCGGGTCGCGTTGATCGCCCGGTCGAGCCAGCTCGCCGGGTCGTAGCCCTCGGACCAGTCGCGGTAGGCCGGCGTGCGCCCGTCGGTCATCCGGAACGGCGCCGTCCGTCCCAGCAGGGTAAGCACGTGCGCTCGCCAGGCCTCCGGGGTCGGCGTCTGCGGGTCCAGGGGCTTGCCACCCACGATCGCGAGCAGGTGGGTCCAGGCGCGGGGCACGACGTCCACGATCGCGTAGCCCCCGCCGCCGGTGGCCACCCACTTCCCGTCGCACAGCTCGTGGGCGAGGTCGTGCAGGGCCAGGTAGCTGGCGCGCTGCCCGTCGACGGTGAGCATCAGGTGCGCCAGCGGGTCCTCGATGTGCGAGTCGCAGCCGTGCTGGGTGACCAGGATGTCGGGCCGGAACTCGCGCAGCAGCGGCGGCACGACCGCGTGGAAGGCCCGCAGCCAGCCCGCGTCGGAGGTCCCGGGCGGGAGCGCCACGTTGACCGCGCTCCCCTCGGCCTCGGGCCCCCCGCTGTCGTTGGGGAACCCGGTGCCCGGGAAGAGCATCTGCCCGGTCTCGTGCAGGCTGATCGTGAGCACGCGCGGGTCGTCGTAGAAGATCCGCTCCACCCCGTCGCCGTGGTGGACGTCGACGTCGACGTACGCCACCCGCTCCGCGCCGTGGTCCAGCAGCCACCGGATCCCGACCGCGACGTCGTTGTAGACGCAGAAGCCGCTCGCCTTGTCGGGCATCGCGTGGTGCAGGCCGCCGGACACGTTGGCTGCGTGCAGCGTCTCGCCGGTCCAGACCCGGCGGGCCGCCTCGACGGTGGCCCCGACCACGTGCGCCGAGGCCCGGTGCATGCCCTCGAAGACCGGGTCGTCGGGCGTGCCGAGGCCGTGGTCCTCGTCGATCAGGTAGGGGTCGCGGCTGACCTTCTGCACGGCCTCCATGAACGCCGCCCCGTGCACGGTGCCCACCAGGTCGTCCGAGGCGACCGGCGCCGGCACGCTCCGCAGCCCGCGCAGCCCGACCACGTCGAGCTCCTCGGCGAGCAGCATCGTGAGGTCCACCCGGAGCGGGGACATCGGGTGGGTGGGGCCGAAGTCGTAGTCGGTGAGCGTCGAGTCGAAGACGACGCATGCGGGCCCGGCCATGGCGCGAGACTACCGCGCCCCCGGACCCGGGCTCAGGGGCTAGCATCTGGACATGCGCACGCTCATGACCAACCTGTGGTGGCCCGCCTCGTAGGCGGACCACCAGCGCGCAACCAGCACTGACCACGGCCGCCCACGGGCGGCCGTCGTGCATTCAGCAGTGCACCCGTCCCCCGGGGTGGCTCCACCCCACGGAGGACCCATGGAACCCCAGACCACCAGCCCGATCCGCCAGCTCAGCCTGCTCACCCCGAGCGGCCACCTGACGCTGGGCAACTACCTCGGCGCCCTGCGCGGCATGGTCGCCGCCCAGGACCACGCCACCTGCTTCTTCGGCATCTCGGACCTGCACGCGATGACGACGACGCACGACCCGCGCACGCTCACGGCGCTCACCCGCGAGATGCAGACGCTGCTGCTCGCCGTCGGGCTCGACCCCGGGCGCGCGACGCTGTTCCTGCAGAGCCGGGTCCCGACCCACACCGCGATGTCCTACCTGCTCGAGTGCACGGCGTTCGTGGGCGAGCTGGGCCGGATGATCCAGTTCAAGGAGAAGGGGAGAGGGCGGCCGATGACCAGGAGCTCGCTGTTCACCTACCCGGTGCTGATGGCCGCGGACATCCTGCTCTACCGGCCGGCGGTCGTCCCTGTCGGCGACGACCAGCGCCAGCACGTCGAGCTCACCCGCGACCTCGCGCTGCGCTTCAACCGGACCTACGGCGCGGTGTTCACCGTGCCCGAGGTGGCGGTGCCGGCCGTCGGCGCGCGGGTGATGGACCTGGCCGAGCCCACCCGCAAGATGAGCAAGTCGACCGCGGCGGGCGCGGGGGTGCTGCGGCTGCTCGACGGCCCGGACGTCGTACGCCGCAAGGTCGCCCGCGCGGTGACCGACTCCGACACCGGTGCCGACGCGGTCCGCCACGACCGGGAGGCGAAGCCCGGCGTGAGCAACCTGCTCGACCTCGGCGCGGCCTGCCTGGGGGTCGGCCCCGCCGAGGTGGCCGCGCAGGCGCCGACCTACGGCGCGCTGAAGAAGCTGGTGACCGACGCGGTGGTCGAGGTGCTCACGCCGGTGCAGCGGCGCTACGCCGAGCTGGCGCAGGACCCGGACCACGTGGACGCGTCGTTCGCCACCGGAGCGGAGCGCTGCGTCGAGGAGACGACGCCGGTGCTGGAGTCGGCGCGATCGGCGATGGGGCTCGGCTAGCTCTGGCCCTCGGCGAGCGCCCGGGAGCGGTCCCGGGCGGCCTCCAGCGCGGACAGGAACGCTGCCCGGACCTTGTGGTCCTCCAGCTCGCGGACCGCCGCCGCCGTCGTGCCGCCCGGCGACGTCACGCGCTCGCGCAGGACAACGGGGTGCTCGCCGGTCTCGCGGAGCAGCTTCGCCGAGCCGACGACGGTCTGCACGACGAGCTCGGACGCGGTGGCGCGCGGCAGGCCCAGGTGCACGCCGGCCTCGATCATCGCCTCGACCACGAAGAAGAGGTACGCCGGCCCGGAGCCGCTCACCGCGGTGACGGCGTCCTGCTGCTTCTCGGGGACGCGCAGCACGCGGCCGGTCGACGCCATCAGCGCCTCGGCCTCGAGCAGGTGGCTCTCGTCGCAGTGCGAACCGCGTGAGATCGCCGCCATCCCCTCGTCGACGAGCGCGGGCGTGTTGGGCATCACGCGGACGACGGCGACGCCCTCGGGCAGCCGCGACTCGATGAACGCGGTGGTGATCCCGGCGGCCAGCGAGACGACGAGCTGGCCGGGTCGCACCACGGGGGCGATCTCGGCGAGGAGGTCGCTCATGTCCTGCGGCTTCACCACGAGGGCCAGGGTGTCGGCGGTCCGGGCGGCCTCGAGGTTGCTGACCACGGTGACGCCGTACCGCTCCTGCAGCTCGGTGGCGCGCTCACGGCGCTTCTCACCGACGAGGAGGTCGTCGACGTTGCGGCCGGCCCGGATCAGGCCGGAGAGCAGGGTCTCCCCCATCACCCCGGCACCGATGATCGCCACCGTCATGCGGACCACCTACTTCTTGGAGACCAACGACCGCAGGAAGAATGTCAGGTTGCTGGGACGTTCCGCGAGGCGTCTCATGAGGTAGCCGTACCACTCCTGCCCGTAGGGCAGGTAGACGCGGACCTTCTCGCCGGCCTGGGCCAGGCGACGCTGCTCGTCGGGCCGGATGCCGTAGAGCATCTGGTACTCGTAGCTGCCCTGGGCACGGCCGTACCGCGTCGCGAGCGCGCCGGCGATGTCGACCATCCGCGGGTCGTGCGAGGCCACCATCGGGTAGCCCTGCCCGGCCATCAGGATCTTCAGGCAGCGGACGTAGGCCTTGTCGACCTCGTGCTTGTCCTGGAAGGCCACCGACTCGGGCTCGTGGTAGGCGCCCTTGCAGAGCCGGACCCGCGAGCCCTCGTAGGCGAGGTCGCGGCAGTCGGCCTCGGTGCGGCGGAGGTAGGCCTGCAGCACCGCTCCGGTCTCCGGGAAGTCCTTGCGCAGCTCGCGGAGGATGCCGAGCGTGGAGTCGGTGGTGGTGTGGTCCTCCATGTCGAGGGTCACCGTGGTGCCGGCGTTGCGGGCGGCCTGGCAGATCGTGCGGGCGTTCTCCAGCGCGATCTTCTCGCCCTCGTCGGGGAGCGCCTGCCCGATCGCGGAGAGCTTCACCGAGACCTCGGCGTTGCGCGACAGCCCGTGCTCGACGAGCGAGCGGAGCACGTCGAGGTACGCCGCGACGGTGACGTCGGCCTGCTCCCGGTCGAGGGTGTCCTCGCCGAGGAAGTCGAGCGTCACGTGCAGGCCCGACTCGATCAGCTCGCGCGTCGCGTCGACGGCGCTGTCCGTGCTCTCCCCGGGCACGTAGCGCGCCACGATCCCGCTCGAGACGGGCATCGCGGTGACGAAGCTCTTGACCTTGTCGCTGCGCGAGAGCATCAGCAGCGGCTGTCGTAACACCAGGCTCCTCCTTGAAGGACGACGGCCCGCCGGCCTCGTTGCCGGACGGACGAGCCCCAGGCTACGCCGTCAGGGAGTGCGCCGGCGCAGGGTGGCCGCGCCGAGGGCGAGTGCGGCCACCGCGAAGGCCGCCACCACGCCGATGTCGCCCCAGACGTCGCTGGTGACCTCGCCGAGCGCAGACCCCTGGACCGTGGCGACGCTGCTCATCGCGTCGACGGCGTAGGACAGCGGCAGCACGTCGGAGATCGCCGAGAGGACGGGGGGCATCTGGTCGCGCGGCACGAACAGCCCGCAGAGCAGGATCTGCGGGATCACGATGGCCGGCATGAACTGCACCGCCTGGAACTCGGTGCGGGCGAAGGCCGAGACGAACAGCCCGAGCGCGCTGCCGAGGACCGCGTCGGCGACCGCGACGACGATGAGCACCCAGACCGAGGCCGCGACGTCGAGCCCCAGCGGGCCCACGCAGAGCAGCACCGCGAGGGCCGACTGCACGGCGGCGACGAGGCCGAAGGCGAGGGCGTAGCCGCCCAGGAAGTCCAGCTTCCCGGTCGGCATCGCCAGAAGCCGCTCGAGCGTCCCGGAGGAGCGCTCGCGGAGCGTGGTCACCGAGGTCACCAGGAACATCACGATGAAGGGGATCAGCGCCAGCAGGGGCGGGCCGAGCCGGTCGAAGCCCATCGCCCCGGCCGGCACGTCGACGAACATCCACCACAGCAGCGTGAGGATCACGCAGGGCAGCACGAGCAGCATGGCCGAGGTGCGGTGGTCGCGACGCAGCTGCTGCAGCACCCGGGCGGTCACCGCGAGCAGGATGCGCGGGCTCATCGGGCGTCCCCTTCCACGAGGGAGAGGAAGGCCTGCTCGATGTCGGCGCAGCCGGTCTGCTCGAGCAGCGCCGCCGGGGTGTCGTCGGCCAGGAGCAGGCCGTCGCGCATCAGCAGCAACCGGTCGCAACGCTCGGCCTCGTCCATGACGTGGCTGGACACCAGGACGGCCGCTCCCTGGTCGGCGAGCGCGTGGAACATCGCCCACAGGTCGCGGCGCAGCACCGGGTCCAGGCCGACCGTCGGCTCGTCGAGCACGAGCAGCTCCGGACGGCCGAGCAGCGCGACCGCGAGCGACGCCCGGGAGCGCTCGCCGCCGGACAGGTTGCCGACGACGATGTCGCGGTGGCTCTCGAGGTCGACGGCGTCGACGCAGCGCGTGACCTCGTCGCCGTCCCGCCCGAGCACGCGCGCGAAGAACCGCAGGTTCTCGACCACGGTGAGGTCGTCGTAGACGCTCGGCGCCTGCGTGACGTAGCCGATCCGGTGCCGCAGGTCCTTGTGGCCGGCCGGCAGCCCGAGCACGGAGACGGACCCGCTCTCCACGACCTGCACGCCCACCAGTGCGCGCATCAGCGTGGTCTTGCCGCTGCCGGACGGGCCGAGCAGACCGGTGACCTGCCCCGGCTGGGTGGCGAACGAGACCCCGGCGACCGCGCGGTTGCGGCCCCGGGTCACGTGCAGGTCCGCGACCTCCACGACGGCGTGGTCGCTCATCCCGGTTCCGCAGCCGGCTCGAAGTTGAGCTTGGTGAACGCCAGGGACTCCATCAGGTCGATCTCGCGCGCGTCGCGGCTGCCGGCCTTGCGGGTGTTGATCTCCACCACGATGTGGCCGTCGAACGTCCGGTCCGCGAGGTGCTCCAGCAGCTCGGCCACCGGCTGGGTCCCGCGGCCCGGCACGAGGTGCTCGTCCTTGGCGGAGCCGGTGCCGTCGGTCAGGTGGATGTGGCGCAGCCGGTCGCCGAGACGCCGGGCCATCGCGACCGGGTCGGACCGCGACGTCGCCGAGTGCGAGAGGTCGATGGTGGTGTTGGCGTAGTCCTGCGCGGAGGGGTCCCAGCCCGGGACGTAGACCTCCATCTGCCGCCGGGACGCGCGCCAGGGGTACATGTTCTCCACTGCGAAGGCGATCCCGGTGCGCTCCTCGAGCTCCGCGATGCCCTCGACGAACCCGCGGGCGTAGTCGCGCTGCCACCGGAACGGCGGGTGCACCACCACGACGTCGGCGCCGACGGCCTTGGCCATCTCCGCGCTGCGGGTGAGCTTGCCCCACGGCTCGGTCCCCCAGACCCGCTGCGTGATGAGCAGGCAGGGTGCGTGCACGGCGCAGACCGGGACCTGGTGGTAGTCCGACAGGTGCCGGACCGCGTCGACCTCCTGGCTGATCGGGTCGATGCCGACCATGACCTCGACGGCGTCGTACCCCAGCCGCGCGGCGAGCTCGAAGGCCTTGGCCGTGGTCTCGGGGTACACCGAGGCGGTGGAGAGACCGATCACGAGTCGAGACTACCGAGACTGGGCGGCGCGGCCGGGCACGATGCCGATCTGGTCGAGCCGCTCGAGGATGATCCCCTCCCGCAGCGCCCACGGACAGATCTCCAGCTCGGCCAGGTCGAAGATGTCCATCACCGCGTCGGCGACCAGCGCGCCCGCGACCACCTGGTGCGCCCGGCTGGGCGAGACCCCCGGCAGGGCGGAGAGCTCCTCGGGGCTCATCGCCATCAGCACGGGGACCCTCCCGGCCAGGTCGGCGGCCGGCAGCACACGGCGCACGCGGAGCCCCTCGGTCGACGGGGCGGCGCCGCAGATGCGGGCCAGCGAGCGGAACGTCTTGGAGGTGGCGACGGCGTGGTCGGGCCGCCCCCCGCGCAGCACCGAGCCGGCGTCGCGGGCGATCTCCGAACGGATCCGGAGGCGGAGGTCGCGCACCGCGTCGGCGTCCCCGCCGCGGTCGTCGAGCTCACGGGTGAGCCTGCCCGCACCGAGCGGCAGCGACGTGGCCACGTCGGGTGCCTCGTCGGACCCCACTGCGATCTCGAGCGAACCACCCCCGATGTCGAAGACGGCCAGCCGGCCCGAGGACCAGCCGAACCAGCGGCGCACGGCGAGGAAGGTCAGCCGGGCCTCGTCCTCGCCCGGCAGCACCTCGATCGTGACTCCGGTGTCCGACGCGACGCGGCCCAGGACCGCGTCGCTGTTGGTGGCGTCGCGGACCGCCGAGGTGGCGAAGCCCAGGATCTCCCCGCAGCCCTTGTCGCCCGCGACGAGCAGCGCGTCGCCGACGAACCTGGTCAGCGCCTCGATGCCCTTGTCGCCCATGGCCCCGCCGTCGTCGAGGTGCTCGGCGAGCCGCAGCGGCTCCTTGTAGGAGAAGGCGGGCAGCGGCGCGGCACCTCCGTGCGCGTCCACGACGAGCAGGTGTCCCGTGTTCGAACCGATGTCCAGCACTCCCAGCCTCATGCCCGCCACGCTAACGGTCACGACGTACTGTGTGCACGTGCCCGAAGTAGACCTCGTCTTTCCCCGTGCCTGGGTGGAGTTCCCGGACCCCGCCGACGAGAACCAGGTCTTCCGGTGCGACCTCACCTGGCTGACGTCGCGCTGGACGTGCATCTTCGGCCAGGGCTGCTGCGGGATCTACGCGGACCGGCCCGACGACGGCTGCTGCACCCTCGGCGCGCACTTCTCCGACAAGGCCGACGAGAAGCGCGTCAAGAAGATGGTCAAGGAGCTCGACCCCGAGCACTGGCAGTTCCACGACGAGGGTCAGGGCAAGAACTGGGTGGAGACCGACGAGGAGGGCGACCGCAAGACCGCCGTCCACGACGGCGCCTGCATCTTCCTCAACCGGCCCGGCTTCGAGGGCGGAGAGGGCTGCGCCCTGCACGGCCTCGCGCTGCGCACAGGCCGGCACTTCGTCGAGACGAAGCCCGACGTCTGCTGGCAGCTGCCGCTGCGCCGCACCTTCCGCGAGGTGGAGCTGCCCGACGGCACGGCGTACACCGAGGTGTCGATCGCGGAGTACGACCGCCGCGGCTGGGGCGCCGGTGGCCACGACCTGGACTGGTACTGCTCCGGCAACACCGAGGCCCACGTCGCGATGGAGCCGGTCTACGTCTCCAACGCCCGCGAGCTGGTCGAGATGATGGGCCAGGAGGGGTACGACGCCCTGGTCGAGCACTGCGAGGCCCACCTGGCCTCCCGGTCGCAGCTCGCGCTGCACCCGGCCGACCCGGTGACCATCACTCCTTGAACTTGACCGCGAGGTTGTCGGGCATCGGCTCGTAGCGGACGAACTTCCGGTTGAACGACGCGGCGCCGTGCGAGAACGCGCGAAGGTCGATCGCGTAGCGGGTGATCTCGATCTGCGGCACCTCGGCCCGCACCAGCGTCCGGTCGGCACCGACGGGCTCGCTGCCGAGCACCCGGCCGCGACGCCCGGACAGGTCGCTCATCACCGTGCCGACGAGCTCGTCGGGGATGAGCACGGAGATCTCGTCGACCGGCTCGAGCAGCGCCGTCCTCGCCGCGGCGGCCGCCTCCCGGAGCGCCAGCGCGCCGGCGGTCTGGAACGCCATGTCGGAGCTGTCCACGCTGTGCGCCTTGCCGTCGGTCAGCGTCACCCTGAGGTCGACGGCCGGGTAGCCGGCCACCAGGCCGCGGTCCATCTGCGCCCGGACGCCCTTCTCCACCGAGGGGATGAACTGCCGGGGCACGGAGCCGCCGACCACCTTGTCGACGAACTCGAAGCCGGCGCCCTCGGGCAGCGGCTCGACGGTGATGTCGCAGACGGCGTACTGGCCGTGGCCGCCCGACTGCTTCACGTGCCGGCCCTTGGCCTGCCCCTTCGTCGCGAAGGTCTCCCGCAGCGGCACCCGCAGCTCGACCTGGTCGACCGCCGCGCCGTGCCGGTTCTCGAGCCGGTCGAGCACGACGTCGGCGTGTGCCTCGCCCATGCACCACAGCACGATCTGATGGGTCTCGGGGTTGTGCTCGATGCGCAGCGTGGGGTCCTCCGCCGCGAGGCGCTGGAGCCCGGTCCCGAGCTTGTCCTCGTCGGCCTTCGCCCGGGCCTGGATCGCCAGCGGCAGCAGGGGTTCCGGCATCCCCCACGGCTTGAGCACCAGCGGGGTGTCCTTGTCGGAGAGGGTGTCGCCGGTCTCGGCGCGGCTGAGCCGGCCGATCGCGCAGACGTCGCCGGCGACGACCAGGTCGACCGGACGGTGGGTCTTGCCCAGCGGCATCGACAGGGAGCCGATCCGCTCGTCCTCGTCGTGGTCCTCGTGCACGCCCGGGTGGTGCCCCGCCTCCTCCGCGTTGCCGAAGAACGAGGAGAAGTGGCCGGACACGTGGACCGTGGCGTCGGGGCGGATCGTGCCGGAGAAGACGCGGACCAGGCTGACCCGGCCGACGTACGCGTCGGAGGTCGTCTTGACGACCTCGGCGACCAGTGGGCCGTCGGGGTCGCAGCTGATCGCGGGGCCGGCCTTGCCCTCGGGGGTGAACACCTCGGGCATCGGGTGCTCGGCGGGGGACGGGAAGCCGGACACGATGAGGTCGAGCAGCTCGGTGGCGCCGACGGCGTTGGAGGAGTCGACGGGGAGCACCGGGTGGAACGAGCCACGCGCCACGGCGCGCTCGAGGTCCTGGACCAGCAGGTCACGGTCGACCTCCTCGCCACCGAGGAAGCGCTCCATGAGGGTCTCGTCCTCGGACTCCTCGATGACCGCCTCGATGAGCGCGCCGCGCTGCTCGTCGTGGGCGTGGTCGTCGCTCGAGCAGGCCGACGAGCGCGTCGCCCTCACGCAGGTAGACCGGGACGACCTTGTCCCCGAACGCCTCCTGCGCCTGCCGGAGCACCCCGTCGTAGTCGGCGCGCGCGTGGTCGAGCTTGCTGACGACGACGACGCGCGGCATGCCGACCTCGGCGCACTCGCGCCACAACGTCTTGGTGGGCTCGTCGACGCCCTCGTTGGCGGCGATCACGAACAGCGCGCAGTCCGCGGCCCGGAGGCCGGCGCGCAGCTCACCGACGAAGTCCGCGTAGCCCGGGGTGTCGAGCAGGTTGACCTTGACGCCTCGATGCATCAACGGCGCCAGGGCCAGGCCGATGGAGCGCTGCTGCCGGTGCTCGGCGTCGTCGAAGTCCGAGACCGTGGTGCCCTCGACGGTCGAACCGGGCCTGTTAAGCACACCGGCCGAGACGAGGAGCGTCTCGACCAGGGTCGTCTTTCCGGATCCCGCAGGGCCCACGAGGGCCACGTTGCGGATCGCATCAGCCCGATCCGCGACCGGGCCACCGTCCTTGCCTGCTTGGGTTGTCGCCTGCTTGCCTGACACGTCGACGCCTCCTCGACACCGTGGCCCGTCCCGAGGGCCCTCGGGGCCACTGTTCACCCGCCCCGGCGATCGCACAAGGGGTCTTCCGACCCCCGATGTCAGGGCGCGCAGCGCGTCCGGTGACAATCTTCGTATGCGCTTGGACCATCTCTCTTTTGCAGCCGGACCGGACGGGCTCGCGGGCACCGCGGAGCGACTCGGTGCGCTGCTCGGCGAGGAGTTCCGAGACGGGGGCATCCACCCGCGGTTCGGCACCCGCAACATGGTGCTGCCGCTCAGCCAGGGCACCTACCTCGAGGTCGTGGGGGTGCTCGACCACCCGGCGTCCGACAAGGCGCCGTTCGGGCAGGCCGTCCGCGCCCGCTCCGAGGCCGGCGGCGGCTGGCTCGGCTGGGTCGTCTCCGTCCCGGACATCTCCGACGTCGAGCAGCGCCTCGGACGTGAGGCCGTGCAGGGCAACCGGCACCGGCCCGACGGCGTCGAGCTCCGCTGGAAGCAGATCGGCGTGAAGGGTCTGCAGTCCGACCCGCAGCTGCCGTTCTTCGTGCAGTGGGAGTCCTCCGAGGACCTGCACCCCTCCGCGGGGGCGAGCGGTGCCGTGCACCTCGACTGCCTGGAGATCGCCGGAGACCCGAACCGCGTCAGCGAGTGGCTGGGCGACCACGTCTCCGAGCCGCTCGAGGACGTCTCCGTCGAGTGGGTCGCACCGAACGGCACGCCGGGCATCGTCGCCGCCCAGTTCAGCACGGCGAACGGCCTCGTCCGGATCTGACGCGGTGTCCCGACCGCCCGCGGACGCCGTGCCGAGCCCGAACATCTGGCACCACCCGCAGACCTACGAGATCGAGAACCGCGCCGTCGACCCCGACGGCGCGATCGAGGCCGCCATGCGGGCAGTCTCCTCGTGGACCGGCCGCGACTTCCTCGACGTCGGCTGCGGCACCGGCTTCCACCTGCCGCGCTGGGCGGCCGACGCCCGCACCGTGACGGGCGTGGAGCCGCACCCCGACCTGGCGAGGCTCGCGGCCCGCCGCACGGCGCGCCTGCCGCACGTCACGGTGCTCACCGGGACCGCGCAGCAGCTGCCGCTGCCCGACGCATCCGTGGACGTCGTCCAAGCGCGCTGGGCCTACTTCTTCGGCCCCGGGTGCGAGCCGGGGCTGGCCGAGCTCGACCGGGTGGTGCGCCGCGGCGGGACTGCCTTCGTCGTCGACAACGACGCGACCCGCAGCACGTTCGGTGCGTGGTTCCGGCGCGGCTACCCGGACGTCGACCCCGTCGCCGTCGAGCGGTTCTGGTCGCTGCACGGCTGGCAGCGCACCCCTGTCGACATGAGGTGGTCGTTCACCTCCCGGGCGGACCTCGAGGCCGTCGTACGCATCGAGCTCTCCGCCGACATCGCTGACGCCGCGCTGGCCTCGCACGAGGGGCTCGAGGTGGACTACGCGGTCAACCTCTGGTGGCGGCACTACTGAGCCGGCAGGCACCGCGAGTCCAGCACGGCGTGCGCGGGAATCATGCCCGTGCGCGCTCGTCGCGCGGATGAGGTCGATTCGTGGTCGCTCGGCGCGCCTGTGCGCGATTCTCGCACCCGGGCCGGCTGATCAGGAGCTGGCGCGCACCGACAGCGTCGGGGTGAGCGTGCACCCGAGCTCCAGGATCGGCCGGTGGTGCAGCAGCTCGCCGAGGAAGCGCACGATCTCGACCGCGACCTCCTCCAGGGGCTGCCGGACCGAGGTCAGCGCGGGCGTGGTGACCTGGGCGGCCAGCGAGTCGTCGAAGCCCACGACCGCAAGCTCCTTGCCGGCGTCGAGCCCGCGCTCGTCCAGGGCGCGCAGCACGCCCATCGCCACGGTGTCGCTGACGCAGACGAACGCGGTCGGCGCCTCGCTGTCGAGCAACGCGTGGGCTGCACGGCGGCCGAAGTCCAGGGTGTCGTCGCCGCGCGCGCTCAGCCTGCTCGTGGAGAGCCCGTGGTCATGCATCCGGTCGGCCCAGCCGCTGCGCCGGTCCTCCCCGATGTAGGACCCCTTCTGCCAGCCCACCCAGGCGATCCGCTGGTGGCCGCGCTCCACGAGGTGGTCCACGGCGAGCATCACCCCGGCGCGGCCGTCGACGTCGACCCACGGGTGCCGGGCGTCGGCGTCGCCCCACGGACGGCCGAACGCCACGAACGGGACGCCCTTGCGCTGCAGCCAGGCCGCCTGCGGGTTGCCGCGGTAGGTGTCGGTGACGATGAAGGCGTCGACGGCGGCCGACCGCAGCAGCTCGTCGTACCCGTCCACGCTGTCCACGGGGGTGGCGTTGTCCTCGCTGGCGTCCGCCCCGGTGGGGGCGCCGGTGAACAGCAGCACGTGGTAGCCGGCGTCCCGGGTGCTCTCGACCAGCGAGTGCAGGAAGCGGTCCATGAGGGCGTTGGCGCTGTCCTCGACGGCCGGCTCGACCCGCAGGCCGATCAGGTGGGAGGAGCGGGTGCGCAGGTTGCGGGCGGCGCGGTTGGGCGAGTAGCCGAGGCGCTCGATCGCCTCCTGGACCCGCGCGAGGGTCTCCGGACGCAGCAGGTCGGGGCTGTTCAGCGCGTTGGAGACGGTCTGCCGCGACACCCCCGCCTCTGCTGCGACCGTGGCGAGCGTGGGCGCGCTCTCAGGCGGTCGGGCCATCCCGGAGTCCCCCCATCGTCAACGGTCGTGCCGGATGGAACGATCAAATGATAACCACGAGGGCCATCGCCGTGCCTGCGCACGACTGTCGGCGGGCTCCCCTAACGTCGGCCCCATGAGCAGCAGACCCAAGCCGAAGCCCCGCGCCTCCTACCGCTGCTCCGAGTGCGGCTGGGAGGCGGCCAAGTGGGTGGGCCGGTGCGGCGAGTGCCAGGCGTGGGGCAGTGTCGCCGAGGCCGGGACCCCGGTGGGGCGCACGACGGCCGGCCCGGTCACCACCCCGGCGGTGCCGATCGCCGACGTGGCGGTCGAGGACTCCCGGGCCCGCACCAGCGGCGTCCCCGAGCTCGACCGGGTCCTCGGCGGCGGGATGGTGCGCGGCGCCGCCGTGCTGCTCGCGGGCGAGCCGGGCGTCGGCAAGTCGACCCTGCTGCTGGAGGTGGCCGCCCAGACGGCGCGCTCCGGGCTGCGCACGCTCTACGTCACCGGCGAGGAGTCCGCGTCGCAGGTGCGGCTGCGGGCCGACCGCACCGGCGGGGTGCACCCCGAGCTCTACCTCGCGGCCGAGACCGACCTGGGCGCCGTCCTCAGCCACATCCAGCAGGTGCGGCCGGAGCTTCTCGTCGTCGACTCGGTGCAGACCATCGGCGCCGCCGACGTGGACGGCGTGCCGGGCGGGGTCACCCAGGTCAAGGAGGTGGCCGCCGCGCTGGTCCGGGTGGCCAAGACGCAGAACATCGCGACCGTGATGGTGGGCCACGTGACCAAGGACGGCTCGATCGCCGGCCCGCGGGTGCTCGAGCACCTCGTCGACGTGGTGCTCCACTTCGAGGGCGAGCGGAGCTCCCGGCTGCGCATGGTGCGCGCGGTGAAGAACCGGTTCGGCCCGGTGGACGAGGTCGGCTGCTTCGACCTGTCCAGCGAGGGCATCGTCGCCGTCACCGACCCGACCGACCTGTTCGTCGCGCGCCACCACGAGCCGGTGCCCGGCACGTGCATCTCGGTGTCGATGGAGGGCCGCCGGCCGATGCTCGCCGAGATCCAGGCACTGGTGTCCTCGGAGACCTCGGAGCGGCCGCGGCGCACGACCGCCGGCGTCGACAACGCCCGCACCTCGATGATCGTGGCGGTGCTGCAGCAGCGCGCCGGGGTGAAGGCCGACGGCCGCGACGTGTTCGTCTCCACCGTGGGCGGGGCCCGGGTGACCGAGCCGGCGGGCGACCTCGCGATCGCGCTGTCGATCGCCTCCGCGTCGAAGCAGATCGCCGTCCCGACCGACGTGGTCGCGATCGGCGAGATCGGGCTCGCCGGCGAGCTGCGCCGGGTCCGCGACCTGCCGCGCCGCCTCGCCGAGGCCGCGCGGCTCGGGTTCGCGTTCGCGATCGTGCCGGCCGAGCACAAGTCCGGGCCGCGTCCGGCGCGCACCGTCGAGGGCATGCAGGTCTTCGAGGCGACCGACCTCGTCAACGCCCTGCGGGTTCTCGACCTCGGCGGGGCGAGGCGCGCCCCGGTGGTCGCCGTGCCCAACGACCCACGCGACCTCGGCTACTGAGCGACGTACCCGTCGGCTTTGCCCCTAGACTGACCGCGGCAGAGCCTTGGGACAGGGGACGACACACGTGGCATCGAACGAGCGCGCGGACGACACGCTGCGCCTGCGCGCGACCCTGGCGAGCATCGCGCCCGGCACGACGCTGCGCGACGGCCTCGAGCGGATCCTCCGCGGACGCACCGGCGCACTGCTGGTGCTGGGCTCCGACAAGGTCGTCGACTCGATCTCGACCGGCGGGTTCACCCTCGACGTCCCGTTCACGTCCACCGGCCTGCGCGAGCTGGCCAAGATGGACGGCGCGATCATCCTCGACAAGGACGCCAGCCGGATCATCAACGCCGCGGTGCACCTGATGCCGGACCCGTCGATCCACTCCGACGAGACCGGCACCCGGCACCGCACCGCCGACCGGGTCGCCCGGCAGACCGGCTTCCCGGTCATCTCGGTGTCCCAGTCGATGCAGATCATCGCGGTCTACGTCGGTTCGACACGCTACGTCCTCGAGGACTCGGGCCAGATCCTGTCCCGCGCCAACCAGGCACTCGCGACGCTGGAGCGCTACAAGCTGCGTCTCGACGAGGTCTCGAGCACGCTGTCCGCGCTGGAGATCGAGGACCTCGTCACCGTGCGTGACGTCGCCGTCGTCGCGCAGCGGCTCGAGATGGTGACCCGCATCGCGCGCGAGATCGAGGACTACGTCCTGGACCTCGGCACCGACGGCCGGCTGCTCTCGCTCCAGCTCGACGAGCTGATCACCGGCGTCGACCTCGAGCGCGAGCTCGTGATCCGTGACTACCTCCCGCACAGCCGCCGCCGGCGCAGCGCCGAGGCCGTGCTCGCCGACATCGAGGGGCTCAGCCCGGCCGACCTGGTCGACATCGCCGCAGTGGCCCGTGCCCTCGGGCTCGGCACCAGCGAGCACCTCGACGGCGCCGTGACGCCGCGTGGCTACCGCCTGCTGGCCAAGGTCCCCCGCCTGCCCGGGGCCGTGGTCGAGCGGCTCGTGGAGCACTTCGGGAGCCTGCAGAAGCTGCTGTCGGCCAGCATCGACGACCTGCAGGCCGTCGACGGCGTCGGCGAGCTGCGCGCCCGCAGCGTGCGCGAGGGGCTCTCCCGGCTCGCCGAGTCCAGCATCCTCGAGCGCTACGTCTGATCCTCAGCCGAGCAGGAACCGGGTCACGACCGGCCCGACCGCCTTGGGTCGGACCATGTGGGTCTGCCCGGGGAGGGTCTCGAGCCGCCCGGCCGGGACCGCGTCCGCGACGGCCGCCTGCGCGTTCCGCAGGTAGTCCGGGCTCTTGCCCCCGGCCAGGACGAGCGTCTCCGGGCCGACCCCGGCGTAGCGGCCCTCCGGCAGCGGAACGCCCTGCTCGTGCTCGACCACGAGGCACACGTCGTAGGGCAGCGTGTGCGCGACCTCGGTCATCTTCTTCCAGGCCGGCAGCAGGCGCATCAGGTGGCGGAAGGGCGCCGGGACGCCGACGACGCGCAGGAACGTCTGCACGGCCTCGCCACGCCGACCGTCCTCGACGAGCTGCTGGAGCTGCTCGGCCAGCCGTGCGTCGTTCGCCGGGTGCGTGCCGTCGACGATGAACGGCACCTCGTAGACCGCGAGCCGGTCGATCGGCACGCCGCGCAGGGCCGCTTCGAGCGCCAGGGCACCCCCGGAGGAGAAGCCGAGGAGGTGTGCCGCCCCGCCCGCCGCCTCGACGACGGCCCTCAGGTCCTCGACCTCGCGAGAAGGGTCGTAGGGCCAGGAGCCGGGCCCGCTCTCGCCGCGGCCCCGACGGTCGTAGGCGTGGACGGTGAAGCTGCCGGCCAGCTCGTCGGCGACCCCGCGGGAGGGGCCCATCCCCCGCTGGCACAACGCCCCGTCGACCAGGACCAGCGCGGGACCGGTCCCCGTGGTCTCGTAGGCGATCCGGGTGCCGTCGGCGGAGGTCGCGAACTGCGTGGTGCGTGGTGCTCGTGCTGGTCATGTCTGCTCCTCGGGGAAGTGTCTCGTCACTGCGTCGGACGAGGTACGCCGGTTTCGACACGGAGGTTCATCCGAGCTCACCGGCCCGGGCGAGCAGCAGCGACCGCTCGCGCTCGTTGCGGGTGCGGTCGGCGGCCGCACGGAACGCCGACGCCGCCTCGGCCGACCGGCCCGCGCGGGCGAGCAGGTCGGCCCGGACGCTCAGCAGCAGGTGCGACTCGGGCAGCGCGGCCTCGTCGAGCGCGTCGAGCACCGCCAGCCCGGCGTCGGCGCCGAACGCGCGTCCGTGGGCGACCGCCCGGTTGACCTCGACGACCGGGCTGGGCGTCAGGTCGGCGAGCACGTCGTACAACCCGGCGATCCGCGCCCAGTCGGTGTCCTCGGGCCGGCGGGCGCGGGCGTGACAGGCGGCGAGAGCCGCCTGCAGGACGTAGGGGCCGACCGGCTTGCCGAGCGCGGCGGCCCGGTCAAGGGCGGCCAGTCCGCGCCGGACCAGCAGCTGGTCCCACTGCCGCCGGTCCTGGTCCTCGAGCAGGACCGGCTCACCCCCCGGCCCGGTGCGTGCCCGCACCCGCGACGCCTGCAGCTCGAGCAGCGCCTGCAGCCCGTGCACCTCCGGCTCCCCGGGCGCGAGCTCGGAGAGCATCCGGGCGAGCCGGAGCGCCTCGTGGCAGAGGTCGGGGCGCATCCAGTCGTCGCCGGCCGTCGCGGAGTACCCCTCGTTGAAGACCAGGTAGACCACGGCCATCACGTCGGCCAGCCGCTCCTGCCGGGCCGGTCCGGCCGGGAGGTCGAAGTCCGCCCCGACCAGGGCCTTCTTGGCGCGGGAGATCCGCTGCCCCATCGTCGCGTCCTTCACCAGGAAGCCGCGGGCGATCTCCTGGGTGGTCAGGCCGCCCACGAGCCGGAGCGTGAGCGCGGCCCGGGACTCCGGCGGCAGCACCGGGTGGCAGGTGAGGAACATCAGCCGCAGCACGTCGTCCTCGATGTGGTCGACAGCCGCGTCGAGGTCGGGAGGCTCCTCGCGGGCGAGGTCGTGACCGAGGTCCGCCGTACGCCGCCGCAGGGTCTCCGCCCTGCGGAAGTGGTCGACCGCGCGACGCTTCGCGATGGCCATCAGCCACGCGCCGGGGTTCCGCGGGATCCCCTGGTCGGGCCACTGCTCGAGCGCGGCGACCAGGGCGTCCTGGGCGAGGTCCTCGGCGAGGCCGAGGTCGTGGGTCATCCGCGCGAGGCCGGCCACGAGGCGCGCGGACTCCAGGCGCCAGACGGCGCTGACCGCGGACGCGGCGTCGCTTCCCACGGCCCGATCGTAGGCCGCGGCGCCGCATCCGGTCAGGAGCCGGAGCCGGGTCCGTCCTCGGGCTCGGTGATGCGGCGGATCTCCACGGCGCCCTCCCAGCCGGGCCAGTGCTCCAGGTGCAGGTCGATCACCCGCCGGGCGCCGGCCACGGCCTCGTCCTCCGAGCGCGCCTCGATGATGGAGTAGCCGCCCACGACCTCCTTCGCCTCGGCGTAGGGACCGTCGGTGGTCGTCACCGTGCCACCGGACAGCCGGATCTCCGTGCTCTGCGACGGCGGGTAGAGGCCGCCGGCGTCGATCATCGACCCGTTGGCGAACGCCTCACCCATCTCCCGTCCCATCGCCTCGACCAGCTCGGGGGTGGGCGCACCGACGTCCTCGGCCATCTTCACGAACACCATGTAGCGCATCGTCTGATCCTTCCTCCAGGACTTGCTTCCACCCCTACGTCGAACCGCCTACCCGCGTTTCTACACGCTCACCCGACCGGTCGCCCGGTCCGTGACGGGCAGGCTGGTAGCGTCGCACCACCTCCGCACGACCGCCTCCGTTCGAAAGGCCTGACGTTGCTTCGCCACGAGTTGCTGCAGAACCTCCACGAGCTGTTGAAGCCGCGCACCTACTTCGAGATCGGCGTCAACACAGGCGCCAGCCTGGCGCTGTCCCGGGCGAAGACGGTGGCCGTCGACCCCTTCTACAAGGTGGTCAAGGAGATCCGGTGCGACCTTCACCTGGTCCGGGCGACCAGTGACGAGTTCTTCGCCCGCAAGCACCCGCTGGCCCACCTCGACGAGCCGTCGATCGACCTGGCGTTCATCGACGGGATGCACCTGTCGGAGTACGCCTTCCGCGACTTCATCAACACCGAGCGCTTCTGCCACGCCGGCACCGTCATCGTCATCGACGACATGCTGCCCCGCAACCACACCGAGGCCGCCCGGGACCGGCACGGCGCGGGGCTGACGGGCAAGGAGTGGACCGGCGACGTCTACAAGATCACCGAGACGCTGCGTCGGACGAGGCCCGACCTGGTCTGCCTGGAGGTGGACACCCAGCCCACCGGCACGGTGGTGATCTTCCTTCCCGACCCCACCTCGGACACGCTGCACGCGGCGTACGACGACATCGTCGAGGAGTACGTCAGCCCCGACCCGCAGCAGGTGCCCGACGAGGTGCTCCAGCGGAGCAGGACGCTCCAGCCCGAGGACCTGCTGAAGGCACCCGTCTGGAAGGAGATGCGCAAGCTGCGCTCCCTTCCCGACGCGCAGGCCAGGCCGCAGATCCGCAGCCTGCTCGACGGGGCGGGGCTCAGCGCGAGGGCTTGAGCCTGCGCGCCACCCGACGCAGCCGGTTGGTGTAGCGGGCCGCAGCGGACCGGCTCGCGGTCGTGCGGTTGCGCGGACGCGGCGCAGCCATCCGGGTCTCGGGGACCGGGCCGGAGAGCAGCGCAACCGGCATCTTCGGGTCGACCAGCAGCCGCGCCTTGACCCGTCGGAACCCCTCGCCCCCGGAGTCGCGGAGCTGGAGCTGCCACAGTCCCGGCGCGACCTCGGAGGCGGGCACCGTGGCGGTGAGCAGGACGCCCTTCGCCATCGAGGAGACCGACACGTCCCCGTCGAAGGTCCGCGGCTGGCCCTTGCCGACACGCTTCAGGCGCAGGGTCGGCTCCTCGAGCGCCTCGGCGCCGGGCAGGTGCACGCGCAGGAGGACGTCGTCCCCCGACCGGCGTGCATAGCTGTTGGCGACCTCGACCCCGTGGGCTCCTGTCGGCACTGGCTCCTCCATCCTCAGTCTTGCAAGTCCGGCCGATCCTAGCCCGGACGGTCCCGGCGGCCGCGAGGCCGGGGTCGACGCTCAGTCGTCGGAGGCGTCGTCCGAGGGCTCGTCGGCCTTCTTCTCGGACTTGTCGGGCTTGTCGCCCTTGCCGTGCGACTTCTTCTCCGGCTCGGGCGTCGGCGTGGGGGTGATCGTCTTCCGCACCGGCCACTCGAGCTCGAACTGCACGTCGGTCGGCTCGGCCCCGAAGGCGGCGGCCTCGATGTGGTACCAGCCCGGCAGCGCCCAGGTCGGGATCTGGGAGCAGGTGCTGTCCGAGCGCCGCCCGCGCCAGCTCACGTCCACCTTGGCCGGGTGGTCCTTGCGCACCACCACGTCGGTGGTCGGGATCGAGGCGGGACAGTCCTGGCTCGACCAGATCCGGTCCGAGCCCGACACCAGCTTCACCGCCAGCGTCGAGGGCGACACCCGCCAGGTGCAGGCCGGCGACTCGAGGGTGGTGAGCAGGATCCGGAACGTCACCTTGAAGCCGGCGTACGCCGTGCCCTTCACCGTGGGCGTGGCCACGATGTCGCTGGCCGCGCACGGCCCGGAGGGCTCCGCGAGCGGGGTCTCCGTCTTCGTGGCCTTCGGCTTGTCCCGGTTCTTCCTGCCCTTGCCCGGCTCGGCGTCCGCGGTGGAGAGCGGCTCCGACGGCTGCGCCGTCGCGTCGGCGGTGGCGTCCGCGCCCACGACCTGGGCGGTCTCGCGTCCGGACTCCGAGCCGGTTCCGCCGAGCAGGTGGGCGATCCCGAACACCAGGCCGAGCGCGACGACGAGCACGAGGCCCCGGCGGACCCAGTAGACGCGGGCCGGCAGCGGACGGCGGCGGGTCGGAGGGGTCATGTCGCTACCGTAACTTCGGCCCCACCGGCAACACGGTATGCCACACCGTCGAAGCCCACATCGGGCTCCTGGCTAGCCTTGCGCCACCATGACCGATCTCCCCGACCGCGTCCTCGACTGGTACGACGTGCACGCCCGCGAGCTGCCCTGGCGCAGCGCCGACGCCACGCCGTGGGCGGTCATGGTCAGCGAGTTCATGCTCCAGCAGACGCCGGTCTCGCGGGTGCTGCCGGTGTTCGAGCAGTGGCTGGCCACCTGGCCGACCCCGGCCGACCTCGCCGCGGTCGAGCAGCGGCGAGGCCGTGCGCGCCTGGGGTCGGCTCGGCTACCCGCGCCGCGCGCAGCGCCTGCACGCGGCGGCCTCGGCCATCGTCGCCGACCACGACGGCGAGGTGCCCGCCGGATACGACGACCTGCTCGCCCTGCCCGGGCGTGGGCGACTACACCGCGGCGGCGATCGCCACGTTCGCGTTCGGTCGCCGGCACGTCGTGCTCGACACCAACGTCCGGCGCGTGCTCACCCGGTCGCTGGGCGGCGTCGAGTTCCCCGCGGCCTCGGTGACCCGGGCCGAGCGCGACCGTCGCGGCGTCGCTGCTGCCCGAGGACGAGCCGACCGCCGCCACCTGGTCGGTGGCGGTGATGGAGCTCGGCGCGCTCGTGTGCACCGCGGCCACGCCCCGGTGCGGCGGCTGCCCCGTCGCCGACCTCTGTGCCTGGCGGGTGGCCGGCTACCCGGCGTACGACGGCCCGCCCCGCCGAGGACAGACGTACGCCGGCACCGACCGGCAGTGCCGCGGCCGGATCCTGGCCGTGCTGCGCGACGCCCACGAGCCGGTCCACGCCTCCCGCATCGAGTCCGCCTGGTCGCCCGCCGAGCAGCGGGAGCGCTGCCTGCGCTCCCTGCTCGACGACGGCCTGGTCACCGAGGTCGCGCCCGGCGTCTACACGCTCTGACCGGGCCCGGGAACGACGAAGCGCCCCCTGGTCGTACCAGGGGGCGCTTCGGCTGTTGCTTACTCGGAGTCGCCGGTCGAGGCGGGCTCCTCGATCGGCGGCAGGTCCGGGAGCTCGCTCTTCGGGTTGCCCTTGAAGGTGAACGTCGGCGTCGCGTCGCCGGGCCCTCGCCCGGGTCGACGTCGACCAGCACGATCTGGCCGGGACCGACCTCGCCGTAGAGCATCTTCTCCGCGAGGGTGTCCTCGATCTCGCGCTGGACCGTGCGACGCAGCGGACGCGCGCCGAGCACCGGGTCGAACCCGCGGCGGGCCAGCAGGTCCTTGGCGTTCTGGGTCAGCTCGATCGACATGTCGCGGTCCTTCAGGCGCAGCTCCACGCCGGCGATCATGTTGTCGACCATCGAGATGATCTGCTCCTGCGTCAGCGGCGGGAACACGACGATCTCGTCGACGCGGTTGAGGAACTCGGGGCGGAAGTGCTGCTTGAGCTCCTCCGACACCTTCTGCTTCATCCGGTCGTAGGAACCCTGCACGTCGCTGCCCTGCTGGAAGCCGAGGTTGACGCCCTTGCTGATGTCGCGGGTGCCGAGGTTCGTGGTCATGATGATGACCGTGTTCTTGAAGTCGACGACCCGGCCCTGCGAGTCGGTCAGGCGACCTTCCTCCAGGATCTGCAGCAGCGAGTTGAAGATGTCCGGGTGGGCCTTCTCGACCTCGTCGAACAGCACCACGGAGAACGGCTTGCGGCGCACCTTCTCGGTGAGCTGGCCGCCCTCCTCGTAGCCGACGTAGCCGGGAGGCGAGCCGAACAGCCGCGACACGGTGTGCTTCTCGCTGAACTCGCTCATGTCGAGCTGGATCAGCGCGTCCTCGTCGCCGAAGAGGAACTCGGCGAGCGTCTTGGACAGCCAGGTCTTACCGACACCGGACGGACCGGCGAAGATGAACGAGCCGCCGGGACGCTTCGGGTCCTTGAGGCCCGCACGGGTACGACGGATCGCGCGGCTGAGCGCCTTGACGGCCTCCTCCTGCCCGATGACGCGCTTGTGCAGCTCGTCCTCCATCTTGAGCAGCCGGGTCGACTCCTCCTCGGACAGCTTCAC
The DNA here is from genome assembly GCA_963721855.1 of uncultured Actinomycetota bacterium. Taxonomy (GTDB): domain Bacteria; phylum Actinomycetota; class Actinomycetes; order Propionibacteriales; family Nocardioidaceae; genus Nocardioides_B. The sequence goes on along the minus strand of CAVRMN010000024.1, from coordinate 94,293 downwards.
GATCGGGATGCCGGTGGCGACCGCGAGGACCTCGGCGATGAGCTCCTCGTCGACCTCCGCGACGACGTCCATGTCGCCGGCCTTCCACTGCTTCTCGCGCTCGCCCTTGGCGAGGATCAGCTTCTTCTCCTCGTCACGCAGCGACGCGGCCAGCTCGAAGTCCTGGCTGTCGATCGCGCTCTCCTTGCGGCGACGCACGTCGGCGATCTTGTCGTCGAACTCCCGCAGGTCCGGCGGCGCGGTCATCCGGCGGATGCGCAGCCGCGAGCCCGCCTCGTCGATCAGGTCGATCGCCTTGTCGGGCAGGAAGCGGTCGGAGACGTAGCGGTCGGCCAGCGTGGCCGCGGCCACCAGCGCCTCGTCGGTGATCGTCACCCGGTGGTGCGCCTCGTAGCGGTCGCGCAGGCCCTTGAGGATCTCGATGGTGTGCGCGATGGTCGGCTCCGCCACCTGGATCGGCTGGAAGCGCCGCTCGAGCGCTGCGTCCTTCTCGAGGTGCTTGCGGTACTCGTCGAGCGTGGTCGCACCGATGGTCTGCAGCTCACCGCGGGCGAGCATCGGCTTGAGGATCGAGGCCGCGTCGATCGCGCCCTCGGCCGCGCCCGCACCGACGAGCGTGTGCAGCTCGTCGATGAACAAGATGATGTCGCCGCGGGTCTTGATCTCCTTGAGCACCTTCTTCAGGCGCTCCTCGAAGTCACCGCGGTAGCGCGAGCCGGCGACCAGCGAGCCCAGGTCGAGGCTGTAGATCTGCTTGTCCTTGAGCGTCTCCGGGACGTCGCCGCGGACGATCGCCTGGGCGAGGCCCTCGACGCAGGCGGTCTTGCCGACGCCGGGCTCGCCGATGAGGACCGGGTTGTTCTTGGTGCGGCGCGAGAGCACCTGCATCACGCGCTCGATCTCCTTCTCGCGCCCGATGACCGGGTCGAGCTTCCCCTCACGTGCGGCCTGCGTGTAGTTGCGGCCGAACTGGTCGAGGACCAGCGAGGAGGACGGAGCGCCTTCCTGGGGGGCACCGGCGGTGGCGGTCTCCTTGCCCTGGAAGCCGGAGAGCAGCTGGATGACCTGCTGGCGGACCCGGTTGAGGTCGGCGCCGAGCTTGACCAGCACCTGGGCGGCGACGCCCTCGCCCTCACGGATCAGGCCGAGCAGGATGTGCTCGGTGCCGATGTAGTTGTGGCCGAGCTGCAGGGCCTCGCGGAGCGACAGCTCGAGGACCTTCTTGGCGCGCGGGGTGAACGGGATGTGCCCGCTCGGCGCCTGCTGGCCCTGGCCGATGATCTCCTCGACCTGGGCGCGCACTGCCTCGAGCGAGATGCCCAGGCTCTCGAGCGCCTTCGCGGCGACGCCCTCACCCTCGTGGATCAGGCCGAGGAGGATGTGCTCGGTGCCGATGTAGTTGTGGCTGAGCATCCGGGCTTCTTCCTGCGCCAGGACGACCACCCTGCGGGCTCGGTCTGTGAACCGCTCGAACATGTCTCATCGCTCCTTGCCAGGCTGCGTCCGGGTATGGCGCAGCCGTCTCACGTGCCCGTGGATTGAAACTCTAGTCCTGCACGTTCGGGGATGTCTTTGGCCCCGATGCACCGGTCCTGACGGCACAAGGTGGTCAACCCCGCGACCACCCTACGTGTTCCGAAACGGGCTCGGTAACGCCTTCGCCGACAGCGAACAAGGCCGTCCCGAGCGGGAGCGGAGCGTCAGGTCAGTGCGCGGCGGCGTACGCCTCGCGCACCTCGGCGGCGACGCGGCCCCGCTCGGGGACCTCCCAGCCGTTCTCCCGCGCCCACGCCCGGATCTCCGACGGCGGACGGCCCGGCCGTCGCGGCCGGCGGCCGTCGGGTGCCGCCGGCGGGCGACTTGCGACGGCGACCGCCGGTGCGCCGGCCGTGGCCGATGTAGAGGGACAGCGCGTTGCGCAGCTCCCCGGCGTGCTTCTCGCTGAGGTCGATCTCGTAGTCCACCCCGTCGAGTGCGAACGAGACGGTCTCCGCGGCGTCGCCGCCGTCGAGGTCGTCGACGAGAACCACATTGACGCGCTGTGCCATGAATTCGGCCTCTCCGAATGCCGGTGAATTACCGGCGGACTCCTGCGAACAATTTGAAGATTAGCGCACAGGATCGGGGCTATTCGCCGCGAATCACGAGACCATTCTCATAAGCGAATACGACGGCCTGAATTCGGTCCCGTAATTGCAGCTTTCCCAAGATCTCGCGGGGCCCGGCGCCGCCGGGACCCGACGTGATCGCGTCGGATACGTGCTCGGCGAGGTCGAAGGTGGTCGCGATGAGCCAAATTGTGCCCTCCCCGGGCATTCGTGCGTCGACCGTTTGGCTACTCCGGGCGAAGCAGCGGGAAGAGGATCGTCTCGCGGATTCCGGTCCCGGTCAGCAGCATGATGAGACGGTCGACGCCGATGCCGATTCCGCCGGCGGGCGGCATGCCGTACTCCATCGCCTTGAGGAACGCCTCGTCGAGGTCCATCGCCTCCGGGTCGCCCTGCGCCGCCATCAGCGACTGCTGCACGAGCCGCTCGCGCTGGATGACCGGGTCGTTGAGCTCGGAGTAGGCCGCGCCCAGCTCGACACCGTTGATGATCAGGTCCCACGCCTCGTTGAGCTCGGGGGCGTCACGGTGCGGCTTGGCCAGCGGCTTGACGGCCGCGGGGTAGTCCATCACGAATGTCGGCTGGATCAGCGAGTCCTCGACGAGCTGCTCGAACAGCTCCACGACGATCTCGGGGGCGCCCCACGAGTCCTGCAGCTCGACGTCGTGCTTGTCGGCGTGACCGCGCAGCGTCTCGGCGTCGGTGTGCTCGTCGACCTTCGCGCCGAGCGCCTCGGAGACGAGCTCGTGGATCGGCGCCTCGCGCCACTCGCCCTCGAGGTCGATGACGCTGCCGTCGCGGGCGGTGATCCGGGGGCTGCCGAGCGCCCGGTGGGCGTTGCGCACCATGTCCTTGGCCAGCGCGATCATCGTGTGCTGGTCGCCGTAGGCCTCGTAGGCCTCGAGCATCGAGAACTCCGCCGCGTGCGTGGAGTCGAGGCCCTCGTTGCGGAACGTGCGGCCGATCTCGTAGACCCTGTCGACGCCGCCGATCATCGCCTTCTTCAGGTCGAGCTCGAGCGCGATGCGCAGCAGCATCTCCTGGTCGAGCGCGTTGAGGTGCGTGCGGAACGGCCGGGCCGCCGCGCCGCCGTTGGTGAGCTGGAGGATCGGGGTCTCGACCTCGATGTAGCCGAGGTCGTCGAGGGTGGCGCGCAGCGCCTTGAGCACGGCGGCCTTCGCGCGCACCATCGCGCGGGGCTCCGGCCGGACGATCATGTCGACGTAGCGCAGCCGGACGCGCGCCTCGTCGGAGAGCGGCTTGTGCTCGTTGGGCAGCGGGCGCAGCGTCTTGGCCGCCATCGACCAGGCGCGCGCCTGGACCGACAGCTCCCCGCGGCGGCTGGTGATCACCTCGCCCTTGACGGCCAGCAGGTCGCCGAGGTCGACCGTCGCCTTGAAGTCCGCGAGGGACTCCTCGCCGACGTCGGCGAGCGAGAGCATCACCTGGAGCTCGGTGCCGTCGCCCTCGCGCAGCCGGACGAAGCAGAGCTTGCCGGTGTTGCGCAGGAAGATCACCCGGCCGACGACCGCGACCTGCTCGCCGGTGTGGGTGTCGGGCTCGAGCTCACCGCGCTCGAGCGGACCGTCGTACTTCGCCCGGATCTGCGGCGAGCGTGTGGGTGCGCTCGACGGTGACGGGGTAGGCCGCCACCCCGGAGGCGATCAGGCGCTCGCGCTTGTCCCGGCGCACCCGCATCTGCTCGGGGAGGTCGTCCTCCACGGCTTCGGGGCTTCGGGGCTGGTCGCTCATAGCCCCCAAGCCTAGGTGGTCGCACCGAGCGCGCGTCGCTCAGGTGTTGCGCTTGTAGACGATCTCCAGGCCCAGCAACGTCAGCCAGGGCTGGTGGTCGGTGAAGACGGCGCACTCCTCGACCACCAGCGGGGCCAGGCCGCCGGTCGCGACCACGTTGGCCTGGCCGGGCTCGAGCCCGAGCTCGTCGAGCATCCGGCCGACGATCCCGTCGACCTGGCTGGCGAAGCCGTAGAGGATCCCCGACTGCAGCGCCTCGACGGTGTTCTTGGCGATCACGCTCCGGGGCCGGAGCAGCTCGACCTTGCGCAGCTGCGCGCCGCGCCGGCCGAGCGCCTCGAGCGAGATGTCGATGCCCGGCGAGATCGCGCCGCCGACGTACTCCCCCTTGGCGCTCACCACGTCGAAGGTGGTGGCGGTGCCGAAGTCGACCACGATCGAGGGACCGTCGTAGAGCTGCGCGGCCGCGAGCGCGTTGACGATCCGGTCGGAGCCGACCTCGCGCGGGTTGTCCATGAGCACCGGTACGCCGGTCTTCACGCCCGGCTCGACGACCACGTGGTGGGTGTCGCCGTAGTACTGCCGCAGCATGTCGCGCCACTCGTGGAGCACCGAGGGCACGGTGGAGCAGACGGCGACGCCCACGATCGGCGCGGACACCGGGGAGTCGGACAGCAGCCCCTTGAGCAGCACGCCCCACTCGTCGGCGGTGCGGCGCTCGTCGGTGGCGACCCGCCAGTGGTCGACGACGTCGCCGTCCTCGACCAGCCCGAGCGTGGTGTGGCTGTTGCCGATGTCGGCGCAGAGGAGCATCACGCCGGCTCGGCTTCCCCGGCGGGCCGCAGGTCCATCGCGACGTCGAGCACGGGCGCCGAGTGGGTCAGCGCGCCGACCGCGATGAAGTCGACGCCGGTCCCGGCCACCTCCCGGGCCCGGTCCAGGGTGAGCCCGCCGGACGCCTCGAGCTTCGCGCGGCCGGCCGCGACCCGCGCGGCCTCGGCCATCTGGCCGGTCGTCATGTTGTCGAGCAGGATCTGCTCGGCCCCCACCTCGAGCAGCTCGCGGAGCTGGTCGAGCGTGGTCACCTCCACCTGGACGGGGAGGTCGGGGTAGCGGCTGCGGACCGCCTCGTAGGCGGGCACGACGCCGCCGGCCGCGAGCACGTGGTTGTCCTTGATCAGCGCCTGGTCGGACAGCGTGGCCCGGTGGTTCACCCCGCCGCCGCAGCGGACGGCGTACTTCTCCAGGGCCCGGAAGTGCGGGGTGGTCTTGCGGGTGTCCCGCACCTTCGCGCCGGTGCCCGCAAGCGCGTCGACCCAGCGCCGCGTCGCGGTGGCGACCCCGGAGAGGTGGCACAGGTAGTTGAGCGCGGTGCGCTCCGCGGTCAGCAGCTCGACGACGGGGCCGGTGACCGTCATCAGCACGTCGCCGCGCACGACCGCCGCGCCGTCCTCGACGTGCCGGCGCAGCTCGAGGGTGGGTCCCGTCGACGACGCGGAAGACCAGCTCCGCGACGTCGAGACCGGCCACGACGCCGTCGGCGCGGGCCACCAGGTCGGCCGTCGCCACCGCCGCGGGGTCGATGGTCGCGACGCTGGTGACGTCCTCGCCGGGCAGGTCCTCCGCGACGGCCGCGACGACGTGCTCGTAGACCAGGCGCGGGTCGAGGCCGGTGCCGGCGATCAGGCTGACCAGTGCGGCCGGGACGTCGGCGAAGGGGGCGGTCACGCGGGCTCTCCTGCGGTCTCGGGCTGGCGAAGGGGGGTCGTGGCCAGCCGCGGCACGCCGTCGACGAGCGTCACGTCGATGTGCACCGCCCAGTCGGCGTCGTCCCGGTCGGGGTGGTCCTCGCGCCAGTGCGACCCGCGGGTCTCCTCGCGCAGCAGCGCGGCCTCGACCAGCGCCCGGCTGACGGTGAGCAGGTTGGTGGTCTCCCACGCAGGTACGCCGGCCTGGTCGCCGGCCTCGCCGGCCACCGTGTCGAGGGCGGCGATCCCGCCGACGAGGCCGGCCTGCGAGCGGAGCACCCCGGCCCGCTCGGTCATCACGGCCTGGATGGTGCCGCGCTCCTCACCGGGCACGAGTCCCTCGGGGCGCAGGTCCTCGGCCGGCTGCTGGCGCGCCGGCAGGCCCTCGGCGAGCCGGGCCGCGATGCGCCGCGAGAACACCAGGCCCTCGAGCAGCGAGTTGGACGCGAGCCGGTTGGCGCCGTGCACCCCGGAGCAGGCGACCTCGCCGCAGGCGAACAGCCCGGGGATCGAGGACTGGCCGTGCAGGTCGGTGGCGACGCCGCCGGAGGCGTAGTGGCAGGCCGGCGCGACGGGGATCAGGTCGGTCACCGGGTCGACGCCGTGGGAGCGGCAGGTGGCGAGGATCGTCGGGAACCGTGGTCTCCCACTTCTGGGCGCCGAAGTGGCGCGCGTCCAGCCACATGTGGTCGGTGCCGGTCTCGCGCATGCGGCGCATGATCGCCTTCGCGACCACGTCGCGCGGAGCCAGGTCGGCCAGCTCGTGCTGGCCCTGCATGAACCGGACGCCGTCGTGGTCGACCAGGAACGCACCCTCGCCGCGCACCGCCTCGGAGATCAGCGGCTGCTGGCCCTTCGACTCGAGGCCGAGCCACATCACCGTCGGGTGGAACTGCACGAACTCCAGGTCGCGCAGGACGGCCCCCGCCCGGAGCGCCAGCGCCATCCCGTCGCCGGTGGAGACCGACGGGTTCGTCGTCGCGGAGTAGATCTGGCCGAGCCCGCCGCTGGCGAGGACCACCGCGCGGCACAGGACGGCGCCGACGCCGTTGGGCTGCCCCTCACCCATGACGTGCAGCGTCACGCCGGCGACTCCGCCGTCCGTTCCCGGCACCAGGTCGAGGACCAGCGCGTGCTCGGTGACCTCGATGTCGGGCGCGGCGTGCACGGCGGCGACGAGCGCGCGCTGGATCTCCGCGCCGGTGGCGTCGCCCCCGGCGTGGGCGATCCGGTCGCGCAGGTGGCCGCCCTCCCGGGTCAGCGACAGCTCGCCGGCCGCGGTGTGGTCGAACTGGGTGCCGAGCGCGATCAGCTCACGGACCGCGTCGGGGCCCTCGGTGACGAGCGTCCGCACGGCCGCCTCGTCGCACAGCCCGGCTCCCGCGACGAGGGTGTCGTGCAGGTGCTGCTCCGGGGTGTCCCCGGGGCCGAGCGCGGCGGCGATCCCGCCCTGGGCCCACTGCGTGGATCCGGCCGAGAGGAGGTCCTTGGTGACCACCATGACCGAGCCGACCTTGCGGGCCTGCAGGGCGGCGGTCAGCCCGGCGATGCCGGACCCGATGACGACCACGTCGGCGTACGTCGACCAGCCGGGGCCGGGGGTCAGGAGTCGGGCGGGAAGGGTGCTCACCCCAGGAATCTAGCGGGCTCCGGCCAGGGAGTCGCCTCGCACCAGCCCGGTGCCGGGCAGCGCCTCGGCCGGGTCGCTGCCCGTGCCGATCACCTTGTTGTCCGCGTCGACGAAGACCACGTGCGGCTGGAACTCCTTCGCCTCTGCGGTCTCCATCTGCCCGTAGGCGATCAGGATGACGATGTCGCCCGGCTGGACGAGCCGTGCGGCGGCGCCGTTGATGCCGATCACGCCGGAGCCGCGCTCGCCGGCGATCGTGTAGGTCTCCAGCCGGGCACCGTTGGTGACGTCCACGATGTGCACCTGCTCGCCGGGCAGCAGGTCGGCCGCGTCGAGGAGGTCCTCGTCGACCGTCACGGAGCCGACGTAGTGCAGGTCGGCCTGCGTCACCGTGGCGCGGTGGATCTTGCTGGTCATCATCGTGCGCAGCATCAGCTGCCTCCTAGGTGCAACGGCAGGTTGTCGATCAGGCGGGTGGAGCCGACGCGCGCGGCGACGAGCAGCCGGGCCTCCCCGACGGCGGGTGCCGGCCCGAGGTCCGGCGCGGTGAGCGCGAGGTAGTCGACGTCGACCCCCGGCGTGTGGTCCAGTACGTCGCGCGCGGCGGCGAGCGCGCGGTCGCCCCCCTCCGCCGCCGCGTCCACGGCCGCTCGGAGCGCCGCGGACAGGGCGAGCGCGGTGACGCGGTCGTCGCCGGAGAGGTACTTGTTGCGCGAGGACAGCGCGAGACCGCCGTCCTCGCGGACCGTCGGGGCGCCGACGACGTCGACGGGCATGCAGAGGTCGGCGACCATCCGGCGGATGAGCACGAGCTGCTGGTAGTCCTTCTGGCCGAAGACCGCGAGGTCGGGCTGCACCAGGCCGAACAGCTTCGCCACCACGGTGAGCACCCCGCGGAAGTGGGTGGGCCGCACGGCGCCCTCGAACACGGACGCCAGCGGACCGGGCTCGACGGTGACCTGCGGCTCGCCCCCGGGGTAGACCTCGTCCACCGACGGCGCGAACACGACGTCGACGTCCTGGGCCGCGCAGACCTCGAGGTCGGCGTCGAAGGTGCGCGGGTAGCGGTCGAGGTCCTCGCCGGCGCCGAACTGCATCGGGTTGACGAAGATCGAGACCACGAGGGCGTCGCCGGGGGCCAGCCGGGAGCGGGCCTCGGCCATCAGCGACGCGTGGCCCGCGTGGAGCGCACCCATGGTCGGCACGAAGCCGACGCGTCCGCCGGCCGCGCGCACGCCCTTCAGCGCAGCGGCCAGCTCCTCCCTGGTCGAGGCGACCAGTGGGCTACTGCTCATGCGGGGTCCCCGCGGCGGTGCGAGCGGAGCGAGCAGCGTCGTGGGGTGCTCATGCGTCGGACCTGACCAGGGCGTCGTTGAGGATGCCGACGAGCTTGGCGGCACGGATCGGCAGCAGCCGGCCGTCGAGGACCGCGCGGTTGGCGGTGGCGCGGGCCATCACGACGTAGGACTCGAGCGTCTCGGGCGAGCTCGTCGCGATGTCGGCGAGGTGGGCGCGGACCGTCTCGACGTCGCCGCGGACGACCGGGCCGGTGAGCGCGGCGCTGCCGTAGGACAGCGCGTTGTCGAGGGCGGCGTTGAGCAGCGGCCGGAGGGTGGCGGCCGGGTCCTCGGCCCCGGAGGCGCGCAGCAGGTCCATGGCCTGGGTGACCAGGGTGACCAGGTGGTTCGCGCCGTGCGCGAGCCCGGCGTGGTAGAGCGTGCGGCGGTCCTCGGGGACCCAGACGATGGTGCCGCCGAGGTCGGCGACGAGGTCGCGGGCGAGCTGGTGGGTGTCGAGGGTGGCGGTGACGCCGTAGACGCAGCCGGCGAGCCGGCCGAGGTCGACGTCGGTGCCGGTGAACGTCATCGCGGGGTGCATCGCGAGCACCTCCGCGCCGAGGTCCGCGGCGGGCTGGAGGACGGCGAGCCCGTGCTTGCCGGAGGTGTGGACGACGCGCTGGCCCGCGCGGATCGCGCCGCTGGCCGAGAGCATGGTGACGACGTTGCCGAGCATGTCGTCGGGGACGGTGAGCAGCAGCAGGTCGCAGGCCCGCGCGACGGCGCTGGGCTTGTCCACGCGGACGCCGGGGAGAAGCGTCTCGATGCGGGTGCGGGAGGCGGGCGACTCACCGGCGACGGCCACGACGTCGTGACCTGCGGCGCGGAGTGCGGCGGCCAGGACGGCACCGACACGACCGGCGCCGACCACCCCGATACGGGTCTTCGAGCTCTGCATCATCTGGGCCTTTCGTTCCAGTCCCTGACGGGTACCGGACGGTTTGCTCATGTGTGTGCGCCTCAAGCGTACGCACGGCCCGAGCGCCGTGGAACCGCAGCGGCGGGTGGGCTCCGTCACAGGGATACCCCGTCCGCGCGCCCCGTAACCTGGCTCGCATGACCAGCACCTCCCTCGGGATGCCCGCCGTACCGCCGCCGACCTCGGCGCCGACGTGGAAGGCCGCGTGGGACGAGGCGTTGTACGGCGCCGACGGGTTCTTCCGCCGGGAGTCGCCGATCGCCCACTTCCGCACCTCCGTGCACGCCTCACCCCTGTTCGCCCGGGCGCTGGTCCGGCTGGTCCGCGACGCCGGACTGGACACGGTCGTCGACATCGGGGCCGGCCGCGGCGAGCTGCTCGTCGCCATGCACGCCCTGGACCCGGACCTGGACCTGCTCGGGGTGGAGATCGCCCCGCGGCCCGCGGACCTGCCCGACGCGATCGCCTGGACCACTGCGCTGCCCGAGTCGGTCGAGGGGCTCGTCATCGCCAACGAGTGGCTCGACAACATCCCCTGCCACGTGGTCGAGGTGGCGCCCGGGGGCGAGCGGCGGGTCCTGCACGTCGAGCCGGGCACCGGCGTGGAGTCGACCGGTCAGCCGCTGGCCCACTCCACGGTGGCAGCCTCCCTCACGGCGTGGTGCGACACCTGGTGGCCGCTGACCGCCGGCGAGCCGGGCACCCGGGCCGAGGTCGGCTCGACCCGGGACGCCGCCTGGGCCGAGGTGGTCGGTCGGGTCACGCGCGGCATCGCGGTGGCGGTCGACTACGGGCACACCCGCGCGGACCGCCCGCCGTTCGGGTCGCTGCGGTCCTACCGCGACGGCGCGGAGGTCGACCTGCTCCCGGACGGGTCGCGCGACGTCACCGCTCACGTGGCGGTCGACGCCGTCGCCGACCGGGTGGGCGGCACCCTGCTGCGCCAGCGGGAGGCGCTGCGCCGGCTCGGCGTCTCGGGTGCCCGGCCCGACCTCGGGCTCGCGACCACGGACCCGGCCGGCTACGTGGCCGCGCTGTCCGCGGCGACGGAGGCCGCGGAGCTCACCGCGGAGGGCGGGCTCGGCGACTTCCACTGGGTCGTGACCACGGTGGGCGACGTACGCCACCCGCTCACGGGCTGATCGACAAGAACACGAACGCCGCGAAGAGCACCAGGTGGACGGCACCCTCGAGCCGGGTCGCCCGGCCCGGCACGATCGTCAGCACGCTGACCAGCACGGTGAGCAGCAGCAGGACCATCTGCACCGGCCCGAGCCCGAGGACCAGCGGGCCGTCCAGCCAGATCGAGGCGACGGCGATCGCGGGAACGGTCAGGCCGATGCTCGCCATCGCCGAGCCGTAGGCCAGGTTGAGGCTGGTCTGCATCAGGTCCCGCCGGGCCGCACGCACCGAGGCCATCGTCTCCGGCGCCAGCACCAGCAGCGCGATCACGACACCGACGAACGACGGCGGGAACCCCACCGCCTCGACTCCGGCCTCGATCGCCGGCGACTCCACCTTGGCGAGACCGACCACCGCCGCGAGGGCCACGACGAGCAGGCCCAGGCTGACCAGCGCGGTGCGTCCGCTGGGCGGTGCCGCGTGACCGTCCTCGTCGGCTCCGGTCCCCTCCTCGACCACGGGGAGGAAGAAGTCGCGGTGCCGGCCGGTCTGGGTGAGCACGAACGTCACCCACAGCCCCAGGGAGCAGACGCCGGCGAAGACCAGCTGCGGGGGCGAGAACTGGGACCCCGAGGCGCTCGTGGTGAACGTCGGGAGCACGAGGCTGAGCGTCGCCAGCGCCACCAGCGTCGCCAGCGCCGAGCCGGTGCCCTCGGCGTTGAACCGCGGTACGCCGTGCCGCAGCGCCCCGACCAGCAGCGAGAGCCCGACCACGCCGTTCATCGTGATCATCGCGGCGGCGAACACGGTGTCCCGCGCCAGCGTCTCGGCCTTGTGGCCGCCCGAGACCATCAGGGTCAGGATCAGCGCCACCTCGATCACGGTCACCGCCACCGCCAGCACCAGGGACCCGAAGGGCTCGCCGACCCGGTGGGCGATCACCTCGGCGTGGTGCACGGCGGCCAGCACGGCACCCGCGAGGAGGACGGCCACCAGCGCCACGACCCCGGGCCCGACGTCGCGGCCCCAGGTCGTCACCAGGGCGACGAGCGCCACCACGGGCGCGACGAGGGGCCAGGTGCGGGCGAGGGTGCGGGGCGCCGGGCTCATGGCCCAACCCTGCCAAACCGCCCGAAGCGTCAGCGGCTGAGCGCCCGGGCCTCCCGCGCGAGGGCGCTCTCCTGCTCCAGCAGGGCACGCGCCTCGACGACCGGCCGGTGCCGCGCGCGCACCCGCACCGGTCCGGGCGGGCTGTCCACGTGGAGGTCGGCCAGGCCGAGCCGCCGTTGCACGACGCCCTGGCTCAGCCGCAGCGACTGCACCCGGGCATGGCGGACCACGTGGGTGCGCCGGGTGAGCCAGCCCTCCCGGGAGGCCACCAGGTCCGGGCCGATGCCCGCCGCCCGGAACCGCCGCGACACCGGGTCGAGCCAGCGCGCGTTCCGCGGCGGCGGCGTCAGGGTGAGCGCGTCGGGGTCGGCGGCGACGTCGTCGTCCGCGCGCAGCAGGTGCCGGGCCAGGTCCATCACCAGCGCCCGCGGCGCCACCGGCATCACCGTGGTCGCGGCGGGCCGCCCCTCGGAGTCGTCGGCGTTCCCGTAGCCCGCCACCGACACGTCGAGCCGCGCCCAGCCCAGCCGCCGCCACAGCAGCGGCTCGCTGACCACGACGCCCTGCACCCGGGCCAGCGCGATGGTCTGCGTGCTGCGCTCCAGCAGGCCGCGACGCACCTGGAGCCCGGCGGAGGTCTGCGCCACGGTGAACCCGTAGAACGCCGAGACCTTGCGCATCTGCACCAGGGCGATGCCGCCCAGCACGGGGACGACGGGGACGAGCAGGGCCCCGCCGGTGACCAGTCCGAGGACGACGAAGACGACGCCGCCGACCACCACGCTCAGGGTGTCGAAGCTCAGCAGCATGCTGAGCAGCAGCGTGCGCAGGTCCAGGGCCGCGATGTCGTGGTCGGGCGGGGCCCAGTCCGGCAAGGTCGGCGTCGTGTCCTCGCCGGCGGCCTCGGCCGAGGTCGCGGTCGCGGTCGTCGGTCACGGTCGAGCGCCGTACGGCGTCGCGCCGGGCGAGCAGCAGCTCGCGCAGCTGCTGCGCCTCCACCAGCGGCAGGAACGCCAGCGACCCCTCGCGGTCGCCGCCGGCCACGTCCATCTTCAGCTCGGCCAGGCCGAGCAGCCGGGCCACGAACGGCTGCACGATGTCGATGCCCTGGAGCCGGTCGATCCGGATCCGCCGGGACTGGTGGGAGATCACGCCCGTGTCGACGCGCAGCTCGTCGGCCTCCACCCAGTACTTCGTGCGCACCCACGACGCGTAGCCGTAGACGGTGCCGGCACCCAGGACGCCCAGCAGGATCAGCCCGATGGGCCCGACCTCGCCGCTGAGCATGTCGTCCCAGGACGCCAGGACCGCCGCCACCAGGAAGACCGCGCCGCGCACCAGCGGCGTCAACGGCGACAGCCGGCGGAACGGGTGCGCGGGCTCGGTCACAGCCCCGCCGCCTGCGCCTCACCGAGCGAGGTGAGGCGGTCGCGGAGCCGGGCCGCCTCGTCCGCCGGCAGGCCGGGGATGTGCGCGCTGGTGCCCGGGCTCGCCGTGTGCAGCTGGATCCGGGCGATGCCGTAGGCCCGGTCGAGGGGGCCCGCCTGGACGTCGACGTACTGCATCCGGCCGTAGGGCACCACGACCAGCCGGCGGTAGAACGCGCCCCGGGTGATGTAGAGGTCCTCGCCGCGCTCGGCGTAGCCCCACCGGCGCGCGTTGCGACCGACGAGCACCCAGCCGAAGGTGGCGAGCACGAGCAGGGCCACGACGCCGAGAGCGACCAGCCACACGACCACGTCGAGCAGCAGCGCCGCGACCAGTCCGGCGAGGAGCACCACCGCCGTGACCGCGGCCAGCACCGTGCGCCGCATCCTGGCCAACGCCGGGGACACGCGCTGCCACGCCGTGCCGGGCGGTGCGAAGAGGTCGTCCACGCCGCCGAGCGTACGTGCAAGGATGGCGCCGTGAGTCCGGACAGGCGGGAGCAGGTGGTCGTCGGCATCGGAAGCGGTGCGGCGGGCTTCGACACCTCCCTGGCCGGGCACGAGCGCGGCGGCGGGCCGGGCCTGGCCACCACGGACATGGTGCTCAACATCGGCCCCCAGCACCCGGCGACCCACGGCGTGCTCCGGCTCCGGCTCACCCTCGACGGCGAGCGCATCGTCGACTGCGAGCCGATCGTGGGCTACATGCACCGCGGGGTCGAGAAGCTGTTCGAGGTCCGCGACTACCGGCAGATCATCGTGCTCGCCAACCGGCACGACTGGCTCTCCGCCTTCTCCAACGAGCTCGGCGTGGTCCTCGCCGTCGAGCGCATGCTCGGCATGGAGGTGCCGCAGCGAGCGGTGTGGCTGCGCACCCTGCTCGCCGAGCTCAACCGGGTGCTCAACCACCTGATGTTCCTCGGCTCCTACCCGATCGAGCTCGGGGCGATCACCCCGATGTTCTACGCGTTCCGCGAGCGCGAGACCCTCCAGGCGGTGATGGAGGAGATCTCCGGCGGCCGGATGCACTACATGTTCAACCGGGTGGGCGGCCTCAAGGAGGACATCCCGGCCGGCTGGCTCGACCGGGCCGGCGCCGCGGCGGCCGCCGTACGCTCCCGGGTCCCGCAGATCGAGGACCTGATCTTCGGCAACGAGATCTTCCGGGCACGCACCCGCGGGGTGGGCGTGCTGTCGCGCGAGCTGATCGACGCGTACGGCGTCTCCGGGCCCATCGCCCGCGCGTCCGGAGTGGACTTCGACCTGCGCCGCGACGAGCCCTACCTGGCCTACGGCGACCTGGTCGCCGACGGGGTGATGCAGGTGATGACCGCCGACGAGGGCGACTGCTACGCGCGGTTCGGCCTGCTGCTCGACCAGGTGCAGGTGTCGCTGGACCTCGTCGAGGCCTGCATCGACCGGCTGCGGTCGCTCGAGCGCGGACCGATCAACGTGCGGCTGCCCAAGATCCTCAAGGCGCCCGAGGGGTCGACCTACGCCTGGACCGAGAACCCGCTCGGCATCAACGGCTACTACCTGGTCTCCCGCGGCGAGAAGACGCCGTGGCGGCTCAAGCTGCGCAGCGCCTCGTTCAACAACATCGCGGTGATCCCCGAGGTGCTGACCGGATGCGTCGTCGCCGACATGGTCTCTATCCTCGGATCGATGTTCTTCGTCGTCGGCGACGTCGACAAGTAAGCCGGTTCGAGAGGAAGGCCACGCAGTGCCCGTGTTCCGCCGTGACGGCAAGAGGGTCCTCTTCGTGCACGTGCCCAAGACCGGGGGCAGCTCGGTCGAGCGGCTGTTCCTCGGCAGCGACTGGAAAGCGGCGTACCTCGACCGCAGGGTCGGCCCCGAGTCGGGCAACTGGCTGCGCCGCTGCTCCCCTCAGCACATGCACGGCGAGATGCTGCAGCTGATGTTCCACCTCGACCGGTTCGACCTCATCTTCATGACCGTGCGCGACCCGCTGGCGCGGTTCCGTTCGGAGTACTCCATGCGGCACCGCGACGACCTGCGCACCGACAGCGAGCTCGTCGACGCCTGGGCGGAGAAGGCGTTCTGGAAGTACCAGACCAACCCGTTCCGCCACGACAACCACCTGCGCCCGCAGAGCGAGTTCCTCGTCCCCGGCGCCGTGGTCTACAAGCTCGAGGACGGGCTGGACCGGATGGCCGCCGACCTGCGCGAGCGGTTCGGGCTCGACCTGGCCACCGAGGTCCCGCACCACATGGCCCGCGCGAAGCAGTCGGGCATCCCCAGCGAAGAGGTGCAGGTCTCGCCCGAGACCGAGAAGCGCGTGCGCGAGTTCTACGAGGACGACTACAGGCAGTTCGGCTACTGAGCCCCGCCGCCCAGGCGGGCCCGGACCCGGGCGAGCAGCCCGGGCCTGGCGGCGGGCGCGGCCGGCCCGGGCTCGCGCACGACGCCGGGCGGGCGGGCCCGGGCCCCTGCCTCGAGCTCGCCGACCACCCGGTTGTCCCCGGCGTCCTTGCGGGGCACGTCGGTCACGGCCTTGACCAGACCGGCGGCGAGCCGCGCCCCCACGTCGCCGGACACCTCGGTCACGGGGAGGTTCTCCCCGACGTCCTTCACCAGCGACGGGTCCGCGAGCGCGCCGAGGTCGCCGACCACGCGGGTGACGGTCCGCTCGATCTCCGCGACCATCTCCCGCTGCACCTCGAGCGCGCGGTCGACGGCCCACTGCGGGGTCAGCAGCCGCTCCTCGGCCGGGTCCGGCCGGCGCTGCTGGAGGTGGCGTGCGGCGCCGAAGCGCACCAGCCGCGTGTAGTCGGCCTCGCCCCAGCCACGCTCGCGCCACTGCCGGTTGAACTCCCGGAGCATCTCGACCTCGGGGAAGGTCAGCGACCGGTTGGCGGTCTCCTTCGACTGCAGGGTGCCCGGCGCGACGGAGAGCAGCTGCTCGAACGCGGAGGTGAGCATGGTCTTGTCGCGCTCGTCCACGACGACGACCGAGAGGTGGTCCGGGCCGACCTCGTCGACCCAGCGGCGGATCAGCCGGTCGTGCCGGTGCCGGCGCCAGAAGCTGGGCGTGATCTCGGTCTGCTCGGGGTTGAGGAGCATCTCGTGCAGCCAGTCGGGGTAGGAGATCACGAACCGGTTCTGCATGTACTGCTGCCACTGCGACGGCAGGATGCGGTGCAGCGCGCGCAGCGTCACGACGACGTGGGTCTGCTCCCGGCCGAGCGCGTCGACGATCGCGCCGATCCGTTGGGGTGACGCGTCGGCGTAGAACTCGCTGCTGAGGACGACCTGGTCCGCGGTCGAGGCGTGCACCTCCGCGACCAGCTCCTCCCAGCGCTCGATCGGCGCCGCTGCCATGGTCGGGAGCGACAGGTCCATCGCGGCCGCCATCGCGGCCGCCATGGAGTGGGCGCGCCGGCCCGCGTAGTGCACGCCCTGCGCCGCGAGGGCCTCCCGGCTCTGGTGGAAGGCCGCCTGGAGCGTGGTGGTGCCGGTCTTGTGCGGGCCGATGTGCAGCACGCGGGTGCCGGGAGGCAGCGGGGTGACGGCGCTCGTCATGCCGGCTCCTCGCGTCCCCAGGTGGCTACCCGCTCCAGCGCACCCATCGCCAGCCGGGTCGCCTCGGCGAGCCCGACGGCGCCGCCGACGTCGGTGCTGCCGTCCGGCCAGTCCAGGGCGGACCGGTCGCCGGTCACCCGCACGCCGGTGGCGTCGAGGCGGGCGGCCAGGGTCCGGGCCGTGACGGCGAGCCGGTCCTCCAGCGCCTGCGGGAGCGGGCTGCTCCCGAGGGGTACGTCGGCCTCCGCGCGCCGCAGGTGGTCGATGCCGCTCCACACCATCTCGGCTGCGTTGCGGCCCACCAGGTCGAGGGCCTCCAGCTCGGCCACGAGCGCGTCCACCATGCCGACCTCGGCCCAGGACAGCGCGCGGCCCAGCGGCTCGGCGGCGTCCGTTCCGGCGGCGTCGCCCAGGACGACCTGCACCCGGTCGGCCCCGACGTCGTCGACCCAGCCGGCGACGACCTCGTCGTACCTCCAGCCGGGACGCTCGCCCTCCCCGCCGCCGAGCGCGGTGTCCAGCCAGGCCTCGAACGTGCTCCACCGCCGCGCGCCGAGAGCGTCGACCCAGCCGGCCTGGAGCAGCTGCAGCAGGGACGGCACCACGAGGACCACGGTGGCCTCGGGGTCGTCGACCTCCGGAGGCCGGGCGGACGCGAGGTCGGCCGCGGCGACGTGGAGGACCAGCCGGCGGTCGGGCAAGGGTCGGACCCACCTCTCGAGGGGCGTCGGGCAACGGGCGACCTCATCATGCCAGCCAGGTCGCCTGTGGGAGACTCTGCCATTGTTCCCGCACGCGGGAACGACCGGCTGCAACGAAAGGGAACACGTTCATGACCAGGTCGCTGAGGAACGTCGCGGTCCTGCTGGCGGGAGGCGTCGGCACGCGCGTCGGCCTGGACATCCCCAAGCAGCTGATCAAGATCGCCGGGCGCCCGATCATGGAGCACACGCTCAGCGTGCTCAACTCCCACGACGACGTCGACGAGATCATCATCATGATGGCTCCCGGCCACCTCGACGCGGTGCGCGAGCTGGTCCGGTCGGGCAGCTACGACAAGGTCTCGCAGATCCTCGAGGGCGCGGCCACCCGCAACGACACCACGCTCCGCGCGCTGGCGGCGCTCCCCGCCGAGGAGTGCAACGTCCTGCTCCACGACGCGGTCCGGCCCCTGGTCAGCCCGCGGATCATCACCGACTGCTTCCGGGCCCTCGAGACCCACCGGGCGGTCGACGTGGCGATCCCCTCGGCCGACACGATCATCGAGGTCGGTGCCGAGAACACCATCCGGGACATCCCGCCGCGCGCCAACCTGCGACGCGGTCAGACCCCGCAGGCGTTCAAGGCCTCCGTGATCAAGGAGGCCTACGCCCGCGCGTCGAAGGACGAGAACTTCGTCGCCACCGACGACTGCACGGTGGTGCTGCGCTACGTGCCGGAGGAGCCCATCTGGGTGGTCGCCGGCGAGGAGCGCAACATGAAGGTCACCGAGCCCATCGACGTCTACATCGCCGACAAGCTGTTCCAGCTGACCAGCTCCTCGGGACAGGAGAGCCACCCCGACGGCTCCCTCGAGGGCATCAAGGGCAAGACCGTGCTGGTGTTCGGCGGCAGCTACGGCATCGGCGCCGACATCGCCACGCTCGCCGAGAAGCACGGCGCCAACGTGGCGACGTTCAGCCGCTCGACCACCAACACCAACGTGCAGCGGCGTGAGGACATCGCCAAGGCCGCCCGGGAGACCGCGGAGCGCTTCGGCTCGATCGACTTCGTGGTCAACACCGCCGGCGTGCTCCCCCGCGGCCGCCTCGACGAGGCGAGCGAGGAGACGATCTACACCGCGACCGAGATCAACTACATCGCGCCGATCCTGATCGCGCAGGAGCTGTTCCCCTACCTGCGCCAGACGCGCGGCAGCCTGCTGCTGTTCACGTCGAGCTCCTACACGCGTGGCCGCAGCGGCTACAGCCTCTACTCCTCGGCGAAGGCGGCCACGGTCAACCTCACCCAGGCGCTGGCCGAGGAGTGGGCCGCGGACCACGTCCGGGTCAACTGCGTGAACCCCGAGCGCACCGGCACCCCGATGCGCACGAAGGCGTTCGGGCACGAGCCGCCCGACTCGCTGCTCGAGTCGGAGGTCGTGGCCCGGTCCTCGCTCGAGACCATGCTCGCCTCCGGCACCGGCCACGTCATCGACCTGCGCCGCGTCGACCCGCTCGCGGGCGGCCAGGACGACGAGGCGTTCGCCGAGGTCGAGCGCCGCCTCACCGACGAGTGAGCGGCGCGGTCAGCTGAAGAAGCGCTTCACGACCCGCTCGGCGGCCTTGCCGTCCTGCAGGTAGTTGAACCGCGCGTTGAACTGCTCGTAGGCGTCGGCGAACTCGGTGCGGACCCCGTCGAGGTCGCGGAGCCGGTCGACGACCTCCTCCGCGTCGTCGATGAGCGGGCCGGGGGCACTCTCCTCGAACGGGTAGAGGAAGCCGCGGACGCCGCCGGTGTAGGTGTGCAGGTCGGGCACCAGGAACAGCATCGGCCGCCCGGTCAGTGCGAAGTCGAAGCGCAGCGACGAGTAGTCCAGGACCGCGGCGTCCGACGCCAGGATCAGGTCGTTGATCTCCGGGTAGTCGGTGACGTCGATCAGCCGCGCGGTGCGGCCGCTGCGGCGCGCCCCGCGAGCGTGGAAGCGGTGGCCCCGCATGAGGAAGACGAACTCCTCGCCGAGACGCTCGGTGGCCGACTCGAGGTCGAGGTGCCGCACGATCGCTGCCGAGCGGTAGCTGGTGGCCAGGTCGTCGCGCCAGGTCGGCGCGTAGAGGACGACGGTCGCGTCCGGGCTGACCCCGAGACGTTCGCGCGCGGCCCGACGTGCCTCCTCGGCGTCCGGCGCGACCAGGACGTCGTCGCGCGGGTAGCCGGCGGACTCGATCGGCCCGGCGTAGGCGTACTCCGTGCGGTAGTGGACGTCCATCTCGGGCGTCGGGGTGAGGATCAGGTCCCAGTCGTCGGACGTGCGGGCCAGCTCGGCGGCGATCCGCCGCGGCGTGAACTGCTTGGCGTTCCACAGCCGGATCCCCATCGACTTCGCCGGGTAGCCGTGGAACGTCTGGAGGAACTGCTGGCCGGGCCGCTTGGTGAACCAGCGGTCGAAGTCGATGTTGTTGCACAGGTAGCGCGACGTCGCGAGCACGCGGTACCACTCGCGGCTCTGGATGACGACCGGGACACCGCCCTCGGGGACCTGCGTCGCATGGTCGGCGACGCCCCAGTAGACGGTCAGGTCCGGACGGGAGCGGCGCAGCTCGGCGTGGATCGCGCGCTGGCTGTCGGTCGCCGCCACACCCGTGTAGGACTGCAGGTAGACCGCGTGCTCGTCGAGCGGGAGGTCGGCGGTGCGGTACCACTCCTGGAGCGCCTTCTGGGCGAACGGTCCGCGCTCGTCCGCGTGCAGCGGCGGCGCGATCCGGACGCCGGTCTCGCGGCCTTGGCACACCCGCTTGGCCCGGAAGCCGGAGCGCTCCTCGTTGACGAGCAGGATCTCGGCGACCTCGCGGCTGAGCACCATGCGCGCCAGCACCGCCGACTCCTCGGGTCCCTGGAGCACGTCGAGGAAGTAGAAGCCCGAGGGAAGCCCCGAGGTGCCCAGTCCCCACTCGTCGAAGGTCGTGGGGATGGTCGCCTCGAACCGCTGGCCGTCCACCGAGGGCTCGTCGGACAGCAGCACCACGCGCTTGTTGCGCAGGCGGGGGCGCCACTGCGCGGGCACCCGGCCCGGCCAGTGCCCGGAGACCCGCCAGTGGTCCTCCTCGATCGCGAGGGAGTCCAGCACCACTGTGCGGTTGCACTCGATGAGCTCGCACGCCCCCGAACCGGTGCGGCCGACCACGACGTCGCTCTCGGGGCCGCCGCCGAGCCACAGGTCAGGGGAGCCGAGCTCGCCGAAGCCGACCTGGTGCTCGGTGCGCGAGCGGTCGAGCAGCCGGAACCGCCAGACGCGCGGGTTGACGCCCTCCGGGACCGGCGCGTCCGGGAGCTTGAGCCTGAACTCCCAGCGGCCCTCGCCGGCAGGGGTCAGCTTGCCCTTGGCGGTGACCCCGTCGACCCGCGTCGCGACGACGCTGACCGGGTTCTCCAGGGTCGTCTCGACCGTGCCGCGAACCCTGCGGCCGGTGACCTTCGCGGACATGAGCCGCGCCGCCATCGGCGGCATGCTGACCAGGCGCGCGCCGACCCGGGAGTCAGGCACGAGCTGCAGGCGTCGCTCGCTCTCGTGGCGCGAGCCCAGGACCGGCGCGAACAGCATGCCGGCGCTGCCGCGCTCGTCGCGCCGGGTCACCACTCCGCGGCGCTCGACGCCGTGCGCCACCACGCGCAGCTCCAGCCACCACTCGGCCAGGCTGTCGGGGAACGCGAAGGCGCGGTCGGTCGTGTCCGGTCGTGGCGCCGCGTCGCGGGCCAGTGCGGAGGCGTCGAGCCGCACCGTGCAGGCGCCGTGGGAGTAGTCCTGGTAGCGGTGGCCGGCCACCACGGTGACCTCGGGGTCGGCGTACTGGGTCACCGGCAGGCGAGTGCGCCGGCCGGTGGCCGCGCAGACCGCCTCGACCTCGACCAGCGGGGCCTCCTCACCCATCCCGACGAACGAGATCCAGGTGAACAGGTCGAGCTCGTAGACGCCGTCGTCCCAGCGGACGGACCGCAGGACACAGCTCAGTGCGGTCTCCTCGGGCGACATCAGGAAGCAGGAGTCCGGTACGCCGACCTCGGCGTCGTCGTGCAGCGGCAGCAGCGCCCGCACCTGGCCGTCGACGACCTCGGTCGGCCGGTTGCCCAGCTCGAACCACCGCTGGCTGAGCAGCTCCTCGAGCTCGGGGCGCCGGTCGGCGGTGGCCAGCCAGACCTTGACCTTGCACTCGGCGCGCACCCGCGCCCACATCCTGGGGTCCATCAGGTCCACGACCGAGACCAGGAACGCCCGGAGGTCCTGCCACTGCTCGTCCGAGGCGCGCTCGGCGTCGTCGAGGAACCGGATCGCCCAGTCGTCACAGACCACGTAGGCCCACGCGTCCCGGACCGCCGACGCCTCGACGCCCTCGAGCGTCTCCCAGGTGGCCCGCTGGTCGACGAGCCACGCCGGCAGCTCCGTCATCGCGTTGACCATGGTGCCGAACGGGACGCCCTGACCGCGGGTCATCTCGTGGTAGGTGACCTCGGGGAGCATGTCGAAACGCGCCGACGCGACGAAGACGTCGATGGCGAACGGGCGCCGGCCGGCGGTCTCCCGCTCGGCGAAGGCGAGACCGGACCGTGCGCCAGAACGACGACCGGAAGAGCCGGTTGCCGGTGCCCATGTCGGCGACCGCGAGCGGGAACTCCCCGAGCGTCGTGGCCGGACGGTAGGTGTCGTGCGCGGGGTCGGGTGCCGCCTCGACGCTGCGGGGCATCGGCAGGCTGATCGCGCGGCCGATGGCCAGGTCGGAGCCGGTGCTGTCCAGGGACTCGACCAGGGCGCGGATGCCCGCGGGCGGAAGCACGTCCTTCGCCTCCACGAAGCAGAGGTAGCGACCCTGGGCGC
The DNA here is from genome assembly GCA_963721855.1 of uncultured Actinomycetota bacterium. Lineage (GTDB taxonomy): Bacteria > Actinomycetota > Actinomycetes > Propionibacteriales > Nocardioidaceae > Nocardioides_B. Next base: position 72,028 of record CAVRMN010000024.1, on the reverse strand, counting down.
GGCGCGCCCCGCGGTTGCGCGCGGCGCCGGCGGTCGCTCCCCCGTCGCCTACGACGCGGACGCGCCAGTCCTCCTGAGCGTGCTGCTGCGCGATCGGCGCGGTGCCGGCGGCGTCGCCGTGCAGCATCACCAGGATCTCGAGGTTGCGGTAGGACTGACCGCGCAGCGAGTCGAGGCACGAGCCGAGCCACGCCGCGTCGGCGCCGGACGCCGTGACCACCGCGGTCACCGTCGACGACCGGCGCTCCTCGGGCCGCCGAGCCTGCCGGACCAGCCGCCGGACCCGCCAGGGAAGCCGGCGCTCCACGCTCCGGGCGGCCTGGTGCAGTCGTCGCTCTGCGTGCAAGGAGCTACCTTTCGCGTTCCGGGGGTGAACGGCTCATGTTAGCCCGGAGGCCTCCCGGCCCCGCACCCGCCGGACGCGAGGAGGCGGCTAGAGCAGGCCCTTGCTGTCGAGGTACTCGCGAGCCACGTCCTCGGGCAGCTGCCGCTCCAGGTCGACCTTGCCGATCATGGTGGCGAGGTCCTCGGTGGTGAGCCCGGCCGACATCTCGTTGAGGACGTCCGCGACGTCGGGGTGCGCGTCGAGGAAGTCGCTGTTCACCATCGGCACGAGGTTCTCGGCGTTCTGCAGCTGCTTGTCGTCCTCGAGGAGCACCAGGCCGAGGCTGTCCAGCGTGGCGTCGGAGGTGCCCACCTGGCCGAGGGTGACCTCGCCCTTCTTCAGCGCGTCCTTGGTGCCGGTGGTGCCGAAGCCGAGGGGCTCGACCTTGGTGATGTCGAGACCGTAGACGTCCTTCAGGCCCAGCGCGCAGTCGTCGCGCTGCGAGCAGTCCTCGGCCGCGGCCAGCGTGACCGGTTTGCCCAGCGCCGCCAGGTCGCTCATCGTGGTGAGGTCGTTCTGCTCCGCGAAGTCCTTGGTCACCGCGAAGGCGTTGGCGTCCTGGGCCTCGGCCGGCTCGAGCGGCTCGATGCCGGTCGGCTCGGCGAGCTTCTTGAGCTCCGCGACGGTGGCGTCGGCGTCGTGGGAGGCGACGGGCTCGGCGTCGGGGCCGTTCTGCTGCTTGTTGAGGAACTCCGTCATCGACGACAGGTAGTCGGCGGAGATGTCGACGTTGCCCTTCTGCATCTGCGGGGCGTAGACGTCGCGGGACTTCACCAGCTTGAGCGTCACGTCGTAGCCGGCGTTCTCCAGCAGGGCGGCGTACATCTCGGACATGACCTGCATCTCGGCGTAGTTCTGGCCGCCGATCACGACCTCGCCCCCGCCGCTGCTGTCGCCGCTGTTGTCGCTCTCGAGCGCGTCGTCACCGGCGCAGGACGCCAGCGCGAACAGGGGGGTGATCGCCAGGGCCACCACCATCCTGCGGGCGCTTCGGCTGCTCAGGGAGATGTTCATGGGGCGCTCCGCCTTCTGTGTCCCGCGGACGAGTCCGCGCGTGTCCGGTGGGCGCCGTGCCGGCACCCGCTGGAGCGAGACTACTGCGCGGTTTCCGCGGAGCGAAGCACCCGCGCCTCGGCGGCGTTGCGACCGGCGGGCCCGCGCCACGGGGTCGACCACCGACTGCAGCGCGACGAGGGAGACCTCGAGCAGCAGCGCGATCGCGGCGATGACCAGCGCACCGCTCACGACCTGCGGCACGTCCTGGCGGACGAACCCGAGGGTGACGATCCGGCCGAGCCCGGGCCCGGCGACCAGCGCGGCGATCGTCGCGGTGGCCCAGACCTGCACGACCGCGAGCCTCAGCCCGGTCACGACGAGCGGCATCGCGAGCGGGAGCTCGACGGTCAGCAGCAGCTGGCGGCCGGTCATCCCCATCCCCCGGGCGGCCTCGACGGTGTCGCGGTCGACCTCGCGCATGCCGACGTAGGTGTTGGTGATGATCGGCGGCAGCGCGAACAGCACGAGCGCGATCAGGGTCGCCAGCCCGGCCCGGCCGTAGGGGCCGAAGTAGTCGGTGCCGGCCGGCCCGAGCGCGAGGAGGAGCAGCACGGCGAACGTCGGCACCGCCCGGCCGATGTTCGAGATGTTGACCGCGAGCAGGCCGCCCTTGCCGATGTGGCCGAGCCACAGCGCGATCGGGAGGCCCACGAGGGCCGCGACCAGGGTCGCGGTGACGGTGAGCAGGCCGTGCTCGACGAGCCGGTTCAGCACGCCGTCCTCGCCCTGCCAGTTGGCCGGGTCGGAGAACCAGTCGACGACGCCCTGCAGCATCAGCCCTCCGCCCGCCGCCGGGTCCACGGGGTGAGCAGCCACTGCGCGCCGACGACCACGCAGGTCGAACGCGACGGCGAGCACCACGCAGAGCACGCCCGCCGTGAGCACCTGGGCCTTGAACTGGCTGTCGACGGCCTCGAGCAGCAGGTTGCCGAGCCCGCCGTAGCCGACGATCGACCCCACCGTGGTCAGCGCGACGGTCGAGACGAAGGCGACCCGGAGGCCGGCCATCACCGCCGGGACCGCGAGCGGGAGCTCGACGCCGAACAGCAGGCGCACCCGCCCGTAGCCCATCCCGAGCGCGGACTCGCGCACGTCGGGCGGCACGGCCTTGAGCCCCTCGATGACGTTGCGCACCAGGATCGTCAGCGAGTAGAGCGCGAGCCCGATCACCACCGTGGTCGGGGTCAGCCCGGTGACCGGCAGCAGCAGCGAGAACAGGGCCAGCGACGGGATCGTGTAGATCGCGGTGGTCGTGCCGACCACGAAGCCTTCGAGCGTTCGGTAGCGTCGGGCGAGCAGCGCCAACGGGAACGCCACCAGCAGGCCGAGCAGGACGGACACCACCGTGATCCAGATGTGCTCCACGACCGCGTCGGTCAGCTGCGGGGCGCGGGTGCGGAGGTACTCCCCGCAGATCCACTCGTTGCGCACCAGGCAGTCGCTGCTCGACAAGGGAGACACATGAGCGACCGTAGCCCAGAGCAGCCAGGCGACCCGATGATTCGTCTCGTCGGCGTGGGCAAGACCTACCCCGACGGCACGGTGGCGGTGCACGACCTCGACCTCGACGTGCCGCGCGGTGAGGTCGTCGTGCTCGTCGGCCCGTCGGGCTGCGGCAAGTCCACGACGCTGAAGATGGTCAACCGCCTCATCGAGCCGACGTCGGGCCGGATCCTGATGGACGGCGAGGACATCACCCACGTGGACCCGGTGACGCTGCGCCGCCGGATGGGCTACGTGATCCAGCAGGTGGGGCTGTTCCCGCACCAGACGATCCGGGCCAACGTCGCGACGGTCCCCTCCCTGCTGGGCTGGGACAAGCACAGGGCCCGCACCCGCGCGGACGAGCTGCTGGAGCTGGTCGGCCTGGACCCGGCGCAGTACGCCCGGCGCTACCCGCACCAGCTCTCGGGCGGTCAGCGCCAGCGCGTCGGGGTGGCCCGCGCGCTCGCCGCCGACCCGCCGGTGCTGCTGATGGACGAGCCGTTCGGTGCGGTCGACCCGATCGTGCGCACCCGCCTCCAGGACGAGTTCCTGCGCCTGCAGCGCGACCTCGGCAAGACCGTCATGATGGTCACCCACGACATCGACGAGGCGGTCCGGCTGGGAGACCGGGTGGCCGTGTTCGCGACCGGCGGCCGGCTCGCGCAGTACGACGTACCGGCCCGGGTGCTGGGGCAGCCGGCCGACGACTTCGTGGCGGAGTTCGTGGGCGCCTCACGCGGCCTGCGGCGGCTGTCGGTCACCCCGATCGACGTCGAGGACCTCGAGCCGGCGAACGGGACCGAGCCGCGGGAGACCGTGCCGGTGACCGGGTCGCTGGAGGACGCGCTGGCCACCCTGCTCCGCAACGACGACGGGAAGGTGGGCGTGACCCGGGACGGCCGCACCATCGGCGTGCTCACGCCCGCGTCGGTGCACCGCGCCCTGCGCCGCTCGGTCAGGGAGTGACCGGCACGTCCTTGTGCCAGGACTGGGTGACGTACTTGGTCTGCCAGCCCATCGACACGTAGAGGGAGTCGGCGCCGGTCGGCGAGTCGGCGTCGACCTCGAGGCCGACCCGGTCGCGGCCGCGCTCGGCGGCGTCGGCGATCACCGTGGCCAGCAGCGACTTCGCCACCCCGCGACCGCGGGCGTTGGCCAGCACGCCGATGTACTCGACGTAGCTGCCGTTGGGCGCGTCGCCGTCGCTCTCGTGCAGGGTGCCGACCAGGGCCCCTGCGGGCTCGACGGTCTCGGCGCCGTCCGCGGTGGTCTCGACGAGCTCGGCGATCCACCAGTGGTCCCAGCGGTGGCCGGGATCCTCCCGGAGCCGGAAGACGAACTCGTCGAAGGTCTCCTCGTGGGAGTTGAAGTGGTCGGCGAAGGCGCTCTCGAGCACGTCGTGGACGATGCGCAGGTCGTCCTCGGACGGCATCCCGGTGCCCTGCCGCTCGACCTTGCGGATCCGGACGCCCTCGCGGACGTCGGCGTCGAGATCGGCCTCGTCGGGGGTCACCGGACGGCTCATCTGCCACCAGGTGCGGACCTTCTCGAAGCCGGCCCGCTCGAGCCAGCGGTGCTGACGCTCGTCGTCGGCGAAGGCGCCGGAGTCGATCTGCTGCACGTCGAGGCCGCGCTCGGTGCCGACCCGCACCGCGGCGCGGTCGGCCCAGCCGAAGAGGACCCCGGCGACGGTGTCGGCGGTGGCGCTGTCGAGCATCGGGTCGACGATGGCGACCAGCAGCATGCGCCCGGAGGCGCGGTCGTGGGCGCTGGCCCAGCCGCGGACCGTGCCCTGCTCGTCACGCAGCATGACGTTCTCGCGGGTGATGTAGCCCCGGGCCGAGACCTCGATGAGGACGTCGTCCTCGGAGGAGGAGGCCCAGCCGCGGGCGCTCTCCTCGTGCCGGCGCAGCAGCTCGGTGAGCTCGGGGGCGTCGCCGGAGTCCGGCGCCGCCACGAGCCAGCCGGCGGGAAGGCCCGCGGCGAGCTCGTCGGGCATGTGGTTCGTCGAGTGGTCCTGGGGGCTACTGGTCGGATTCACGCGGACCAGTGTCCCGCACAAGCGCACAATCCGTCCGCCCGGGGGTTGGTCGCGGTGACCGACCTCACCCGGCGACGACGCGTCAGGCGTGCTTCTTCTCGGACGACTCGGCCTCGATCTTGAGGGCGCTCGCAGTGCTCACCTTGTCCTCCCAGGCCATCAGGTCCACGACGGTCTCGAAGCCCTCCCAGGTGGCGAGCTCGTCGGCCTCCACGGCACGACGGATCTCCAGCTCCTGGACCCGCTCCTTCAGCTCGGCGACCAGCGTGTCCGCCTCGACGGCCCGGCGGGCCTCGCGCTGCACCCGGGCCTCGGCCTCGACAGCGCGCCTCTGCGCCTCGACGACGCTGACCTGCAGCTCCGAGACCTCGCGGTCACGGGCGGCGAGCCGGTCGGTCATCGCGGTGGTGAACTCGGCGTGCTCGGAGGCGCGCTCGGAGAACAGGGACCGGTAGGCCTGCGCCTGTGCGGCCCGGTCGGCCGCGCTGTCGCGGCGGCTCTGGGCGAGCTCGGTGTAGACGATCCGGGCAGCCGCCCAGCCGCACGCCAGGGCGAGCACGGAGGAGACGCTCAGCCAGACCGGGGACTGGGTGGGCAGCGCGAGCAGGACGGCGACGGTGGCGAGGCTCAGCAGGGCGACAGCGACGGTGACCCGGACGCTGCGCTGACGACGGCGGTTGGGACGTGCCTGGGGGGAAGTACTGGCCATGCGCTCAGCGTAGGTTCTCGTCGTCGCTACGACTGACCCGACACGCACGTTCGAGGGCCAGCGATCCTGCGACGATGAGCACACTCGCGACGCCGGCGAGCAGGGACCGCACCAGCCGCTGGCCGGCGAGCTCCCCCTCGCCCACGCCGACCCAGCTCAGTGCGTAGCCGAAGTAGCCTCCGGCCACCAGGGCGCCGGCCAGGGCGCACGACTTCGCGAGCACCAGCCGGTTGACCGCCTGGTGGGCGGGGAGCCGGACCCCGTGGACGTGGAGCGCGCGGTGCGTCACCCACGCGACCGCGCCGATGATGACGGCGACGAGGAACAGCGCCAGCACCGGCAGCCAGCCGACGGTCGGGGCGGAGCCCTGCGCGTTGATCGAGACCGGCCGGAGCGCCCAGCCGAGCACGAGGCCGGTCAGGCCCAGGGCGAGCAGCGGACCCGGGCCGGTCGTTCCGATCCGGCCCTCGGGCTCCGGGGGCTCGGGGACGGGCTCCTGCTCCGGGTCCGGGTCGCGGCTCACTGCAGGGTGAGGACCAGGTCGTCACGCAGGGTGATCCCGTCGAGGCCGGCCTTGGCCAGCAGCTCGGCGACGGGACCGTGGTCGAGGAGCTCGGCGTCGGGCTCGACGTCGTTCCACGGGGCGAGCACGAAGGCGCGCTCGTGGGCCTTCGGGTGCGGCAGCACCATGTCGGGGTCGGACGCGCGCCGGTCGCCGACCACGATGAGGTCGACGTCGAGGGTGCGCGGGGCGCCGTACTCCCCGGTGCGCTCGCGGTTGTAGGCGTCCTCGATGGCCAGGGCCCGCTCGAGGAGGGTCCGCGCGGAGAGCGTGGTGTCGGCCAGCACGACCGCGTTGAGGAAGTCCTTGGAGCCCTCGGGGGCGTCGACCGGCTCGGTCTCGTAGACCGGGGACACGGCGGTCACCCAGACCTCGGGCGTGTCGATGAGCGCGTTGACCGCCCCTTGGAGGTTGTTCAGGCGCTCCCCCAGGTTGGACCCGATGGCGACGACACAACGGCGGATGGGGTGCATCTCGCCGGTCAGGGTGTCCGTGTCGACGATGTTGGGGTTCGGGGTCTCAGTCACTGTCGGCTCCGATGAATCGTGAGGGCGACGTCCGAGAACGTCGCTTCGATGGGCGCGTCCGGCTTGTGCACGGTCACTTCCGCCCACTCCACCCGGGTGTCGGTGAGGCAGACCTCGGCGATGCGTTCCGCCAGCGTCTCGATCAGGTCGACCGGATCGTGCTCGATCGCCTTCTTCACTGCCGCCACGAGGCTTCCGTAGTCGACGGTGTCGTGCAAGTCGTCGCTGCGCGCCGCCGGCCGGGTGTCCAGCCCGAGCGCCAGGTCGACCTTGAAGACCTGACCGTCACGCTTCTCGAAGTCGAAGACTCCGTGGTGCCCGATGGCCTCGATCCCGAGGACGGCCAGCCGGTCGGGACTCGTCGACAGGCCTGCGGAGCGGTCATTCGTCGTCATCATGCCGCCCTGACAGTACCGGGGACGCGTGGTGGATCCACAACCGCCAGCCGTCCGGTGTGCGGACGAACACATTGGTCGCGACGGCCTTGGCGCCGCCGAACGACTCGCGGTCGGTGTGCTCGTCGGCGGTGAGCACGTTCTCGGTGCAGGTCACCGACGCGACCTCCCGGCCGTCGGAGGCGAGCACGCTGACCTCGACGTCGGTGAGGAAGAACTGGATGTAGGGCGTGTTCGCCATGATCAGCGCCCAGGAGCGGTTGATCGCGGGCGTGCCGCGCACCGGGAGCGCTCCCGGGTGCACGCACAGGGTCTCCGGGTCGTCGAGCCACAGCTCCTGCATGCTGTCGAGGTCGGCGGTCTCGAACGCGGTGTAGAACGCCGCGTTCGCGGTCTCGACCTCCGCCTTCAGGTCCGTCACGTCGTCCCGCTCCGTCATGCCTGTCCCCCCTCGAGCCAGCGCGCCGCCACCCGGACCGCGTCCAGGCTGGAGGGTACGGCGTGCACCCGCACGCACCAGGCCCCTGCCGCCGCGGCCAGCGCGGAGGTCGCGGCGGTGGCGTCGTCGCGCCCGAGCGGCGGCCGGGGCTCGCCGTCCGGGCCGGCCAGCAGGGTGCCGAGGAAGCGCTTGCGGCTCGTCGCGACGAGGAGCGGCCGTCCGAGGTCGTGCAGCCGCTCCAGACCGGCCAGCACCTCCCAGTTCTGCTCCCCGGTCTTGGAGAAGCCGATCCCCGGGTCGAGCACCACCCGGTCCCGGTCGATCCCCGCGGCGACGGCGGCGTCCAGCCGGGCGGCGAGCTCGGTGCAGACGTCGGCCACCACGTCGTCGTACTGGGTGCGGTCCTGCATCTCGACGGAGTGCGCGCGCCAGTGCATGAGCACGTAGGGCGTGCCCAGCCGTGCCACGGTGGCCAGCATCGCCGGGTCGGCCTGGCCACCGGAGACGTCGTTGACCAGCACCGCGCCGGCGTCGACGGCGGCCTCGGCCACCTCGGCGCGCATGGTGTCGACGGAGACGAGCACCCCGGCGGCCGCGAGCCCCTTCACGACGGGCACGACGCGGTCGAGCTCCTCCTCGGCCGGGGGCCGGGCGGCGCCGGGACGGGTCGACTCACCGCCGACGTCCACGAGGTCGGCGCCCTGGGCGGCCAGCAGCCGCCCGTGCTCGACGGCCAGGCCGGGGTCGAGGTAGCGGCCCCCGTCGGAGAAGGAGTCCGGGGTCACGTTGACCACGCCCATGACCAGGCAGCGGCCCGGCGCGGGCAGCCCCGGGACGTGCGCGGGGGGACGGACGGGCATCGGTCGCCTTCCGGGTGCGGTCAGAGTCCTTCGAGGACACGGGTGAGGTAGCGGCCCTCGCGGTCGAAGTCCACGCGGAAGCTCGACTGGAAGCGGGTGACGCCCTGACGCTCGTCGTCCTCGGTGCGCTCGAGGTCGGAGACCACGGCCACGAGGTCGTGCCCGAGCACCGAGGCCATGAGGTACTCGTTGGTCGCCGTGTAGGCGTCGTGCTCGAGCATGATCACCCGCTTCTTCTCGGGCGCGAAGCAGATGTTGAACAGGCCGCTCCCGGCGAACCCCGCGATCACCCGCGCCCGGCGGAACATCGCCACCTGGTCGGCCATCGGGTAGTCCTCGGGGTAGACCACGGCGAAGCCGTGCCGCGCGAAGACCTCCTCCACCTCGGGGGTGTTCAGGCAGGCGCGCTTCCTGATGCGGCGCGAGATGAAGATCCGGTCGTGCTCGGGCTGCAACGTGGCGCGGCCGGCCAGGGTGTCGCCGACCTGCTGCCAGACCTGGGCGACCTCCGGGTGGACGTACTGCGGCATCGAGAACATCGGGGTCGCCGCGAGCAGCCGCTCGACCCGGGCCGGCTTGCGCAGGAGCACCAGCTCGTCGGGGGCGAGGCCCGCGGCGGCGTACAGCTCACGCTCGAACGGCTGGATCTTGCGGCCCTTGTTGATGGCCATCACGGCCTTGAGCCCCGGTGCCTGGGCGCGCGCCAGCGGCAGCGCCCAGAGCCGGGACAGCTGCTCGGTCATGGCGTGGCCGAAGTGTCCGCGGACCTCGTTGTCGAGGTAGAAGTAGTCGCCCTCGAGGAGCGGGGCGTCGTCGACGTCCTGCGTCAGAGCCGCGAACCGCCGGCCGACCTCCTCGGTGTAGCCGTTCACCAGCCGGCGCCGCTGGTTGTGCCGGTAGGTGTCGGGCAGCAGCAGGTTGTCCTTGGTCAGCACCTGACCGGGCACGACGGCTGCCCGGTGGTACTCCCGCAGCCGGGCCGCGGGGGCGCGGTAGGTCTCGAGCATGGCCGCGGGCCGCTGCCCGGTGCTCGACTCGAAGGTGCAGCGAGACGGGAGCTCCGCCGCCGGCACCGTGTGCAGCACCCGGTCAGGGCCGCCGCGCAGCTCGAGGACCAGGTCGGCCTCGTCCTCGGTGAGCTTGGCCAGCGCCCGGGCCCGGCTGACCACCACCAGGTGGCCGCCCGGCGTGATCACGCTCTCGACCGCGTGGGCCATCGTGGCCTTGTCCTTCTTGCCCCGGCCGGAGGCGGGAACCGGTGCGGCGCGGTCCGCGTCCAGGCGCGCGAGCACGGCGCCGAGCGACTTGGACCGCTTCGCGCCGTCGAGCGTGCGCTCCTGGGCCAGGTGTCCGGCGGCGACGTAGCAGCCTCCGGGGCGCAGGTGGTAGACCGCGCTCTTGAAGCGGCGGCCGCGCACCGACGGCTTGCTGGTGCGGTCGAGAATGGCGTCGTAGGGGGCGAAGGCCGCGAGCCGCGCGTGCAGGGCGGACTGGCCGCCCTTGACGCTGACCTTCGAGACCACGGCGTCCGGGTGGCGACGGCGTACGGCGCGCACGGCGCCTCCCGGCGACCCGTCCACCAGCACGGCGATCCGGGGCTTGGCGATCCCGGCCAGCCGCTCGTCGAGCACGTCGAGGGCCGTCTGCGCGGGCGCGGGGGCGGCGGGGCGACCGCGACCCGACAGGGCCTTGGCCCGGGCCTTGGCCGCGACCCGCTGGATCCGCGTCGCCGCGGCGGTGAGGCCCCCGGCGGGGGCGGCTCCTCGTCCCTGGGACACCATCGAGCTCCTTCTAGTGCCTGCCGACGATCAGGCTCATCGCCTCGGACCGGGTCGCCGCCTCGTGCATGATGCCCCGCACGGCCGACGTGATCGTCTTCGAACCGGGCTTCTTGACCCCGCGCATGGTCATGCAGAGGTGCTCGGCCTCGATCACGACGATCGCTCCGCGAGCCTCGAGGATCCGCATCAGCGAGTCGGCGATCTGGGTGGTCAGCCGCTCCTGGACCTGCGGCCGCTTGGCGTAGGTGTCCACGAGGCGCGCGAGCTTGGACAGGCCGGTGATCCGGCCGTCCTTGTTGGGGATGTAGCCGATGTGGGCGACACCCGTGAACGGCACGAGGTGGTGCTCGCACATCGACCACAGCTCGATGTCGCGGACCAGGATCATCTCGTCGTGACCGAGGTCGAACGTCGTGGTCAGGACGTCCTCGGCCTCGAGGCGCATGCCGCCGAGCAGCTCCTGGTAGGCGCGGGCCACCCGGGCGGGGGTGTCGCGCAGCCCCTCACGGTCGGGGTCCTCGCCGACCGCGATCAGCAGCTCGCGGATCGCCGCCTCTGCGCGCGGGTGGTCGAACGGCGGGATCTCACCGCGGGGCTCCTGGCTGATCCGGTCAACCGACATCGTGGGAGACACCCGGATCGCCGTGGACGTCGCCGCCGCCGCCGGGCGGGGTCAGGATGACGCCACCCTCGGTCGGCTTCTCCTCGACCGTGCCGCCGTTGGCCGCGGCGCGCTCGCGCACGGTCTGCGGGACGTCGACGGGCGGGATCGCGGACGGTGAACGGGTCGGCGACCCGGTCCACGCCGGGCGCACCGGACGGCGGCGCAGCGCCTCGAAGACCGAGGCCACCTCCTGCTTGTCCAGCGTCTCCTTCTCGAGCAGCTCGGTGACGAGCGTGTCGAGGACGTCGCGGTTCTCCTCGAGGATGTCGAACGCCTCCTGGTGGGCCTCGCTGAGCAGACGCTTGGTCTCCTCGTCGACGACCGCCGCGACGTCCTCGGAGTAGTTGCGGGTGTGGCCCATGTCGCGGCCCAGGAAGGGCTCGCCCTGGGGCTCGCCCAGCTTGATCGCGCCGAGCCGCTCGGTCATGCCGTACTGCGTGACCATCGCGCGGGCCAGCGAGGTGGCCTTGTCGATGTCGTTGCCGGCACCCGTGGTCGGGTCGTGGAACACCATCTCCTCGGCGGCGCGGCCGCCGAGCATGTAGGCCAGCTTGTCGAGCATCTCCGAGCGGGTCTGGGAGTACTTGTCCTCGTCGGGCAGCACCATCGTGTAGCCCAGCGCCCGGCCGCGCGGGAGGATCGTCACCTTGTGCACGGGGTCGGTGCCCGGGAGCGCCGCAGCGACGAGGGCGTGGCCGCCCTCGTGGTAGGCCGTGATGAGCTTCTCCTTCTCGCTCATCAGGCGGGTGCGCTTCTGCGGGCCGGCGATCACGCGGTCGATGGCCTCGTCGAGGGCGCCGTCGTCGATCAGCTTGCGGTCGAGGCGGGCGGTGAGCAGCGCGGCCTCGTTGAGCACGTTGGCCAGGTCGGCGCCGGTGAAGCCGGGCGTGCGACGGGCCACGGACTTCAGGTCGACGTCGGGGGCCATCGGCTTGCCGCGCGAGTGGACGAGGAGGATCTTGTGCCGGCCGGCCAGGTCGGGGGCGTCGACGCCGATCTGCCGGTCGAAGCGACCCGGACGCAGCAGCGCCGGGTCGAGGATGTCGGGCCGGTTCGTGGCCGCGATCAGGATGACCCCGCCGCGGACGTCGAAGCCGTCCATCTCGACGAGCAGCTGGTTGAGCGTCTGCTCGCGCTCGTCGTGGCCGCCGCCCATGCCGGCGCCGCGGTGCCGTCCGACGGCGTCGATCTCGTCGATGAACACGATGGCCGGGGCGTTCTCCTTGGCCTGCTCGAACAGGTCACGCACCCGGGAGGCACCGACACCGACGAACATCTCCACGAAGTCCGAGCCGGAGATCGAGTAGAAGGGGACACCGGCCTCGCCCGCGACAGCGCGCGCGAGCAGGGTCTTGCCGGTTCCGGGCGGGCCGTAGAGCAGCACACCCTTGGGGATCTTGGCGCCGACGGCCTGGAACTTGGCGGGCTCCTGGAGGAACTCCTTGATCTCGCCGAGCTCCTCGATGGCCTCCTGGCAGCCGGCCACGTCGGCGAACGTGGTCTTCGGCATGTCCTTGCTGATCAGCTTCGCCTTGGACTTGGCGAACTGCATGACCCGGCCGCCGCCGCCCTGCACCTGGTTCATCAGGAAGAGGAACAGCAGGATGATCAGGACGAACGGGAGGAACGTGGCGAGGATCGAGCCGAGCAGGCTGGGCCGCGGCACCTCGACGTTGACCTTCTCGATGCGCTGGTCCGCGACACCCTTGCTCGCGAGGTTGTAGAGGTCCCGCTGCGTGCCGGCGACCCACGAGGTCATGACCTTGTCGCCGTTGTCGAGCTCGGCCCGGATCTCCTGGTCGCCGTCGACGAAGGTGACGTCCTTGACCTGGTCACCTTGGAGGTAGGTCGCCATCTTCGAGGTGTCGACCTCGTCGTACCCGCCGTTCGGGGCGAGGTACTGCAGGGCCACGAGCACGCCCACGACGGCGACGACGATCCACAGCCACGGGCCGCGGAAAATGCGCTTAACGTCCATGATCCGGGGCGCGTGCCCCGACCTCCTACCAGCTCAAGCTTTCTCGAACTGCCGACGGTACACGTCGGCTCACATGTCAAGAGTAGACGTGGGGGGCGAGCGTGCCGATGGAGCGCAGGTTGCGGTACTTCTCGTCGTAGTCCAGGCCGTAGCCGACGACGAAGGCGTTGGGGATGTCGTAGCCGACGTACTTCACGTCCACGGTCATCTGCTGGGCCTCCGGCTTGCGCAGGAGCGTGCAGATCTCCACCGACGCGGGGCCACGGGAGGAGAGGTTGGAGATCAGCCACGAGAGCGTGAGCCCGGTGTCGATGATGTCCTCGACCACCAGCACGTGGCGGCCGCTGATGTCGGTGTCGAGGTCCTTGAGGATCCGCACCACGCCCGAGGACTTCGTGCCCGACCCGTAGGACGAGACCGCCATCCAGTCCATCTCGACGTGGCGGCCGAAGTGCCGGGCCAGGTCGGCCATCACCATGACCGCGCCCTTGAGGACCCCGACGAGGAGGATGTCCTTGCCCTCGTAGTCCTTCTCGATCGCGGCGGCGAGCTCGCCCAGCCGGTCCTGGATCTGCTTCTCGGTGAAGAGGACGTCGACCAGGTCGCCCTCGATGTGCGATTCGTCCATGGGCGTCAGCCTGCCACAGGACCCGGAGGGCCGCTGACCGCCGGTCCGCCGGAAGCGCAGCACGTCCCCGCCGGGGTCCCGGTACGCCGTCACGTGGCCGGGAAGCTGCACCTCGCGGCCCCGCGGACCGAGCACCAGGTCGTCGACCGCGAGCACGTGCGTGCGGAACAGCTCGCCGGGGATCGCGCCCGCGTCGACCGCGGCGGCCCGGAGGATGCGGCGGCGGATGGCCGGCGCCAGCTGCGCCAGTCGCAGGACCGGCAACCCGTCGCCACCGCCCAGCTCGGCGCGCGCCGTCCCGGCGAGGTCGTCGAGGGCGGACATGTCCTCCTGCAGCGCCTCAGCCGTCCGCGCCAGCGCCTCGGTGACCCCGGGACCGAGCTCCTGCTCCAGCACCGGCATCACCCGGTGGCGGACCCGGGACCGGGTGAACCGGGGGTCGCTGTTGTGCGGGTCCTCCCAGAACGTGATGCCCTCCGCCGCGCACGCCTGCTCGGTCTGCGCCCGCCGGATCCCGAGCAGCGGCCGCCGGAACACCTCGAACGCCTCCCGCATGCCGGCGAGGGAACGGCCGCCCGACCCCCGGGTCAGCCCGAGCAGGACGGTCTCGGCCTGGTCGTCGAGGGTGTGGCCGAGCAGCACGACCCGCGTGCCCGTCCGCTGCGCGACCTCGGTGAGCACGGCGTAGCGGGCCTCCCGGGCCGCCGCTTCGACACCGCGCCCCGCCGCGCGTACGTCGACCCGCACCGACACGGTCTCGTCGACGCCGAGGGCGGCCATCTGGGCCACCACCCCGGCGGCCCGCTCGTCGGAGCCGTCCTGGAGACCGTGGTCGACGGTGACGCCGACCACCGTCCAGGGCTCCCGGCGCGCCTCGAAGACGGTGGCCGCGAGCAGCGCGAGCGAGTCGGCCCCTCCCGAGCAGGCGACGAGCACCGGCCCGTCGACGTCGGCCAGCGACCGGCGTACCGCGAGCCGGACCGCGGCGACCGCGGGGTCGAGCGTCACCGCTCAGCCGTGCACGCGGCGGACCCAGGCAGCGGGGTCGCCGATCTCCGGACGGGTGGGCAGGTTGGCCGGCTCGGCCCAGACGGCGTTGAAGCCCTCCATGCCGACCTGGTCGACGGCCCCGCGGACGAAGGCGGCGCCGTTGCGGTACTGCGCCATCTTGGCGTCGAGGCCGAGCAGCCTGCGGATCACCCGGTCGAGGTAGCCGGCGCCCTTGCGACGCTGGTCGAACCGGCGCCGGATGTGGTCCACGGTCGGGATCACCTCGGGGCCGACGCCGTCCATCACCACGTCGGCGTGGCCCTCGAGCAACGACATCACCGCGGTGACCCGGTCGAGGATCTCGCGCTGCCGGGCCGAGGAGAACAGCTCGAGGAGGCTGACGTCGTCGGCGCCGCGGAGCACGTCGCCGAGCCGCTTCACGCCCTCGCCGAGGACCTGGGCGACCTTGGCGGGGTCGACGTCGATGCCGCCGACGAGCTCCTCGATCTGCGCGTGGATGTGGTCGCGCATCCACGGCACGGCCGTGAACTGCACCCGGTGGGTCTCCTCGTGCAGGCAGACCCAGAGCCGGAAGTCGGTCCGGTCGACGCCCATCTCGTTCTCGGTGTGCACGATGTTGGGGGCGACCAGCAGCAGCCGGCCGGCGTCGGCGGAGCCGGGCGGCGCGTAGAAGGGGTCGAACTGGCCGAGCACCTTCGAGGACATGAAGCCCAGCAGGGTGCCGACCTCGAGGCCGGTGACGCGCGAGCCGACGGCCTCGGCGAACGGCGAGGGCGCGCCGCGCTTCTCCTGGAGCCGGTCGATCAGCGGCGAGAGGACCTGGGCGAAGCCGTCGGCGTTGGCCTGGATCCAGCCGCGACGGTCCACCACGAGGATCGGCGCGGTGCGCTCCTCGGCGAGCAGGCCGGTGAACTCACGCACCAGCGCCGTGGACCGGTGCGCGCCGGCCTTGAGCTCGGCCACCGCCTCGTCCGCGTCGGCGCGCGTGATCATCGGCCCCGGGCCGGCCATCCGCGTGGCGGCGCTGACCGCGAGGTCCCAGTCGATCATCGTCGAACGTCCCACCATGGCTCGACCCTACGGGGCGCTCCGATATCGGCATGGATCGAGCGCCGGGAACCGGCGTCGCCAGCCGCCGGTGCCGGGGTCAGGAGGCAGGGGGTCAGGAGGCGCAGGTGCAGGCGGCCAGGGCGGCGGCGAGCCGGTCGATGGTGGCGCGTGCGGCGAGCGTGTTCGGCAGCCGCACCCGGTCCGCGACCGCGACGAACCCGAGCACCGCCCCGTCCACGGTGGTCACCGTGCCGGCGAGTCCGTGCACCCCGGTGAGCGTCCCGGTCTTGGCCCGCACCGCGCCGAGCCCGGCCGGGTCGCCGGTGTCGAAGCGGGTGGCCAGCGATCCGGTGAAGCCGGCGACCGGGAGGCTGCTCAGCACCGGCCGGAGCTCCTCGTGGTCGGGCGAGGCCGCGGCCTCGATCACGTGCAGCAGCGTCTCGGGACGGAGCCGGTCGTCGCGGGCGAGGCCCGACCCGTCGAGGATCCGGTCCTTGCCGGTGTGGATGCCGAGCCCGTCGAGGGTGGCCGCGACGGCGTCGGCGGCGCCGCTGAACGACGCCGGTACGCCGGCCCCGACGGCCACCTGCCGGGCGAGCACCTCGGCGCCCTCGTTGTCGCTGACCTCCAGCACGTGCTGGACGACCTGGTCCAGCGGCGCGCTCTCGACGGCGGCCAGCTCGGTGGCGTCGTCGGCCGCGACCGCGGGCCGGGGCTGCTTCACGACGCGGATGTGGTGGCTCTCCAGCGCGCGGGCGAACGCCTGTGCGGCGGCGCGGGCCGGGTCGTCGCTGCGGACGTAGCTGTCGGGCTCGCGACCCTCGTCGACCCACAGCGCACTGATCGGGCTGACCACGTTGTCGGGGACGTAGGAGGGCTCCCAGTCCGGGCTGACGGCCGGGCCCTCGAACAGGCTGTCGTCGTAGCCCAGCCGGACCCGGGTCCGGCCGATGTCGCGCAGCGAGCGCGCCGTCGCCCGGGCCAGCGTCTGCACGTCCGCCCGCGCCGGGTAGGCCTCGTCGATCGGCAGCGGCTTGCGGGAGAGCAGCGGGTCGCCGCCCCCGACCAGGACGATCTCGCCGCGCCCGGAGCCGGTGACGACGGTCGTGCGGAAGCGGTGGTCGGCGCCGAGCTGCGCCAGGCGCCGCCGTGGTGGTGAGCAGCTTCATCGTGGAGGCGGGCGTGACCCGGGTGGGGCCGATGCGGTGCACGACCTCGCCGTCGGAGAGCTGCATCACCGCGACCGCCACGTCGCGCCCGAGCTTCTTGCTGTGCTCCAGACGGGCCACGGCACGGCGTACGGCGTCGGGGTCGGCGGCGACCGGGTCCGCCTCCTCGGCGACGGCGCCGACGGGGGCGGCCGCGGGCAGCTCGAGGCCGGGCGGCGGGGCCACCTCGGCCGGCTCGGTCACCGGCGACGGGTAGTCGAACCCGAACCAGCGCGGGCCGAGGTCGAACTGGAAGGCGGCGCCCGCGAGCAGCAGCACGAGCACGACGAGGCCGCTCGTCACCCGCCGGAAGCCGTCGCCCGGCGTGGCTTGCGTCACCTTCCGGCACGTCCTGCCCCTCTCGAATGCGCGTTTCCGCCCGTTGTGCGGGACACTAACCGAAGGACTTGAACGCGGTGGAAGCGGAGGAAGAGCAGTGGAGTTCGACGTACTGGTAGAGATTCCCAAGGGTTCGCGCAACAAGTACGAGGTCGACCACGAGTCCGGTCGCATCCGGCTCGACCGGATGCTCTTCACCTCGACCGCCTACCCCGAGGACTACGGGTACATCGAGAACACCCTCGGCCAGGACGGCGACCCGCTCGACGCGCTCGTCATCCTGCAGGCGCCGACCTTCCCGGGCTGCCTGATCAAGTGCCGCGCGATCGGCATGTTCCGGATGACCGACGAGGCCGGCGGCGACGACAAGGTGCTGTGCGTCCCCACGCACGACCCGCGCCTGGAGCACCTGCGCGACATCAACCACGTCTCGAAGTTCGACCGCCTCGAGATCCAGCACTTCTTCGAGGTCTACAAGGACCTCGAGCCCGGCAAGTCCGTCGAGGGCGCCAACTGGGTCGGCCGCACCGAGGCCGAGGAAGAGGTCCGCGCCTCGTTCGCCCGCTTCAAGGAGAGCCCCTCCGCGCACTGACCCGACGCCGGCCCGAGCGGTCTCGAGCGCTCAGGAGCCGGAGAACTCCAGGATCTCGGCGCGCAGCATCTCCTTCGGGATGGCGAACGCGTCGACGAGGTCCTCGGCGAGCGGGCGCACCCGGCGGCAGAGCTGGTTGACGCGGCGGGTCACCGCCTTCGACCGGGCGTTGGAGATCCGGCCGTGCTCGAGGAACCAGCCGCGGTCGCTCTCGATGCAGGACAGCGCGTAGAGGTCGCACAGGTGGTTGAGCGCGTCCTTGATCGGGCCCTCCTCCACCGTCGCGATCTTGTCCAGGAAGGCCTCGAGCACGATCCGCTCGACGTGCGCCCAGGCGCTGCCGATCACGTGGTCCTGGCAGAGGCTGAACACCTCGGCGGGGTCCATGCCCCGGTCCATCCCCCGCTTGAGCCGGCGCGCGACCGCGGCGAGCTGGTGCTCCTCGCGCCAGGTCGAGCATCTCGAGGTGCCAGGTGCTGTCCTGCAGGCCCTCGTCGGGGTCGTCGACGGAGTCGCGGTTGCCCGGCACCACGTCGCGCAGCCGCTCGAGGATGGAGCGGGCGTTGGTGCGCTCCAGCACGGTCTCGACCGCCATGCCGCCGACGAAGCGGACCATGCCGATCTGGTCCATGTCCTCGAACGAGTCCTTGTAGTCGGTCAGCAGGCCCTTGGCGACCAGCTGCAGCAGGATCGTGTTGTCGCCCTCGAAGGTGGTGAACACGTCGGTGTCGGCGCGCAGCGCGTCGAACCGGTTCACCGACAGGTAGCCCGCGCCGCCGCAGGCCTCGCGGCACTCCTGGATCGTCCGGGACGCGTGCCAGGTGCCGAGCGCCTTGGTGCCCGCCGCGCGCGCCTCGAGCGCGCGGCGGTCGTGCTCGTCGTCGGCCGCCTCGACCTCGCCGAACCGGTTGAACACCGTGTGCAGGTCGGCCGCGACCCGCTCCTGGGCGAAGTGCAGCGCGTAGGTGCGCGCGAGCAGCGGCAGCAGCCGGCGCTGGTGCTGCCCGTAGTCGAGGAGCACCTCCTCCTGCGCCGGAGCCCGGCGAGCCGAACTGGCGGCGCTGGAGGCCGTACTTCACCGCGATCGTCATCGCGACCTTGCTGGCGTTGATGCCGGCGCCGCCGACGCAGACCCGGCCCTGCACGAGCGTGCCGAGCATGGTGAAGAAGCGGCGGTCCTTGTTCTCGATCTCGGAGAAGTAGCGGCCGTCGTCGGTGACCACGGCGTAGCGGTCGAGCAGGTTGGTGCGCGGCACCCGCACGCTGTCGAACCAGAGCCGGCCGTTGTCGACGCCGTTGAGCCCGATCTTCCGGCCGCAGTCCTCGATGCGCACGCCCGGCGCGGCGTTGCCGTCGTCGTCGCGGATCGGTACGACGAGCGCGTGCACGCCGTGGTTCTCGCCGCCGACGACCAGCTGGGCGAACACCACCGCGAGCCGGGCGTGCAGTCGCGGCGTTGCCGATGTAGTCCTTGCGCGCCCGGTCGTCCGGGGTGTCGATGACGAACTCCTGCGTCTCCGGGTCGTAGGTCGCGGTGGTGCCGAGCGCCTGCACGTTGGAGCCGTGGCCGGTCTCGGTCATCGCGAAGCAGCCGAGCAGCCGACCGGCGATCAGGTCCTCGAGGTAGGCGTCGTGGTGCGGCTTGGTGCCGAGCTGGAGGATCGCGCCGCCGAAGAGGCCGAACTGCACGCCGACCTTGGTGACCACGGACAGGTCACCGAGGGCGAGCGTCTCGAACGCGGCCACGGACGCGCCGACGTCCTCGCCGCCGCCGTACTCCTTGGGGAAGCCGAAGCCGGTCTGCCCGGTGCCGGCCATCATCAGCACCACCTCGAGCACGCGCTCCCTGAAGTCCGCGCGGGACATCTCCTCGGCGTCGGAGAGGATCGCGGCGTGCTCGGCGAGGTTCTCGCGCACGAGCTGGCGGACGTCGGCGTACTTGCCGTCGAGGAGCGCGGTCAGGGCCGGGACATCAAGCGTCATTGGGTCATAGTGGCAGAACGACCCGCACGACGTGAGCGCCGATCCGGGCTCAGACGCGGCTGAAGTGCGTGGGCGGGATCCAGTAGTACATGCTCTCGATGCTGACGTCCCGGCCGGTCCGTGGCGCGTGCACGATCATCCCGTCGCCGAGGTAGAGCGCGACGTGGTGGATCCCGTCGGGCGAGCTGCTCGAGCTCCAGAAGACGAGGTCGCCGGGACGCAGCTCGCCGGCCGAGATCGGGGTGCCGGCCTGGTACTGCGCCACGGTGTAGTGCGGCAGCGAGACCCCTGCGGTCTCCCAGGCGCGCATGGTCAGGCCGGAGCAGTCCCACGAGTCGGGTCCTGCGGCGCCCCACTGGTAGGGCTCGCCGACCTGCGCCTTGGCGAAGGCGAGCACGCCGGCGACACCGCCGCGGGGGCTGGGCGCGGGCGCCGGCTGCGGGGCGGGCTGGGGTTGCGGTTGGGGCTGAGGCTGAGGCTGCGGCTTCGGCGCGGGCTGCCCGGGCTTGTCCGCGCGGGCCCTCCGCTCTGCCGCTGCCTTCGCGGCCGCGACCTTCGCGGCCTTGGCCGCCGCCGCCTGCTCCGCCCTGCGCTCGGCCCGCGCCTGGGCCCGGGCGGCGGCGAGCGCCTCCTGGCGGGCGCGCTCCTCCGCGCGCTGGCGGGCGATCTCCTCGAGGGCGGTCTGCCGCTCGCGCGCCAGGGACACCGAGATGTCCTGCGCCTTGGCCAGCTCACGGATGAGCCGGTCCTTCTCGTCGGCGATCTCGGTCGCCGTGGTCTGCGCGGCCTCGGCCGCCGCGGACGCCTCCTCGCGGGCGGCACGGGCCCGGGCGGCGACGCGTTCCTGCTCGGTCTTGGCCTCGGCGGCGGTGTGCTCGAAGACCCGCGCGAGCGAGTCGGCGGCGGCGAACCGCGCGTAGTCGGCCTGCATCGAGGTCGACGCGCCCTGGAAGGCGACGTACTGGTCGAGGACGCCCTCGGGTCCGTCGGCGCCCATCACGGCGCTGAGGCCGGTGAGGTCGGACGCCTGCTGGTAGGAGGTGGCGACCAGGGCGCCGATCGCGTCGCGCTGGTCGGCGACGTTGCTGCGCGCCCGGACGGCCTCGGCGCGGGCCCGGTGCAGCGCGTCGGTGGCCTGCTGCAGCTGCCACATCGCGCCGTTGTAGGCCTCGGACGCCTGCTCGGCCCGGGTCGCGGCCTGCTCGAGGCGCTGGTTGGCGAGCAGCAGCCGGGCCTTGATCGTCGCGACGTCCTGCGCCTTCTGCGACGCGGCGTCCTTCGCTGCCTGCACCGCGGCCTTGCTCGGCGGGTGGGGCGTGTCGTCCCCGCGGGCCGCCAGAGCCGGCGGCACGGTCGCGACCGCCACCGTGGTGACCGTCGCGACCACGACCGTCGTGAGCCACGTCCTGCTGAGCCGCACCGCTGTCCCTTCGTCAGGTCTCGAGCCGCTTCCCCGGCGGTTCGAGTCCGTGAGGCGGTGGGACCGGGGCTGCTCGCCCTCCCAGCAGCAAGCTGCCCGGTCCCACCGAGAGCGAGCCTCCGAGCAGGTCCGCCGTGAGAAACGTAGACCCCATCCGCCCCAAAGGGAACAGTTTTCACATAAAAAACTTCAACCCCACGGCGTGTCGACTTGACGAACTACATCATTGTAATTCACGAGTTGCGCCCGGAAACGGTCCGCGGGCGCACCCGGGCGCGGCGTCACGATCGCGCAGCTGCGCGGTGGTGACCCGTTCTCGGCCCGGATCGGCGTCACAACAGCGCACGTGCGCCGCTCGGGCGGTGGAGGCGGTGGACGGCGAGAGGCGCGCGGCGCGGCGGCGGCAAAGAAAAGGGTCCCGCCCCACTGGGAGGTTGGGGCGGGACCAGAAGCTGTCCCCTTGGGAGGTGGGGGCAGCTCCGAACCGTGGGGAGGAGGATCGCGGCCGCCGGCGCGCGCGAAGACCGCGTCGCTGGAATCCCCCCGGATCTCCCTCTGCTACGAGGATAGAGGAGCGATCCCGCCGGACAACAGACAAAACGGACTTCGCAGCGGGTGGTTTTGCGGCCCGACCGGGCTACTCGGCATGGCCCGTTCGGGCCAGGCGGACGTCCACCTCGACCGGGACGTCGGCCGTCGACGTGGTCGGCCGCGACGACCGGCCGCCGCGCTCGAACTGCTGTCCGGTCGCCAGGCCGCCGAGCCACACCGAGATCACGGCGATGAGCGCCCCGGCGATGTCGTCGGCGATGTAGTGCCAGCCGAAGTAGAGCGTCGAGACGACCGTCAGCGCGAAGAACACCCACATCGACCAGCGGATCCAGGCGTGCCGGACGGTGTACTGCGTGATCAGCGCGAGCGTGAGGATGATGGCGACGTGCAGGGACGCGAACCCGGCGACGCTCTGCACCGAGTCGGCCGCGAGCGGGTTCCACACCGACTCGTAGCGCGCGTAGTTCAGCGACTGCTGCAGCGACGAGACGCCGGTCTGGTCGAGGTCGGCGTAGAGCCAGACGTAGGCGAAGTTGGGGCCGAGCGAGGGCACCAGGTAGTAGGACGCGGTGCCGAGCGCCCAGGTCAGGCAGTGCGAGGTGGCGAACCAGTAGCCGTAGCTGATGTTGCGCGACCACACCAGCCAGACGATCAGCGAGGCCGGGGTCAGCGGCAGGAACAGCAGGTAGACGAAGGCGAGCACGTGCGCGGCGGCACCCTCGCCGAGCGCCGTGTGCAGCAGCACCGCCGGCTCGTGGCCGAAGGCGACCAGCTGGTCGATCCGGTGCAGCACGGGGTCCTGGAGGTCGCCGGCCAGGCGCGGCAGGTAGTTCTTCAGGTTGCGGTAGCTGACGTAGGTCACGAAGAAGCTGGCCAGCCCGATGACCACGAGCCCGATCCGCTCACGGGTCCAGTGCTCGTCGATGATCAGCCGGGCCTGGCCCAGGAACGTGCGCGGGCTGCGCCGGGCCCGCCACAGCGAGCGCGGCACCACGTCGACGATGAACGCGCCGACCATCATCAGCGGCAGCCGCAGCCACGAGGGGCCGAGGAAGCCGTCGGGGTCGCGCAGCGGCTCGTCGAGCTTCGCGCTGGCGACGACCGCGAGCAGCCCCATCACCAGCGCGATGCTGACGAGGAGTCCGTACGCACGCCGCTTCACAAGGGGTGATTCTAGGAGGTCGGAGGACCTGATCACGACGGCAGTACGGCGACCCGGCCCAGGTCGACCTGGAGCCGTACGTCGTCGGCGACCCGCACCGGGGAGTCCTGCTCGGCGACGGCGTGCACCTCGCCGACGCCCTCGACGTCCACGACGAGCCTGAGCAGCTCCGGGGTGACCCGGGCCTCGAGCACGCGGCCGTGCAGCGGCCCGGCCGGCGCGACCCGCAACGCCGACCGTCGCAGCGCGACCGAGGCGTCCGTCACGGCACATGCCCGCGTCCGCGCCGCCGCCCGCGGCGAGGACCCGCCCGGCCGCGGGGCCGGTGAGCACGGTGGCGTAGCCGAGGAACGCGGCGACCTCGCCGTCGACGGGACCGCGCCAGACCTCGTCCAGCGTCCCGGACTGCACGACGCGGCCGGCGCGCATCACCGCCATCCGGTCGGCGACGGCGAACGCCTCCTCCTGGTCGTGGGTCACCAGCAGCGCGGTGGTCCCGGCCGCCACCAGGATCGAGCGGAGCTCGCCGGCGAGACGCTCGCGCAGCCCGCGGTCCAGCGCGCTGAGCGGCTCGTCGAGCAGCAGCAGCCGCGGCTCCACCGCGAGCGCCCGGGCCAGCGCGACCCGCTGCCGCTCGCCGCCCGAGAGCGTGGCGGGCATCCGGTCGTCGTAGCCGGGCAGGCCCACCAGCTCGAGCAGCGCGCCCACCCGGTCGGCCACCTCGGTCCGGTGCCGGTGGCGCAGCCGCAGCGCGTAGCCGACGTTGCCGGCCACGGTCTGGTGCGGGAAGAGCTGGCCGTCCTGGAACATCAGCGCGAACCCGCGGCGGTGGGTCGGCACCCGGGCGAGGTCCTGGCCGTCGTAGGCCGACCGACCCCCCGGCCAGCGTCTCGAGCCCGGCGACGGCCCGCAGCAGCGTGGACTTGCCGCAGCCCGAGGGCCCGAGCACCGCCAGCACCTGTCCGTGCTCGAGGTCGAGCGAGACCTGGTCGACGGCCACGGTCTCCTCGAAGCGCACGGTGACGTCGCGGACGGTGAGCATCTCAGAAGGATCCCATCGAGCCGATGCGCAGCCGCTCCACCAGCGCCATCACGAGCACGGTGACGACCCCGAGCACGACCGAGGCCGCCAGCGCCATGCCGTAGTTGTCGGCCCCGGGCCGCGAGATCAGCTGGTAGATCACGACCGGGAGCGTGGGCCGGTCCGGCCGGACCAGGAAGCTCGTCGCGCCGAACTCGCCGAGCGACACCGCGAACGCGAAGCCGGTGGCGGCGAGCAGCGGCCGCCACACCGTCGGCAGGTCCACGGTGGCCAGCACCCGCAGCGGCGAGGCGCCCAGCGAGGCGGCGACCTGGCGCTGCCGCGGGTCGATCGAGCGGAGCACGGGCGCCACCGTGCGCACCACGAGCGGCAGCGCCACCATCGCCTGGGCGATCGGGACGAGGACCGGCGAGCTGCGCAGGTCCAGCGGCGGCCGGTCGAGGGTGATCAGGAAGCCGAAGCCGAGGGTCACCGCGGACACCCCGAGCGGCAGCATGAAGACCGAGTCGAGCAGCGCCAGGCCGCGCCGCTCGGTGCGGGTGCGCCCGGTCTGGGACACGACGACCGCGACCATGCAGCCGAGCAGCATCGCGAGCAGGGTGGCGTCCACGGCGACGCGCCAGGAGTTGGCCAGCGCCTCCGTCACCGGCACGAGCAGGGCGTTGCTGCCGTCGGTCGCCCCGAGCGCGCGGTAGTGCCCGAGGCCCCACGCGCCGTCGACGCTCAGGGAGCCGAGGACCAGGGTCAGCAGCGGTACGGCGACGAGGGCCAGCGCGAGCACGGTCACCACCAGCACGGGGAGGTCCCCCCGTCGTGGAGCCCGGGCCACGGAACGCGCCGCCGTGCGCTCGACGGCCTGCTCCCGCCGGGCCCGGCTGGCGTGGGCGCCGTACAGGAGCACCGTCACCACGAGCAGCTGGAGGATCGAGAGGGCGGCGGCCGCCTGGAGGTCGAGGAACTGGGTGGTGAGCAGGTAGATCTCGGTCTCCACCGTGGAGTAGTGGAGACCGCCGAGGGTGAGGACGATGCCGAAGGCGGTGGCGCAGAACAGGAACACGATGCTCGCCGCCGCCACCAGGGCCGGGGTCAGCGCCGGCAGGGTCACCGTGCGCAGCACCTGCCAGGGCGAGGCGCCGAGCGCTGCTGCGGCCTGCTCGCGGCGCGGGTCGAGGTTCTCCCACATCCCGCCGACGGTGCGCACCACGACGGCCAGGTTGAAGAAGACCATGGCCGCGACGATCGCGACCGGGGTGCCGTCGAGACGCAGACCGCCGAGCAGCCCGGACGGCGCCAGCAGGGTGCGGAAGGCGACGCCGACCACCACCGTGGGCAGCACGAACGGCATCACCACGAACGCGCGGAGCAGGCGCCGTCCGGGCAGCCGCAGCCGGTAGAGCGCGAAGGTCAGCGGGAGCCCGAGGAGCACGGTGAGCAGCGTCGCCACCGCGGCGGACCAGACCGTGAACCAGAGCACCTGGTGGGTCCGGCTGCGGGTGAGCACCTCGAGGGCACCCAGCGGGTCGAAGTGGCCTTCGGGCCACAGCCCGCGGGCCAGCATCCCGCCGACGGGCAGCACGAAGAAGACCAGCAGCGCGCCGAGCGGGACCGCCGCGAGTGCGGCGACCCCGGCCCGGCCACGCCAGCGTCCCGTCATCGGGTCACGGCGCCACGTCTTGCCAGTTGCGCAGCCAGATGTCGCGGTTCTCCGCGATGGTGGCCTCCGGCACGCTCCACGGCCGCTCGGCCGTCGGCGCGAAGTCGGCCCACGACGCGGGCAGGTCGACCGAGGAGTCCACCGGGTAGACGTACATGTTGTCCGGCAGCGCCTGCTGGAACGACTTGCCGACCATGAAGTCGATGAACGCCTGGGCGCCCTTCGGGTTCTCGGCCCCGGCCAGCACCCCGGCGTACTCCACCTGCCGGAAGCAGGTGTCGAGCAGGGCGCTCGTCGTCGGCTTGTCGCCGCCCTCGGGCACGGTGAACGGCGGCGAGCTCGCGTAGGAGACCACGATCGGCCGGTCGCCGCCCCCGCCGCCGGCGGTGAAGTCGACCTCGTAGGCGTCGGACCAGCCGGCCGTCACCTTGAGCCCGTTGCTCGCGAGCCGGTCCCAGTAGTCCTGCCAGCCGTCGCCGCCGAAGCGGGCGATCGTGGCGAGCAGGAAGGCCAGCCCGGTCGAGGAGGTGGTCGGCGCCGGGGAGACGGTGAGGTCGCGGTACTGCGGCTTGGTCAGGTCCTCGAAGCTCGTGGGCGGGGCGATGCCCTTCTTCGCGAACCAGGTGTCGTCGATGTTGACGCACACGTCGCTGTAGTCGACGGGGGTGACCAGCTCGGCCAGGCCGGCGTCCTGCGGCTCGAAGATCGAGCCCGGGTCCTTCTCCGGCTCGTAGGCGGCGAGGACGCCCTCGTCGGCGGCCCGCGACACGAAGGTGTTGTCGATGCCGTAGACCATGTCGGCGATCGGTGAGCTCTTCGTCAGCACGAGCTTGTTGGTGAGCGCGCCGGCGTCGCCGCTGGGCTCCACCTTGACGACGTAGCCCGTCTCCTTCGTGAACTCCTTCAGCACGGACTTGGGCATCGCCCACGACTCGTGGGTGGCGACGACGACCTGCTTGGAGCTGTCCGCCTCCTCGTCCGAGGACGAGCCGAGGGAGCAGCCGGCCCCGGCGAGGAGGCCGAGGGTGGTGACCGCGACGACCGCGGTCCTGGTGATGCGCATCATGCTCTCCCTGAGTTTCCGGGAGGGAACCGCCGCAGCGGTCGAGAGTTCGACTTCCTTCGCCGGTGCTAGCCGGAGCAGGTTCGAGGGTCTGCGGCTCACCGCACTCTCAGCGTCCTTGTGACGCTCCCCTGTCGCTTCTGCGGCGAGCCTACATCGGCGGTACCGTCGCCCCGTGCCGAGTCCCACGCACCGTCTCCTGGCCCGGGTCATCCCCGTGGTCCGCCGCGCCTCCGAGGTCACCGACCCGGACCAGGTGCGCCGTGACGTGCTGGCCCACCAGGGCAGGGCCGACGAGGCCCCGTCCCCGCGGGCGGTGCGCGGGCTCGAGGTCTCGGAGATCGACGGGGTCGGGTTCCCGGTGCACGTCGTGCAGGTCGCCGGCACCCGCCCCACGCGGACCGTGCTGTTCCTGCACGGCGGCGGGTTCGTCGGTGGGGTCGACCGTTTCCACTGGAGGTACGTCGCGACGCTGGCCCGGGCGACCGGCACCCGGATCGTGGTGCCGGCGTACCCCCTGACGCCGCTGCACACCTGGCGCGACAGCCACCCGCCGCTGCTGGACCTGTTCGAGCAGCTCGCGATCGAGTCGCCGGGGGGCGTCGCCCTCGTGGGCGACTCGGCCGGCGGCGGCCTGGCCCTCGCGCTCGCCCAGCAGATCGCCCGACGCCCCGGGCCGCAGCCGACGCGGCTGGTGCTGATCTCCCCGTGGGTCGACCTGACCGGGAGCACCCCGGGCACCGAGCAGGTGGCGCCCTACGACCCGTGGCTGAAGCTCTCGAAGCTGCGGCTGTACGGCGGCTGGTGGGCCGGCGACGACGACCCGGACCGGCCCGAGGTCAGCCCGCTGCACGGGGACTACACCGGTCTGCCGCGCACGCTCGTGCTCTGCGGGACGCGTGACCTGCTGGCACCGCAGGTGCGGGAGGCGGTCCGCCGGGCCGGAGCGGCCGGGGTGCACGTGACCTACCGCGAGGAGCAGGGGCTGCTGCACGTCTACCCGATCCTGCCCGTGCCCGAGGCGCGTGCCGCGCTGCGCGACGTGGTCGCGTTCCTCTCCCCCGACTCCTGACCCGGTCCTGGGCTCCCCGCGCCGCATCGTCCAAGATGAGGTGGTGCGCGACTGGTGGCGACGGAGCCTCACCCGGTGGACGACTCGGCTGCGCAACGACGGCCGGGCGGCCGTGCTGTGGTCGCTGCGGATCACCGTCGCCGCGGTCGCGAGCTACGTCGTCGCCACGCTGATCTCCCCGGGCACGCAGCCGTTGCTGGCGCCGCTGACCGCCATGCTCGTCGTGCAGGTCACCCCGGTGTCGCTGCTCGCCAGCGGCCTCGACCGGGTGGTGGCCGTCGTGGCCGGCGTCGGGGTCGCGGTGGTCTTCGCCTCCGTCGTGCCGCTCGAGTGGTGGAGCCTCGGCCTGCTGATCCTCGTCTCCATCACGATCGGCCAGGCGCTGCGGCTGCGCTCGAACCTCATCGAGGTCGCGATCAGCGGCATGCTCGTGCTCGGCGTCGGCTCGCTGAGCGCGGGGTCCGCGGCCTGGCAGCGCATCGCGGAGACCCTCGTGGGCGCGGCCGTCGGCATCGCCACGAACCTGCTCTTCCCGCCCAAGGTCGCCAGCGCCGACGCCGGCCGGGCCATCGACGGGCTCGCCGACACGGTCAGCGAGCTGCTGACCCGGGCCGCCGACGAGCTGGAGGCGTTGCTCGCCGACGGCGGCGACCTCGGGGCGTCCGCGCGGGCCTGGCTCGGTGACGCCCGGCGCATCACCCATGAGATCCCCCAGGTCGGCGCCGCCCTGCTGCACGCGGAGCAGGGGCGCCGGCTCAACGTCCGCGCCGTCGGCACGCCCAACGTCGGCCCGGGGCTGCGGCAGGGCCTGGAGGCGCTGGAGCACTCCGCCGTCGCGATCCGCGGCATGTTCCGCGCGGTGGTGGACGCGACCCACGACCCGTCGTGGGCCGACGACGCGACCAGCGACGACCTGCTGCGCGGGCTCGCCCAGACGTTCCGCGAGATGGCCGCCGGGGTCGACGCCTTCGGCCAGCTGGTCCACGACGAGGCCGACCCCGCGCGGCACATCAGCTCCACCGACGTGCAGGTGCTCCGCGACGCGATCGAGGGGCTGCACGAGGCGCGGGCCCGGCTCGACGACCTGCTCATGACCGGCACGGCCCCCGAGCTGATCGAGCTGCACGCAGCGGTGCTGTCGACCGTCAAGCGGCTGCTGCGGGAGATGGACCTCGACGAGCGGATCCGGCGTCAGGTCAGGATGCGGCCGCCGAGCCGCCCGCGACTGCCGCAGCCGAGCTCCGCCCTGCCGGTGCACGAGCCCACCCCGGAGGACGAGACCCAGGTGCTGCCCACGTTCCGCGGCGACCGCCCGGACAAGCGGCGCCCCTGATCAGCCCGGCCGGTCGGCGAGCCGCGCGTAGCAGAGCCCCGGGGCCACGAGCGGGTCCAGCCTCTCGGCGGTCAGCGGAGCGTCCAGCTGGTCGGCCACCCCGCGGAGCAGCCCGAGGTGGACGGAGCAGACCACGTCCTGCCGCTCCGCGGCGACCTCGAGGAAGGGACAGTGCGTGATCTCCAGCCGCTGCTGCTTCCCGTCGAGGACCGGGCTCGACACGAAGCCGACCCGATCCAGGGTCGACACCAGCGTGTCGACGGTCTCCTGCACGCCCGGCACGCCGGCGGCCCCCCGCGGTGCGACCAGCGTCCGCCCCAGGCTGCGCCGGTCTGCTCGGCGGACGCCGCGGGGTCGGGGAGCGCGCCGTGGACGAGGTCGGTCAGCACCTGGGCCAGGAAGCGGTAGCTGCGGTGGGCCGGCTGCGGCGCAGCCGTGGCGGCGACGTACAGCACCCGCGGTCGTCCCGGGCTGCTGCGCCGCTCCGGCTCGCGGGCCACCAGGCCCTCCTCGGCGAGCGCCTCGAGGTGGACTCGCGCGGTGTTGCTGTGCAGGCCCAGGCGCTGCGCAGCGGCCACGGCGGTCACCGGCTCGGCCAGGTCCTCGAGCAGTCCCAGCACGCGGGCGCGGGTGGGGCCGAGCCCCTGCGCCGGATCGTCGCCTCGTCCTGGCACGGAGGGGGTGTTCATCACGTCCATGGTGGCACGCAGGGCCAGGTCAGCCCCTAGGCTTCGGAGGTGCACGAGTACGACGTACGGGTCGCCTCCTTCGACGAGCTCGACCCGCGCACGGCCTACCTGCTGTGGCAGCTGCGCCAGGACGTCTTCGTGGTCGAGCAGGAGTGCCCCTACCCCGACCTCGACGGCCGGGACCTCGAGCCCGGGACCCGTCACGTCTGGGCCGCCGAGGAGGAGCTGCCCGTCGGCTACCTGCGGATGCTCGAGGACGGGTCGGAGTGGCGGATCGGCCGGGTGCTCGTCGCCGGGACCCACCGCGGACGCGGCCTCGCGGAGACGCTGATGCGGCGCGCGCTCGAGATCGTCGGCGAGAAGCCGTCCCGGCTGGACGCGCAGTCCTACCTCACCGGCTGGTACGCCCGGTTCGGCTACGAGCCGAGCGGGCCCGAGTTCGTCGAGGACGGCATCCCGCACGTCCCGATGCGCCGCCCGGCTCAGCCAGCAGCCGGGGTGAACTCCAGGGTGCCGCCGGCGTCGGTGCGGACCACGTCGCCGCGGGCGGCCAGCAGCTCGAGGTGCGCGAGCGTCTCCAGCGTGGCGAGCGCGGAGTTGAACAGGTCCAGCTCGGCCATGGTGCGGGCGTGCCGGGTCCAGGGCAGCTCATGGGCGACGTCGTACGCCGTCCGGCTGCCGCCCCGGACCGCACGCAGGCACAGGTCGAGCCGCACCTCGTGGTGGGCCACCAGCTCGTCGACGCGGGCGTGCGAGCTCGCGGTGACCGGGCCGTGCGCGGGGAGCAGCGCCAGGTCGGGCAGCGCCCGGACCTTCGCCAGCGACGCGAGGAAGTCGCCGAGCGGCTGCTCCGCGTAGGCCGGCTCGAAGCCGATCGACGGGGTGATCGTGGGCAGCACGTGGTCGCCCGCGAAGAGCAGCCCCGCCGCGGCGTCGGCGAAGACGTAGTGGCCCTGGGTGTGCCCGGGGGTCGACACCGCGTCGATGCGACGGCTGCCGACCTCGAGGGTCAGGTCGCCGTCGAGCCAGGTGTCCGGCTCGGTCCACTGGTCGAGGTCGGGCCGGCGCCCGCCCATCACGCGCGTCCAGGACTCGGCGACCTCGGGGGCGCCGGCGCGGACGAGGTGCGGGACGGTCGGGTCGTACTCCAGCTGCTGGTCGCGGATGATGTCGAGCGTCGGCTTGTCGCCGAGCCCGAGGCTGACGTGGGAGCCGAACTCCTTGCGGACCGTCACGGCCTGCGTGTAGTGGTCGCGGTGCACGTGGGTGACCAGGAACCGGGTGATGTCGCTGACCTTGCGGTCGATCCGCTCCAGCGAGCTCTCGAGCTGCACCCGGGACTCCTCGACCGCCCAGCCGCCGTCGACCAGGGTCAGGCCCTCCTCGGTCTCGATCGCGTAGACGTTGACCGCACGGAGCCCGTCCATCGGCAGCGGCAGCGGGATCCGGTGCACGCCGGCGGCGACCTCGTAGGCGCCCGGGTCGGTCCAGTGGCTCATCCGGCCATCAGACCACGGCCGGTGACGAGCGGCAGGTCGAGGGCGGTGACGAGGCCGGGCTGCGCGGCGACGACCGCGGCCACCGAGTTCACCAGCCGCATCGCGGTCGTGATCATCCCGGACACGTTGTGGTCGCCGTGCTCGCCGTGGTGGGAGAAGTCGACGGTCATCATCGGCTCGCCGGTGACCTGCACCCGGTAGCAGCCGTCGCCGCTCGACGGCTGCGGCCACTCGGGCATCTGGTCGGGGTGCGTGCGGGTGACGTGCTCGAGCACCACGCGGGGCACCCCGTCCACCGTGCCGGCCACCTCGAACCGGACCGCTGCCGTCGTACCGACCGGGATGTGCACCGAGGCCGTGTCGAGGTCGCGGTCCCAGGCCACCCGCTCGACCTCCTCGACGAGCGGCTCGTCGAGGGTGAGGTCGAGGCCGGCGGCGATCTGGCGGACCACGCTGCCCCAGGCCATCGAGAGGATGCCGGGCTGGAAGAGCATGGGGACGTCGTCCAGCGAGCCGCCGAAGCCGAAGATGTCGCGCATCACGACCGGCTGGTAGTAGGTCGAGTAGTCGGCGATCTCGAAGCAGCGCACCTCGTCGATCCGCTGGCTGAGCGAGGTCATCACCAGCGGCAGCACGTCGTTGGCGAAGCCCGGGTCGATGCCGTTCACGTGCAGCGACGCGCCGCCCGCCACCCCGGCGGCGTGGATCCGCGTCGACCATGTCGGCGGGCAGGACGCCGTGCGGGTACTGCAGCACGACCGGGCCGGAGGAGACGACGTTGACGCCGGCCTCGAGGAACGAGACCAGGTCGTCGATCGCCTCGAAGATCCGGTCGTCGGTCATCGCGGTGTGCACGATGCAGTCCGGCCGCAGCGCCAGCAGCGCCTCGCGGTCCGTGGTGGCCAGGACGCCGAGGTCGCGGCCGAGGTCGGCCAGCCGGCCCGCGTCCTTGCCGGCCTTGTCCGGGTTCGACACCCAGACGCCGACGAGCTCGAGGTCGGGCCGGGCGTCGATGCCGGCGATCGCGTGCCGGCCGACGGTCCCGGTGGACCACGCGACGACGCGCAGCGGCGCGCCGCTCACGGGCCGACCTCCAGGTCGGGCAGGCCGAGGTCGAGGTTCGGCTGGTCCAGGCCGCCGTCGACCTCGAGCACCTTGCCGGTGAGGTAGCCGCCCGCGCGGGAGGACAGGTAGAGCACCGCGGCGGCGATGTCGTCGGCCTCGCCGATGCGCTGCAGCGGGGTGGCGTCCTCCATGGTCGCCTTCGTCGCGGCGTCGGAGGCGACGAACTCGAGCGCCGAGGTCATCACCGACCCGACCGCGATCGCGTTGACCCGGACGTGCGGGTTGAGGTCGCGCGCGGCGAGCCGGGTGTAGTGCGCCAGCGCGGCCTTCGCGGTGCCGTAGGCGAGGTAGCCGCGCCCGGACACCCGGCCGACGACCGAGGAGATGTTGACGATGCTGCCGCCCCCGGTGGCGAGCAGGTGCGGCACCGCGGCACGGACCAGGGCGTGCGCCGTGGAGACGTTGAAGTGGAACGCCTCCTCGAGGTACTCCGGCGTGGTGTCGAGCAGCGCGTTGGGGATGGTGCCGCCGACGTTGTTGACCACGATGTCGAGCCGGCCGAGCTCCTCGACGGCGCGGGCCGCGAGGGCGGCGGCGGCGTCGAGGTCCATCAGGTCGGCGGGCACGACGACGGCGCGGCGCCCGGCCTCCTCGACCTGCGCGGCCACCTTCTCGAGCTGGTCGGCGTGCCGGGCGGAGATGACCACGTCGGCGCCGGCCTGGGCGAGGGCGACCGCGGTGGCCGCCCCGATGCCGCGGCCCGCGCCGGTGATGACGGCGACCTGGCCGTCGACCCGGAACCTGTCGAGGATCACGACACTTTCACCTGCTCTTCCGTGGTGACCAGCACGCAGCGCGTGCCGGTGTAGATGGTCGGCATGCACTGGTTGCAGTGGATGCAGACGCCGCGGTCCGCGCTCCCCTGCTGCATCCGGTTGACCAGGTCGGGCTCGCGGAGCAGCGCCCGCGCCATGGCGACGTACTCGAAGCCCTCGGCCATGGCGAGGTCGAGGGTCTCGCGGGTGTTGACGCCGCCGAGGTAGGTGAGCGGCATGGTCAGCGCCGCCCGGAACTTCCGCGCGTCGGGGAGCAGGAAGGCCTCCTCGAACGGGTAGGACCGGAAGAACCGGGTGCCCGACATCCGCACGCCGAGGCTGACCGGGAACGGCATCTGCCGGGCGAACTCCTTCAGCGGCACGTCGCCGCGGAAGAGGTACATCGGGTTCGTCAGCGAGCTGCCCGCCGACAGCTGGAGCGCGTCCAGGGCACCGTCGGCCTCGAGCATCCGGGCGAACTCGACGCTCTCGTCGACCTGGAAGCCGCCGCGGACGCCGTCACTCATCGAGAGCTTCGCGGTGACCGCGACCTGGTCGCCGACCGCCTCCCGGACGGCGTTGACGACCGTCCGCGGGAACCGCGCGCGGTTCTCCAGGCTGCCGCCGTAGCGGTCCGTGCGCCGGTTGAGGTTCGGGCGACAGGAACGAGCTCAGCAGGTAGTTGTGGCCGAGGTGCAGCTCGAGGGAGTCGAAGCCGGCGCGTACGGCGATCCGCACGCCCTCGACGTACTGCCGGACGACCCGGGTCAGGTCGGCCTCCGTCGCCGAGCGGACCATCTGCATGCTCAGCGGGCTCGGCATCCTCGTCGCCGCCAGGGCCTGCAGCCCGTTGGAACGGCCGTTCGCCACCGGGCCGGCGTGGCCGATCTGCGCCGCGACGGCGGCGCCCTCGGCGTGCACCGCGTCGGTGAGCCGCCGCAGTCCCGGCAGCGCACCCTCGCGCAGGTAGATCTGGTGGCGGTCGGTGCGCCCCTCGGGCGCGACCGCGAGGTAGGCCACCGTGGTCAGGCCGACCCCGCCGCGGGCGACCGCCAGGTGGTAGTCGATGAGCGCGTCGGTGACGAGCGCGTCGGGCGTCATGCCCTCGAAGGTGGCGGCCTTGACCACCCGGTTGCGCAGCCGGACCGGGCCGAGGGTGGCGGGCGCGAAGACGTCGGGGCGTTCCACCCTGGAACTGTAACAGGTTCTAGTTGTGCGGCGTCCCCAGATGCGCGCCGATCAGGTCGCCCCAGGCACGGGCGCGCTCGAGCTCGCCCTTCGCCAGCGGACCGTCGGTGTCCTCG
This sequence comes from uncultured Actinomycetota bacterium, assembly GCA_963721855.1. Lineage (GTDB taxonomy): Bacteria > Actinomycetota > Actinomycetes > Propionibacteriales > Nocardioidaceae > Nocardioides_B. The sequence goes on along the minus strand of CAVRMN010000024.1, from coordinate 37,665 downwards.
ACGAAGAAGGACTCGGGCTTCTCGGTGACGCGGTAGCCGAGGTGGTCCGCGACCTTGGCGGCCCTCCGGGCAGCCGAGCCCGGGATCCGGCGCACCTTGGTGACCCGGGTGTCGAACGCGGCGACCATCGGGTGGTGCGCGCCGGGTGGCAGCCCGTCGAGCCACTCACGCAGGCCGGTGTAGACCTCCCCGTGGGTCGCACCCTGGCGGCGCGCGTCCTCCCGGGTGGAGGCGCGCGACATCGAGAAGGCGTGCGTGGGACCGCCGAGGACCACGAGATCCAGCAGCTCGTCGGGCTGGGCGGGCGCCTCGGAGACCTCGCGCACCTCGACCTGCCCGTAGCCGGCCAGGCCGTCCGCGACCTGACGCGCGACCTGCTCCGTGTTGCCGAACATCGACTCGTAGACCACCAGTGCTCGCATCTCGCCCACCTTCCTCTCCTCAGCAGGGTAGGGAGGCCGGTCGGTCCGAAGTCAGAAGCGATGGTCACCCCCGGACCGGGACTTTCGGCACTCGGATACGAATACCCCCGGGGCTATGTTCGAACTGGAAGCGAAGCCCCCAGGAGGACGCCATGAGGAAGCTCGTCGTGCTCGGCAGCGGCACCGCCGGCACCATGATCGTCAACAAGCTCCGGCACCGTCTGGACCGCCGCGACTGGAGCATCACCGTGGTGGACCGGGACGACCAGCACCACTACCAGCCGGCCTACCTGTTCCTGCCGTTCGGCGGCTACACCCGCGAGCAGGTGGTCCGGTCCCGGCACACGTTCCTGCCCGACGGCGTCGACTTCGTCATCGGCGAGGTCGACAAGGTCGAGCCGGCCGAGAGCGTCGTCCTCCTCGAGGACGGCCGCCGGATCCCCTACGACGAGCTGGTCATCGCCAGCGGCACGACGCCCCGGCCCGACCAGACGCCGGGCATGCTCGACCAGGAGTGGCGCCGGAGCATCTTCGACTTCTACACCCTCGACGGCGCCGAGGCGCTGGCCGACGCACTCACCCGCTTCGACAGCGGCCGGCTCGTCGTGCACATCACCGAGATGCCGATCAAGTGCCCGGTGGCGCCGCTGGAGTTCACGTTCCTCGCCGAGGCCTGGCTGCGCGAGAAGGGCATCCGCGACCGCGTCGAGCTCGTCTACGTGACACCGCTCGACGGCGCCTTCACCAAGCCGGTGGCCGTCCGCCCACCTCGGCGGGATGCTCGACGAGCGCAAGGTGCACGTCGAGACGGACTTCATGGTCGAGCGGATCGACCCCGAGCGGAAGATGCTCGTGTCGTACGACGAGCGCGAGGTCCCCTTCGACCTGCTGGTGACCGATCCCGCTCAACATGGGCGCCGACTTCGTCGCCCGGTCCGGGCTCGGCGACGAGCTGAACTACGTGCCGGTCGACAAGCACACCCTGCTGTCGAAGGCGCACGACAACATCTTCGCCGTCGGCGACGCCAGCGACATCCCCGCCTCCAAGGCCGGGTCGGTCGCGCACTTCTCGGTCGAGATCTTCGTCGACAACTTCCTCCAGCACATCGCCGGCCTGCCGATGACCGGCTCCTTCGACGGGCACGCCAACTGCTTCGTCGAGTCCGGCGACGACAAGGCGCTGCTGATCGACTTCAACTACGACACCGAGCCGCTGCCCGGGCAAGTACCCGGTGCCCGTGGTCGGCCCGATGGACCTGCTGAAGGAGACCCGGGTCAACCACCTCGGGAAGCTCGCGTTCCGGTGGATCTACTGGAACGTCCTGCTCCCGGGCCGCCCCATCCCCCTCCCGGCGCACATGTCGATGGCCGGGAAGGACGTCCCCGACGACCACCGCACCGCAGAGAAGCAGGAGGCATGACATGCCCACCACGACCATCGACGGCCACGAGATCCACGTCGACGACGAAGGGCTTCATGACCGAGTACGACGAGTGGAGCGAGCCGCTGGGCAAGGCGCTGGCCGCCCAGATCGGCATCGACATGACCGACGAGCACTGGCGGGCGATCCGCTTCCTGCGCAGCGACTTCCCGGAGCAGGGCGAGACCGCCACGCTGCGCCGGGTGTCGACCGTGGGGGGCATCCCCACCAAGCAGCTCTTCACCCTCTTCCCCCAGAAGCCGGCCAAGAAGATGGCCTACGTCGCCGGGCTGCCCAAGCCCCGCGGCTGCGTGTGACCCGACAGGAGCTGACAACCATGACCACCACCGAGACCGCCCCGCTGGTCCCGTCGTTCGGACGAGGCGCAGCACGCGACCGCAAGCTCGCGATCATCTGCTCCAAGGGCAACCTGGACATGGCCTACCCGGGCCTGATCCTGGCGAACGCCGCCCTCGGCGAAGGCATCGAGACGCACCTGTTCTTCACGTTCTGGGGCTTCGACATGATCAACAAGAAGACGATGGGCGACCTGAAGTTCACGATGCTCGGCAACACCGCGACGCACATGCCGCAGGGTCTCGGCGGCCTGCCCGGGCATGACCGCGATGGCCACCCACCAGATGAAGAAGACGATCGCCGACATCGGCGTTCCCGAGGTGCCCGAGTTCCTCCAGCAGATCGTCGACTCCGGCGGTCACCTGTGGGCCTGCCGGATGTCCGCCGACATGCAGCACCTCGAGCTGGACGACCTCTACGACGAGGTCGAGGCGATCATCAGCGCGTCGGACTTCATCGAGATGACCGAGGGCGCGCAGCTGCTGTTCATCTGACGTCGCACAGCAGGAGAGCCGGTGGGCGTGCCACCGGCTCTCCCTTTGTCGTGCGCCGTGGTGTCAGGCCGGACGACGTACGACGATCACGGGGCAGTGCGCGTGCTCGACCACGAACCGGCTGACCGAGCCGAACACCACGGAGGCCGCGTCACGGCGGCCGCGCGAGCCGACCACCACGGTGTCCGCGTCCTCGGAGGCGGTCACCAGCGTGCGGGAGGGGTCGTCCTCGTCCTGGTGCTGGGTGACCAGCACGTCCGGGTACTTCTCGGCGTAGCCCGCGATCGACTCGGCCACCTGGAGCTCGTGCTCCTCGGCGGTCTCGAGCCGCACCTCGTAGCTCATCAGGTCCTTGTAGACCCCTGCGGAGCCCCAGGCGTGCAGGATCGCCAGCGGCTTGTACTCCGCCGAGGCGAGCTCGAACGCGAAGTCGAGGGCGCCCATCGAGGCGTCGCTCCCGTCGACGCCGACGACGATCCGCCCGACGAACGGGCCGAACCGGGCACGGTCGATCTCGGGACGGATGACGGCCACCGGGCAGGGCGCGTGCGCGCTGACCCCGACACTCACCGACCCGAGCAGCAGGGACGCCAGCGAGCCGCGGCCGCGGGAGCCGACGACCAGCAGGTGGGCGCCGAACGCCGAGTCGAGGAGGACGTCGTGCGCGTTGCCGAGCGCGAGGTGCACCGAGACGTCGAGGCCCGGGGCGCGCTCCTTGACCAGCACCAGGGCCCGGTCGGTGACCCGACGGCCGGCGATCCGCAGCTCCTTGCGGTTCTCGGTCGGCCCGGTGAGGTTCTCGTAGACGGTGGGCACCCCAGCCGCGTGCGTGATCAGCAGCGGGCGCCCGTGGTCCGTCGCGTACCGCACTGCCCAGTCCAGCGCGGCGTCACTGTGCGGCGTGGCGTCGTAGCCGACCACCACGGCACCCTTGGCGGCATGGGTTGTCATATCTTCACGGTGCTCCCCACGTGCCGGGGCGGCGAGAGGCAGACGGCTCGCCGGCGGGGGACCTTGGTCCTCGCGCCGCGATGGAATCGGCCACGAGCCGGCGGGTCCGCCGTGTAGATTCCTCCTGCGCCTCGGCGGCGCGACGGTCGGGGACCACACGGGGCTGATCGGACTCTTGACGCGTGAACCTGTTCGACGTCGCCACCTGGAACCTCGCCAGTGACGTGCCCGGCCCGGTGGCCGCGGCCGCGATCGCCGGCGTCTGGGCGACCTACCCCGACCTGCACCTGCTCGCGCTCCAGGAGATGCGCGGCCGGAGGCTGGAGCTCCTCGCCGGTGTCGACGCCTACCACCCGGACGGGTCGGAGGGCGAGGACGACAACGCCCTGATGTGGTCGACCGCCCGGTTCGAGCTCCTCGACGCCTACCCCCTGCGTCTCTCCGAGTCCGGGTGGCGGACCGTCCGGGGCGGGCAGGCCCCACGCCGCGTCGCGCCGTTCGTGCTGCTCCGCGACCTGGTGGACGGCGAGCGCCACGCGTTCGCCTCGGTGCACCTGCCGCCCTCCCTGGAGACACCTGAGGGGATCAACCTCGAGGCCCGCACCCGTCTCGCCGTGGCCGCCGAGTCCCTGAGGAGCATCGGCAACCACGCGGACCTGCTGCGCAGGCTCGGCTTCGCGGTGCACGTCGGCGGCGACTGGAACGTCGACGCGCTGGCCGACGACGGGGAGCACGACGCCTGGCCGGAGGCCGCGCTGGGCGACCTGCTGAGATCGGCCTGGCGCACCTGCGGCGCCGGCGAGAGCCCCGCCACGTTCGGCGACGCCACGCGGATGATCGACGACTGGCGTACGACGGCCCTGGTCGACTGCGTCCGGGCGCTCGACGCCGCCCCGTCGGACCACCGGCTCGTGGTCGCCCGCCTCGCCGTGGCCTGAGCCGGCGTACCCCTCAGGCCCGGCGCTCGATCTTCTCGATCTCCCGGTTGATGTCCTCCTCGCCGAAGTCCTCGACGAAGTAGACGTCCCAGGCGTTCATGACCACCGCGATGCCCCATCCGACGATCGGGAAGACCGGCCAGAAGAAGGCTCCGGGTGTCGTCACCGCCCAGATCAGCACCAGGAAGGCGTTGAACAGCAGGTAGATCAGCACGTGTCCGTGGAAGTCGCGGCGCTTCTTCAACCGCTTGATCGCCTGCTCGCGCAGCGTTGTCTCGCGCGTGCTCACTTCGGCAGTCATCACTGACTCCTCTCTCCTTCCACGCTACGCAGCCCGGCGGCGGGCAGTAGTGCCGTTGGGCCCGGCGTGGGAGCGACCTTTGCCTCCTCCGGCCTTGACCTCTCCGCTCCCGCGGTCAACGCTGTCCGCATGGCCAGCGATGCGGTCGACCAGCCGGCCCGACGACCGCTGCTCACGCTCGGACGGGTGGATCTGCTCCGGGTCCAGGTGGGCTACCGGGCCCGTCCCGACGGGCCGGTGCACCAGCAGTTCCTGCTCGACCTGCCGGTGCCGGACGCGGAGCGCGCGGGCCCGGACGGCGTCCTCGACGAGTCGCGCGTGCTCGGTGCCCTGGAGCCGGTCCTCTACCCCGGCAGCGGAGCGCCCCGGCACTACTCCCTGCACACCCACCGGTCGCACACCAGCTGGGGCCCCGGTCCGGGCGCCCTGGAGATCGGCCTCCTCGTCACGGCCGGCAGCCGGAAGGAGGCGGTCGCGGAGGTCTGGGTGGACGGCGTGACTCGCGCGTTCCGCGACCTGATGGACGCGGCGGGACGGCCGGAGCCGGCACCGACCTCGCGGGAGGCGGCGCTCGCGCGGGCACGACGCAGCGTCGCGGCGGCCTACGCCCTGGACCCGGACGGGCTCTCGCCCAGCACCGAGGAGCACCACGCGGCCGAGAACGCGTGGTCGGTGGCGCTGCGCGCCGAGGCCGGGGAGCGGTACGACGTCGTGGTCGGCCTGGTCGACGGCTTCGCCGGGTCGGTCCGGGTGCGGCACCGGAGCGGCATCGAGGTGTCCGACTCCGTCGGCGCCGAATGACCGGCCTCAGCGGCGGGTCGGGCCGGGCAGCAGGAAGGGGTAGGGACGGCGCCGCACCCGGCGCTGCCACCAGCGGTCGGCCCGCCGCAGCCGGAGCATGACCTCCCAGAGCCGGGCGTCGGAGCGGTAGTAGCGGTCCACCTCGTGGGTGGTGAGCGGCGTGCTCAGCTCCCGGTTGACCTTCTGCAGCACGGCGGGGATCCACTCGGTCAGGCGCTCCTTGTGCAGGTTCGCGGCGAGGTCGAGCAGGACCGTGCGCGGGTCGCAGTACGCCGCCGCGATGGGCGGCGCGGCGAAGCGGCGCAGGGGCGGGCGGAGCACCCACGGGTACGACGCGATCAGCATGTCGACGTCGAGCTCCAGCCCGCCGTCGTCGTAGAGGATCGGCGTGGTGACGTCGAGGTAGTGGGCGGTCTCGTCGACCCACGCCCAGTTCGAGATCTGGGCGTCGAGCCCGGTGCGCGCCTCGACGGTGCCGAGCACCCCGGCGACCACGGCGGCGAGCAGCGGGTGGTCGGGGTCGGGAGCGGCGGCCCGGAGGATGTCCGGCCCGAGGCTGGCCGCGGGCAGGACCGGCTGGACGACGTACCCGACCAGGCGTCCGTCGCCCCCGGGGGTGAGGAAGTGCAACGTGCTCGGCACCACGTGCAGGCCGCGCTGCTCGAGGACGCGCGAGGTAGCGGGAGAACACGTCGGCGTAGCGGTCCGCCGCGGCCACGGACGGGAAGATCGGCAGCCGCTTGCACGCCACGACGGGGGCGTCGCCCGGCCAGCCGACGACCAGGCTCATCTCCCCGTGGCCGAGGACCCGCAGGTGGTCCTCGCGTCCCGAGGCGAGGGCCTCCTGCACGGCCGCCTCCACCGCGGGCAGCACGTCGGGGTCAGGCACGGAACCCTCGCCGGACCCGGGCCACCAGCTCGTCGCACTCGTCGTCGGTCAGCACCAGCGGGGGCAGGAACTGCAGGACGGACGGGTCGTTGCCGGCGTAGATGGCGAAGACGCCGTGCTCGATCATCGTCTGGGTTGCCGCCATCCCGCCCATCGGGTCGTCGAAGGCGAACCCCATGAAGAGGCCCCGGCGCCGGATCGTGAACGGCAGGTCGGACAGCTCACGCTCCAGTCGCTCGCCGAGCTCGCGCACCCGCTCGAGGAAGCCGGGCGCCTCGACCACGTCGAGCATCGCCAGGCCCGCCACGCAGCCCAGCTCGGCGCCGCCGCCGGTGGAGATGTGCGACAGCGGGTGCTCGTCGAAGAACGCGAACAGCTCCTGGGTCATCAAGGTGGCGGTGATCGGGTAGACACCGCCGGACAGTCCCTTGCCGGTGACCAGCAGGTCCGGGACCGCGCCCTCCTGCTCGTAGAACCAGAACGTCCCGGTGCGGCCCAGACCCGTCTGCACCTCGTCGAGGATGAGCAGGACGCCGTGCTCGTCGCACAGCCGCCGGACCCCGGCGAGGTAGCCCGGCGACGGGATCGGCATGCCGAGCGTCGCCGGGATCGCCTCGAGGAGCACGGCCGCGGGTGCGTCGCCGTCGCGCAGCGCGGCCTCCAGTGCCGGGAGGTCGTCGTAGGGCACCTGCCGGAACGACTCCGGCGTCGGCCCGAACGGGTCGCGCCACTCGGGGGACCCGGCGCTCATCGCCAGCCCGGTGCAGCCGTGGTAGCCGCCGAGGGCGGACACCACACCGGGACGTCCGGTGTGCGCCCGGGCCACCTTGATGGCCAGGTCGACGGCCTCCCCGCCGGACACCCCGAACACCACGCCGGGCAGCGCGCCCCCGGTGGTCGCGGCGAGCCGCTCGGCGAAGGCTGCCCGCCAGCCGGAGACGAGGTGGTGGTTGCCGACGTCGAGGTGGTCGAGGCCACGGCGTACGGCGTCCACCACGGCCTCGTGCCGGTGGCCGAGGTTGAACACGCCGCCGTTGCAGTGGCAGTTGAAGTACGGCGGCGGCCCGTCGGTCCACGGCTCGGGGTCGAACGCGTCGGCGAACCCGACGCCGCGGCGCTCGCCCATGACGAGCTCCAGGCCGAGGCTGCGATACAGGTTGACCTTGCCCCGGTTGACGTGGTCGGCGAAGGCGTCCTCCGTCGCGCGTCGGCTCTCGTAGGGCTGGCGTGCTGGATCCATCCGTGGCACCTCTCGACTCGGCTTCATCATGCTCTCGCGGTTGCGATCGGGACCAGGGACCGCGCCGCACGCGCCACGTCAGAACCCCCAGCCCACCAGGTGCCAGGACACGAGCTGCACCGTCAGCGCGGTCAGGGCGACCGTGAGGGCGGCGTCGCGCGGCCGGACCCGCGGGGTCCACCAGCGCCGCACCGCGCCGGCCACCAGGAGTGCGGCGAGACCTGCGGCCAGCAGCGCCACGGCCAGCGGGAGGTGGAGCGCGAGGCGAACCGGGAGCGGGGTCGCCAGCGACCCGAGGAAGCCGACGTCCACCAGTCCGGGCAGCACCCGGATCGCGGCCACGCTCGCCAGCGCCGCGAGCGCCCCGACGGCGGCGACGGTGACGGTGACCCGGCGCCCGGCGCGGCCCGGGGGTGCAGCGAGCGTCGACGCGCGGCCCGCGGCACGGCGTCGGCGCAGCCACGCGACGCAGCCGGCCAGCAGCCAGCCCGCCGCCACGGCCACCACGAGGACGAGGACCACCCACTGTCCGGCGAGCGGACCGTTCGTCACCGGGTTGAGGTCCAGGCCGCGCCAGCGGGGCGACGGCGCCCGCAGGTCGAGCGTCTCGCCGTTCTCGGCCAGGAACAGGCCGGGCCGGAACTCGGTCAGCCGGTGGCGCACCGCTGTCCCGTCCTCGCTGGCGTCGAAGTAGGGCACCCCGGACTCGACGTAGAACCGCGACGGCGGATAGGCGGGACTCATCGCGCCGGGCTCACCGGTGCGGTACAGCTCGGGGTAGCCGGCCCAGCGCGCGGCCTGCCCGCTCGAGGCCGGCGGCGCGAGGGCGGAGATCCGGTCGGCGAGGTCGGTCGGCGGCACGAACTTGCCGTCGGGCTCGATGACGTCGGACTGGGTGGGCAGGTCGAGCATGCGCTGGCGGTAAGCGGCTGCCCGGCTCGGTGACCAGGGCGTGGAGGATGTCGAGCGCGAGGGTGCCCTGCAGGTCGTGCTCGGTGGAGTTGGTGAGCACGGCGATCCCGAGCTGCAGCTGCGGCAGCCACCACAGGTCCGAGAGGAACCCGAAGCCGCCACCGCCGTGGTTGAACAGGTTGAGGTACTGGCCGGCCCGCCAGTGCGTGCGCGCAACGCCGAGGGCGTAGCCGGCCGGCGCGCCCTGGTCCGGTTCGGGGACGGTGCGCTGCTCCCGCACCATCGCGGCGTCGAGCACGGTGCGGCCGTCGAAGAGTGCCGTTGCCCAGCTGGAACTCCAGGAACCGGGCGAGGTCCGCCGCGCTCGACCACAGTCCCCCGGACGCCATCATCGGCGTGATCACCGACGGCGGCACCAGGTCGCCGTTGTGACCCACCGCCCGGTCGGTGGTGGCGTGCACCCGGGCCCGGTCGAACGTGCTGTGCCGCATGCCCAGCGGCGCGAGCAGCGAGTCACGCATGAGCGCCGGGTAGGGCTTCCCGTAGACGCGCTCGAGGACGGCGCCGGCGAGGTCGAACCCCAGGTTGGCGTAGGCGTAGCCGGTGCCGACGGGGAAGCGCAGCCACGTCTTCGAGATGCTCCGCACGTGCGCGTCGAAGGCGCCGGGCTCCGGCTCGTAGTTGTTGCCCAGCGGCGCCTCGTGGGTGAAGCCCGCCGTACAGCCGAGCAGCATGCGCAGGGTGATCCGCCGCTCGGGGTGCGGCTCGAAGGCGCTGTGGACCCGTGAAGCCGGGCAGGTACGTCGTGATCGGCTCGTCGAGGTCGAGGCGTCCGGCCTGGACCGCCTGCATCACGGCGGTGGCGGTGAACGTCTTCGTCATCGACTGGACGCTGAAGATCGTGTCGACGGTGACCGGCGTACCGCCGTCGCGTTCGGTGGACCCGAACCCCTGCTGCCACACCACCCGGTCGCCGTCGACCACCGCGAGGGCGAGGCCGGGGAGGTCCTGCTCGGCCATCAACTGCGGGATCTTCTCCTGGTAGCGCGCGATCACCGCGGCGACGCCGGTGTCGCCGTCGCGCTGGGCAGCCGGGGTTGCACCGACCGCCGCTCCACCCGACATCGTCGTGAGGAGCACCGCGGCCGCTGCGGCGACCGCCGCCCGGGCTGATCTGCGCATGACCATGGATCCCCGTCCACCAGCACGGTCACACCGCGGCCGCCTCGCCGCCAGAGCCGTTGGTCCCCGGCCGGTGTGGGCCTTCGGCACTGGCCGCCGAGGGTGGACTGCCAGACACTCGAGTCGTGGCAGGGACTCGGCGTCCAGCGCGTGAGTCCGCGCCCTCGAGACACGGCTCCGGGGTCGAGGACTGGGCAGCGCACCGCCAGGTCTACGTCGACAACCTCAAGGTCCTCCTGATCGCCGGGATCATCGCCGGGCACGCGATCGCCGGCTACTCCGACCAGGACTTCTGGCCGTACGCCGAGATGAACGAGGTCGCGCTGTCGTCGGTGACGCAGACGCTGCTGTACGCCGTCGTCGCGCCTGCCACGCTGCTGATGATCCCGTTGCTGTTCCTCGTGGCCGGCCTGCTCACGCCCAGGTCGATGGACCGCAAGGGACCGGGGCCGTTCGCTCAAGGACCGGCTGCTGCGGCTCGGTGTTCCGTTCGCGGCGTACGTCCTGCTGCTGCAGCCGCTGCTGATGTACCCGGTGCACCCGCCCGGTGAGACGCCGACGTCCTACTGGGACGAGTTCATCGGAGCCGGCGACCAGACGCTCGACACCGGTCCGCTCTGGTTCGTCGGCGTCCTGCTCGTCTTCTCGCTGGCCTATGCGGGCTGGGTCCGCGCGCGACGCGGACGCTCGCCGAGGGCGCCCGCTCGGGAGGTGACCGGACGCGGGTTGCTCGCGCTCGCAGCCACGGTCGCGGTGGTGACGTTCCTGGTCCGGCTGGGGATCCCGCTCGGGGACTCGAACAAGCTGGTGTCCCTGAACCTCTGGGAGTGGCCGGGGTGCGCGGCGGCGTTCGCGCTCGGCGTCACCGGCTACCGGAGGGGCTGGCTCGTCGGGCTCCCGGACCGGCTGCGCCGCCTCTGCCGCCTCGCGACGCTCGGCGCGCTCATCGGCTTCGCGGTGTTCGCGGCGGCGATCGCGGCCCTGGGACTGGACGAGGACCGGATGTGGGGAGGCTGGGGGTGGCCGGCGCTGCTGTTCGTCGCACTGGAGAGCGTGCTGGTGGTCTTCGGCTCGCTGTGGCTGCTGTCGGTGGCGCAGCGGCACCTCGACCGCGGCTTCCGCTGGGCGGGGCCGCGGGCCAGCCGGAGCGCGTACGGCGCGTTCATGGTCCAGGTCGTCCCGCTCATCGGGCTGGCGTTCGCATTGCGACCCGTCCCGTTGCCGGCCGAGGTGAAGGCCCTCGTCCTGGCGGTCGCCTCCGTGGTGGCGTCCTTCGCCCTCGCCTGGCTCCTGATCAGCCGCGTCCCCGGTCTGAAGCGCGTGCTCTGAGTGCTGATCGGCGACGTGGCGGCTGACTGAAGAGCCAGGGCGATTTAGCCCGAATGTGCCATGTCAGCCGGTTCCGCCCGCGCCGTACCCTCGTCCGACATCCGTGTCTCGGGGGAAGGCAGGGGGACATGGCGCGACGGCACTCGGTGCTGCTCACGGGAGCACTGGTCATGACGGGGAGCCTGGCCACGACGCTGCCGGCCGATGCAGCCGACAACGGGCTGTTCGCGCCGTACGTCGCCTACGACCCGGGCGGCGACGCAGCCTCGGTCGCCATCGGGGACGTGACCGGTGACCTGCTCGACGACGTCGTGCTCACCACCGACAGGGCGGACGACCCCACCCACGCCTACAGCGTGTGGGTCTACCCCCAGCAGGCCGACGGGTCGCTCGGCGACCCGCTCCAGACAGCAACGACCGGCGGGGCGGGCAGCCCCATGGCGGTGGCGCTGGCCGACCTCGACGAGGACGGCGACCTGGACGCGGCGGTCACCACCGACGCCGGCGTGGACCTCCTCAAGCAGGTCGACGGACGCCTCGTGTACGAGTGGTCGGCGTGGGCCGAGGGTGGCACCGACCTCGAGCTCGCGGACGTCAACGGCGACGACCTCGCCGATCTCGTGGTCAACACCCCCGGTGGCGTGGTGGTGCAGTGGCAGATCTTCGGCGACTTCATGTCGGCGGAGCCGGACCGACTGGTGACCACCTACCCGGTGACCGAGGTCGAGGTCGGCGACGTCACCGGCGACGGACTCAACGACATCGTGACCGCCCTCGGCCGCACCGTCGAGGTGCGGGCCCAGCTCGCCGACCACTCGTTCGCGCCGCCGACGAGCTACCTGTCCGGCGGGGTCCCCGGCTGGGAGACCGTCGAGGGCCTGGCCCTGGGTGACACGAACGGCGACGGACGGCTCGACGTGCACGTCAGCGGTGGCGGCAACAGCCCCGACAGCTGGGTGACCAGCCTCGTGCAGCTGTCGGACGGCACCCTCGCCAAGCCGGCGCGCTACTCGTCGTACGACCTGCCCACCACGCTCGAGTCCGACGACGTGACCGGGGACGGACGGGCCGACCTCGTCGTCCTGCACGACAGCTGGAACGCCCTCGGCGTCTACGACTCCACACCGGGGACCATGCCCGTCGAGACGCGCTTCCCCATCCCGCACGGACAGCACTACTCGGCGGACGCGCTGGCCATCGGCGACGTGTCGGGCGACGGCCGGGCGGACGTCGCGATCGCCGACCCCCAGAACGGCCTCGTGCTGCTCCGCGGCGCACCTCCCGGCTCTGACGTCTACCCGCCGGAGACCACCCTCGTGTCGGGGCCCTACGGCACCATCTACACCCGGACGGCCACCTTCACGATGTCCGCGAGCGAGCCGGCGACCTACCAGTGCTCGCTCGACGGGAGCGCCTGGTCGGGCTGCGGCTCCTCGAAGACCTACCAGGGGCTCACCGCGGGCGAGCACAGCTTCAGGGTGCGCGCCGTCGACCCCTCGGGCAACGTCGATCAGACGCCGGTCTGGCGGCCGTTCAACGTCGACGGTCCCGTCACCTCGATCGACTCGGGACCCACGGGCTCGATCCGCTCCACGACGGCGACCTTCACGTTCTCCGCGACCCCGGCCGCGGCGTCCTTCGACTGCTCCCTCGACGCCACGACCTGGACCCCCTGCACCTCCCCGGTCACGTACGGCGGGCTCAGCCACGGGCTCCGACCACTACTTCCAGGTGCGCGCGGTGTCGGCGGACGGGCTGGCGGACAGTACGCCGGCACAGCGGTCGTTCATGGTCGACCCGGAGGCCGACCTCGCCGTGACGATGACCGGCGCGCCCAACCCGGTCAAGAAGGGCGGCACCCTCACCTGGACCGCCGAGGTCCGCAACCTCGGCCCTGGCAAGGCGACCGGGCTCGTGCTCGACCAGGCACTGCCCGCGGGCGCCACCCTCGTGTCGGCCACGCCTGCCGTGACCACCTCCACACCGACCTCGTGCCGACAGTCCGCAGAGGGCGTGCTGTGCGAGCTGGACACCCTGCTGCCGGGAAGCACCTGGCGGATCACCGTGAAGACCACGGTCACGGCGACGAAGGGCAGCTTGACCTCCTCGGCGGGCATCAGGGCGGCCACCTGGGATCGCGTGAACGTCAACGACGTCGCGAGCGCGACGGTCAAGATCGGGAACGGGCGGTGACTCGACGACGGTGCGGCAGCGTGCGCGTCATTTCTTGCGGGGACGCGCTGACGAGGCCACGACGTCGACATCGAGGCGCTCGATCGCGGCGGCAACCTTCGCCAGCAGGACGACGAGCTGCTCGCGCTCGGAGTCGTCGAGGACGGAGAACTCCGCGGCATGGAGTGCGGTGATCTCCGGCAGGAAGGTGTCCACCGTGGTCCGGCCCGCGGTGGTGAGCTCGACCAGAACGATGCGCCGGTCGGTCTTGTCACGAGTGCGGGTGACGAGGCCACGCCTCTCCAGGGTGTCGACCAGCGACGTCACGCTCGCGCCCGTGACAAGGAGCCGCTCCCCGATCGCCGAGTGGGACAACGGCTCGGCCGAGCCCTCGAGCGTGGCGAGAAGGATGCGGGCGGGAATCGACAAGCCGTGGCGGCGCAGCCCTCGCGCGTCGGCGTCCATGAACAGCTGCGCCGTACGGATGAGGTTCTGCGCACACTCGGTGGCGGTGGCGTCGCCCGAAGGAAACTCAGACTCGAAGGCCCGGCGGTCGACGCGCACCGGAACGGGCTTGAGCTCCTCGTCGCCGAGGAGCTCGAGCCCACCTGCACGTCTCGTGCGTGCACTCAATACGAGATCGCCTCGACCTCGTCGCTGAAGGCGATCGCCGGCGCGCCGGTCACCCCGGCCTGGTCCATCGCCGCACGCAAGGTGGGGTCCTGAGCAAAGCCGGCCGCCGAGTCGCGGTCGGGGAAGTCGATCAGGATCGTGACGTTGTTGCCGTCGCGCAGTACCCGGTGCTGAGTAGCGCCGTGCAGCCGTCGCGAGTCCTGGTTGCCGTCAAAGCCCGGCTTCCAGTCCTCGAAGCTCTCGACAGTGTGTTGGACGATCAGGGTGGTCATCGGTGGCCCCTCTCCGGGAACCCGAATGGTTCGGGTTCTAATGTTTAGAGTTCTAACTAAGTACCCGGAGCTCCGAGAAGTCAACAGCGACAGCTGCCCGTCTAGGCCACGACAGCCACGGGCCACCTGAATCCCGTGCGGGCCATCCGGACAGCGCGCTGTCGATCGGCGGCTCTCCCGATCGTCATCTCCTCGAAGAGCCACTCACGAGGAAGGATGAGCCCATGCGTTACACATTGCTGCTGCACTACCCGGAGATGACCGCCGAGGATCTCGGGGAGGAAGCCCTCAGGGAGGGAATGGCTGCCTTCGACGCCTACGCGAAGGCACTCGAGGACGCCGGCGCGCTGGTCTCCGCCGAGGTGCTCGCCCCCAGCTCGGCGACGACGACGATCAGCCGCAAGACAGGTGAGCTGCTCGTTCAGGACGGCCCGTTCGCCGACACGAAGGAACAGCTCGGCGGCACGTTCGTGGTCGACGTACCAGATCTCGATGCCGCGATCGCGTGGGCCGAGCGCTCCCCGTCTGCCATGTACGGCGATGTCGAGATCCGTCCGACCGCGACGCGATTCGTCGACGGCGCCTGGACGCAGTGGACGTTCCCCGGCGCGTGATGGAGGTTCCGGCGGAGGTGCAGGTGCGGGCAGCGGAGATCGCCCGCACCTGCTACGGACGCCTGGTCGCTCTCCTCGCGGCGGCCACGCGCGACCTCGCCCTCGCCGAGGACGTGCTCGAAGACGCCTTCGAGCGGGCGCTGCGGACCTGGCCGGCAGCGGGCGTCCCGGACAACCCGGAGGCATGGTTGCTCACCGTCGCCCGGAACCGCCTGCGGGACCTGGTCGGCTCAGCAGCCTCGCGCACCTCGATGCCGTTGGACCCTGAGGACCGTCGGCTGGCCGTCATCACGTCCGTCGACCCGGACGCGATCCCCGACAAGAGGCTCGAGCTGCTGTTCGTCTGTGCCCACCCGGCGATCGACCGGGCGATCCGCACGCCACTCATGCTGAACACGGTGCTCGGCATCGACGCCGCCCGCATCGCCACGGCGTTCGCGCTGCCGCGGACGACCGTGGCGCAGCGTCTCGTCCGGGCGAAGCGCAGGATCCGCGACGCCGGCATCCCCTTCACCGTGCCCACGCGCGACGACCTGCCGGCCCGCCGCGACGCCGTGCTGGAGGCGATCTACGGCGCGTACGCGATCGAGTGGCAGGTGTCCGGCGCGCAGGAGCGCACCTCCCTCGCCGACGAGGCCCGCTACCTGGCCGTGCTGCTCGCATCGCTGCTCGATGACGCGGAGGCGTGCGGCCTGGCGTCGCTGATCTCCTTCGCCGCATCGCGGGCCGCCGCACGCGGGGTCGACGGCGTGTTCGTTCCGCTCGAGGAGCAGGACGAGACACGCTGGGACACCGAGCTCATCGCCGACGGCGAGCGACTCTTGCAGCGAGCGACGCAGGTCCGTGCGCACACGAGCGAACCGATCGGCCGCTTCCAGCTGGAGGCGGCGATCCAGGCGGCTCACGCTGCGCGGCGTCACACCGGCACGGTGGACTGGGCGGGAATCCTGCGGCTCACCGAGACTCTCAGCCAGGTCGCCCCGACGCTCGGAGCCCGCGTTGCCCTCGCGGCAGCACGCGCACGTGTGGACGGCCCGGACGCCGGGATCGCCGTGCTGGATCGTGACCAGGATCCGTTGATCGACAGGTTCCAACCGGCCTGGGCGACGCGCGCCCAGCTGCTCGCGGACGCCGGCCGACGCGCAGAGGCGGCCCTCGCCTACCAGCGCGCGATCTCACTGACGACTGAGCCCGCGATCCGCCGGTTCCTCCAGAACCGGCTGCACAGCCTCGCGTGACCGCCCGAACGCGAGACTCCTGTGCCGCGGGTCTCGTAGCCTGCGTGAATGGCCACCATCATCCTCACCGTGATCGGCGAAGACCGGCCAGGTCTTGTGTCGGCCCTGTCAGCCCCGATCAATGCGCACGGCGCGAGCTGGAAGCGCAGTCAGATGTCACGGCTGGCGGGCAAGTTCGCCGGGATCGTGCTGGTGTCGGTCGCCGACGAACGGCTGGACGCGCTGACCGCGGACCTCACGGCACTGGAGGAACAGGGTCTACAGGTGGCCCTCGAGCGAACAGGCGAACCCGTTGAGCGCGAGTCCGTCCGACTTCACCTCGAGCTGCTGGGGGCCGACCACCCCGGCATCGTGGCCGAGGTGTCCGCAGCGCTCGCCGACCGGGGAGTCAGCATCGAAGAGCTGACCACCGACGTCCGCGAGACACCCATGGCCGGTGGGACGCTCTTCGAGGCCCGCGCTGTGCTCACCGCCCCGCCGACCACGAGCACTGAGACGCTGGGGTCGATGCTCGAGGGACTCGCCGATGAGCTCATGGTCGAGATCCGGCTCTCGGAGGACTGAGAGGTCCACCTCGTTCGCGTCGAAGTGGCGGATCCCCTTGCTCGCCAGCACGGTCGTCCCGATGAGCGCCGCGCCGGCGGTCATCAGCAGCAGCGTCCGGTGCAGGCCGAGCCCGTCGATCAGCAGGCCGGTGACGAGGACGCCCATCGGCGCGACCACCGGGATGCTCGCCGTGCTCAGCCCGACGACGCGAGGGAGCAGGTGCGCGGGCGTGCGCTCTTGACGGATCGTCGCTTGCAGCGGCACGAGTGATCCCGCCGCGGCGCCGAGCGTCACCAGCATGGCGAGGGTGACCGGAAGGACCGGAACCAGTGTGATCGCGGCGTATGTGCAGGGCCACACCACGAACACGCCGATGTAGAGCCGCCGACGCGGAACGCGCGAGCCGAACATCCCGAAGCCGGCAGCCCCGAGCAGCCCTCCGGCGCCGTAGCTTGCGACCATCACCCCCAGCACGACCGGATCACCGAACGCCTCGCGTGCCAGGACCGGGAGCACGATCGGTGCGAGAGGACCGACCAGCAGCACCGCCGCCGTGGGGAAGACGAACAGGGCACGAAGTGCAGGATCGCCCCAGATGAACGCGATCGCCTCGCGCAGCCCGGCCCTCTCCGCCGTCGCGGCGACGGCGTGGGAACGAGGAAGGCGGACGAGCCGCGCGACGACGAGCGCGGCGAACGCGAACGCGGCCACCGCCACCCAGAGCGCCCCTTCGACGTCGAACGCAGCGATGAGGAGGCCGGCGATCGGAGCCCCGAGCAGATAGCCGACGTGCTCCGCCGACGTGAACAGGGCGTTCGCGCGCTCGCGTCTGTATCCCCCGGAGTCGGCCGCCGCCGGTATGAGGCTGTGTCGCGCGGCCGAGCCGGCCGAGTCAGCAAGCGTCCCGGCGACTGCCAGCAGCACGACGTGCCAGATCTCCAGGGCGTCCAGCGCGAGGAGAACCGGCAGCGGCGCGACCGCGAGTCCGCTGAGGAGATCGGCAGCCGAGCTCGCCCGAACCGGGCCGATCGCGTCCACGATCCGACCGGCCGCCAGACCGCCGACCGCAGCGCCCGCGACGCCGGCGAAAGCCGCGATCCCGGTGAGCGCAGCGCTTCCCGTCGTGGTCAGCACGAGCCACGGGATCGCGACCGTCATGATGACATTCCCGCTCAGCGACACGGCGTTCGCCAGGACCAGGATGGTCAGCGGCGTGGTCGCAGAGGAGGCGGTTCGGGAACGGTCGGCGACGTTCGTCATGCCACCAACGATCAAGTTCGGTGCAGGGCGCCGTCCAACACCTGTTTGTCGGCGATTGACATCAGCAGCAGGTCAATGAGCCAGGCGAGGGCTCGCCACCACCTCGCACGGGTGTGAAACGAGACGTGCCGTGCGTACGGTGTGGGTGTGGAGTCCGAACTCGACCTCCGCCTCCTCCGTGCCTTCGTGGCGGTCGCCGAGGAGCTTCACTTCACCCGGGCTGCCAATCGCCTCTTCGTGGCGCAGCAGGCACTGAGCCGCGACATCCGTCGGTTGGAGTCGCAGGTCGGCGCGCGCCTGTTCGCACGCAGCACCCGCCACGTGACCCTGACCGCCGACGGCGAGCGTCTCCTGGTGCACGCTCGAACCCTCCTCGCGCTGAACGACGCGGCACTCGTGGACCTGGCCGGCGCGACCCGTCCGCTGCTCGTCGACGTCATCGGCGAGGGGCTGACGGCTGCCCGGATCGTCGACGCCGCGCGGCTGGCCGCACCCCAGCTCGAGTTCACGCTGCGCTATGGCGGAGGAATGGGCGTGGCGCTTCGCCAACTGCTCTCGGGACGCCTCGACGTCGCCTTCGGCAGAACGGAGGGGCTCGGACTGCCCTTTCCCTCGGAGCTCACCCGCCGGCTGGTTCGTTACGAACCGCTGGCGCTGCTGATCCCCGCCGGTCACTCCCTGGCAGCGCTCGTCGACGTTCCGCTCGAGAGGCTGCGCGGGATGGAGATCGATGCGAGCGCCGGCAACGACGACGCTCCCGAATGGGTGGACCTCGCGGTCTCCCTGCTCGAGGAGTTCGGCGCGCGGCCGTCGCCGCCGCACGCACACGTCGTCGGCGCGAACGAGACCGCGCGGCACCTTCAGTCGCATGGCCTCCCGATCCTCACCATGAGCGAGTGCCCCGCCGTGCACGGCGCGGTCATCAGGCCGCTCGTCGAGCCGGTGCCCCTCTATCCGTGGGCGTTCGTCCATCGCGGCGACGCGAACCACCCGGGCCTGGCGGCGTTGCGATCGGTGATCACGGCAGCTTGCCGAGCAGGAAGGGTGGCAGAAGGCACCCGATGAGACCTGGTTGCCGGGCTCCGACGCGCGGTGGTCACGTCGCCCGTGACGCGACGAATGGCGGGGGGCTGAGGCCGCCGGGTGTCAAGGTGTCCTCATGGACCGGGTCTCGCTCTCACGCCTGCCGGGCGACCGCGTGCTCGTGGTCGATGGTGACGTGGAGCGCGACGTGGCGGCGGCCGACCTGCCGACGTACGTGAGAGCGCGCGAGGTCGACGCACCGCGCTGGGTGTGGGACGACACCGCGCGGTGGTATCCGTCGCTGCTGGCCGCTGGGGTGCGGGTCGAGCGGTGCCACGACCTGCGGCTGGGCCATCAGCTGCTGCGGCGCGCGCCCGCGGTGGACGTGCAGCTGCTGGAAGGCGAGCAGTCGGAGCACTGGGACCGGCTCAGACCGAGCGCGCCGGCCGACCCGGCTCTGTTCTCGATCGACGACACGGCCGAGCACCTGCGCGCCGACCTCGAAGACGCTCGGCAGATGGCTGCGGTGGCGGCATCGAGCGAGCCCGTCCGGCTCGGGCTGCTGCTCGCGGCGGAGTCGTCGGGTGCCCTCGTCGCGGCCGAGATGACGTACGCCGGCGTGCCGTGGCGGGTCGACGTCCACGAACGCCTGCTCACCGACCTGCTCGGGCCGCGGCCGCCGCGGGGCGCCCGCCCGCGGAGGCTCGAGGCGCTGGCTTCCGAAGTGCGCACCGCCTTCGGCGCACCGGGCCTCAACCCCGACTCGCGACCCGAGCTGCTGGCGGCGCTGCGCCGAGCCGGGTTGGACGTCACCGACACCCGTGCGTCTTCCCTGCGCGGGCTCGAGCACCCGGGCATCGTCCCGCTGCTGCGCTACAAGCAGCTCGCGCACCTGTTCCAGACCAACGGCTGGGCCTGGATCGACGAATGGGTGAGCGGCGCCAGGTTCCGGCCGTCCTACCAGCCAGCCGGCTCCACCACCGGCCGGTGGTCGTCCAACGGCGGTGGCGCGCTGTCGTTCCCGGCGCAGGTCCGACCCGCGGCCGTGGCCGACGACGGCTGGATGTTCGTGGTCGCCGACGTGGCCCAGCTCGAGCCTCGTGTGCTCGCCGGAATGAGTGGCGACCACGCGCTGGCCAGGTCGGCACGTGGCGCCGACCTCTACCAAGGGATGGTCGACGACGGCGCGGTGGCCAGCCGCAACGCCGCCAAGCTCGGCCTGCTCGGTGCCATGTACGGCGCCACCAGCGGTGAGAGCGGCCGCATGGTCGCCGGGCTCGCACGGCGCTATCCGGACGCCTTCGGTCTCGTCGAGGAGGCGGCCCGTGCCGGTGAGCGGGGCCAGGTGGTGCGCACGCTGCTGGGGCGCGGGTCGCCGAGCCTGGGCGACCCGTGGGACCGCGACCCCGACGACCCGCCGGCCGATCCCGACAGCCAGGCCCGTCTCCGGCGCGCCTACGGTCGCTTCACCCGCAACTTCGTCGTGCAGGGCACGGGCGCCGAGTGGGCGCTGTGCTGGATCGCCGACCTGCGCAACCGGCTCTGGCGCCTGGGCGGGGCCGGCCCCCTCGTCACCCGACCGCACCTCGTCTTCTTCCTCCACGACGAGGTCGTCGTGCACACCCCGGCCGCTCTCGCCGACGAGGTCGCCGCACGGGCAACCGAGGCGGCTGCGACCGCATCGGGCCTGCTGTTCCGCGACCTCACCATCGACTTCCCGCTCAACATCTCGATCGTGCGGTCCTACGCCGACGCGGGCAAACCCTGATCCGTCCCCGGACGCACGCGAGGAACCCGCCGAAAGGGCCATTTCCAGCGGCCGCTTCAAACGACGACACTCGGCTTCGGGGCACGGAAGTGAAGGGGAGGACCGCCCATGTGGGCCCAGTTGAACATCGTCCGCGTGAACGAAGGCGAGATCGACGCCGCGAGCAAGGCAATGGAACAGTTGCGGTCCTTCGAGCAGCCAGACTCCGGGCTGCTCCGCACGCTGGTCATGCAGGACCAGAAGGACCCTGCGCGCCTGTTCGTCCTGGTCGTCTTCGAGAGCGAGGAGAAGGCTCGAGCGCGTGAGAATGACCCTCGGCGCCAAGAAGGCGTTCAGGCGCTCCGCACCAGCCTTGCCGGAGTCCTCAAAGCAGCGCCCGAGTACACCGACTTGAACGTCATCGCAGAGCTCGTGCCCTAGGCGACCCGTGGACGCTGCCGAGCTCGAGTGGATGGCGTGGACGACGCCGATCACCACCTCGTTGGGAGCGGCGCTGGCAGCCTCCGACTTCAGCGGTCGCACCGTGGCCTGCCGCCAGCACATCCTGGCGAACACGATCTGCATCGTGACTCCGTTCGTCGAGGCCGGCGCCCGGATCCGGCTGGCTCCGTGCAACCCCGACAGCACCGACGATCGCGCCGTCGCCCACCTGGCATCGATCGGCGTCGAGGTCCGGGCGCATGCCGGGATGAGCGCGGGCGAGCTCGACGAGTCGCTGGCGTGGCTCGTCAGCGAGCCGGCCGATGCCCTGTGCGACATGGGCGGCGACCTGATCGCCGCCGCTGCTGCTGCCGGCCACCGGCCGGCCGGAGCGCTCGAGGCGACGACCACCGGGCTGCACCGACTCGCCGGACTGGAGATCCCGTTCCCGGTGCTCGACTGGAACGGGATCGCGCTCAAGGACCTGATCCACAACCGTCACCACGTCGGGGTCGAGACGTGGCCCGCCTTCACGGCGATCACGGGGCTGGCGTTGTACGGGCGCGAGGTCGTCGTGGTCGGGTTCGGGCCGGTCGGCCAGGGCGTCGCTGCTCGCGCCCGCGATCTCGGCGCCGTCGTGACCGTCGTCGATCTCGATCCGGTGCGGCTCGTCCAGGCACAGCACGACGGCTGCCGGGTTGCCGAGATGGCCGACGCCCTGCGCACAGCGAGCGTGGTCGTCACTGCCACGGGGTTCGACGGGGTGCTGGGCGAGCGGCAGCTGTCCCAGGTCGCCGACGGCGCGATCCTGGTCAACGTCGGCCACAGCGACCGCGAGATCGACGTCGACTGGCTCGACGGTCATCCGAGCACGCCGATTCGACGACATCTCGAGCGCTACGAGCTCGACGGTCGGCGGGTGTACCTGCTCAATCGGGGCAGCCTGGTCAACCTCGCAGGCGGGCTCGGGATCGCTGCTCCCCAGCTGTTCGATCCGTTCGCGGCGATCATGCTGCTCGGGCTCGATGCCATCTTGAGCGGGCAGACCGCAGATCTGCCGAACGGCGTGCAGCGCTACCCGCGTGCGCTGGAGGAGCGCGTGGCGCGGGCGCTGGCTCGGAGTGGACCGTAGGGCGAACTCGTGCCGGTGAGGGCCATCGAGCTTGTCGGCGCCGGGCTCTCCAGGGTGCACCTGAGCCGGTAGTTCCCGTCGTCGTCCCACATCCGGGTCTGGGGGATGGTGCGCCAGCTCTCGCGGGACGGGTCGGGCACAAGCATCGGTCCCTCGTCCGGACCGACGTAGAGGGCGTGACCGAACCCGACCTGCACCGAGGGGGTGGTGCTCAGCTGAATCTCGTCGATCCTCCAGGTGTAGATCAGAGGCGGCATCTGAGGGCGGTGCGCCAACTCGTCCATGTACGCGAAGTGGTCGACACTCAGAGAGATCTCCCCGGTCAGCCAATCACCCGCTGCGGGCGGTTGGAGATCATCGAGCACCAGCCACGGCGCGTAGGCCCGGAGCCCGAAGTCGAGCACGAACGCGTCCCTCATCGGCTCCGAAGCGCCTCGCAGCAGCAGGCCGACCACCTCGTACGTCACGCTCCGGCCCGAGAAGTGGCAGCGAGGCGCGGACCGGCTCGACGACAACTGGAGCCGCGCTGCTCGGGCGTACCCGAACTCGAGGGCGAACTGTCGGCGTTCACCGGTGACGAAGTCGGTGTAGTTGCCGTCCTGGAGGACCCAACCCGACAACCCGATCCACCATGTGCGCGACTGAAGTTCCTCACTGAGAGTCGCGCCGTCCTCGGATTCCACACCGCAATGGTGCCCGACGGTGTCCGCGGGCCTCACGAACCCAGCGCGCGCAGGAAGCGTCGCAGCTCGAGGGAAACGTCGTCTGCTGCTTCGACGCTACTGACGTGACCCGGCCCGTGAAGCACGGAGAGCAGGAGCATGGGCACGTCGACTTCGGGAAGAACGTGGCTCTGGTCCTCGAAGGCGGCACGCGCCATCGCCTGAAAGCCTCGCGGACGGAACCCCCGGACACTGTCGACGAAGCCATGCACGAGCTCATGGTCGACCGACGGCGAGAACATGCTTGGCACCGTGGCGGCCGCAAACTCATCGGGTGGGAGCTCGGAGATCTCCAATGATCGGCTCAGCCGCTGCTGCGCTTCCGCTGACCCGAGCGACCCGACCAGGTTGGCGCGCTCGGTCCGCAGCGTCTGCAGGAACACCGCCAGACAATCCGCATAGCCTGCCATGCCGAAGTGCTCCGGGGGATCGGCCGATCCACCTGCCCCCGGCGCGTAGGCCGACCGAGGTCGATTCGGAGTCGGCGAATGGCGGCACGTTACTGACCGGGTTCCGGCTCAGGACTCATCGCCGGCGGCCCGGGCTCGGCCGCTCGCGGCGGGACATGGGCGAGCGCCACTTGCACGAGCGCCGTGCGTGCCTTGATCGTCACCAGACGCTTCACCTTGCCGAGGTCGTCACCGACCAGTCCGCCGACGACTTCTTGGACCTGTTGGTTGGAGTAGGACGGCCGGGTGCCGGGCGCGACCTCGACGTCGGGCAGGGCCACCAGCACGGGCAGGACC
Organism: uncultured Actinomycetota bacterium; assembly: GCA_963721855.1. Lineage (GTDB taxonomy): Bacteria > Actinomycetota > Actinomycetes > Propionibacteriales > Nocardioidaceae > Nocardioides_B. The sequence goes on along the minus strand of CAVRMN010000024.1, from coordinate 13,882 downwards.
TGGCTGCCGACCGCGTCGAGCAGCTTGAACCGCTGGTAGCGGTCCATGGTGTCCCACTCCGCGTCGACGTCTACGCCGCGCTTGCGGAGCTTCTTGCTCGCAAGGACGCTCTTGGCCGCTCCGGTGACCGCCGCGGTGAACTCGTACTCGGTGAAGTGCATCCGTCCAGGATGGCTGCCCACGGATCCCCTCGACACCTTGGGGCTGGCCGCCTTGCGCGCGTCCGGCTGGCGATGTCGGATGGGGGCAGAGTCGTACGTAGGTCAGCCTGCTGAGAACCGATCGCCTGGCGCGGTCACTGATCGGGGAGCCCGAGCATGTCACTCACACGGATCCACAACTTGTCTGTCTCCCTCGACGGTTTCGCCACCGGTGAGCCGCAGTCCGCGGATGCACCGTTCGGCCATGCGGGCCAGCGTCTGCACGAGTGGATGTTCCGTACCCGGTTCTGGGACGCGGGCGGAACCGCTGGAGTCGACGACGCCTTCGCCGAGCGTCATGGTCACAACATCGGCGCCGAGATCATGGGCGCCAACAAGTTCGGCCCGCCCGGCTGGCAGGACGACCCCGACTGGAAGGGCTGGTGGGGCCCGAACCCGCCGTTCCACACACCGACGTTCGTCCTCACCCACCGCACGCGGGCCCCGATCGAGATGGAGGGCGGCACCACGTTCCATTTCCTCGACGCCGCCCCGGCCCAGGCGCTCGAGTCCGCCCGCAAAGCAGCCGATGGCCAGGACGTCCGGATCGGCGGTGGCCCCACCGTCGTACGCGACTTCCTCGCGGCCGGGCTCGTCGACCACATGCATCTCGTCCAGGTGCCGATCGTGCTCGGCCGCGGTGTCCGCGTCTGGGACGGCCTGGAGGCTCTCGAGGACGTCTACGACATCGAGGCGGTGTCCTCCCCCAGCGGCGTCACCCACCTCACGTTCACGCGGAGGCTCGCCTCGTGAACGCAGGCGCAGAACCGCTACGGCGTTGGGGATGAGCACGTCGACCGAGGCTGCGGTCACGTGGGCGCAGGCGCTGTCTTGGCGGATGGAGCGACAGCTTCTCGACCCCGTTGGATCTGAGTCGGTCGCGGGTGTCGTGCATCGGCTCGGCGCGGTGCTCTCGATGGATGAGTCGCTCGCTGAGCTCGCTGTTCGGACGCGTCGTGCTAGGTCGCGTCCAGGCGAGCTCGCGGTGGCGCTGGCTGGCGGGGAGGTGGTCAAGGCATTCGCGTTCCGCGGGTCGATGCACTACCTCTCTCCCGAGGAGGGCGGAATCTATCTGGCCCTCCGGTCGGCAGGCCGCCAGTGGGAGCTGCCGAGCTGGGTGGAGTACTACGGGCTCACTCCATCGGACTGGCCGGACTTCCGGGCCGCCGTGCGCGCGGCGCTGAGCGACGGACCGTTGACCGTCGTCGAGCTCGGCCGGGCGCTGACGACGCACCGCACCTATCGGCACCTGAAGCCGGTCTTCGACGAGGGCGCGGGCACCCTGATCAAGGCGCTGACCTGGCAGGGGGACATGAGCTTCGGTCCGCCGCGAGAGGGACAGCACACGTTTCAGCGCCTCGACAGCAACCCGAGGTGGCGGGGCATCCCCGACCTCGACGTTGCCGGCCCGCGGGCCGTCACCGCGTACTTCGGGACGTATGGGCCGGCAACCCTCGACCAGCTTCACTACTGGCTCGGCGACGGTCTGAGTGCGGGCCGTAGACGGCTCGAGAGGTGGTTCTCCGAGCTCGGCGACCGGCTGGTCGCGGTCGATGTCGAAGGCACTGCGGCGTACGTGGTGCGCGAGGACGTCGACGCACTCGAGGCCTCGCTTCCATCGGAGGCGGTGCGGTTCCTTCCCGGGCACGACCAATGGGTGATCGGTCCTGGCACCAAGGACGTCCACGTCACCCCTTCGTCCCGACGAGACCTCATGACCCGCAAGGCCAACCCGGTGATCCTCGGCGGGGTCGTGTGCGGGACGTGGGCCCGGAAGGGTGACGAGCTCACGGTGACCTGGCTCGACGAGCGACCGCGCCCTGACGAGGCGATCGAGCGGGAATCCGGCCGGCTGGCCGACCTCCTCGGCCGGGACCTGCGTCTGAGTCTGACCTCGTAGCGGCCCGTGCGTGATAGACGGCCGCCTCGCTGTGCGCACCGCTATCGAGACTGCCAGCCCCGATGGCGGCGAGGACGTCTGCCGCCGGACCCCGACCCGGGCCGCCACATCGGTGACCGTCTCGCCGTCACTGAGCACCGCCAGCACGGCCTGATACCGCTGCTCCACCAGACTCAACTCCCGCATCCTCGGGAGTGTCCGGGATCAACCGAAGTAGGTGTCACCCATCAGCCGGAACACTGTCCGGCCTCAGCCGAAGCCCCGATGTCGGGGCTCAACCGAAGTAACACAGGACGATTGGAGCCGCCTGTCGGAATCGAACCGACGACCTTCTCATTACGAGTGAGACGCTCTACCGACTGAGCTAAGGCGGCGTTGTGGCCGGCCGGAACCGGGCACGCCGGACGAGTATACGGAAACCACGCCCGTCCTCCGAATCGGGCTCAGCGGCCCTCGAGCAGCGGGCCGGCCGGGTCGTGCGAGATGCCGTTGCGGCGGGCGGCCATCGCGGAGATCGCCTCCAGCGCGACGCGGTTGGCGAGGAACGCGGTGATCTCGGCGTGGTCGTAGGGCGGCGACACCTCGACGATGTCCATGCCCACCACGGGCAGCTCCAGGCAGATGCGGCGTACGGCGTCCAGCAGCTGCCGCGACGACAGCCCGCCCGGCTCCGGGGTGCCCGTGCCGGGGGCGTGGCCGGGGTCGCAGACGTCCACGTCGACCGAGAGGAACACCCCCTCGCAGTCGTCCATCGCGATCTCGAACGCCTCGTCGAGGCAGTCGTCGAGGCCACGCTTGCCGATCTCGGTCATCTCGTAGGACCGCATCCGCTGCTCGGCCATCCACGACAGCGTCTCGGGCCCGGGCCAGTAGCCGCGCAGCCCGATCTGCAGGAACCGGTCGCCGCGCAGCGCCCCGGACTCGATCAGCCGCCGCATCGGCTGGCCGTGCCCGTAGAGCGAGCCGAACTCGATGTCGCCGGTGTCGGCGTGCGCGTCGAAGTGCAGCATCGACACCCGGCCCATGCCGTGGTGGCGGGCCACCCCGGTGGCGTCGGGGAGCGCGATCGTGTGGTCGCCGCCGAGGACGAGGGGTACGGCGCCCGCGACGGCCACGGCGTGCACCGCGTCCTCGAGGCTGCGGATCGACCGCTCGATGTCCCCGGCGAACATCTCCACGTCGCCGGCGTCGAGCACCCGCAGGTCCTGGAGGCCGTCCACCCGCAGCGCGAGGTGCGGCCGCGACCCGTCGTGGGCGAGGTAGCACGCCTGCCGGATCGCCTGCGGCCCGAAGCGCGTGCCGGGACGGTGCGACGTACCCCCGTCGAACGGGGCGCCGACGATCACCACGTCCGCGCCCGCGAACGTGGCCGGCTCCGCCAGGTCGCACGCGTCCACGCCGAGGAAGGTCAGGTCCGGGCCGTACATCGCGCCGTAGCGGGTCATCAGCAGTCCACCGTTCCGGTCGGGACCTTGCCGGACACCAGGTAGGACTCGACCGCGGAGTCCACGCACTGGTTGCCGGCGTTGTAGCCGGTGTGGCCGTCCCCGTCGCGGCGCACGAGCACGCCGGAGTCGAGCTGGTCGGCGAGCGCCTCGGCCCACTCCAGCGGGGTCGCGGGGTCGCGGGTGGTGCCGACGACCATGATCGGCGCGGCGCCCGCGGCGTGGATCTCCTCGGGCACCCGGCCGGTGTGGATCGGCCACTGCGCGCAGCTCGACAGGCTGAACGCGAAGATCGCCCCGAACGTCGGCGACGCCTTCTCGAAGCGGGGGACGTAGTTCGTCCACCTCGCTGCTGGGGATCGCGTCGTCGTGGTCGAGGCAGTTGACCGCGTAGAGCGCCTCGAGCGAGTTGTCGGAGTAGCCGTCCGAGCCGCGCGAGACGTAGGCGTCCGACAGCGACATCAGCGGCGCGCCGTCTCCGGCGAACGCGGCCTTCAGCGCGGTGTCGAGGTAGCCCCAGTTGCCCTTGTTGTAGAGCGGGGCCCAGATGCCGAGCACGGCGTTGCCCGCCGCCAGGGTCCGGCCGCCCGCGGGCAGCGGGTTCGGCCTCCACGTTGTCGAGCAGCTGCCGGATCCGCTTGGTGCCGGCGTCGACCGACCCGCCCAGGAAGCACGCGCCCGCGTCGACGCAGTGGCCGACGTACGCCCGCAGCGCCGTCTCGAAGCCCTTGGCCTGCACGAGGTTGAGCCGCAGCGAGGTCACCGAGGGGTCGAGCGCCCCGTCGAGGACCATCCGCCCGACGCGCTTGGGGAACAGCTCGGCGTAGGTCGCGCCGAGGAAGGTGCCGTAGGACGCGCCGAAGTAGCTGAGCTTCGAGTCGCCGAGCACCGCCCGCAGGATGTCGATGTCCTTGGCCGCCTCGACCGTGGACACGTGCGCGGCGAGCTTGCCGCTCTCCTCGACGCAGCCGTCGCCGAACTCGGCGACGAGCCGGTCGGCGCGGCGCACCTCGGCCTTGGTGTCCGGGTCGGGGTCGGCCGCGACGAAGGTGTCGAGCTCGCTGTCCGGGAGGCACTGCACCGGGGTGCTGCGGCCGACGCCGCGCGGGTCGAAGCCCGACGATGTCGAAGGCCTGCTGCAGCTCGGAGCCGAAGTAGGCAGACGCGTTGGCGGCGTAGTCGACCCCGGAGCCGCCCGGGCCGCCGGGGTTCACCACCAGCGAGCCGACCCGCTGGTCCTTGTCGCGCGCGGGCACCTTGAGCACGGAGAGCTGGATGGACCGCGCCTGCGGGTGGGCGTAGTCGAGCGGCACCCGGATCCGCGCGCACTGGTTGGCACCGCACGGCGACCAGGTCGACCTTCTGCGTGTAGAACGCGCGGAGGTCGGGCTGCGCCTCCTCGGTGCCCGGGGCGGCCGAGCCGACCGGGCTCGGGGACAGCGACGGCTCCGCGAGCCCGTCGCCGTTGCCGAACGCGTCGCACCCGGAGACCAGCACGGGGAGTACGGCGAGCAGCAGGACGAGCCACGGGGTGCGCGGTCGTCGCGCGCGGGCGAGGTGGGACACGCCACCACTCTAGGTGGCGGGCCCTACCGGATCCGCAGGCTCACCATCATCGACTCCAGCGCCATCAGCCGGTTGGCGTTGAACTCCATCATCTGCTCGCGCGCCGCGAAGATCGCGTCGATGCGGCGGAGGTTGTCCTCCGGGGTCGAGCGGCGGGCGATGTCACCGATCTCGGTGCGCATCTCCTCGTTGACGAGCGCGCCGGGCGCCCCGCACTGGACCGCGATGGCGTCGCGGTAGACCGACATGATGTCCATCAGGCAGCGGTCGATCACGTCCATCACGCGGCGCTTCTCCCGCTGCGTCTGGTCGTAGGTCAGCTCCTTGAGCGCGGCCTGGTAGGAGCGTGACGCCTTCGCCTTGCGGTCGTCGCCGTAGGTCGCGGACAGCTCGGCGAGCTCGCGGGAGTTGCTGGCCTCGGTGATCGCCTCGGTCTCGTCCTTGGCGATGTCGACGAGGTTGGCCGCCGCGTTGAGGCAGGCGGCCAGCGAGGTCAGCCCGCCGGGCAGCGCGACCACCTCGCGCCGGCGGTTGCGGGTGCTCTCGTCGCGCGCCAGCGCGCGGGCCCGGCCGATGTGGCCCTGGCTCGCCCGGGCCGCGAACGCGGCGATGCTGTCGGGGATGCCGTCGCGCTCGACGAGGAACCGCGCCACCTCCTCGGCGGTCGGGGTGGACAGCGAGACGTTGCGGCAGCGGGACCGGATGGTCGGCAGCACGTCCTCGACGGTCGGCGTGCACAGCAGCCACACCGTCTTGGGGGTCGGCTCCTCGATCGCCTTCAGCAGCGCGTTGGCGGCACGCTCGTGCAGCCGGTCGGCGTCCTCGATGACCATCACCTGGTGCCGCCGGCCGGCCGGGGCGAGCGCGGACCGGTGCACCAGCTCCCGCATGTCGTCGGTGGCGATCTGGGCACGCTCGGCCCGGGTGATGCTCACGTCGGGGTGGCTGCCGGCCAGCGCGGTCTGGCAGGCGTGGCAGTGGCCGCAGCCGCCCTGCTCGCACTGCAGCGCCGCGGCGAAGGCGAGCGCGGCGTTGGAGCGTCCCGACCCCGGCGGCCCGGTGAACAGCCACGCGTGGGTCATGCCCTGCCCGGCCACTGCCCGGGACAGCGACTCGACGACGTGGCGCTGGCCGACCAGCGTCGACCACACCGACGTGCCGGCGGCGGTGGTGCTCACGCCTCGCTCCCCTCGGCCTGCAGGCCGGTGCGCGCCGCGGCCTCGAGCAGCGGCCGGACCCGCGCCTCGATCTCGTGCGCGATCTCCTCGACGGGCTTGCGCGCGTCGACGACCAGGTAGTGCTCGGGCTGCCCGGAGGCGAGCTGGAGGAACATGTCGCGCACGCGCTCGTGGAACTCGACCGACTCGGCCTCGATCCGGTCGCGCTCCTCGAACCGGGTGAGGCCCTGCTGCGGCGGCAGGTCGAGCACGACGGTGAGGTTGGGCCGCAGGTCGGCCGTCGCCCACCGGGCGATCCGCTCGACCTCGCGGTCGAGCAGCGCGCGGCCGGCGCCCTGGTAGGCCAGGGTGCTGTCGACGTAGCGGTCGGTGATCACCACGGCCCCGCGGGCCAGCGCCGGCACCACGACGGAGTCGACGTGCTCGGCCTTGTCGGCGGCGTAGAGCAGCGCCTCGGTGCGGCTGGAGATGTCGCCGGTGGCCGGGTCGAGCACGATGCGGCGGAGCTTCTGGCCGACCTCGGTGTCCCCCGGCTCGTGGGTGAGCAGTACGTCGTACCCCTCCGCGCGCAGCCACTCGGACAGCTGGCGGGCCTGGGTCGACTTGCCGGCGCCCTCGCCGCCCTCGAGCGCGATGAAGCACCCGGTCGCCGAGTAGACACCCAGTGACCCGCTCAGCGAGTGCCGCAGGTCCTTCACCAGCGGGGTCCCCTTCCGGTCGTCCATCTGACGGTAGGACATCGACGCCGACAACGGTCATCAGCACCGCGGCGACCAGGAACGTGATGGCGGCACCGTGGTAGACGAGCAGCGGGTCGCCCCGACTCGTCCTTGAACGGCAGCTCCGGGGTGCCGATCAGGCCCGCGATGAGCGGCGCGACCGCGAGCACCAGGGCCAGCGAGAGCCGGATCATCGACCCGAGGAACGCGAACGTGCGCCCGCGGATCTCGTCCGGCACCTCCAGGCCGAGCAGGGTGTTGCCGGTGATCCAGGCGACGCCCGCGAAGAAGCCGAGCACCAGGGTCACCGCGGTGACGATCTCGAGCTGCTGCACGAGCGCGAGCGGGAACAGCAGCACGCCGGTGATCGGTGAGGCTCAGGCCGAACAGCCGGTTCCGGGAGAGCCCGTGCAGCAGCCGCGGGCCGCGCCACATCCCGAGCCCGAGCCCGAGGAAGACCGCGCCGAACAGGATGCCGTAGCCCGGGTCGCCGCCGCCCAGGTCGGCGACGAACGTGCGGGCGAGCCCGATGACGACGCCGCCGGCCGCGAACGCCCCGATGATGCCGAACACCAGCCCCCGCACGAGCGGGGTCCCGGCGACGTACTTCCAGCCGTCGACGACGACGCGCCAGGCGGTCTCGTCCACGGTGTCGGCGGGACCGCGCGGGATGTGCTTGAGGGTGGCGATCACCAGTCCGGAGACGAAGAACGTGACCGCGTTGAAGTAGAGCGCCAGGTCGACCGGGCCGCCCGGGAAGACGCTGAACAGCTGCCGGTAGAACTTGTCGACCAGGGTCAGGCCGGCGAAGATCGCGGCCGCGGGCAGGGCCGAGCCGTAGGTCGTGGCCAGGCTGATCTGGTTGGCCGCCTCGAGCCGGTGCCGGGGCACCAGGTTGGGCACGGTGGCGTCCTTCGCCGGCCCCCAGACCAGGCTGACCATCTCGACCAGCACGGTGACCACGAAGACCCACCACAGCTGCCCGACGATCGGGATGGTGAGGAACAGGGCGCCGCGGACGTAGTCGCCCCAGATCAGCGTGATCCGGCGGTCCAGCCGGTCGGCGACGTAGCCCGCCACCGGGCCCATCACCAGCGCGGGCAGCACGCGGAGGAACAGCACGCCGGCGATCGCGTAGTTCTTGGCGGCGTAGGAGTCCGCGCTCGCGTTGGCCATCGCGGTCAGCGCCAGCAGACCCATCCAGTCGCCGAGGCTGGACAGGCCGAGGCCGATCCACAGGTGCCGGAAGTCGCGGATCCGCAGCACCGCGGTCAGCGAGTGCGTCGGGGCGTGCCGCAGCTCGTCCACGGTCGCGTGGACGACACCCGGCAGGGCTCCCGGCTGGGCCTCGTGTGCGGTCACAGCGCTCACCCTACGGGTGGGTGCGCGGTCACGACTTCTTGGTGGCCTTCTTCGCGGCGGCCTTCTTGGTGGTCTTCTTCGCCGCCTTCTTGGCGGTCTTCTTCGCGCCCTTCTTGGCCGCCTTCTTCGCCGGACCCTTCGCGCGACGCTCGGCGAGCAGCTCGGCCGCCCGCTCGATGGTCAGCGTGTCCTCGTCGTCGCCCTGGCGCAGCGTGGCGTTGTACTCGCCGTCGGTGACGTAGGAGCCGAACCGTCCGCTCTTGAGCATCACCGTGGCGCCGCTCGACCGGGTCGGTGCCGACCTCCTTGCCCGGGTCGGCCGCGGCCCGGCCACGCTGCTTGGGCTGGGCGTAGATCGCCAGCGCCTCCTCGAGCGTGATCGTGAGCAGCTTGTCCTCGGAGTCGATGGACCGCGAGTCGGTGCCCTTCTTCAGGTAGGGCCCGTAACGCCCGTTCTGCGCGGTGATCTCGTCGCCGGACTCCGGGTCGGTGCCGACCACCCGCGGCAGCGTGAGCAGCTTCACCGCGTCGTCGAGCGTGATCGAGTCGAGGCGTCATCGACTTGAACAGCGACGAGGTGCGCGGCTTCTCCGACTTCTTGGCGTCCTCGGGCAGCAGCTCGGTGACGTAGGGACCGAACCGGCCGTTCTTCGCCACGACCTGCAGACCGGTCTCCGGGTGCGTGCCGAGGTGGGTCTCCTCGCCCGCGGGGTTGGCCAGCAGCTCCTTGGCCTTCTCCTCGGTGAGCTCGTCCGGGCGGCAGGTCCTCGGGCACGTTCGCCCGGGTCCCGTCCGGGGTCTCGATGTAGGGCCCGTAGCGGCCGACCCGCAGGTCGATGCCCTCGGCGATCGGGAACGTCGCCAGCTCGCGGGCGTCGATCTCGCCGAGCTCGGAGACCAGCTTCTTGAGCCCCTCGATGTCGCCGTTGCCGAAGTAGAACTTCGCCAGCTCGGTGTTGCGGTCCGCGCGGCCGGCGGCGACCTCGTCGAGGGTGTCCTCCATCGACGCGGTGAACTCGTAGGACACCAGCCGCGCGAAGTGCTCCTCGAGCAGCCGGGTCACCGAGAACGCCAGCCAGGCCGGCACCAGCGCGGTGCCCTTCTTGTAGACGTAGCCGCGGTTCAGGATGGTGTTGATGATCGAGGCGTACGTCGACGGCCGCCCGATCTCGCGCTCCTCGAGCTCACGGATCAGCGTGGCCTCGGTGTAGCGCGCCGGAGGCTTCGTCTCGTGCCCCGAGGCCCGGATCGTCGCCGCGTTGACCGCGTCGCCCTCGGCCAGGGCCGGCAGCCGGGTCTCGCGGTCGTCGGACTCGGTGTCCGGGTCGTCCGAGCCCTCGACGTACGCCTTGAGGAAGCCGTGGAAGGTGATCACGCGGCCGGACGCGGAGAAGACCACGTCCTCGCCGGTGCTGGCGCCGCCGCCGAGGCGGACGGTGACCGAGCGGCCCTCGGCGTCCTTCATCTGCGAGGCGACCGTGCGCATCCAGATCAGCTCGTAGAGCCGGAACTCGTCGCCGGACAGGCCGGTCTGGGCCGGGGTGCGGAACGACTCGCCGGCGGGGCGGATCGCCTCGTGCGCCTCCTGGGCGTTCTTGACCTTGGAGGCGTAGGTGCGCGGCTTGTCGGGGACGTACTCCGCGCCGTAGAGCTCGCGGGCCTGCTCCCGGGCCGCCGCGACCGCCGACTCCGACAGCGTCGTGGAGTCGGTGCGCATGTAGGTGATGAAGCCGTTCTCGTAGAGCCGCTGCGCGACGGACATCGTCCGCGAGGCGCCGTAGCCGAGCTTGCGCGACGCCTCCTGCTGCAGGGTCGTGGTGCGGAACGGCGCGTAGGGCTTGCGGGTGTAGGGCTTCGCCTCGACCGAGCGGACCTCGAACGTCGAGTCGTGCAGCCCGTCCGCCAGCGCCTCGGCCTTGCCGCGGTCGAGGTGGACGACCCCCTGACCAGCAGCCCCCTCCTTGAGCACGCCGAGCGAGGTGAAGTCGCTGCCGCGGGCCACCCGGGCGCCGTCGACGGAGTGCAGCTTGGCCGGGAACATCCGCTCGTCGTGCTTGGCGCCGGCGTCGAAGGTGCCCTCGAGGTCCCAGTAGGACGCGGTGCGGAACGCGATCCGCTCGCGCTCGCGGTCGACCACGAGACGGGTCGCCACGGACTGGACACGCCCGGCCGACAAACCGGACATGACCTTCTTCCACAGCACCGGGGAGACCTCGTAGCCGTAGAGGCGGTCCAGGATGCGGCGGGCCTCCTGCGCCTCGACGAGGTCCATGTCGATGTCGCGCGGGGCGTCGACCGCGGCGAGGATCGCCGGCTTGGTGATCTCGTGGAAGACCATCCGGCGGACCGGCACCTTGGGCTTGAGCTCGTCGAGGAGGTGCCACGCGATGGCCTCCCCCTCGCGGTCCTCATCGGTGGCGAGGAAGAGCTCGGAGGCGTCCTTGAGCAGGCTCTTCAGCTTGGTCATGTGCGACTTCTTGTCGCGGGAGACCACGTAGTAAGGGGTGAAGTCGTTGTCGACGTCCACGCCCAGGCGGGCCCAGGACTCGCCCTTGATCTTGGCCGGCACGTCCGCCGCGCTCTGCGGGAGGTCGCGGATGTGGCCGATCGAGGACTCCACGACGTAGCCGCTGCCCAGGTAGCCCGCGATCGTCTTCGCCTTGGCCGGCGACTCGACGATCACGAGCTTGTGACCAGTGCCGTTGTTCCCTGCCACGTGTGGTGTGCTCCTCCAGCTCGGTTGCAGACTTCTGACCCCGTGTCCGCGCAGACACGGTAACCCGTCGCGTCAACGAGGCCCGCCGGATCCCCGTCAGGCGGGCAGCAGGAAGCCGTCCGCGACGAGGCTCCGGACCTCGCCGGCGTACTCCTCGCGCAGCCCCTCCCGGTCGAGCAGCGTGCCGACCGCGTCGAGCACCTGCCCCACCGTCAGGTCGCCGTCGCAGGCGCCCACGAGGCCGGCGACCACCGTGTCGGCCTGGTGCGCGCGGCGCATCCCGCGCTGCTGCCGGAGCACGATGGTCTCGGGGTCGGGCTCGCCCGGCGCGCCGACGGTCTCCTGGCGCACGTCCACCCGGGTGACGAGGCGCACATCGGCCAGGTCGGGGGTGGCGGCCAGGAAGTCGGTACGCCGTCCCCGGTCGGCCACCTCCGCCCCGAGCGGCTGCTCGAGGTCGAACGGCCAGTCCTCCAGGTGCAGCACCGGCTCCCGGTCGACCCGGCGCAGGTTGAGCCAGCCGAAGCCGACCGCCTCGATCTGCTGGTCGTCGAACCACGACAGCCAGGTGTCGTAGCGCTGCGTGTAGTCCGGTGCCCCGTGCAGGCCGGCGTCCTTGAGCCACAGCTCGACGTACTCCGCGAGGTCGGCGACCTCCCGCTGCACCACCCAGGCGTCGCAGCCGCTGCCCTCCAGCCAGCCGGCGATCCGGTCCTGCCAGGGCTGCCCCTTGCGGTGCACCCAGTTGGCCAGCACCTGCGCGCGCCCGCCGGGGGCCAGGTGCAGCGGCGCCTGGGTGACGACCCGGCGGACCACCTCGTCGCCGGGCAGGCCGGAGTCCCGGTAGACCAGCATCTCCCCGGTGCCCGGCGAGACCACGAACGGCGGGTTGGTGACCACCAGGTCGAACAGCTCGCCGGCCACCGGCTCGAACAGGCTGCCGCTGCGCACGTCGAAGGCGACCCCGTTGAGGGCGGCGTTGAGCCGGGTCATCGCCAGCGCGCGCTCGTTGACGTCGGTGGCGACGACCGTGCCGGCGTGGTCGGCGAGGTGCAGCGCCTGGACGCCGCAGCCGGTGCCGAGGTCGAGGGCCCGGTCCACCGGGTCGCGCACGGTGAGCTGGGCCAGCGAGGAGGACGCCGAGCTGATCCCGAGCACGTGGTCGGTGCCGACCCGGTTGCCGCTCCCGTCGAGGCCGGGCGTCAGGTCGCTGGCCACCCACCAGTCCCGCTCGTCGTCGGCGTAGGGGCGCAGGTCGATGCGCGCCCGGACCTCCCCCAGCGACCGCTCGAGCACGCCGGCCACGGACAGCGGGTCCACCAGGCCGGGCAGGGCCCGCTCGGCGTCGGCGACCGCGACGGTGGCCTGCAGCGGCCAGAGCCGGGTCAGCGTGGCGAGCGGCGACCCGTCGGCGGTGGCGCGCAGGCCCGGGGTGGTCTCGTTGCGGGACAGCGCGGCGTGGGCCGTCGGGCCGAGCAGCTCGGCGACGCCGTCGTAGGTGAACCCGGCGTCCTCGAGGGCGGTGCGCAGGCGGGCGACGACGTCGAGAGGGAGGAGGTCCACGGATGCGACTCTAGGCTGCGCGATGATCGTGGCCATGCGAAGGCTCAGGTCCCCGGCGGCCGAGCACCCCTCCCGGGTGGTGCTGCACATCGGCGCCCCGCTGACCGGTACGACGTACCTCCGCGACACCCTCACCCGCAACCGCCGCCGGCTCACCCGCTTCGGCGTGCTCTACCCCTCCAGCCACCTCGGCAGCGACGCCGGCCACCTCGACGCCGTCCTCGACGTGCTCGACCTCGCCGCGCCCGGCGGACGGACCACCACCGGCGCCTGGGACCGGCTCACCCAGGCGGCGCGCGACTGGCGTCGCGGGACGGTCCTCGTCTCCCACGAGCTGCTCGCCGACGCCGACGAGGACCAGGTCGCCCGGATCGTCGGCGGGTTCGGGTCGGCGGAGGTGCACGTCGTCTACGTCGCCCGCGACCTCGGCCGGCAGCTGCCGCTGGCCTGGCAGGAGTGGGTCCGCAACGGCGGCACCGCGACCTTCGAGGCGTACGTCGACCGGGTGGCCCGCCGCGACGGGCACCGGCTGTCCCGGGTGTTCTGGCGCTCCCACGACGTGGCGGACGTGCTGCGGCCGCTGGTCCGACGTCGGTGCCCGCCGAGCGCGTGCACGTCGTCACCGTCCCGCAGGGCCCGGACCAGGACGCGGTGCTGTGGAGCCGGTTCGCCCGCACGGTCGGCATCGAGCCCGGCCGGCTGCGGGTCGGGGCGGACCACGGCCGCCGCCTGGACGCGCTCGCCGCCACGGAGGCGGCCCGGCTGCTCAACGTCGCCACGCCCGCGCCGGCTGCACCCCGACCTGCTCGCCACCGTGCGACGGGTCCCGCCCGGCGCTCCTGGACAGCCACGCGACCTGGGTGGGCGACGAGAGCGAGCGGCTTCGTCGAGGCGCTCGCGGACGGCGGCTACGACGTCGTCGGCGACGTCACCGAGCTCCGGCCGGACCCGTGCACGTGGACGACGGACCGCGCCCGGATGCACCCGGGCGCCGAGGACGTCGTACGCGCGCAGACCGCCCTGCTCGCCTGCCTCCTCGCCGGTGGTTGAGCCTCCCCGCCGGTGGTTGAGCCTGTCGAAACCGGAAGGGCCCGCCGGCCGAAGCCGACGAGCCCTTCACGGGTGGTGCTGAGGCGTCCGGTCAGACCTTGAGCGCCTCGGGGATCTCCTCGCCGATGGCGATCGGGCGCCGCTTCGAGATGTAGACCGCGGTGGCGATGATCGCCGAGGCCA
>CAVRMN010000023.1:0-85170 GCA_963721855.1 uncultured Actinomycetota bacterium | reverse complement strand
GGCGCAGGCGCTGGTGGAGTCCTGCCTGCGCAACGACGTCGGCGCGCGGGTGTGGGTGCCCGACGAGCTCGACCCGTTCGTCGCGCTGTTCAGCGAGTCGGCCGGTCGCGCGATCGTCGCGGTGCCGCGCTCGGAGGAGGTCCGGTTCACCGACATGTGCAGCGCCCGCGGCTTCCCGCACGCGCGCATCGGGGTGACCGACGGCCAGGGCGCCGACGCGGTGCTCGACGTGCAGGACGTGTTCAGCGTGCCGCTGGCGGAGGTCCGGGCCGGCTGGGCCGCCACCCTCCCCGCCGCGATGGCCTGACCGTCAGCGGGTTCCGGCGGCGAGGAGCTTCCAGAGGTTCTCGAGCACCACGCCGGTCGCGGCGATCTTGTGGTCGGCCTGGTAGCGCTGCACGGCCGCGGTCGTCTTGCCCTCGAACACTCCGGTGACCTGGAGGCCGGCCGAGTCGGCGGCGTTGAGCGCCCGCTGGAGCCGGCGTACGGCGTGGCTCGCCGAGCCGTACTTCATCAGCGGCTGCCGCCCCTGCGCCAGGATCGCGGTCCACACCGTGCGGGTCATCGAGCCTCCGGCCGGCAGGCCGACCTGGGCCCGGTAGGCGCGTGTCGCGGCGGCGGTCGCCTCGTCGTAGACGCCGGTGATCTCGCCGGCGTACAGCTTCTTGCGTGAGAGCAGGCACTGCGCCGCGCGCACGAGGTCACCCTGGGAGCCGACCACGAGCCGGGAGTACGTCGTGAAGTCCAGGTTCACGCCGCCGCAGTGGCTCGGCGCCTTCGGGGCGACCGACCCGGTGCCGAGGTCGAGCCAGTTGCTGTCGATGTTGATCGTCACGCCGCCGTGCGTCTCGTTGTGGCCGCCCTTGTACTGGTGCACGCGCTTGTGCGGCGTCCAGGAGGAGTCCCGCAGGTAGGTCGTGCCGCCGCTGTTGATCTCGCCGGGCACGCCGCTCCAGCGGGCCACCCAGATCTGGTCCGGCATCGCGTAGGCGCCCGGGCGGTAGGTCTGCGCGTCGTCGAGCATCTTGATGCCCGACCCCGCGCTCGAGTAGACGCCGGACACGTAGCCCAGGGCGTGCAGCTTGTTGGTCCAGGCCGACAGGAAGCTCAGCGCGGACTCGCGGCAGTCGGTCGGCCGGGTGTCGAAGGCCTCGATGTCGTACCAGAGCGTGCTGCCGGCGGCGATGCCGAGCTGGGTCGCCCGGTCGACGGTCTTCTGCGCCTCGGCGCGGCCCTGCTTGCGGGCCTTGCCGTAGGCGTTGTCCGGGTTGGGGCTGATCCGGACCTGCTTGAGGTAGCGCTCCCGCGTCGTGCACCAGGCCTGCGGGCCGAGCGTGATCGGCAGCAGCCGCCAGCCGTTGGTGAGCTGGGTGTCGATCCAGGTCGGCGTGAGGTTCGGCTGGCTCGTGCAGGCCCGCGAGTCCCCGGAGATGTAGATCCCGACCGCCCAGAACGGCGAGCTGCGCAGCCACGCGTCCATCGCGGACTGGCTCGGGGCCAGGCACTGGTCGAAGCCGTAGCCGGTGAAGCTCCCCGGCGTCGCGACGTTCGAGGCCTGCGCCGGTGCGGCCAGGCTGAGGCCGGAGGCGACCGTGGCGAGCAGGGCGACGACGGTCGTCGCGAGCCGTCGTGCGGACCGGGTGTGCAGCAGCATGGGGACTCCAGAGCGTCAGTGAGCTGGAGTCACTCTAGTCCCAAAACTCCCAACCGTAACGGGCTTCGGGTGGAACTCCGTGAATGACACGCCTGCGGCCGAGGGCCCGTCCGGCTCAGCGGCGGCCGCGCTGGAGCAGCTCCCACAGCTCCTCGGTGGCCACCCCGGTCCGGGGCAGGTCGTGGTCGGCCTGGTAGGTCGCGGTGGCCTTGCGGGTGGCCGCCCCGAAGACGCCGTCCACCTCGAGACGGGCCGCGTCGGCGGCGTTGAGCGCCCGCTGGAGCCGGCGTACGGCGTTGCTCGCCGACCCGTACTTCACCAGCGGCGCCGGGCCGGCCGACAGCAGCGCCGTCCAGGTGCGGTGGTCGAGCGACCCGGTCGACGGTGAGGTATCCGTTCGCGCGCTGGAAGCCGCCGGGTGGCGCGCGCCGTGGCCCGGTCGAACCGGCCGTGGACGGTGCCGTCGTAGAAGCCCTGCTGCCGCAGGAAGCACTGGCCGGCCGCCACGTGCGGGTCGCGGTCCCCCCTCTCGACCTTCGGGTAGGTCGGGAAGTCGACGGGGACCCGGCAGTGCGGCGGGGCCTTCGGTGCCCGGGAGCCGCCACCGACCTCGAGGTAGTTGCTGTCGACGTTGATCGTGACGCCGCCGTACGTCTCGTCGTGGCCGCCTTCGTACTGGTGCACCCGGGCGCCCTGCCAGCCGTCGTCGGAGATGTACTCCGACCGGGTGTTCGCCTTGCCGTTCCAGTCGGCGATCCACACCATGTCCGGCAGCGTGTAGGAGTCGGTGGTGTCCACCCGCGCGTCGTCGAGCATCCGGATCCCCGAGAGCGCGCTGGAGTAGAAGCCGCTCCGGTAGCCGAGCTCGTGCAGCTTGCGGGTCCACGCGGTCACGAGGCTCAGCGCCGACTCGCGGCAGTTCGTCTTGGAGATGTCGAACGCCTCGAGGTCGTACCAGAGCGTGCTGCGCGCCGCGATGCCGTAGGACTCGGCGGCCGCGACCGCCTCGACGGGCCGCGTCGCGCCCCTGCGCGCGCGCCTGCGCGTAGTCGTCGGTCGGGTCGCCGCTCGATCAGGTCCCAGCGCTTCACGTCGCCGCGGCAGGAGGCCTGCAGCCCGACGTGGATCGGCAGCATCAGCCAGCCCTGCGCGTCCTGCTCGGCCACCCACTCCGCCGACAGGTTCTCCTGCACGTCGCAGTAGCGGTTCACGCCCGAGGTGTAGATCCCGACGCCCCAGTAGGGCGACCGCTCGCGCCAGACGTCCATCGCCTCCTGCGACGGCGCCTGGCACGCGTCGAAGGCGTAGCCGGTGAACGAGCCGGGCGTCACCCGGGTGGTCGCGGCGTCGGCCGGCTGGGTGATGGCCAGGGTGGCGAGTCGCCGAGCGCGACGGCGCCGGCGGCGAGGCCGGCGACGAGGCGGCGTGTGTGCAGGCGCATGGATCCGTTCCCCGAGTGAGAGAGCTGCACCCTAACCCGACGTTCCGCGGCGCTGTCCGGCAGACTGGACGGGGTGCCCGTCCGTCTCCGTCCAGCCGACCCCGTCGCGGTCGCCGGGGCGCTCGAGCGGTTCCGCGCCGAGTACCGCCGAGCCGGCCGACCTGCGGCTGCTCACCAAGCACCTGCTGGCCCTGCTCGTCGCGAAGGCCCCGGGCGGCGCGGTCGAGGTGCGGGTGCCGCCCTACGCGGTGGCCCAGTGCGTCGAGGGCACCCGGCACACCCGCGGCACCCCGCCGGCCGTCGTCGAGACCGACCCGGCCACCTGGGTGGCGCTGGCCGTCGGCGACCTCGGCTGGGTCGAGGCGCCGGACGCCGGTCGGATCCACGCCTCCGGTGAGCGCTCCGACCTCTCCCCGCTGCTGCCGCTGGCCTGACCGGAGCGGCCGACCTGCGGCGCAGCGGTGCTTCTTGCCGTGGGCCTTCTGGTGCGGCTTCCCGTGCTTGCCGTGCTTCGCGTGGTGCGGCTTGTGCGTCGCTGTGGTGTGCGGCCTGCTGCTTGCCGCCGTGCCCGTGCCCGTGCCGCGTGGTGCGCGTGGCGGTGGCTCTTCTTGTGGTGGTGCACGACGGGCGCGCCGGTGCGCAGGGCGTGCCAGGTCCCGGGCGTGACGACACCGGTGACCCGCAGGCCGTGGTGCGCCTGGTAGCGGCGACACGGCGTTGACCGTGCCGGGGCCGAAGTAGCCGTGCACCGGCACCGCCCCGGGCAGGGCCGCGGTCAGCGCCCGCTGCACCCGCCGGACGTCGCTGCCCTCGGAGCCGCGCTTGAGCACCGGCCGGGGACCCGCCGCGAGCAGTGCCGTCCAGGTGCGGTCGTCGGCGCGGCCGGTCGCCCGCAGGCCCCGCTCCTTCTGGAAGGCCTTCATCGCCTGCCCGGGTCTCCGCGCCGTAGGAGCCACCGGTGTCGCCGCGGTAGTGGCCGGTCGCCCGGAGCAGGCACTGGGCGACGCGGACCGGATCGCCCTGCGTGCCGCGGTGCAGCGGCCCGTAGTTGGGCCGGTCGGCGACGCTGCCGCAGACGGCCGGCGTACGACGCGCCTCGTCGGACGAGCCGAGGTCCACGAAGTTCCGGTCGATGGCCAGCCGGACGCCGCCGTACGACGCGCGCACGTCCAGCGCGTACTGGTGCACCCGGTGGTCGGTCCTCCAGCCGGGCGCCCGGACGTACTTGCTCCAGGTCACGTCCCGGCGGCCGTTCGCCCAGGCGAACCAGACCCGGTCCGGCGCCGTGTAGGCGCGGTTGCCGCGCTCCTTGCCGACCACCGCGATGCCGGCGCTGACGCTGGAGTAGACCCCCGCCAGGTAGCCGGAGCGGTGCAGCTCCTCGGTCCAGGCCGACAGGAAGTGCAGCGACGCCTTGCGGCACGTGCTGTTGCCGACCCGGAACCACTCCAGGTCGTACCAGAGCGTGCTGCCGCGGCCGAGCCCGAGCCGGCCGGCGGCCGCCCGGGCACCGCGGGCGGCCTGGACCCCCTGGGCGCGCGCGCCGGGGTAGCGGCCGTCCGCGCCGGGGTAGGACTTGATCCGCCGCTGGTAGGAGGTGCAGCTCGCCTGCGGGCCGACCCAGATCGGCAGCAGCCGCCAGCCCTGCCGGGTCTGGTGCTGCACCCAGCCGCGGGTCAGGTGGCGCTGGGGGCACGCGCGCAGCGCGCCGCCGATGTAGATGCCGGCGCCCAGGAACGGGGACGCCACCCGCCAGCGGTCCATCACCGCGCTCGACGGGGCCCGGCACGCGTCGAAGGCGTAGCCGGTCCAGCGGTCGACGCCTTCGGTGGTGGCCCGGACCAGGTCGCGGGACACCGGAGCGGTGGCGACCGGGACGGAGCGGCGGCCGACCCGGTCGTGTGACTTGGCAGCCTCGGCCGGGACGCACGCGAGGCAGGCGGCGACGGCGACGACGGGGACCAGCAGGTGGCGGAGCGCGGTGCGCAGGCGGGCCGGAGCGCGCATGGGTGACTCATCTCGGTGCGAGTGCTGCGATCGGGGCGGGCGCCAGAAGCGTAGGCAGGAGGTTGCCGACGGCGTGGCGTTTTCGGGACAACCCGGGGGATTAGGGTGGCCGCCATGAACCCGATGCCTAGACCGCTCAGCACCGACCAGATCCGCGACGCCGTCCGTGGCGTGATGCCCTCCGTGCGCGCCGACCTCGAGGCGCTCGTGAGGATCCCGTCGGTGAGCGCGGACCCGGCGCGGGCGGACGACGTACGACGTTCCGCCGAGGCCACCGCGGAGCTGTTCCGGGCCGAGGGCTTCGACGACGTGCAGATCCTGTCCGTCGACGGCGGCGCGCCCGCCGTGGTCGCCCACCGGCCCGCTCCGGAGGGGGCGCCGACCGTGCTGCTCTACGCGCACCACGACGTGCAGCCGACCGGCGACCCGGCCGAGTGGCACAGCGAGCCGTTCGAGCCGACCGAGCGCGGTGACCGCCTCTACGGCCGCGGCACGGCCGACGACAAGGCCGGCATCGCGGCCCACCTGGCGGCGGTCCGCGCCTTCGGCCCGGACCTCCCGGTCGGGGTCACGCTGCTGATCGAGGGCGAGGAGGAGGTCGGCTCGCCGACCCTCGAGGCGTTCCTCGAGCAGCACAAGCACGAGCTCGAGGCCGACGTCATCGTGATCGCCGACTCGGGCAACTGGGACATCGGCGAGCCCGCCCTGACGACCAGCCTGCGTGGCCTCGTCGACGGCATCATCGAGGTCCGCACGCTCAAGCACGCGGTGCACTCCGGCATGTGGGGCGGCGTCGTCCCCGACGCGGTCACCGCGCTGGTGCGCCTGCTCGCCACCCTGCACGACGACCGGGGCAACGTCGCGGTCGCGGGGCTGCACTCCGGCCCCGCCGCCGACGTGGACTACCCCGCGGACCGCCTGCGCGCCGAGTCCGGCATCGCCGACGGCGTCGAGCTCATCGGCGACGGGTCGGTCGTCGAGCGGCTGTGGACCAAGCCGGCGCTCGCGGTCATCGCCTTCGACGCGACGCGCACCGCCGACGCCAGCAACACGCTCATCCCGGTCGCCAAGGCGAAGATCTCGATCCGGCTGGCCCCCGGCGACGACGCCCAGCGGGCGATGGCCCGGCTGGAGGAGCACCTCCAGCAGCACGCCCCCTGGGGCGCGCAGGTCACCTGGCACCCGGGGGAGACCGGCCAGCCGACCAGCATCGACGCGACCGGCCCGGCCTACGACGCGGCCAGGGCTGCGTTCCGTGAGGCGTGGGACGGCGTGGAGCCGGTGGACATGGGGGTCGGCGGCTCGATCCCGTTCATCGCGGCGTTCAACGAGGCCTTCCCGGACGCCTCCGTGCTGGTCACCGGCGTGGAGGACCCGGACACCCGGGCGCACGGGGTCAACGAGGGCCTGCACCTCGCCGAGTTCGAGCGGGTCTGCCTCGCCGAGGCGCTGCTGCTCGCCAACCTCGCCCCGAAGTAGCCCGCGGGGGCCCGCAGGTGGGGTCCGACGTCTCGCTCGGGCGGGCGCGGTCCTCCGGAGGCGACCGGGCCCGTACGATGGGGGCGTGCCCAGTGCCCGCGGAGACGGCCGCCTGACTCACGCCCTCGACCCCCACGACCAAGGTCCACAGGACGCCTGTGGTGTCTTCGGTGTGTGGGCTCCGGGCGAGGACGTCGCGAAGCTGACCTACTACGGCCTCTACGCCCTCCAGCACCGCGGCCAGGAGTCGGCCGGCATCGCGGTCGGCAACGGCCGCCAGATCCTGGTCTACAAGGACATGGGCCTGGTGTCCCAGGTCTTCGACGAGGCGACGCTCGCGTCGCTGAAGGGCCACCTCGCGGTCGGCCACGCGCGCTACTCGACCACCGGTGCGAGCACCTGGCACAACGCGCAGCCGACGTTCCGGCCCACGGAGACCGGCTCGATCGCGCTGGCCCACAACGGCAACCTGACCAACACCCGCGACCTCGCCGCCCGGGTCGCGGAGCTGGCGGCGAGCCCCGACGTGCTCGACCTGTCGATGAAGAACGCGCCGGTGTCCACCAACGACACCAGCCTGGTCACCGCGCTGCTCGCGCACCACCCGGACAAGTCGCTCGAGGAGAACGCCGCCGAGCTGCTACCCACCATCAAGGGCGCCTTCTCGTTCATCTGGATGGACGAGCACACGCTCTACGCCGCCCGCGACCCGCAGGGCATCCGCCCGCTGGTGCTCGGCCGGCTCGAGCGCGGCTGGGTGGTCGCCTCCGAGACCGCCGCCCTCGACATCGTCGGCGCCTCGTTCATCCGCGAGGTCGAGCCCGGCGAGATGGTCGCCGTCGACGAGGACGGGCTGCGCAGCCGCCGCTTCGCCGAGGCCGCCCCGAAGCACTGCCTGTTCGAGTTCGTCTACCTGGCCCGCCCGGACACGATGATGAACGACCAGCGCGTGCACAGCGTCCGCGTCGAGATCGGCCGCCGGCTCGCCCGCGAGTTCCCCGCCGACGCCGACCTGGTCATGCCCGTCCCGGAGTCGGGCACGCCCGCCGCCATCGGCTACGCCGAGGAGAGCGGCATCCCCTACGGCACCGGCCTGGTGAAGAACTCCTACGTCGGCCGCACGTTCATCCAGCCCTCGCAGACGATCCGTCAGCTCGGCATCCGGCTGAAGCTCAACCCGCTGCGCGACGTCATCGAGGGCAAGCGTCTCGTCGTGGTCGACGACTCGATCGTCCGCGGCAACACCCAGCGCGCCCTGGTCCGCATGCTCCGCGAGGCCGGCGCCCGCGAGGTGCACGTGCGCATCTCGAGCCCCCCGGTGAAGTGGCCGTGCTTCTACGGCATCGACTTCGCCACCCGGGCCGAGCTGATCGCCAACGGCCTCAACACCGACGAGATCTGCCGCTCGATCGACGCGGACTCGCTCGCCTACATCTCGCTCGAGGAGCTCGTCGAGGCCACCACGGTGCCCAACGACCACCTCTGCCGCGCCTGCTTCGACGGCGTCTACCCGGTGCAGCTGCCCGACCCCGAGGACCTCGGCAAGCACCTGCTCGAGCTCGAGCCGACGCTCCTCGTCGAGGGCGAGACGCCCGCCAACCTGTCCCTGAGCCGGGGCGGCGGCGCGACCGACGCGCTCGACCGACCCTGACCCCGTGACCGCCCCGCCCCGCGCCCGAGCCCCGAGGACGATCGATGACCGACCCCCAGCAGGAGACCGGGCCCGCGGCCACACCGCCCGGCGCGACGTACGAGGCCGCCGGCGTGTCCATCGACGCCGGCGACAAGGCCGTCGAGCTGATGAAGGTGTGGATCGACAAGGCCCGCCGCCCCGAGATGGTCGGCGGCATCGGCGGCTTCGCCGGGCTGTTCGACGCCTCCGCGCTGAAGTCCTTCGACCACCCGCTGCTGGCCACCTCGGCCGACGGCGTCGGCACGAAGGTCGCGATCGCCCAGGCGATGGACATCCACCACACGATCGGCTTCGACCTCGTCGGCATGCTCGTCGACGACCTGGTCGTCTGCGGCGCCGAGCCGCTGTTCCTCACCGACTACATCGCCACCGGACGGGTCGTGCCGGAGCGCATCGCCGCCATCGTCCAGGGCATCGCGGAGGCCTGCGTGCAGGCCGGCTGCGCGCTGATCGGCGGCGAGACCGCGGAGCACCCCGGCCTGCTCGGGCCCGACGAGTACGACGTGGCCGGCTCGACCACGGGCGTCGTCGAGGCCGCGGACCTCCTCGGCCCCGGTCTGGTCCGCCCCGGCGACGTGGTGATCGCGATGGCCTCCAGCGGCCTGCACTCCAACGGCTACTCGCTGGTGCGCCACGTGCTGCTGACCCCGTCGGACCAGGGGGGTGCCGGATGGCAGCTCGACCGCCAGGTCGACGAGCTCGGCCGCACGCTGGGCGAGGAGCTCCTCGAGCCGACCCGGATCTACGCGAAGGCCTGCCTCGACCTGGCCCGGAGCACCCGCACGCACGCCATGTCGCACATCACCGGCGGCGGCCTCGCGGCGAACCTCGAGCGGGTCATGCCCGAGGAGCTGGTGGCCGGCATCGACCGCGCGACCTGGACCCCGCAGCCGGTCTTCGACCTGGTGCGCCGCGTCGGCGACGTGGCCCAGGCCGACCTGGAGCGCACGCTCAACCTGGGCGTGGGCATGGTGTCGCTGACCGCCGCCGAGGACGCCGACCGGGCGATCAGCCTGCTGGCCGGACACGGCGTCGACGCCTGGGTCTGCGGCGAGGTCACCGAGGCCTCCGGGGCGCTCGAGGGCGCTGCCGGCGGGTCCGTCACGCTGCGGGGCCAGCACCCCGGCTGGTGAGCCGCAGGCGGCGGCTTGTCCGCTGATCGCGAAATCCGGGCCGTTCTCCGGGCCTGATGTGCGGGAACAGCCTGGGGGCAGGTACCGTTGTGCCCACGAGAAACCAGTGGAGAGACCGGACGCGCGTGCTGCCCGACTCTTCGGCGACCTGAGAACGGCGCCGCGGGGCGGATGGACGTGACTCCGGCCGAGTGTGCGAGGGGGTCGACCCTATGGGGCGCGGCCGTGCGAAAGCCAAGCAGACCAAGGTCGCCCGCGACCTGAAGTACCGCTCTCACGAGACGGACCTCAGTGCGCTGGCCGCGGAGCTGCATGGTGGCGACAACACCGTCAGCCGCACCGTCGATGACGGTGACGCCGACGACAGCGACGAGTGGGCCGGTTACGCCGACCCCGCGTCGCGCGACTGATCTCGCTTCACCACCGTCCCTGACCGGGACAGCTACCGGGCGTGCCCGGGTGCCCAGCACCTGCGGCAACGCGTCCGGCTGGATGGTTCTGCCCGCGCGACGCGGCGTACGCCGGTAACGTCCTCGGCGAGCTCAGTGGTGGGCGCAGGTCCACCCGGGTCGAACGGGGGTTGGTCATGCCAGGAGCACTGAAGCGCCAGTGGGAGCGGGACCTGGCGCGGTTCCGCCGGCCGCAGCCGGACCGGCCGGACACGGCGCGGCCGGGGGAGCGCACCGGCGCCCTCATCGCCGGGCTGCTCGTCCTGGCGGTGGTGCTCGTGACCGTCTGGGCCGTCACCGCCCGCTGACCCACACCGGGCCCGTCGCGTCGGCGGCATCTCGACAGGCACACTGCGCGCCGACGGCGTCGACCCCCGCGCGGCCGTGCCGCACGGGGGTCGATCTGCCTGTCGAGATGCCGTGAGGACGCGGCGGACCTAGCCGAGCCAGACCCCGCGCAGCCGGCTGACCTCGCGCATCCGCCGCTCCGCCAGACGGTCCGCGGCCACCGCCGGCGGCACCCCGTCCTCCGTGGCGAGAGCGAACACCTGCTTGGTGGTGTCGTAGATCTTCTCGGCACGCGCCTTGGCCCGGTCGAACGAGAAGCCCTCGAGCTCGTCGGCGACCTGGATCAGCCCGCCCGCGTTGACCATGTAGTCCGGGGCGTAGAGCACCCCGCGGTCCTCGAGCTGCTTCTCGATGCCCTCGTGCGCGAGCTGGTTGTTGGCCGCGCCGCAGACGATGCGGGCGCTGAGCACGGCGACGACCTCGTCGGTCAGCGCGCCACCCAGGGCGCACGGCGCGTAGACGTCGATGTCCCCGGCGACCAGCACGTCCGCGTCGGCGACCGTGCGGACGTCCGGGTGCTCCGCCTGGACCCGGGCGACCGCCTCGGGGTTCACGTCGGTGACGACGACCTCGGCCCCGTCCTCGACGAGGTGGCGCACCAGGTGGTGGCCGACCTTGCCGACACCCGCGACGCCGACGGTGCGGCCGTGCAGGGTCGGCGCGCCCCAGGTGGCCTCGGCCGCGGCGCGCATGCCCTGGAAGACGCCGTACGCCGTGAGCACCGACGAGTCGCCGGCCCCGCCGTGGGCGACCGTGCGGCCGGTGACGAAGTCGCACTCGCGGGCGACCTGGTCCATGTCCTCGGAGAACGTGCCGACGTCGCAGGCGGTGTAGTAGCGGCCGCCGAGCGACTGGACCATCCGGCCGTAGGCGCGCAGCAGGGCCTCGGTCTTGGTCGTCGCCGGGTCCCCGATGATCACCGCCTTGCCGCCGCCGAGGTCGAGCCCTGCGAGCGCTGCCTTGTAGGACATGCCGCGCGAAAGGTTGAGAACGTCGGCGAGCGCGTCAGACTCGGAGACATAGGGATAGAACCGCGTGCCGCCGAGAGCGGGACCGAGTGCAGTGGAGTGGATGGCGATGATCGCCTTGAGTCCGGTCGGCTCGTCGTTGCAGAAGACGACCTGCTCGTGGCCGGATACCTGGGCGAAGACGCCCGAGGAGGGGTTGCTGGTCACGGTGGTGACCTTTCCGTGTCGGGCCCGCGTGGGTGATGCGGGCGGTTCTGGTGCGTCCGACGGGGGTGGTGTCGGCTCGAACCCAGCCTAGGGGGGCGTCGGCCCCGCGCGCGACGGCCGAAGGGCTCTCCTATCACCCGGGCGGGGTGTTAGTGACTCATTTGAGCCATTGTCATAAGTTTCACCCAGTTCTACGCTTCAAGTGCAACACTGGGGAAGGGGAATCTTCAACCGAAGAAACCCCTGGTGCGTCGGGGTTAGGCACAACTGTGAGGGAGGCCCGCATGAATACGCGGCCACCGGAGTCCGAACCGTTGCTCACGCCTGCAGAAGTCGCTGCCATGTTCCGGGTAGACCCCAAGACGGTCACCCGGTGGGCAAAGGCCGGCAAGCTCAGCTCGATCCGGACTCTGGGCGGACATCGCCGTTATCGCGAGTCCGAAGTACGCGACCTGCTCACCGGGATGGTTCCCGAGCAGCGTCGTGGCGACGACCAGGGCTAGTCCCGGGGAGTCCGACACATAGCTTTTGGGGTGGGCCTTGGGGGGCTGGTTCCAAAGGTTTCCATAAAGTCCGTGACCCCAGCATCCTCGAGAGATGCTGGGGTCACGTGCATCCAGCGACGTCGCGCTGGTCTCAGCGCAGGCCGCGGACGTAGGCGAGCGCGTGCTTGGCCTCCTGCAGCCGCCGCTCCCAGGTGACGCCCATCAGGATCAGCAGCGCGCCCGCGGCGCCGATGAGCACCCAGCGCGGGACCGCGTCCCCGACGTACGGCGCTGCCAGCCGGGCCACCTCCAGCCCGCCCACCAGGGCGCCGAGCGCCAGCGGGGCGGTCCACCGCAGCCGGACCCCGGCGACCACCAGGCCGAGGCAGGCCATACCGAGCAGCAGGGCGCGCAGGCTCATCGGGTCCGAGAGCACCCAGAGCAGGCTCGGCACCAGGGCCAGCCCGAGCCCTGCGCCGAGCGCAGCCATGGTGCTCGCCTCGGGGTGGCGGCGCAGGTGCAGGACGCCCAGCATGAGCAGCACTGCCGCTGTCGGGAGGGTGTAGGGCTCGGGCTCACGCACGCCGATGTCCCACAACCGCACCCAGCTGGCCAGCGCGAGCAGGGCGCCACCGAGCCAGGCGAGCCGACGGCGGTCCGGTCGGAGCAGGGCGAGCGCGGTGACCGCGGCGCCGGACACGGTGAGGTACACCGCCGTCCAGGTCGCGTCGGTGTCCGCGGTCGAGAGCAGCACGCCGGCGAGGCCGAGCGGCAGCGCGGCCACGGCCGCGCCCACCTCGATCCCGGCGCGCGCCACGACGGGTGCGTCGCAGGACCACCACTCGTCCGGGTACAGGTGCAGGGTCAGCACGACGGCGGCCAGCAGCCCGAGCCCGACCAGCGCGACCCAGGGCTCACGGGCCTCGAGCAGGGCGCCCCAGGTCCACACGCTTCCCGCCGCCGTCGCGGCGAGGAGCGCCCCGGCCACGGCGCTCGTGTCGGTCTGCCGGGCGCGCAGGTGCACGGTCCCGGCGAGCACCAGGGTGGCGGCCAGCGCGGCGAGGCTGAGCCACTCGTCGTACCAGGAGAGCGCCACGGCCGCCGCCAGGAAGACCCCGGCGAGCCCGAGGGTGACCAGCGACTGCCGGAACACCCACCAGGCGAGGAGGCCGGCCGCCGCGACCAGCAGGGCGAGCAGCACGGTCCAGACCGGGACGGGGTACGACGCCAGCGCCGACACCAGGCTGGCGGCGAGCAGCGCGGCGGCCACCCGGAGGTCGGTCACCGCGGAGATGACGCGGTCCGCGGACACCGATGCCTTGGCCGCCGTGAGCCCGGTCGCGAGCAGCGCCACCAGGCACAGGGGTGCCAGCCAGGGGGCCGGCATCCCGTCGGGCAGGGTGTCGACGAGACGACCGCCCGTGCTGCCGGCCCACTGGGTCCCGGCCGCCTCGACCAGCCGGGCCAGGGCGAGCACCCCGACGGACACGACCACGAACAGCGCCGCGATTCCGGCGACGGTCTGGACCACGACGCCGGTCAGGCCCCACGGGTGGGGCAGGAACCAGGCGACCAGCCCGGAGGCCAGCAGCGCGGCGAGGACGGCCAGGGTGGCCGACGTCGCCGACTCGTCGAGCGCCGGGAGGACCGCGGTGAGGACGAGGACGGCGTACGCCACCGCGGCCGCGGAGACCCGGCCCGGGACCGGGACCTCGCGCAGGAGCGCCACGGCACCGGCCAACGCGACGCAGGCAAGGAGCTGCCAGGCGTCGAGCTCGAGCCACATCGTGCGCAGGGTCGGCGGGCTGACGGCATCCAGGGCGACGGTGAACAGCCCGATCCAGGCCACGGCGGCGATGACGCCGGAGATGACCCCGGCCCAGAGCAGGTCGAGCCGGTGCGCCGTCCAGGCGGCGCCGCCGGCGACGAGCACGGCCACGACGAGCGCGACTCCCGTGGTCGGCCGCTGGTTGTCGGCGACACCGAACGCGGTGCAGGCGACCCCGAGGCCGGCGACGATCTCGACACCGATGAGGGCGCCGACGGGGGTCCGCCGCGCGGCCAGCGCGGCCGCGGTGCCGGTCGTCGCCAGCAGGGTGCCGAGGAGCACGAGGAACCACGGCGTGCTCACGTCGCCGAACCAGTTCGCCGAGCGGGCCCCGAAGATGTCCAGCGTCAGCAGGCCCATCGAGACGAGGCTCAACGCCTCGGCGGCGCCGCGCAGGTCGCGCCGTGCCATCCAGGCGGCGAGCGCGGCGGTGACCAGGGTGAACCCGACGAGGGTCGCGGTGCGTCCGCCCACGCCCATCACCGACCAGGTGACGGCGAGGAACACGAGGGCCGCGACGAGCAGGCAGGCGGCGCCGAGGCCGAGCAGGATCTTCGGGACGGAGGCCGCGCTGAGCCCGCGCCGCACCGGGGGCCGCAGGCCACCCTCGGGGGAGAGGGGCAGGCCGATCGTCCGGGCCACGAGGCGCTCCGCGACCGCCCCGTTGCTCAGCCCCCCGGCGGGGGCGCCCGGTGCGGCCGTGCCGACCGCCGCGCCTGCGCCGACCGGGACGGTGGTGGAGGCGCGGAGAGCCGCGAGCAGCTCGTCGGCCGTGGACAGGGTCTGGAAGAGGCGCTGCGCGGTCACGCCACGCAGCGGCAGGGCACAGCCCGGGCAGGCGGTGTCGCCGTACTCGATCGGGTGCGCACAGTCCGGACAACGGCCGGGATCGGCATAGCGGGTCATACCAACATCTAGCCACATCGGCCGGTTCGCCGGGCAGTGTCCAAGGACTCAGGTCCCCTGAGTACCTGCACCTACAGGTTCGGGCCGCTGCGCGGCTCCTCGTGGCATCATCGGCGGATGGCCGAGCGCACACCGGAGACCTACCGCGAGCTCGCCGAGGCGGCCTGGCGCTGGGTGCTGGACCAGGTCCGGTGGGACGACGGCCCCTGGGTCCCGGTCTCCGTGACGTCTCCGGAGACGACCGAGCCGGGGTGGGACCGCGACGGCCTGCACAGCGGCGTCGGCGGCCTCGCCCACGTCCTCGCGGAGATCCGCCTCGCGCGGCCGTGGACCGACGAGGAGCAACGCGTTGCCGAGGGCATCGCCGCCCGGGTCGCCGCAGCGATCCCGGGCACGAGCGACTGCACCTTCTTCGACGGTCTGGTCAGCACCATCGGGGTGCTCACCGCGCTCGGCGCCCCCGGGGTCGATGCCGCGGTGGCCCGCCTCGTCGAGCTCGCGGCTGCCGACGGTTGGCCGCAGACGACCGTCGTGCCCCCGAAGGCGCTCCCCGACGCGCGCATCAACGACATCACCCTGGGCACCGGCGGCGTGCTCCTCGGCGCGCTCTGGGCACGGAAGGCCGGCGTGACCGGGGCGCGCGAGCTCGCCGAGCGCGCGGCCGGCGTGCTCATGGCCGAGAAGGAGGAGCTGGCGACCGGTGCCGACTGGGCCTTCGTGCCCCAGCGCTTCCTGACCGAACCCGGCGCCCGGATGCCCAACTTCTCCCACGGGCTCGCCGGGATCGCCGCGGCACTCGCTGTCGCCGGCGTCGAGCTCGACCGGCCGGACCTGGTCGAGGCGGCGCACAGCGGCGCCGAGCACCTCGTCACGCTCGCCGACACCAGCGACGACGGGTTCGTCGTGCCGCGCCAGATCCCCAACACCGGCCCCCTCGACGACGTGACCTTCACCTGGTGCCACGGGCCCACCGGGACGTCGCTGCTCTTCACCGCCCTGCACCGCGCCGGGGTCACGGACGTCGCGGGCGATCCACCGCTGGCGTGGCACCGCCGGTGCCTGCGCAGCGTCCGCACCTCCGGCCTGCCCGCTCGTCTGCGTCCGGGATTCTGGGACAACGACGGACGCTGCTGCGGCACGGCCGGCGTCGGCGACGTGTTCCTGGACTCCTGGCACCGATCCGGCGACGCGGGCGACCGGGAGTTCGCCCTGCACCTCGCCGACACCGTGGTCGAGCGTGCCGTGCGCGAAGGGCCGCACGCCTACTGGCGGTTCATCGAGCACCGCGCGGACGAGCCGCTGCTGCCGCCGGGGGTCGGGTGGATGCAGGGCGCGGCCGGCATCGCGGCCTTCCTCTTCCATGCCGACCGCGTCGTCCGCGCCGGGGCGGCTGCCGAGGCGGCACCGCGGATGGACAGCTGGTGGGCGCTGGGCTGACCGGCGGGTTCGACGTGGTGGGGCCGGGAGTCCGTCCCCAGTTGACGTACCCTCGGTGCAACCGTCAAGAGGGGGAGCGATGCCGGGTTGGCTCATGCTCGTGGTCGTGGTCGCCGTCGTTGGTGTCCTGTTCTCGCTCGCGTGGTGGAGCAGCGGCCGGAAGAAGTCGGCCGCGTCGCAGGTCGGGATGAGCGAGACGGAGAAGGACTACCTCTCCCGCGGGACCTGGCGCAGCGGTCAGCTGTAGCCTCGCGGCGCATAGGATCGGGCGCTGTGGAGATCCTCGCCGCCCTCGGCACCCTCGCGGCCGGCCTCGCCTTCCTGGTCCTGGCCTACGGCAACCTCAGCTACGAACGCCATCGGCGCAGCCGGGGCGTCGTGACGCAGGGGATGATCGTCGACTCCGCGTGGCGGATGAACAGCGTGGAGGCGATCTACCAGGCGCCGGAGGTCGAGTTCGTCGACCAGCAGGGGACCACCCGACGTTTCCAGCAGCCGAGCGGCACGTCGTTCCGGCCGGAGATCGGCAGCCAGGTCGCCGTCTGGTACGACCCGGCCGACCCCGACGCGGACCCCGTCCTGCACGAGGACACGGCCACCAAGATGTTCCCGGTCATCTTCGGGCTCGTCGGGCTGGTCGCCATGGTCGTCGGCGCCGTCCTGCTCGTCGGTGCGCTGGCGTGAGGCGCGGCGGGGGAACGGTCGTCGCGCCGCTCGAGGTCGACGGCCGGGTCGTGGACACGGTGGAGCTGGCCACGACCAACGGCCGGCGCCGCAAGGGACTGCTGGGTCGCGACGGCCTGGACGGTGGGCTGTGGCTCGAGCCGTGCCGTCAGGTGCACACGCTGCGGATGCGCTTCGCGATCGACGTGGCGTACGTCGACAAGCGCGGCCGCGTCCTCACCGTCCGCACCCTGCCGCCCGGCCGGATGGGGCCGCTGCTGCTGCGGAGCCGGTCGATCCTCGAGGCGGAGGCCGGCGCCTTCGCCCGGTGGGGACTTTCCATCGGGTCGGTCGTGCGCGCGACGACCGAGCCCACCTGAGGCCCGGCCGGCCGGAGCGGGGTCAGGCCACGCACTCCGGCAGGTCGTAGGCCGCGCGGTTGCCCGACGCGTCGGGAGCACCGAGGTAGGCGGCCTTCACCGCGCTCGCCTCCTTGTCGTCGTAGGCCGCGTCGAACGAGGCCTTGGCGGCGAGGCTGACGCCGGCGCCACCACCGAAGCCCCAGCTGCTGCCGTCGTACTCCACGACGGACACCGTCGCATCCTTGCTCATCAGGTCGGCGAACGCGTCGCCGCCGCCGACGGACAGGACGTTGTCGCCGTGCGAGCTGTCGACGCCCGGGACCGTCGACGCGGCGACCGACCCGGTGACGTTGGCGCCGCCGGCCGCGGTGAGCCAGCCGGCGAACGCCTGCTGCCGCTCCGGGCTGTCCAGGTCGAGGGACTGCGTCACCACGACCGACGAGCTCGGGCCGGCCTTGAAGTCCAGCCCGAAGCTCTCCAGGCCCTTCGGGGCGCTGGTCCTGCCCACAGGGGCGGTCGACTTCTCGCCCGCCTGCAGGCCGAACTCGAACGTGCCCTCGGAGCGGTCGACGAACGCCACCTCGACCGGCGCCCCTGATGCGTCGGTGGTCACCTTGACGACCCCCGACGCGGCGTGGCTGGCGTCGACGCCCTTCACCACGGGCAGGCCGATGTTGGCCGCGACGGACCAGTCGATCTGGTAGTAGATCGTCTGCTTGTCGTCGGACGGGTCGTTGACCTCGATGCCCCGGTCGTTCTCGACGCCCAGCGCCACCATCGCCGTCGCGGAGGCCTTGCCGCTCGCGCCGTAGCCGAGGGAGCCCTGCGCGGATGCCTCGAGCGTGGTGTCGAAGCGGACGAAGTCCTTCTGCACGCCGTTGTTCGACGGAGGCTTCTCGTCGGTGAGCTTCTCCTTCAGCGCGTTGAGGCCGCCGAGCACGGGGTTGGTCGACGTCGCGATGTCCTCGACGACCTCGCCCTGGATGTAGCTCTGGAACGCGTCGGCGTCCTTCGCGTTGTCGAACACGTAGGTCTGGCCGCCCTGGACACCGGCCGTGGCGGCGGCCTCGGCCTCCCAGTCCACGCCGAGGCTCTTGTCGCCGAGGCGGATGCCCCCGTGCCCACCGGCCGCGGCGACGGCACCGCCGCGTCCTTCGTTGAGCACGGTGATCTCGACGTCGCCGTTGCTCTTCTCGACCCGCTGCACCACGGCGCCACCGCCGAGGCGGACGAAGGTGATGTCGACGGTGGCGCTGATCTTGCGCTCGCTGTTGTAGATCTCGCAGTCCTCGGGCTTGTAGTCCACGTTGCTCGGAGCGCTCGCCGGGGCGCACGAACCGCCGGTGATCTGGCAGACCTTGGCCCAGATCGTGTCGCGGACCTGGGGGCTGCTCGACGCGACCGCGCCCACGGTGGCCGCCACCAGGATCGCCGCGAGGACGACGACGCCGATGAACTCGAGCGACCCCGAGCCGGCCTCCGCCCGGACCCGGTGGTCCCACGGCTCGGCGTCGCGGCTGCCCACGCGCAGCCCGGCGACCGCGGCCGCGGTGAACGCCACGAGAGTGACGACCCGGAACCACAGCGGGCTCTCGGACAGCAGCAGGACGACGAGGCCGAGTGCGACCGGTCCGGCCGCGCCCGCGGCGACCTCCGCCGCGGACCGGGCGGGCCGGCGCCGTGCCACGATCCCGCAGCCGACGCCCGCGATGAGAACCATCACCGCGATGCTCATGAAGCCGACGGCCTCGCCGGGGACGCCGTACGGCAGGGTTGCCGCGGCCACGAGGTAGCTGCCCAGCGCCGCGGCGACCGCGACCGCGAGGGAGCCGAGGAGCAGACGCGGCGCGCCGGTCATGAGTCCGTGCCGCCGGTGAGCGTCATCGTGCCCAGCACCTGCCCGAAGAGGTCCTCGTCGTAGGCCGCTGCGCTCGACGAGATCCGGACCAGCAGGTAGTCGCCGTCGTCGGTGACGGCCACCTGGTCGATGCTGCGGGCGTCCTCCCCGGAGTCCGCGGTGGTGTAGGTGCTCTCGGTGACGAACGCGCTCTCGGCGCCGGGGACGTCCACGAAGTCGCGGCGGGTGTGGCGCAGGTCGGGGAAGCTCGGCATCCGCTGGGCCTGGATCGCGGCGGCGAGGCTGTCCGCCTTGGTGCCCGGGGCGATCTCGTTGACGAAGACGTCCATCTGCCCGACGACCTGGTCGCCCTCGCCGGTGATCACGAAGCCCGCCACCCGGTCCTGGACCGCGGCGTCGTCCATCGGCTTCCACTCCTGCGGCCGCGCCACCGTGCCGAGGTCGGTCTCCACGACGGTCATGCCGTCGGGGACCTCCGCACCGGCCGGGGCGTCCTGCTCGGCCACGCCGCCGCAGCCACCGAGCAGCAGCGCGGCGGCGGCCAGGAGGGCCAGGTTCCTACGGGGGCGGTTCATCTGCGGGGTCTCCTCAGGGGTGCGGACGAGGGGGTGACGTGCCTCAGTCGACGAGGCGGACGTCCATCGCGTCACGGATCTTGTCGAGCTGGCCGGGCGGGAAGTGCACCTCGACCCCGCCGTCGTCGGTGTAGCGGATCTGGAAGACCAGGTCGAACCCGTCGCAGCTCACCGACACGTCGACGGGCGCCGGGGGAGGAGGCGGCTCGGTCGGGGCCGGCGGCTTGTCGGGGTCCTCGGGGTCCGGCTCCGCGGTCCCGGTCGGCGACGGCGGCTCCGGGGGGTCGAGCGGGTCGCAGCTCGGCAGGTCGACCTGCGCCACCGCGGTCGAGCGGCTCAGCTGCCCGTCGACCTCGTGGCCCTCGACCTCCACGTGGGCGGTGCCGTCGGTCGGGTCGAAGAAGTAGGACACGAGCGTGGAGCCGTTGTAGCGGGCGTACTGCTCGGCGTCGGAGCGCCCGAGGCCGGCGGCGCCGGGCAGGTCGGTCCACGACCCGGGGATGCCGTCGTCGCCGAGCCCGGCGAGCAGGTCCTCACGGACACCTTCGGCTCCGGCCAGGGCAGCGGCGTCGGCCGCCGTCCGGTCCTGGGCCTTCGCGTCGACCGCGGAGCCGAGCGGGATCGCCATGTAGACGAAGATCGCGAACCCGACCAGCACAGCAGCGACGAGAAGGGCGCTGGCCGCAGCGCCCTCCTCGTCCCGCGGGTGTCTCGTGAGGCTCAACGTCAGCCCGCGCTGATGATCTCGGAGATCTTGCCCTTGATGGCGCTGGTGATCTCGCCGCCGTTGATGGCGTCGACGACCGCGCCGACGAGGATCGCGGCGACGACCACGATGCCGACGTACTCGAGCGTGCCCTGGCCCTTCTCGTTCTGGGCGACGGTCAGGCGGGCGGTGAGAACGGCGTACATCGTGATCAGTGAGTCGTACATGTCGAGCCCCTTGCTGGAGGTGGTCTGGTGAGGAAGACGCTAGGCAACGCACGGGCGCCCGTCGTGGGCCCGGGGGCCCAAGCCCGGGCCCAAATGCGGTTAGGTCCCGGGCCTCAGCCAGAGGCTCACGGCCTCGGCGCGCGTCGTGACGCCGAGCTTGGCGAAGATGCGGTTGATGTGGTTCTTCACGGTCTTCTCGGCGAGGAAGCAGGCGGTCGCGATCTCCTTGTTCGTCCGCCCGGTCGCCACCAGGTCGAGGATCTCGACCTCGCGCGCGGTGAGGCCGTGCCCGGCCGCCCGGATCGCGGCGTCGTCGCCGGAGGACCGCGTGCCGCGGCCGTCGAGCCGGGCCGGGTCGAAGATGACCGCGGAGGCGGCCGGCCCGAAGACCGCCATCCCGCGCGCCGCGCTGAGCACCGCGTTGAGGATCTCCTCCGGGGTGTGCGACCCGTGCACCAGGTAGCCGTGCGCGCCGCTGGCCAGCGCCGTGCTGATCACCTCGGGCTCGTCGGAGTAGGTGAGCATCAGGATCCGGGTGCCCTCGGGCATCCGGGCCGCGGCGGCGACGCCGTCCATCTCCGGCATCCGCACGTCGAGCACGACGACGTCCGGGCGGTGCCGGTCCGCGAGCTCCACGGCCTCCCGGCCGTTCTCGGCCTCGGCGACGAGGGTGATCCGCTCGTCGGAGGCGAGCAGGCTGGCCATCCCCATCCGGAGCACGGCGTTGTCGTCCGCGAGCAGCACCCGCACGGCCTCGGTCGTCACGCCGGCACCTGCCGCGACGGCGTGGCCGCCGGTGGCGCCGGTGCGGCCGGTGCGACCCGTGCGGAGGTCGCCGGGAGCCGCAGCGGGATCCGGAGGGTGACCGTCGTGCCCTCGCCGGGGGCGCTGTCGACGTCGAGCACACCGCCGAGGGCCTCCGCGCGCTCGCGCATGCCGACGACACCGAAGCGGCGGCCCGGGACCACCGCGGGGTCGAAGCCGGCGCCGTCGTCGCCGATGCGGACCGTCACCTCGTCACCGTCGCCGTTGACCGCCACCACGGCCCGGCCGGCACCCGCGTGCCGGCGGACGTTCTCCAGCGCCTCGGCGACCACCATCATGACCTCCTGCGTGACCCCGGGGTCGAGGTCGGCGAGGCTGCGCACCTCGAGCTCGGTGGGGATCCCGGTCGCGGTGCGGAACTCGGCGACCAGGTCGGTGAGGCGCTCCACCAGCGGGCCCTCGTGGACGGTGCGCAGCGACACCAGCAGGTCGCGGGCCTCGAGCGACGCCTGCTCCGCGGCCACCTGGATGGCGGCTGCGTGGCGTACGGCGGCCTGCTGGTCCTGGACGATCCAGCGCGGCAGCGCGGCCGCGGCCAGAGCCACCCCGTGCAGGCTCTTCGCCACCGAGTCATGCATGTCGCGGGCGAGGCGGGCGCGTTCCGCGGCCGCGGCGGCCAGCGCCGAGGCGGAGGCGAGCTTCGACTGCTCGGCGAGCACCTGCTCGTGGAGGTGCCGGGTCACGCCGCCGAGCAGGGCGAGCACGACGTACGTCGCCGGGATCACGAACGCGTAGGCGAACATCGCCTGGTCGCCGACGGGCTGGGCGATCGCCACGAGCACGTAGCCCGCGACGAGGACGCCGGTGACCAGCGTGCTGGTCACCGGCCGGAACAGCACCCCGATCACGAGGGCGGTGCTCAGCGTCGCGAACACGAGCGGGCTGCCGACCCCGACGAGCGCGGTGACCGTGACCGCGATCAACGCGTCGCCGACCGCGATCATCGGGTGCCGCTGCACGACGCTGATCGTGCCGCCGCGGGGCGCGAGCCAGACCAGGCTCCAGCCACCGAGCAGGGCGAGCGCCAGCACCACCCGCGGCTGACCCACCGACTGCATCGGCATGAACAGCGCGACCAGCGTGGACGCGAGGCGCACCACCAGCGCCCAGCGGACGACGCTCGTGGTGAACGTGCGGGTCACCTCAACCACCGAGCACCTGCCCGATGTCGACGCCCGAGCCGAGGTAGAGCCCGACCACGATGATCAGCAGCGTCGGCGGGACGAGCACGATCGAGACGACGAGCGTCACCCGCGGCACGGTGCGGGCGGCCTTGCGGCGGGCGGCCTGGGCCGACTCCCGGCGCATGTCCAGCGCGATGTTGTTCAGGGTCGTGGCGAGCGGGGCGCCGAGCTCCTCGGCCTGCAGGAACGCGGAGACGAAGGAGTCCATCGGCTCCGAGTCGCAGCGGTCGCGCAGGGCCTCGAAGGCCTGCCGGCGCGGGACGCCCACGTCGAGCTGGTGCAGCGTCTGGAGCAGCTCGTCGCGCAGCGGGCCCTCGAAGCGCTGCGACACCCGTCCGAGCGCGGTGCGGAAGCTGATCCCCGCCGACACGGTGACGGACAGGATGTCGAGGAAGTCCGGCAGGTCGTTGGCGATCCGCTCCTGGCGGCGGCGCTGGTGGCCCGCGAGCCGGGAGAACGGCAGCAGCGGCACCGCGACGAGGCACAGCAGCGCGCTGAAGTTGTTGCCCAGCAGGAAC
Organism: uncultured Actinomycetota bacterium; assembly: GCA_963721855.1. Classification (GTDB taxonomy): domain Bacteria; phylum Actinomycetota; class Actinomycetes; order Propionibacteriales; family Nocardioidaceae; genus Nocardioides_B. The sequence goes on along the minus strand of CAVRMN010000023.1, from coordinate 62,217 downwards.
AGGCAGAACGCGAAGAAGCCGAAGACGATGGCGTACTTCACGATCAGCTGGAGGAACGTCTCGACGGTCATCCCCTGCGGGCGCCCGGCCAGGTCGATCCGCTGCCGGATCCGGGCGACCGTGCGCGGTCCGAGCGAGCGGGCGAGGCGGGGTGCGAGCAGCCGGGCCAGCGAGTCGATGGGCCCGCGACGGTCGCGCTTCTTCGACTGGTCGCGCAGCAGCACGATGTCGCCGACGTCCCAGCCGTCGAGCGCGTCGCTGCGGGCCATCCGCAGGCCGGTGACCGCGAGGAGGAAGACGGCCGCCGCCGCGAGGGCGAGCAGCAGGGGTGCGGAGGTCTCCATCTCAGACCTCCACCCGGGTCATCCGGCGGATCACGAGGATGCCCGCGGCGTAGATCGAGCCGGCGACGACGAGGGCGATCTGTCCGAGCGGCTCGCGCAGCATCGTGTCGACCGTGCCCTCGTGCACGCTGTCGAGGAGGAACAGCACCCCGACGCCCATGAGCAGGACGGCGTACGCCGTGGCGACCGCCTGCGCGTAGACGGTCCGGATCTCCCGACGGGTCTCCTTGCGGGTCTCCAGGGTGCCGGCGATGTCGCGCAGCGCCGTGACGAGGCCACCGCCGGAGCGCGCGGACACGATGAGCGTGCTGATCAGGATCGCGGCCTCGCGGGACGGCAGCCGGCGCTCCATGTTGGTCAGCGCGGAGTCGAGGGAGGCGCCCATGTTGAGCTGGTCGGTCACCAGCCGGATCTCCGAGCGGGCCGGGTCGGCCAGCTCGTCGACGGCCATCGCGAGCGACGTGCGCACCGAGAGGCCCGCCGACGTGGCGTTCGACAGGGTGCGGGCCAGCTCGGGCATCTGGGCGATGAACGCCTCGCGCCGCTTGGTCATCGCCCGGCGCAGGTAGAGCCGGGTGACCTGGACGCCGAGCAGCAGGCCGAACGGGAGCAGCAGCAGCGACAGCGAGCGGGCCAGCAGCAGGCCCAGGACGAGCGAGACCCCGACGCTCGCGGCCAGGAACTTCGACGGGCCCAGCTCGACCCCGCTCATCTCCAGCGTCTCGCGCAGCCTGCGGCCCCAGCCGACCCGCATCAGCTGCCGGTCGACGGTGCTCCACCGCAGCCGGCCGGAGCGCGACTCCTCGGGGAGCACGGCCGTCTCGAGCCGGCGCTGCTCGCGCACGGCGATGCCGAGCTCGCGCAGGCCGACGTAGAACACGACCAGCGTGAGGGCGAGGGCGGTCAGGATCAGCAGCACGTCAGGACTCCTGCCACCTGTCACCGGTGAAGTCCTCGGGCAGCCGCTCGCCGGCCAGCCGGAGCCGCTTCGCCAGCGCGTCGCTGGCGGGGTGCGGCACGTGCCGGCCGCGGACGATGCGGTCGGCCTCGATCGGCGAGGCATCGAACTCGCTGACCGTGTGCAGGAGGTAGTCCTCGCGGCGGCGAGACTCCAGCGACACGACCCGGGAGACGCGGCGGCTGCCGTCCGGGCCGCGGTCGAGCTGGACGATCACGTCGATCGCGTTGTTCACCTGCTCCTGCACGGCCTGGAACGGGATGTCCAGGTCGCTCATCGAGGCCAGGGTCTCGAGGCGGCTCAGCGCGTCCTCGGGGGAGTTGGCGTGCACGGTGGTCAGCGAGCCCTCGTGGCCGGTGTTCATCGCGGAGAGCATGTCCATGGTCTCGCCGCCCCGGACCTCACCGACGACGATGCGGTCGGGCCGCATCCGGAGGCTGTTGCGGACCAGGTCGCGGATCGTGACCTGGCCGCGACCCTCGACGTTGGCCGGACGGGACTCGAGCCGGATCACGTGCAGCCTGCTGGAGCGACAGCTCGGCAGCGTCCTCGATCGTGACGATGCGCTCACGCTCGGGGATGGCCGCCGACAGCGCGTTGAGCAGGGTGGTCTTGCCCGACCCGGTGCCGCCCGAGACGACGATGTTGAGCTTGGCGCGCACGCACGCGGTGAGGAGCGCGGCCGTCGGTGCGTCCAGCGTGTCGCGGCCGACCAGCTCGTCCATCGTGAACGAGCGCGGGAACTTGCGGATCGTGACGACGGGGCCGTCGAGGGCCAGCGGCGGCAGGATCACGTTGACGCGCTCGCCGGTGTGCAGCCGGGCGTCGACCATCGGGCTCGACTCGTCGACGCGTCGGTTCACCGTGGAGACGATCCGGTCGATGGTCTGCATCAGCTGCTCGGTCGAGACGAAGCGCGTGGGGGACAGCTCGATGCGGCCGAGCCGCTCGACGAAGATCGTGTCCGGGCCGTTGACCATGATCTCGGTGACGGCCTCGTCGGCGAGCAGCGGCTCGAGCACGCCGAGCCCGAGCGTCTCCGCCACGACGCGGCGGATCAGCGACGTGCGCTCGCGGCTCGACAGCAGCGGCCCCTCGCGGGCGACCAGGTGCGTCATCACCCGCTCGAGGCGTGCGCGGCGCTGGGTCAGGTCGAGCTTCGACAGCTCGGTCAGGTCGATCTCGTCGAGGAGCTTCTCGCGGAACGAGCTGACCAGGATCTCGTCGGCTCCGTTGTCGAGCTCCTCCCGCGTGCCCCGCGCCGAGGCGGTGCCGCGCGAGGTCGGCTCGGCGTCGACGACGTCGGAGGCCTGGAACTGGGCGCGCTTCACGGCATGACCGCCTCTCGCGTGACGACGAGGTCGGTGCCGGGAAGGAAGTCGGGGAGGTCGGTGCGGACCCGGACGCCGGTGCCGGAGCCCGAGGCCGGGTAGGTGCGGATGTCGGGCTCGAGCCAGCCGGGGAGCGCCGCGTCGGCCGCTGCGTAGGGGTCCTCACCCAGGGACGCCGCGCGTGCGGCCTGCCGGGCGGCGGTCTGCGTGGCGGTGATGCCGTAGAGCGCGAAGCCGGCGTACAGCAGCGCCAGCGTGATCATCAGGACGAGCGGGGCGAGGCCGGCGACCTCGAGGGTGGAGGTGCCGCGCTCGTCGGGACGGGTACGGCGGTCAGGACGGCTCATCGACGACCCCCACCTCGGTCGCGAAGCTCCACCCCGCCGCGGTGAACCCGGGGCTCAGGATCGGCAGCAGGGTGCGCACCCGGACGGTGCTCCCGCTCGCGTCCTGGGTGACGGTCATGTCCTGCGCGAACCAGTCGGGCACGGTGTCGAGGGCGCTCGACACGTCGTCCCCGAGCGCCGCTGCGCGCGCGGCCTCGTCGGCGGCGTGACCGGTGAGGGCGAGCGACACCGAGGTGAGGCCGACCTGCCAGACCAGCAGGACCAGCAGCATGATCACCGGGAACATGCCGGTGAACTCGAGCGCGGCCTGGCCGGAGTCGTCGCGCGCGCCGGCGCCGACCTTCGCGCGCCGGCGGTCGCGGGGACCCTTCGCCGACGGCGTCTCGTCCGCGCCGATCAGGCCGATCTCGCGGGCGACCTGGTGGATGCTGCTCCACCAGGTGCGGTCCTTGACCTCGGCGGGCGAGCGGTGGTTGAGGCCGGGCTCGAGCCGCTTGAAGGCCGCCGGCAGCGATCCGCGCAGCGGCGCGGTCGGGATCAGCCGCGCGACCGAGTCCGGCTGGATGTCGGCGGCCTTGCTGACCTGGTTGAGCAGCACGCGGGTGCCCTCGGGCTTGCGGGCGCCGACCCGCCCCCAGGCGTCGAGGGTGCGGTGCACGCCGCGCAGCGCGAGCACGTCGGGGCTGGTGACGAGCACGACCTCGTCGGCGACCTCCACGGCGGCCGCGCTGACCGGCGTGACGTGGGAGCCGGCGTCGACGATCACGACGTCGAACTGGCGGCGTACGGCACCGATGATCAGCCGGGCCTCGCGGTCCCCGACGCTCCCGACGTCCTCGATGTTCGCCGGCGCCAGCAGCAGGCCCACGCCGCTGGGGTCGCGGTGGATCGCGGAGCTGACCGTGCTGGGGCCGAGGTCGTCGGCGACCTTGGCGAGGTCGCTGATGTCGAGGCGGTGGCTGACGCCGAGCAGGTTGGCGAGGTCGCCCTTCTCGACGTCGAGGTCGACCAGGCAGACGCTCTTGCCGGGCACGGAGCGCACGTAGTCGTAGGCGAGGTGGGCGGCCACCGTCGACGTGCCGACCCCGCCCTTGGACCCGCTGACCACGAAGACGCGGCCGCGTCCCGAGCTCGCCGCCATCAGGTCGCTGGGCGTCGTGAGGTGGCGCCGCATCTGGGTGGCCCACTGGGCGGCGGAGGTGAGCCGGGCCTGCAGGTCCTCGAGGCTGACCGGGTGGTTGAGCACGCCGCGGGCGCCGGCGTCCATCGCCTCGGTGAAGACCTCGGGGGTGACCTGGTCGGCCATCACGAGGATGGCGGTGCCGGGCCGCCGCATGGCCAGGTCGCGGACGACCTGGAGGACCGGGGTGGGTCCGATGCTCGCGTGCACGATCACCACGTCGGGGTCACGCCGCAGCACCGACTGCTCGAGCTGGTCGGAGGTGTCGGCGACGTCCTCGACCTTGAAGTTCTCGACCTCGCCGACCAGGGAGCGGATCTCGTAGGTGACGACCTGGTCGCCGGCGCCGATGATCACGGAGTGGCTCATGAGACCTTCCTTCGCGGGAGTCCGAGAGCGGACGAGTCGACCGAGTCCATCTCGCCGGTGCGGTCGGCCGTCGTGATCCCCGGCGGCAGCCCGACCAGCCGCACAGCGGTGGCGAACGAGTCGGCGTAGGTGACCTTGAGCGCGTCCTCCGGCTCGAGGGCGACGGTCACGGGGAGCACGTCGGCCTCGCGGAGCGCACCCTCGGCGGTCTCCTTGCTGCGGGTCTGCCGGCCACCCACCGAGACGACGCGCACGTTCTGGACGAGCACCTGGGAGTTGCCGCTGCTGCCCTCGGGGTTCGCGAACACCGCGTAGATGTCGACGAAGTCACCGCTGGCGATCCGGCCCGCGATCCCGGTGACGGCATCGACCTCGATGGCGATCTCGCGCTCGTCGGCGTTCAGCTCCGACGGCGGGAGCAGCATGTCGGCGCCGATGAAGGTGCCCTTGGCGACGGTGAACCCGACCCGCTGGCCGGACAGCTGGGCGCCGTCGCGCAGCGTCTGCGGCGGCACGTAGCGCTCCGGGATCTCGACCGCGACCACGTTGTCCGTGGTGAGCTCGCGGTAGGCCGGGATGTTCTTGGCGGCCTGGTAGACGGTCACCATCGGGGCGACCTGCGAGTTCACGCCGGCGACGTAGCGCGCGACCATGAAGAAGACCACCATCGCGCCGAGGCCGGCGAGGAGGAGGAACAGCACGCCGCGGCGCTGTCTGGGGTTCACGCGTCAGCTCCTTGAAGGTCGTTCTCGGGGGCGGCCAGGGTCATCCGGCAGTAGGGGCAGACCGCGCGCCCGTGGTGGTTGCCGCAGCCCGGGCACTCGTGGGTGTCGGTGGGCAGGGCCTCAGGGTCGTCCAGGTCGCCCGGCACGATGAGCAGCTCCGCGCAGGTGGGGACGCCGTACGCGTCACGTGGGTCGCGCCAGGTCGCGTAGTCCGTGCGCGAGTCGATGCCCACCGCGCGGGAGAACGCGGGAACCACCCAGTCGGGTGCTCCGCTGTCGGCGACCATCAGCACGCCGCCGGCGGGGGTGTCCCCCAGGGCGGGGACGGTGGTGCCGGCGCAGGTGAGCACCCGGGGCCGGCCGTGCGCGGTCGCGCTGTGCACGGCGACGAACCCGCCCCCACCCAGCCAGCCCCGGGCGTGCTGGAGCAGGGAGGGCTGCGGATCGTCGAGCTTGTGCGACCCGGGGGAGCCAGGTGGCCGACCAGGCCCGCTCGCGCAGCTGGTCGAGCATGGCGAGCTGCGCCGCGGGGTCACGGGTGCCGTCGGCGTCGCCGACGAGCGCGGCCACCACGGCGACGGCCAGGGGCGAGCCCGGGACGGGCTCCAGCAGCGTGGTGACCCGGGGGAGGGCCACGTCGAGGAGGTTCAGCTGGCCGCGCACCTCGGCGGTGTCCCCGGTGGAGCACACGACCATCACCGCACCGGCGTCCCCGGCGAGGCGGGTGACAGCGTCCTGGACGGCGTCCTGATGGCGGATGTCGGCGACGGGGACACCCTCGTGGGTGCCCGAGACGCCGAGCTCGGGGCGCAGACGGCCGACGAGCAGGACCTGAAGGCCCACTGCTTCCTCCCAGTGCGTGCAACCGGGGGGAGCGGGCCCGAGTGACCTCGGCCGCCTCGACGGTAGGTCGCGGCGCCCGGTCATCCGTCCCCCGGTCGGATTGCCCGAAAATATCACGTTTCTGCGAGGGCTTATAGCCCAATCGTGCTACCTCCGCCGCACACCTAGACTACCCGTGGCTAGTCGAATCTGACCTGGGGGTCCCACCCATGAGAACCATCCGTCGCGCACGCGCGTCCGCCCTGCCGGTCCCGGCCGGCACCACGCTGCGGGCCGGGCTGGTCGCGGTGCTGCTCGGCGCAGCCCTCAGTGCGCTCCTCACCCCGTCCGCGGGCGCGGAGGAGTCCGGGGGCGACGGCCGGATGGTGCTGGTCCTCGACGCGTCGGGCTCGATGAAGGAGCCGCACGGTGACGGCCGGACCCGGTTCCAGGCCGCCGTGTCGGCGATGAAGCAGGTCGTGGGCGCGCTCCCCGGCGACGCCGCGGTGGGCCTGCGCATCTACGGGTCCCGCATCGCCGACGGGCCGGGCTCCTGCAAGGACTCCGAGCTCGTGGTGCCGGTGGGACCGGCCGACAAGGGCGCGCTGCGCACCGCGCTGGGCAAGGCCCGCCCGCTCGGCAACACCCCGATCGCCTACAGCCTGGAGCAGGCTGCGGCGGACCTTCCCGACAGCGGCTCCCGCACGATCGTGCTGGTGTCCGACGGGGAGGAGTCCTGCGGCGGCGACCCGTGCGAGGTGGCCCGCGACCTCTCCCAGCAGGGGCTCGACCTGCACGTCGACGTGGTCGGTTTCCAGGTCGACGCCGCGGCCCGCAACCAGCTCACCTGCGTCGCCCAGGCCGGCCGCGGCACCTTCTACGACGCGCCCGACGCCGATGCGCTGGTCTCCCAGCTGAGCAGGCTCTCGGCGCGGGCCGCCCGTGCCTACGCGCCGCAGGGGGTGCCGGTCGAGGGCGCCGACGTGCCGGACGGTGCGCCCGAGCTCGAGCCGGGCCAGTACCTCGACACCATCGGCGACGGCGGCGACACCGAGACCTACCTGGTGGACCCCGGCCGAGGGCAGCACCGTGCACCTGTCCGCGACGGACCGGCCGACCGCCGCCTCCCTCAGCGACAGCGAGCAGGTGGAGGTCCTGGTGGCCGCGGGCGACGGCACCACCTGTGAGCAGGAGCAGGCCTCCGGCATGGGCTCCTTCGACGGGCTCACCCCGATCACCGCCGCCGTCACCGTCGACGGCGACGCGCTGCAGGCGTGCGGCCCGGGGCCCTACGCCGTGTCGGTCCACCGCACCGAGGGGTCCGGCGTGAAGCCGCTCGAGGTCAGCTACGTCGAGGAGCCGGCCGTCGAGAACACCGACGCGCTCCCCGACGCCGCGGAGCCGGGGGAGTACGACGTCCGGGGCGACGCCGCTGGCGCGGCCCACGCCGGTCTTCGGCTCCCCGTCGTTCACCTCGGCACCCGTCCTCGAGCCCGGCGTCTACACGGACTCCGTCCTCGTCGGCGAGACGCTGTTCTACGGCGTCCAGGTCGACTGGGGGCAGCAGCTCGTCTGCGACGTGCAGTTCGGTCGCAGCCGCCCGGTCAACCAGGCCCTGGGCTACCGCAACCCCACGGCGATCGCGCAGACCTACGGGCCGATGCGCGACGGTTTCTTCGACTCCGCGCAGATCGAGAAGGACCGCGCGCTGTTCAACGCGTCCCGCCCGGTCCGCGTGCACTCCGTGACCCCGCCGGTGCGCTACCAGAACCGCACCGGCGAGTTCGGCGTGACGCCGGCCTCGATGCCCGGCACCTACTACTGCGCCGCGTTCCTCAACGGCGACAGCGACTACGCCTCGGCCGGCGAGGTGCCGGTGACGCTGCGCATGAGCGTCGTCGGCACCGCCGGCGAGGGCGAACCGGCGTACGCCGAGGACGCCACGTCGCCGTCCGCCTCCCCGGCGCCGGCCGGGCAGCAGGACGACACGACGAAGGCCGTCGACGCCTCGGAGTCCGGAGGAATCCCCTTGTGGGGCTGGCTCCTCGGGCTCCTCGTCGTCCTGGGCCTGGTGCTCGCCGTGCTGTCCCGCCGCACCCCGCGGCGGGTCAGCTGAGCGTCATCCTCGGCTCCCCGTTGAGCAGTCCGGTGCCGCTGATCGCGCAGGACCCTCCGCGCGGCGCGCCACCGTTGTAGGCCTGCCGGACGCACGAGCGGGTGGCGAGCTGGGCCCAGTAGTTCGGGTGCAGCGACTCCTGGACGTAGTAGGGGCTGCCCGAGCAGCAGGTGGAGACGGTGCGGATCTGGTTGACCCACTCGGTCTTGTCGACGGCGCCCGCCTGCGTCCAGCTGGTCAGGCCCTTCTCCTCGTAGAGGCCCACCGTGCTCTCGCACAGCCGGCGGCCGTTGAACGCCGCGCTGAGGTTGAGGGTCTTGCTGTTGGTGATCCCGGCGTCGCCGGCCGCCCCGGTCACGGCGGTGTTGATCGTGGGCAGCGCGGTCGCGTTCGCCCAGTTGGCGTCGGCGTTCCAGAAGCCGCAGCCGCCGGTGTTCTGCCGCGTGTAGCCGCTCTCGGAGTAGCGGAAGCCCGACCCGTTCGGCAGGGGGGACGGGTAGTTCTGCACGAGCATCGTCCAGGACGTGTCCGTGTAGCCCGCGTTGCGCATCGCGGTGCGGAGGTTCGCGTACGCCGTGGCGATGCGGTTGCGGACGGTGGCGACGTTGGCGCTGGTGAAGTTCGACGTGACGCTGCTGTCGTCGTTGCAGTAGTCCTTCCACCAGGTGGGGGAGGACAGGAAGTCGGTGACGCAGGTCTGCACGATCGAGCCGAAGTTGAAGTCGTTGCCGCCGATCGAGACGACGACCATCTTCACGTTGTGGGTGGCGGCGAACTGCTGCAGCATCTTCGCCTGGCCGAGGTGGCCGGCGCCGTCGTCGTAGAAGTCGAGCCCGGGCTTGAACCGGCCGTTGCCGTCGGTGAACGTCGAGGTCTTCGCGCCCGAGCAGGCGAGGTTCAGCCCGCTCACGCCGCCGCCGACGTAGGCCTCGGCGGACTTGCTCCGGTGGCACCGGTCGATCTGCTCGGCGGTGCCGGAGGCGTTGTCGTAGTAGGCACCTGCGCCGAGCGCGTCGGCGTACGAGCTCGAGCTGTTGGAGCTGCCCGCCCACCGGCCGGCCTCGCCGGAGATGTAGGAGTCGCCGACCGTGACGACCCACGGCGTGCCGGAGCCGGGCCCGTCGGCCTGCGCGGGGGCGCTGGTGAGGGTGAGCCCGACTGCGCTGAGCAGCACGGAGGCGAAGGTGCCGAAGACGGCGAGGGCGGTTCGCCGGGACAGGCGACGGGACGGGTGGGGCAGGGGCACGATCTTCTCCTTGGCGTCGGCCCTCCCCGGCAGTCAGCGGACCGAACCTAGCGGTCGGGAGGTGTGACAGGGAAGACCCGAGGACACTCGTGCGTGCTCAGGACGGCGCGAGCCCGACACGGCAGGATGGGGGCACGGAGGAGGCCGTCATGGTGGACGCACGCAAGATGATCCGGCTCGAGGACCTGGGCACGGTCCTGCACGGACTGCCGCCACGGCCTCGCGTGGTGGTGACCGGCAACGCGGCGACGCCGTGGACCCTGCTGCACGCGTTCGACGCCGAGGTCGCCGACTACGTGCTCAACCTGCTCAACCCGCACCCGGGCGTCCCCGACCGCGAGGGCGTCGTGCTCGAGACCTCGTTCGTGGGGGCCGGCGCCCGGCGGTCGCCCCGGCTGGCCTACGTCCCGGCCCGGCTGTCGATGGTGCCGCTGCTGTTCGGCTCGACGCTGCCGCCCGACGTCGTGCTGCTGCACACGTCGACGGAGTACGACGGCAAGCTGTCGCTCGGCGCGGAGGTCAACGTCCTGCCGGCGGCCATCGAGGCCGTGCGGGCGCGCGGCGGACTGGTCATCGCGCAGGCCGACCCGGAGATCCCCTACGTGTACGGCGACGGCGAGATGCCGCTGGACGTCTTCGACTACGTCGTCGAGGCCATCGACCCGCTCGGTCGGCCGGCGGCGGCGCCCGTCGACGACGTCTCCGCGGCGATCGCCGACCGGGTCGCCGCCCGGATCGGCGACGGCGCCACTCTCCAGCTCGGGATCGGCGCGGTGCCCGACGCGGTCCTGGCCGGCCTGCGCGACCACCACGACCTGCGGGTGTGGTCGGAGATGGTCAGCGACGGGGTCCTCGAGCTCGAGCAGCGGGGCTGCCTCGACAGCCGGCGCCCGCTGACGGCGTCGTTCCTGCTCGGCTCCGACGAGCTCTACCGGTGGGCGCACCTCAACCCGCGGCTGCGCCTGCTGCGCACCGAGACCACCAACGACCCCGGCCTGATCTCCCGCAACCAGGCGATGGTCTCGGTCAACACCGCGCTGCAGGTCGACCTCTACGGGCAGGTCAACGCCTCGCGCATCCGGGGCCGGATCCACAGCGGCTTCGGCGGCCAGACCGACTTCATCGTCGGGGCCATGCACGCCAAGGGCGGTCAGGCGGTGCTCGCCCTGCGGTCCTGGCACCCGCGCGCCGACGTGTCGACGATCGTCCCGATGGTCGAGGAACCGCTCACGTCGTTCCAGCCCTCGGCGGTCGTCACCGAGCAGGGGTCCGCGGAGCTCTTCGGCTACACCGAGGGCCAGCAGGCGGAGGCGCTCATCGAGCAGGCGGCGCACCCGCAGGTGCGCGAGGAGCTGCGCGAGGAGGGCTACGCCCTCGGCCTGCTGCGCTGAGCCGACCCGGGAGCCGACCCCGGAGCTCAGCGGCGCCGGGCGGCCACCACGGTGACGTCGTCGCGCAGCGACTGGTCGGAGAGCTCCGCGAGGGCGACGACGAGCTCGTCCAGCGGGAGGTCGCGCAGCTCCGAGGCGCGCCGCTCCAGGCGGGCGATGCCCTCGTCGAGGTCGTGCGTGCGTGCCTCGACGACCCCGTCGGTCACGAGGATCACCAGCGCCCCGGGCTCCACCGTGCCGTGGACGACCGTGCGCTCGAGCGGCCGCACGATGCCCAGCGGGACGCCCGACCCGCCGCCGAGCGCCTCGGTGCTGCCGTCGGTGTGCACGATCACCACCGGAACGTGGCCCGCGTTGCAGAGGGTCAGGTCGCCGGTGGCCGGGTCGATCAGCGCGGCGGCCGCGGTGATGAACTGGTCGGGTGCGTCGCGCAGCATCATCTCGTCGGCGGAGGTGAGCACCGCCCGCGGCCCGGGGTCGACGGTGAGCAGCCCCCGGATGCCCGCGCGGACGCGGATCATCGTGGTGGCCGCCCGGACCCCGCGGCCCATCACGTCGCCGACGACGAGGGCCAGGGCCCCCGTGCCGGTCCGCACGGCGTCGTACCAGTCGCCGCCCACGTGCTCCAGGTCGTCGCCCCCCGGGGCGTAGTGCACCGCGAGCTCGAACTCGTCGAGGTCGGGCAGCGGGCTCGCCGCGAGGCTGGACTGCAGCTGCTCGGCGATGCCGGAGGTCCGGCGCAGCAGCTGCGGCCCGCTCGGCCGCGATGGCGCACTGCGCGGCGAGCGTGTCGAGCAGCTGCACGTCCTCGAGCGGGAGCACCTTGTCGCTGCTCGCCACGCAGCGCGTCGCCGCCGGACACCGAGACGAGGTCCTCGGGGACCACCAGCCGCACGCCGGTGCCCACGATGTCGGCGACCTGGACGAGGCTGGCGCCGAGGACGGCGGCGACCTGCTCCGGGGTCCAGGCCCGGCCGAAGTCCGCGGTGACCTGCTGGAGCAGACGGGCCCGGGCCGCGGCGTCCTGCTCGCGCTCCTGGACGAGCACCCGGTCGGTGATGTCGCGGACGCAGCCGATGGTGCCCGAGGGGTTGCCCTGGTCGTCGGTGGTGACCTTGCCGTGCGCCTCGATCCACTGCAGTGTTCCGTCGGAACGGTTGACCCGGTTGCGCAGCACGTACGACGACCGCGCGTCGATCGCCTCCTGGACCGCCAGGAGGACGCGCTCCCTGTCGTCGGGGTGCACGGTGTCCAGCCAGGCCTCGAAGGTGCCGTCGAACCCGCCGGGCGGCATCCCGTAGATGGCCTCGAGCTGCTCGTCCCAGACAGTGACCCCGGTCGTCATGTCCCAGTGCCAGCTGCCGAGCTCGGCGGCCTCGTGCGCGAGCCGCAGCCGCTGCTGGCTGGCCTCGGCCTCGGCCTCCGCCTCGCGGATCTCGGTCATGTCCTCGGCGACGACGACGGCCCCGGTGATCTCGCCGTCGCGGTCGCGGGTCGGCGTCGCGGACACGGCCGCCACGAACGTCTCGCCGTGGGGACGCCGCACGGTCAGGTCGCCGCGCCAGGTCAGTCCCGCCATCACGGCGTCGAAGTCGAAGCCGCCCTCGATGGCAGGCGCGTCGGGGGACAGCAGGCTGCGGACGTCGAGCCCGATGAGGTCGTCGGCGTCGGCGGCGTACGTCTCGGCGCCGGCCTCGTTGACGAACGTGATGATGCCGTGTCGGTCGGTCGCCACGACGGAGAGCCTGATCGCCTGCAGCAGGCGCAGCTCGTCGATGTAGCGCTGCACCTGGGCACCTCCCGATCCGGAACCCGCGGGGGCCCGCGCGTCGGCTCATTCTGGTCACGCCGCGGTGGGTCAGCGGAAGATTCATCCGGGTTGGCCCGGTGTGACTACCCGGCGTAGCCCGAACCGGCCTGGACAAGCCAGATCTTCTTCCCGTGAGGGCTGTTCTTACCGCCCGGGACGGCGCACGATGGACGTCGCAGTGCAGGGGGAAGCAGGGTGGCGTGATGCAGCAGTCGGCAGGGATCCTCGGGACGGACCGGTTCCGCCACGAGCTGACGTTCTACTCGGGATAGATGACCTGGAGCGCACGGTCGTGCCTTTCGTCCGCGAAGGCATCGCCCGCCACGAGCCGGTCCTCGTCGCGCTCGTGCCCGAGAAGCTCGAGCTGGTCGAGCGGGCGCTCGGCGCCGACGCCGTGCGGGCGGACTTCGTCGACATGTCCGAGCTCGGGGCGAACCCGGCCTGCATCATCCCCGAGTGGCGGCGGTTCCTCGAGGACACCCGTGACGCGGGCCCGGTGCGCGGCGTCGGTGAGCCGGTCTGGGCGGGCCGTCGCGACGTCGAGCTCGACGAGGCCGCGCTGCACGAGGCGTTGCTGAACCTCGCGTTCGACGACGGTCCCGGCTGGCGGCTGCTCTGCCCGTACGACCTGACCTCGCTGCCCGCGCACGTCGTCGAGGCGGCGATGCGCAACCACCCGGTCGTCCGGGGTCGTCGCGAGGTGGGCTACGCGGGCCACGCCCACGCGCTGGAGGCGTTCGCGGCGCCGCTCCCGCCGGTGCCGCCCGAGGCGCTGTGGCACGCCTTCGCCGGCATCGAGATCGCCGGCGTACGCCGCCAGGTCCGGGCTGCGTGCCGGGAGGCCGGGCTCCAGCCGGCGCGCACGGACGACCTGATGCTCGCCGCGCACGAGCTCGCCACCAACAGCGTCGTGCACGGTGGCGGCCACGGCCAGGTGGCGATCTGGCGTGTGCCGGGGGCGCTCGTCGTGGAGGTCAGCGACTCCGGGACGATCGACGACCCGCTCGTCGGCCAGGGGCTGCTCGACCTGCAGTCGGAGAGCGGCCGCGGCATCTGGATGGCCAACCAGCTCTGCGAGCTGGTGCAGGTCCGTTCCGGTCCGCGAGGGCACGCAGGTGCGACTCTGGGCCTGGGTCTGAGCGAGGGTCCGCCGGCGACGCTCAGCGTCGGGTGCGCAGGCGGTGCGACTGCCACAGGATCCGCGTCAGCATCGTGAGCGCGATGACGATCGCGACCACGAACACCACCATCGCGATCCGGTTCTCCGTGGTCGGGCCGTCGGTGCCCGACCGGGCCAGCAGCGCCGACGCGAGGATCATCGACGCGAGCACGAGCCCGGCGGCGATCACGTTGGCGAGCTTGTGCAGCCCGGCCAGGAACTCGGCCTCGTCGAAAGCCTTGATCCGCAGCTCGAAGTTGCCCTCGCCGATCGCGTCGAAGGCGCGGTTGACCCGGCCGGGCAACGCCTCGGCGAACTCCTTGGCCTCCAGCATCGAGGCGAGGACCGCCGCCGGTGAGCTCTTCATCGAGCTCGTCATGAGCCCGGTGGTGTGCCGGCGCAGTGCGGCGAACGGCTCGAAGTCGGGGTCGAGCACCGTGGCGACCTGGTCCAGGTTGAGCATGGCCTTGCCGAGCATGGTCAGCTCGGGGTCCATCCGCAGGCCGCACTCGCCGGCCTCGCGGATCAGCTGCAGCACGATCGCGCCGAGGTCGAGGTCGGCCAGCTGGGAGCCGGCGGCCCGGCCGACCACGCGGGCCACCGCGCGCTCGAACCGGACCGGGTCGTAGTCGGGCAGGTCCTGGCCCATGGTGCGCGCAGCACGGACGACCTCGTCGGGGCGCGCGTCCGCGAGCGCCAGCAGGAGCTTGAGCAGCTTCTCCCGGTACGCCGGGGCCACCCGGGCGACCATCCCGATGTCGAGCAGGACCAGCCGGCCGTCGTCGGTGACCAGCACGTTGCCGGGATGGGGGTCGGCGTGGAAGACGCCGTCGACGAGGACCTGCTTGATGTAGGCGCCGAAGAGGTCGTCGGCGAGGGTTGCCCCGTCGAGCTCGAGCCGGCCCAGCGGGCCGAGGTCGGTGACCTTGCGGCCGGGCACGTACTCCATGGTGAGCACCCGGCTGGTCGTGAAGTCGGGGTAGGGCGTGGGCACCACGATCCGGGCGTGGCCCTCGAGGACCGCCCCGATGGTCGTGAGGTTCTCGGCCTCGCGCCGGTAGTCGAGCTCGTCGATCAGTGACCGCCGGAACTCCTCGAGGAGGTCGGCCACCGCGAACCGCTGGCCGAAGTCCGTGTGGCCGTCGAGCAGCTCGGCGAGCTCGCGGAGCACCTCCATGTCCTGGACGATGTGCTCGCGGATGTCGGGGCGCTGCACCTTCACCACGACCTCGCGGCCGTCGCGCAGGGTGGCGCGATGCACCTGGCCGAGCGAGGCCGCGGCCAACGGCTTGTGGTCGAAGCTCGGGAAGATCGTGGAGAGCCGCACGCCGAGCTCCGTGGTCACGATGCGCTCGACGTCCTCGAACGGGAACGGCGCCACGTCGTCCTGCAGCCGCGACAGGGCCTCGACGTAGGCCGGGCTGATCAGGTCGACGCGGGTGGACAGCATCTGCCCGAGCTTGATGTAGGTCGGGCCCATCGCCTCGAGGTCGTCGGCCAGGCTGGCGGCGGCGTCCGGGTCGCCCTGCGCGAGCTCGTCGTCGGGCAGGGAGGCGTCGAGCCCCGCCGACCGGATCAGGTCCCCCCGGCCGTGCTTGACCAGCAGTGCGGCGATGGCGCGGTACCTCGACGCGTGCCGTGGCTTGAACCTCGGGGACATGGCTCTCCTGACTCGGGCGGACCAGGCTAGTTCAGCACGAGCCCGGTGCGGCGTTGCGTTGGTCACGGCTCCCGCGGAGGAGCGCCGTCGCGGACTTGCCCGGGACCGGGGGCGTTCTCCTACGGTCGGACGATGCCTTCGTCGACGACACCGTCCGCCGAGAGACCACTGCAACGACGTCGTACCCGGGTCCTGGTCGCCGCACTCGCCGCAGCGGCCGGTGTGGCGGGGGTCACCGTCTCCGCAGCCGCGGCCCCGGCGGAGGTGCACCGCGCGGTGTTCGACCGAGCTGACCGTGGCGTCCTTCAACGTGCTCGGCAGCTCGCACACGCGACATGACGCACGCTACGGCTCCGGCGTCAGCCGCACCGGCGGGGTCGCGCGCCTCGTCGAGCGGCACGACGTGGAGGTGGCCGGGTTCCAGGAGATGCAGCCCGACCAGCTCCGCGCCTTCCTGGACCGCACGAGCGGGAGGTACGACGTCTACCCCGGCTTCGCGCTGCGGGACCTCGACACCGAGAACTCCCTGGCCTGGGACCGCACCGAGTGGGAGGCGCTGAAGCGCCGCACCGTCGCGATCCCCTACTTCGACGGCAACCGGAGGCCGATGCCGGTCGTGAAGCTGCGCAACCTCCGCACCGGGATGACGGCCTGGTTCGTCAACGTCCACAACCCGGCGACCAACGCGAGCCACCCCGGCCAGGACGGCTGGCGTCGCAAGGCGATCGGCCTCGAGGTCGCCCTGGTCCGCCGGCTCAGCCGCTCCGGGCTTCCGGTGTTCCTGACCGGCGACATGAACGAGCGCGAGAAGGTCTTCTGCCCGGTCACCGGCGGCGCCCCGATGCAGGCCGCCCGCGGTGGAAGCAACGAGGGTGGGCACTGCCGCGCCGCCGACCCACGCTACGTGGACTGGGTGTTCGGCCACCGCAAGGTCGCGTTCCACCACTACCGCGAGCTCCGTGGTCCGTTGGTGCGACGCACGAGCGACCACCCGCTGGTGCTGTCCGAGGCGCGCCTCGACCCGCTGCGGTTCCCGGACGCCTTCACGCCGGCCGCCTGATCGGTCCGAGTTGTGTGACCGGTCCGGAGCGCGCAGTTCCGAAAATTTGTCGGATTTGCTCTGTACCTACAACCAGTCGACCCAGCAGGATGTGCGCGGGGAGGAACCGTCGACTGCAAGGGGTTGCAGGTGCGCGCACGTCTCACGAGGGTTCTGCTGGGGCTGGTCCTGGTCATCGGGATGGCCGGCTCCGCCTTCGTCATGCTGGGTTCGAGGTCCGACGACGTCGCGGAGGCGGCGGGCTGTGCGCCGGGGTTCCTCCCGGTCGAGCGGGCGCTCGCCGAGGTCCGTGCCGAGATGGCGCGGGAGGGCGCGGGCGAGGACCCCGGGGCCGAGCGCGAGGCCGAGTCCGAGGAGGAGGCCGAGTCCGAGGACGCGGAGCTGGTCCGTGAGGCCCGCGCCGAGCTGCCGATGCTGGCCGACGTCGACCCCGAGGACTGGGACCACACCTGTGTCCGGAAGAGCCGTCCGGAGTCACTCAAGGAGCTGATCGCGCTCTTCGGCGCGCGGGCGATCCCGCGGCTGGCACCGTACGGCACCTACGCCAAGGGCGCCCCGCAGCACGCGTCCACGCAGCGACGGGCGATGAGCACCTCCGACGTCGCCGCCGCGGCGGGCAAGGGAAGGTCCTACGGCACCGGCCCCCTGATCGTCGACGACCCCCGCTACCCCGAGGTGAACGGCCTCGGCCTGTCGCACAACAGCGGCCGCGTCGACAGCTTCGCCTGGGTGCCGGGCAAGGACCGGCTGTTCGCCGCCGTCGGCAACGGCGGCATCTGGCGCTCGGACGACCTCGGCGCCTCCTGGAAGAACTCCACCGGCAACCTGCCGACCTCGGTCACGGGTGCGGTGGCCTGGACCTCGGCGCGCAAGGGCACGCTGCTCGCGCTGACCGGTGAGCCCACGTTCGGGTCCTCGGCCTACACCGGCCTCGGCGCCTACTGGTCCGGCGACCTCGGCAAGCACTGGAAGCGGTCCAAGGGCCTGCCGACCGGTGGGCTCGGGTTCGCGCTGGCGGTCGACCCGACCAACGGCAAGGAGGTGTACGCCGCCACGCAGCTCGGGCTGTTCCGCTCCACCGACGCGGGCCGCACCTACGACAACGTCGACCTGCCCACCGGGAAGTGCAAGGGCGTCACCGACGTCGACAAGCACCCGGAGTGCGCGCTCGCCAACGTCGTCACCGACGTCGTCCTCGCGAAGGGCGGCGGCAAGGGCACCACGACGCGGGCCGGCACCGTCGTCGCCACGGTCGGCTGGCGCGGTGGCGACCGCACCAACCCCGACGGCTCCGTCCAGTCGCCCAGGAACGGCGTCTACCGGTCGAAGAGCGGCAAGGTCGGCACCTTCAAGAAGCTCGGCGCCGACGGCTTCGCGGCGCAGGACCACATCGGCCGGGTGGAGCTCGGCAACGCGGTCGGCCCGGGGCAGGACCACGACATCCTCTACGCGCTCGTGCAGGACGCCAAGCTGCTCAACAACGGTGGCGTCGCGGGCATCGACGCTCCGGAGGGACAGAAGTCGCCGGTCGGCTCGACCGTCCTGAACGGCCTCTACGTCTCCTCCGACTTCGGCAGGACCTGGACGCAGCTGGTGAGCGGCAGCGAGCTCACTGCCGACCCGGCGTCGGGATCGGCGCTGGTGGGCACCGGCACCGCGACGGGCTACCAGCCCGGCGTGCAGGGCTGGTACAACCTCTGGGTCCAGCCGGACCCGACGCGCACGACAGCGGACGGCGTACCCACCCGCCTCGGCTTCGGCCTGGAGGAGATCTGGAGCAACGAGCTCACGCAGACCGATGCCCCGCTCGACGGGAGCGTGCCTGTGCACTTCCGCGTCGTCGGCAAGTACTTCGGCGGGTCCTCCTGCCTGCTGCTCTCGGCCGGGCTGCCGACGTGCCCCGGTGACCGCGAGCCCGACGACGCCAACCAGACGACGCACCCCGACCAGCAGGACGGCATCTGGATCCGCGACAAGGACGTGCCCGGCGGCGTGCAGCTCGTGGTCGGCAACGATGGCGGTGTCTACCGCTACCGGTTCGAGCAGGACGACGACGGCGAGCTCGACAACTCCCACTGGGGCAAGGGCGACAACGACGGCTTCTCCACGCTGATGCCCTACTACGCCGCGATGGCCAAGGACGGCACGGTGTGGGCCGGCCTGCAGGACAACGGCAACATGCGGATCGAGCCGGGGACGGGCAAGCGCTTCGAGACCTACGGCGGCGACGGCTTCTTCGCCGCGGTCGACCCGGACGACTCCGACATCGCCTATGAGGAGTACACCAACGGCGCCATGTCGGTGACCACCGACGGCGGGACGTCCTGGAAGGACATCGACCCGGGGCTCACCGCGTCGAAGTTCGCCAACCCGTTCGCGATGGACCCGAAGGACGCCGACCACCTGATCACGGCAGGGCGTGAGGTCGTGGAGACGCTGTCCGGCCCGAGCACCGACGCGGGGCAGACCGATGCGGCGAGCGCGGACAGCGGCACCACGACGTGGCGCACCGTGTTCGACCTCGGCACCCGGTCACACCCCGGCGACGCCTCGGCGACGTCGAGCGCGACCGACCCGGACAACTCGATGTCCGCGGTGGCGACGATCGGCAACGCGTCCTACGTCGGATTCTGCGGTCACTGCGACACGCTCAACAAGATGGGCCCGGGGAAGACGCTGTTCCGCAACGGTCTGGCCACCAACGTCGGTGGCTCGGTCCGTGGCGCGAAGGGCACGTCCGCGGGCTGGCACGTCGTGCCGGCGAAGGGCCTGCCGAACCGCTACATCACCTCGGTGGCGATCGACCCGAAGAACACGGATCGCGTGTTCGTGACGCTCGGTGGCTACACCCGCCGCTGGCTACCGCCGGGCGCCGTCGGTGACGCCAACAAGCAGATCGGCGAGGGCCACCTGTTCCGCTCGGCGGACGGCGGCCGCACGTTCGTCGACGTCACCGGCAACCTGCCCGACAGCCCGGCCACGTGGGTGGCGATCCGCGGGCGGCAGCTGCTGGTCGGCAGCGACGTCGGTGCGTTCGCGTCCAACCGCAAGGCGGTGACCGACCGGACACCGACGTTCGCCCCGCTCGAGGACGTGCCCGCCGGACCGGTGTCGAGCATCGCGCTCGAGCCGGGCAACCCCAACCGCGCGGTGCTGGCACTGTTCGGCCGTGGTGTGTGGACCTACGACTTCGACCAGCGGCTGCCGGTCCCTCCGGACCCCGGGCCCGTCACGCTGCCCGAGGTCGGCGCCCCGTTCGCGTCCTACGACTTCGAGACCGGTGACCAGGGCTGGACCAGCACGGGCGTGCCGCCGTGGCAGCTCGGCTCACCGGGTCACGGCGCTGACGCCGCGGACGACGGGGCCGGACAGGCGTGGGCGGTCTCCGGGCCGACGGGCTACATCGACAACGCGGACACCACGCTCGACTCGCCGGAGGTGACGGCGACCGCCGGTGACGCGGTGGTCGAGTGGTGGATGAAGCTCGACACCGAGGGGGGCTTCGACGAGGTCTCGGTCGAGTGGAGCAAGGACGGCTCGACCTGGCAGACGCTGGGCAGCTACAGCGGCGCCAACGACGCGCCGGGCTGGCAGCGCTACGCCGTGCCGTTCAAGGCACCCGCGGGGCCGGTGCAGGTGCGTTTCCACTTCACGTCGGACTCGCTGTGCTCCGCGCTCGGCGGCCCGCTGTGCGCGTCCACGTCCGGCTGGGACGGTGTGCACGTCGACGACGTGGTCGTCGGCGCGGCCGCCCCCTGACGGGAATCCAGGAACCGAGCAGCCGCAGGGGGCGGACCCGTCCGGGTCCGCCCCCTGTCCGTGCTCCCCAATCCCCCGATACCCCCGTATCCCCCGTGTCCCCGTGTCCGAGTCCCCGTCCCGAGAGGTCAGGACGTGCCTCCGGCACCGAGCGCACGGGCCGCCTGGACGGCGTCCGCGAACCGCCACCGAGGGGCTGACGCCGAGGACGTCTCCCCGCGACGACGGTGCTCTCTGCGCCGGTCGGCCGCGTCGTGCGCCGCGGATCGCGCCGCCTCCTGGTGGGCGGCGCGCTCCTGGTAGTGGTCGGGTGCCTCACTCATAGGACACACCCCCACCAAGGCCGGCGAGCGCGAGCGCGAGTGTCGCGTGCGCGCGCTCGTCGGTCTCGGTGGGTCGCACCAGCATCGCTCGCGACACTCGTGCCTGCAGGAGGCGGAGCACCATGCGGTCGTCGTGCAGTCGGGCCCGCAGGTCACGCGCTGCGGTCTCGGCACGCCATCCGCGCGCCGTCACCACCCGGAAGAGCACCGCTGCTGCGTAAGCGAGGCGGGTCGGTCGAGTGGGTCGGAGGGGTGTTTCGGCCAGAACCTGCATGTCCACCATCCGAGGCGGTCACACGCCGCCGGGGGTCTGGGACGGCTGTTCGCTGCCAATGCAGCGACGGGGAAGATTGCGCCGAACCTAACAACGGCCGCGCGGTTGGTTCAACGGTCTCATCGGTTAACCACTCGAACGGACTATGCCCTCGTCGAGGATGTCCGATTCGTGCTTCTGGTCCCTGGCCGAAGGGGACCAGAGGGGGGTCAGTCGCGGTCTCAGATGTCGGACAGCTCTTTGCCGGCAACGACCTCGCGCGCGACGTCATGGAGGGTCCGGTGGCTGCTCCGGGCCTCGCTGCGCAGCCGTTGGAACGCAGCGTCGGGAGCCAGCCCGAAGCTGGCCGAGAGGAAGCCCTTCGCCTGCTCGATCAGCACGCGGCTGTCGAGCGCCGTCTGCAGCTGTGCGGCGCGGGTCTCGGCCTCTTCCCGCGCCTCGCGGCTGGGGCTGAGCCGCAGGTTGCACACCATGCCGCGGACCACCGGGTCGTCGAGGAAGTTCGTCAGGGTGGCCTCGGTCCACTTCCACTCGCCGCCGCAGCGCACCCTGAGCTCGACGGGAGGGTGCGCGCCGGGTGTGGCAGCCACCCGGTCCAGGACCTCGGAGAGCGAGGCCAGGTCGTCGGGGTGCAGCAGCGGGACGACGGAGCTTCCGATGATCTCCTCGTGCGGCCAGCCGAACAGCTGCTCCACCGCGCTGCTGGCGAAGACGATGACGGCGTCGGAACGGATCACCAGAGCCGCGTCGGTCGAGCGCTCGAGCAGGGGCTCGAGGGCCGAGCCCAGGTTGGTCGAGAGGCCGACGATGCCCACCAGCTCCCCGTCGTGGTAGACCCCGGAGTCGGTGACGAGGGCGGTGAACATGGAGCCGTCCTTGCGGCGTACCGGGAACCCGCCGGACCACGGGACGCCCTGCCTCAGCGCCTCCATCACGTCATCGGCGACATCCTGGGCCATCTCGGGCACGCTGAGGTCGGAGACCGGCTGACCGATCGCCTCCTCGGCGCTCCAGCCGTAGAGGTCCTCGGCGGCCTTGTTCCAGCCGACCACAGTGCCCTCGAGATCGGTGACGATCAGAGCCTGCCCCAAGGACGCGAGCACGTCAGAGGCGTCGAAGGCGAATTCTCCGCTTCTGCCCACACCGGCCCCTTCCGGTGACCCCCGGTTGCACTGCCTGCTTCGAGTGTCCCCAATCCTCTGCGGGGATCAAGGCCGGATGGCCCTTACGCAAGCGGAACTCCGGCGTTTCGCTTGCGCTGAGACCGGTTTCTCCAGGCTACGCCGTATGGGTGAGGAGGGGCCCGGGGATGCCGAACAAGGTAAAGCTGTTTCGGCGGGCCTGTCGAAGCAGTCAATCCTGGTGAGAGGGGATCGGCGATGAAGAGGCTGCTTCGAGTAGCCGCCGCCTTGGCGGTGGCACTGACCTTGACGGCCGCGCCGGCGTCCGCGGCGGACAGCGCGACGCCGCTGCAAGGCACGGTCGTGGCGACGACCTACCCGCCTCCCAACCCTGATGTCTCGGGGTGCCCGGCGGGATATGACTGGATGTGGGTGTTCTCGACGATCGGGACAGGGACGCTGCACACCGACGCCTACACGGGCGCGGTCACGTACGTCGGAAGTCACTGCACCCGCATCGGGGCTTCTGGTGGTGGCGAGGTCTCGATGGGCAAGCTGGCCAGCGGACGGATGGAGATCACTACTCCGCAGGGCAAGCTCGTGCTCGCCTACGAGGGAACCTTCGTGAACTGGGGCGCCAACACAACGCCGTTCGACTACCTCAGCCAGGCCCGGATGCAGTTCACGGTGGACGGGAGCCGCAGCACCGGGGTCTTCCTGGGGGCCTCCGGCCACGGCGTCCTGCGTGGTTTCGACGAGATGACGACCCACGTCTCCCCGGGCTGCGGTGTGCAGTACGCCGTGCCGGGCGTGGGCCTGGTCTGCGAGCGCAGCGAGCTGGACATCAACGGGTCCGTGCGACTCGCCGGCTGACCCGGAACGACGAGAGCCGCGGGCCCGAGGCGAGTCGGACCTGCGGCTCTCTTGCTTGTGGGCAGGGGCGGGGTCGAACCGCCGACCTTCCACTTTTCAGGCGGACGCTCGTACCAACTGAGCTACCTGCCCAAGCGCACGAAACTCTACAACAACGCGGCAGCGGCACAGAATCCAGGTCAGACCCGACCCAGGCGGATCGCGAGGACGGCCATGTCGTCGGCCTGGGGGGTGGGGGAGAAGTCCAGGACCAGGCGCCGGATGCGCTCCGCGACCGCCTGCGCCGGCAGACCGGCGAGGCGCTGCAGCTCCGTGTCGAGCCCACGCTCCTCGAGCATCCGCTCCTCCTCGTCGCGACGCTCCAGGACACCGTCCGTCACGGTCACCAGGAGGTCACCGCGCTCCAGCACGTGTTCCTCGGTGGTGAACGCGACGCCCTCCACGACGCCGAGCAGCGGCTGCGGTCTCCCGATCTGCCGGACCTCGTCGTTCGCGCGGACGAGGAAGGGCGGTGGGTGGCCCGCGCACACGAGGGTCATCCGAAACCGCCCTCCGGCGGCCGGCTCGAGGAACGCGCACACGAGGGTGAGGAAGCGCGACCGCTCGCCCTCCTCGATGATCGCGGTGTTGAGCCGCTCGAGGATGGCGGAGGCGGGAAATCCCGCCAGCGCCAGGGCGCGGATCGTGTGACGGGCCAGGCCCGTGACGGCGGCTGCCTCGGCACCCGTGCCGCACACGTCGCCCACGACGAAGCACCACCGGCCACCCCCGACCGCGAAGAGGTCGTAGAAGTCGCCGCCGACCGTGCTCCCCTCGCCGGCGGCCTCGTAGACGACCCCTACGTCCAGGCCGGGAACGCTCGGCATCGAAGGCGGCAGGAGACTGCGCTGGAGCGCCTCGCCGACCGCCTGGAGCTCCCCGTGCGCGCGGGCGTTGTCGAGGGCCAGCGCGGCGCGCCGCACCACCGACTGGGTGACGAGCATCAGCTCGCCGGACAGCGGGTCGCCGGCGCGGCGCCCGAGGACCAGGGTGCCGATCCGCTCGGCGCGTGCGACCAGGGGGAGGCCCTGGATCTCGCCCTGCAGCAGCGGGTCGCCCGTGTCGCGGATCCGTTCCGGCGACGTCGCCGCGAGCGCGGTGTGCAACCGATCGTTCAGCCTCTCGTCGTGGTGCCAGACGTGCTGGAGCCTCGGTCTGTGCCGTTCGTCGTCGAGGTAGATCGCACACCAGTCGGCGAGCTGGGGCACGATGATCTGCCCGGTGATCGCCATGGTCATGCGCTGGTCGAGGGAGCCCGCGAGCAGGTCGCCCGCGACGGCCAGGAAGCTGAACCATCCGCGTCGCTCGCGTTCGGACTCCCGGAGCCTCGCCCGGTCGGCCGCCACCGCCATCGTGTCCGCGACCCGCTGGAGAAGGGCTGCCTGCTGGTCGGTGAAGCCCTCGGCACGTTCGGCCGCCGCCGCGAGCGCGCCGGTCACCCGTCCGTCGACGGTCACCGGGACGAGCACGAGCGACCGGAGGGAGGTCCCGGAGAGCAGGGCCACCGGTGTCGCCGACAGGTCGGCGATGGAGACCGGCAGGTGAGGGTTGCGGACGTTGGGCGTCCCGGCGGCGTTCACGTCGATGCGGGTGCCGCGCAGCCCGTCGTCGAGGCCGCTCAAGGCTCGCACCTCGTACTCGGGGTCGAAGTCGCGCGCGAGGAGCAGGTAGGTCGCGTCGGCGCCGAGCAGGTCCCGGGCCCGTTCCACGGCCAGGCTGAGGTACTCGTCGAGACCGAGCCGGTTCAGTGCCTCGTCCCGCAGTCCGAGTGCCTCCGCGTGGGTGGCGTTCGCCGCCGGGCTCGGCGTCGGGTCGTGCGCGTCCGGTCCCCTGCCGTGCTCGCCCTCGTCGGTCCCCGCCGCCTCGCCCTCGGCCCGGGGGCCCACCGGCGGCGAGGTGAGCGTGAAGGACAGCCACACGGACTTCGCCGTGCGGGTGTACTCCACGCCCCACGCGGGGGCGAGTGCTGAGGTGATCAGGAGGCCGCGTCCCGTCTCCGCGTCGTCGGTGGCGGGCGTGGAGTGCAGGGGGAGCGCGCGGTCGGGATGGAAGTCCTGGACCTCGAGGCGCAGCGACCCGTCGTGGACCGTCAGCGCCACCTTGGCGGGGGTTCCTGCGTGTATGACGGCATTCGTGACCAGCTCGCTCACGGCCAGCGCCGCCGGGTCCTTCAGGTCGCCGATCCCCCACCGCTCCAGGGTGTCGCGCACGAACCACCGTGCCTCACCCACCGAGCGCTCGCGCGGCTCGAAGGTGCGGTGTGCCTCGAACGGAAAGGTCATGGTGTCGGAAGAGTATTGCTACTCCGTCACCTGGTGACAGACTGCCTGCGCGGGGACTATCCGGTGACGAGGAGGCCACTGGTCATGGCGAGCAGGGACGCGACGTCGAGCCGGACGCGGAGTCGCGGTGGCGACCCCTCCGGGGGTGCCGCCACGCAGGACGGGATCGACCCGGCGAAGCTGAAGCAGCTGCTCGACGGCCTCACCGCGATGCGCGACGGCAACTTCCGCAGACGGCTCCCCGTCACCGGCACCGGCCTGACCGCCGAGCTGGCCGTGGTCTTCAACGAGATCGCGGACCGTCAGCAGCACCTGGCCTCCGAGCTGACCCGGGTCCAGCGCGTCGCCGGACGCGAGGGGCGGCACAGCGAGCGGATCGACCCCGGGATCGGCGAGGGGGCGTGGTCGAGGTGCGCGGAGGCCGCCAACGGTCTCGTGGCCGACCTGGTCCGGCCGACCGGCGAGTTCGCCCGCGTCGTCGCCGCCGTCTCGGAGGGTGACCTCACCCAACGCATGGACCTCCGGGTGGACGGACAGACCCTGCGGGGCGAGCCGCTCCGTCTCGCGCGCAGCGTCAACGGGCTGGTCGACCAGCTCTCCACGATCGCGGACGAGATCACCCGGGTCACCCGCGAGGTCGGCACCGAGGGGAAGCTCGGCGGCCAGGCCCGGGTGCGGAGCGCGGACGGCAGCTGGCGCGACCTGATCGACGCGGTGAACACGATGTCCTCCCGCGTCACGGCACAGGTGCGCGACATCGCCCTGGTGACGACGGCCGTCGCGAACGGCGACCTGACCCGCACCGTCACGGTCGAGGTGTCCGGGGAGATGGCCCAGCTGAAGGCCACCGTCGACATCATGGTCGACCAGCTCTCGTCCTTCGCGGCCGAGGTGACCCGCGTGGCCCGCGAGGTCGGGACGGAGGGTCGCCTCGGCGGCCAGGCCGACGTCCGCGGGGTGAAGGGCACCTGGAAGGACCTCACCGACTCGGTCAACATCATGGCGCTGAACCTCACCAGCCAGGTGCGCGGGATCTCCTCGGTGGCGCAGGCCGTGGCACGCGGGGACCTGAGCCAGCAGATCACGGTCACCGCGCGGGGTGAGGTCGCCGAGCTGGCCGAGACGCTGAACTCGATGACGGCGACGCTGCAGACCTTCGCCGACGAGGTCACCCGGGTGGCCCGCGAGGTCGGCACGGAGGGGATCCTGGGTGGCCAGGCCGACGTGCCGGGGGTGGCCGGCCGGTGGAAGGACCTCACCGAGTCGGTGAACTACATGGCCGACAACCTGACGGCCCAGGTGCGCGACATCGCGCAGGTGACGACGGCGGTGGCGCGCGGTGACCTGAGCCAGAAGATCACCGTCGACGTGAAGGGTGAGCTGGCCGAGCTGAAGAGCACCGTGAACGTGATGGTCGACCAGCTGTCCGCGTTCGCCGCCCAGGTCACCCGCGTCGCGCGCGAGGTGGGAAGCGACGGCATCCTCGGCGGCCAGGCCGACGTACCCGGTGTCGCGGGCACCTGGAAGGACCTCACCGACTCGGTGAACTCCATGGCCAGCAACCTGACCGCCCAGGTGCGCAACATCGCCCAGGTGACCACGGCCGTGGCCCGCGGCGACCTGAGCCAGAAGATCACCGTGGACGTCCGCGGCGAGCTGGCCGAGCTCAAGACCACCGTGAACGTGATGGTCGACCAGCTCTCGGCGTTCGCCGACGAGGTCACCCGTGTCGCCCGCGAGGTCGGTGGCGAGGGACGGCTCGGCGGCCAGGCCGCCGTGCCCGGGCGTCTCCGGGACCTGGCGCGACCTCACCGACTCGGTGAACTTCATGGCGGGCACGTTGACCGCCCAGGTCCGCAACATCGCGGAGGTGACCACCGCGGTCGCCCGCGGTGACCTGACCCGCACCATCACGGTCGAGGCCCGCGGGGAGATCCTCGAGCTGAAGAGCACCGTCAACACGATGGTGGACCAGCTCTCGGCGTTCGCGGACGAGGTGACCCGGGTGGCCCGCGAGGTGGGCACCGAGGGCCGCCTCGGCGGACAGGCCGACGTCCACGACGTCTCGGGAACCTGGAAGGACCTGACCGAGAACGTCAACATGATGGCGGCGAACCTGACCTCGCAGGTGCGCAACATCGCCGAGGTGACCACGGCGGTCGCCAGCGGCGACCTCACCCGCAAGATCACCGTCGACGCGCGGGGCGAGATCCTCGAGCTCAAGAGCACCGTCAACACGATGGTGGACCAGCTCTCGTCGTTCGCGGACGAGGTGACCCGCGTGGCCCGCGAGGTCGGCACCGAAGGAATGCTCGGTGGCCAGGCCAGGGTCCCCGGTGTCGCCGGGATGTGGCGCGACCTCACCGACTCGGTGAACTCGATGGCGAGCAACCTGACCAACCAGGTGCGCAGCATCGCCACCGTCTCCACCGCCGTCGCCCGGGGCGACCTGAGCCAGAAGATCTCCATCGACGCCCGCGGCGAGGTCGCTGCCCTGGCGGGGACGATCAACGCGATGGTCGACACGCTGCGTGCCTTCGCCGACGAGGTCACCCGCGTCGCGCGGGAGGTCGGCACCGAGGGCATCCTCGGCGGCCAGGCGCACGTGCGCGGGGTGGCGGGCACCTGGAAGGACCTCACCGAGTCCGTGAACTCGATGGCGGGCAACCTGACCAGCCAGGTGCGGAGCATCGCCCTCGTCACCACCGCGGTCGCCCACGGCGACCTGACCCAGAAGTCGTACGTCGACGCGCGCGGCGAGATCCTCGAGCTGAAGACCACGGTCAACCGCATGGTCGACCAGCTGTCGTCCTTCGCCGACGAGGTCACTCGCGTCGCCCGGGAGGTCGGCACCGAGGGCAAGCTCGGCGGCCAGGCCGAGGTGGCCGACGTGTCCGGCACGTGGCGCAAGCTGACCGAGAACGTCAACCAGCTCGCGAGCACGTTGACCACCCAGCTCCGCGCGATCGCCGAGGTCTCGACCGCGGTGACGCAGGGAGACCTGAGCCAGCAGATCAGCGTCGAGGCCGAGGGGGAGGTCGCCGAGCTCAAGGACAACCTCAACCAGATGATCGACAACCTCCGCGAGACGACGCGCGCCAACCAGGAGCAGGACTGGCTGAAGACGAACCTGGCCCGGTTCACCGGCCACATGCAGGGTGGGCGGGACCTGCTCGACGTCACCCAGCTGATCGTCAGCGAGCTCACCCCGCTGGTGGGAGCGAGCCAGGGGTCGTTCTTCCTCAGCGAGACCAGCCCCGACGGGGTCGGCTCCCTGCGACGCATCGCCTCCTACGGCTACCGGCCGCGCAAGGACCTGCCCAGCAGGTTCTCGTTCGGGGAAGGCCTCGTCGGGCAGTCCGCGGTCGAGCGGAAGCCGATCCTGCTCTCCCACGTCCCGGGTGACTACATCCGCATCGCCTCCGGTCTCGGTGAGGCGCCGCCGGTCACGATCGTGATCCTCCCGGTGCTCTTCGAGGAGCAGGTGCTCGGAGTGGTCGAGCTCGCCTCGTTCCAGGCGTTCAGCGCGGTGCACCTGCAGTTCCTCGACCAGCTGATGGAGATCATCGGCGTCTCGCTCAACGCGATCATCGCCAGCTCGCGGACCCAGGAGCTGCTCGTCGAGTCGCAGCGTCTCGCCGCGGAGCTCCAGAACAAGTCGGAGGAGCTGCAGACCCAGCAGGGCGAGCTGCAGCAGACGAACGCCGAGCTCGAGGAGAAGGCCCGGCTGCTCGCGGCCCAGAACCGCGCCATCGAGATCAAGAACCTGGAGATCGAGGACGCGCGTCGTGGCCTGGAGGACCGGGCGGAGCAGCTGGCGCTCTCGTCGCGCTACAAGTCCGAGTTCCTGGCCAACATGTCGCACGAGCTGCGCACCCCGCTGAACTCGCTGCTGATCCTGGCGAAGCTGCTCTCGGAGAACCCGGACGGCAACCTCAACCCCCGCCAGGTGGAGTTCTCCCGGACCATCCACAGCGCCGGGACGGACCTGCTCCAGCTCATCAACGACATCCTCGACCTGTCCAAGGTGGAGGCGGGCAAGATGGACGTCCACCCCGCCGACGTGGCCGTCGCCGGGGTCGTGGAGTACGTCGAGGCGACGTTCCGTCCGCTCACGGCGGAGAAGGACCTGCGCTTCGCGGTCCAGATCGCCGACGACGTACCCCGCACGCTGTACTCCGACCAGCACCGCCTCCAGCAGGTGCTGCGCAACCTGTTGTCGAACGCGGTGAAGTTCACCTCGACCGGCGAGGTCCGCATGGACATCCGGACGGCGGTCGACGAGCCGTTCACGACCGCGGGCCTCAACAGTGACGATCCGGTGATCGCGTTCTCGGTGACCGACACCGGCATCGGCATCCCACCCGAGCAGCTCAAGGTCATCTTCGAGGCCTTCCAGCAGGCGGACGGGACGATCAGCCGCAAGTTCGGCGGCACCGGGCTCGGCCTCTCGATCAGCCGCGAGATCGCCCGGCTCATCGGCGGCGAGATCCACGTGAAGAGTGAGCCGGGACGTGGCAGCACGTTCACGCTGTACCTCCCGCTGCGGTACGCCGGTGACGCGCCGAAGCCGGCCACCACCCCAGAAGTGATCGGGCCGGAGACCGTCCGCCCCATGAAGGCGGTGAGCACCGGGAGCCCCGTCGAGCAGCCCGTGGCCGACGACGAGGGCGCCATCGACCGTGACGACAAGGTCCTGCTCGTCGCGCTGTCCGATACCGGCCAGCGCGCGGCCGCCGTCGACGTCGGCCGCGAGCAGGGCTTCAAGGTGCTCGCCACGCCCGACCCCGACGAGGCGGTCCAGGTCGCCCGGGTGCACCAGCCCAGCGGGATCCTGGTCGGGATGGACCTGCCCGGCAGGGAGGGGGCGTCGCTGCTCCATGCCTTCAAGGGCGACACCGAGACACGCCACATCCCGGCGGTCGCCATACCGGCGTCGCAGTCGCCCGAGGACGTCCATGTCTCGCGGCTGCTGGGTGCGCTCGCCGTGGTGGAGCTGCCGGTGACGCCCGAGACCCTGGGCGTCGCCCTGACGACGCTGGCCTCCTACGTCAGTCGTCGGACCCGGTCGCTGCTGGTGGTCGCCAACGACGTGGTCGACGGCACCTCCGCCGTGGTCGCGATCTTCGGCTCGGTCCCCGACGTGGACCTGCACGTGGCGACCGGCGTGGAGGACGCGGTTGCCGCCCTCGACAACCGTGCCTTCGACGCCGTCGTGCTCGACCTGAAGCTCCCGGGCGGAAGCGGGTTCGACGTGCTCAAGCGGATGAGCTCGCGCAAGGCGTTGCGAGGGATCCCGGTGGTGGTGAGCCCGGGGGAGCCGCTGTCCAAGCGGGACAGTACGCGCCTCGCGCAGTACGCCCGCTCGATGGTCGTGCGTCAGCCGCAGGCGGTGGGAGACCTGATGGACGAGATCGCCTTGCTCCTGCACCGTTCCGACGTCGAGCTCCCCACCACGGCGGAGCCCGCGACCAGCGACCGGCACGACGACGACGTCCTCACGGGCAAGCGGATCCTCATCGTCGACGACGACGCCCGCAACGTGTTCGCCCTGGCCAGCGCCCTGGAGCAGCACGGCATCGACGTCGTCTACGCGGACAACGGTGAGGCCGGCATCCAGGCGTTGCAGCGCGACCCGGACATCGACCTGGTGCTGATGGACGTGATGATGCCGGGGATGGACGGCTACACCGCGATGCGCGAGATCCGGAAGATCCCGTCGTTCCAGGAGCTGCCGCTGATCGCGCTCACGGCCAAGGCGATGCCCGGCGACCGGGACAACAGCCTCGCGGCAGGGGCCTCGGACTACGTCACCAAGCCCGTCGACGTCTCCCGGCTGCTGACGATCTTCCGGGGATGGTGGACGTGAGCGAACGCGCCAGGATCCTGCTCGTCGACGACCGGCCGGAGAACCTGCTCGCACTCGAGGCAGTGCTCAGCACCCTCGACCAGGAGCTGGTGACCGCCGCGTCGGGCGAGGAGGCGCTCCGCGCGCTGCTCAAGGACGACTTCGCGCTGATCCTGCTGGACGCGCAGATGCCGGGGATGGACGGCTTCGAGACCGCCGCCCAGATCAAGGGCAGAAGCCGCACCAAGGACGTCCCGATCATCTTCCTGACGGCCGTGGACACCGACCAGCGCAACGCCTACCGGGGCTATGCCGCCGGGGGCGCGGACTACATCTCCAAGCCGTTCGACCCGTGGGTGCTGCGGGCCAAGGTGCAGGTCTTCGTCGACCTGTGGGCCGCCGGCCGCCGGCTCGCCACCCAGGCTGACTTCCTGCGCAGGAGGCTCGAGGAGTCGCAGGGCGGGGTCGACGTGCTCGGGGAGCTCGAGGACCGGCTCGCCGGGGTGGAGGAGGCGGTCGAGCAGCTCGCCGGTGACGCTGCGGGCGACGCGTCGCTGCAGCACGCGGTCGAGCGGGTGCGGACGCGGACGAGGTCGCTGCGGCAGGCGTTCGGGGCGCTCGAGGTGGGCGACGCGGTCTCGGGCACGACCCGACGGGAGTTCGGCTGAGCGGGGGCGGTGCACGCCCCGCCCAGCCGTCCCGTCGACGGCTCAGGCCTCGCGGACGACCTCGTCGTGCTCGAGACGGGGAAGCCGGTCGAACCAGGCGTCCGGCCCGGGGCGGCCGATGTTCACCACCAGCAGGCTCTTGAGGCCGGTGCCCTCGAAGAAGTCGCGGTCGATGCCCGCGGCGTCGAAGCCCCCCATCGGTCCGGCGGCGAGACCGGCGGCGCGCACGCCGAGCAGGAAGTAGCCGATCTGCAGCGAGGCGTTGAACTTCGCGGCCTGCTCGCGGCCGGCGTCGTCCGCGAACAGGTCGCGAGCGCCGGGGAAGTGCGGGAAGGTCCGCTCCAGGTGGTCGTGGAAGTCGGTGTCCGCGGCCAGGATCGCCACCAGCGGGGCCGCGGCGGTCTTGTCGCGGTTTCCGTCCGCCATGTTCTTGAGCAGCTTGCTCGCGGGCGTCGTCCGAGCGGACGAGCGTCACGCGGAGCGGCTGGGCGTTCAGCGCCGTCGGCGCGAACCGGACCAGGTCGTAGATCGCGGCCACCTGCTCGGCGGTGACCGGCTCGTCGGTGAACGAGTTGGCGGTGCGGGCCTCGCGGAAGAGGAGGTCCTGGGCTTCGGGGGACAGGGCGAGTTCGTGGATGCTCATGCCAGGTAAAGCGTAGTTGACGCTTCAATTATTCTCTCGCGGCGTGTGGGGTGGCTCACCCCGACCTGCCCGGGAAGCACAGAACGCCTTGGACTGATGTCCAAGGCGTTCTCTCTGCGACCCCGACGGGACTCGAACCCGCGGCCTCCGCCGTGACAGGGCGGCGCGCTAACCAACTGCGCTACGGGGCCATCTGCTGTGCTGCTGTGCTTCCTTTTTCTCAAGCGGCGCAATGCTAACGCACCACACCGTTTGTTCCGAATCGAGATCCGGAACCGCACCCCCAACGGGATTCGAACCCGTGCTACCGCCGTGAAAGGGCGGGGTCCTAGGCCACTAGACGATGGGGGCAATTCCCTCGAAGAGGCCGTCGGGCCACTGCCGTCGGGGACCGGAAAAGCATAGGGCTCCCGGGTCTCCCCGCCAAATCGCCCCCGGCGACGCCTGGTCCGGGTCGGCGGAGAACAATGAGCGGGTGATGCAGATGAGCAGGCAGCGCTTCGAGGAGCTGGTGGCCGAGGCCCTCGACCAGGTGCCCGGCGAGCTGATCGAGCTCATCGACAACTGCGTGGTGCTCGTCGAGGACGACGCCCCCGAGGACGATCCCGACCTCCTCGGGCTCTACGAGGGGACTCCGCTGACGGAGCGGGGCGGCGACTACACGATGGTGCTGCCGGACCGGATCACCGTCTACCGCAACCCGACCCTCGCGCATGTGCGAGGACGAGGAGCAGGTGGTCGAGGAGGTCAACATCACCGTCGTCCACGAGATCGCGCACCACTTCGGCATCGACGACGAGCGGCTGCACGAGCTCGGCTACGCCTAGGTGGTCGCTCCCGCCGAGCCAGAAGCCCAACGCACACAGGGCGAGTGCCGGCACGACGGTCACCAGCACCGTCACCGTGCCGCGCCACGGCCCCCGGTCGTGCGTCTGCACGACGAAGGCGGAGTACGTCGTGAGCGCGCCGCAGAACCCCGTGCCGAGGAAGGCCGCCGCGCTCCCGGACAGGGCGAGAGCGCTGAACCATCCGAGCAGGAACGAGCCCACCACGTTGGCCGCGATCGTGCCGAGCGGCAGGTCCCTGTCGAGGTAGTGGCCGAGCGCGTAGCGCAGCGGCGCGCCCAGCGCGGCGCCGAGGGCGACGTACACGAACGTCACAGGTCGCCCTCCTCCTCGTCGAACTCGCGCCGTGCCGCCATCGTGCTGAGGTGGTCCGCCACCGCGACGGCCACGAGGGCGACGGCGAAGGTGCCGAGGAGGTAGCCGGCCGGCGAGGCCCACGTGGCCGCCGGCGTAGAGCGCTCGGGTCTGCTCGGAGTAGGCCGACAGGGTGGTGAACCCGCCCAGCACGCCGGTCCCGAGCAACGGCGGCAGCACCGGGTGCCGCCGGACAGCAGCGGACGCGGGCAGCAGGGCGAGCAGGAACGAGCCGACCACGTTGATGCCGAAGGTGGTCCAGGGGAACGCGTCGTCCGGGTCGGGGAGCTCGACGTCGAGGAAGTGGCGGAGGCAGGCTCCGACCGCACCGCCGAGCGCGACGGCGAGCAGGATCCGTGCCCTCACGCCGGCGTCGGCTCGATCGCGTAGGACCCCGGCCACGGCGTCGGCTCGCGGCCGGCTGACTGGCCCGAGAACTGGTCGGTGTACCAGCGGCGCAGCTGCACCTGCTGCGGGCTCGCCGCCATCGTCAGCAGCCGGTGCTCCCGGCAGAACGCGTCGACCTCGTCGAGCAGCTCCGCGAGCCGGGTCATCGTCGCCGCCGCGGACGTCGGCACCAGGTAGTCCAGGTCGACCCGTTCGAGACCGGCCGCGATGGCGGCGTCGAGCGCGTCGATGCCGTGGGCGAGCCGTCGCTCCTGCTCGACCTGCAAGGTGAGCGCGGCCAGCTCGGTGGCGACCGGGTAGTCGTCGCTGTGCGAGAACGCGAGCAGCCGCAGCTCGCGACGGATCTCGGCGTACCAGACCCGGAACGACGCGAAGACCTGCACGGGCATGCCGACGAGTCGGACCGGCATCAGCTCGGCGGGGTGGTCGGCGCCCGACAGCAGGGCGTCGACGGCGCGGTCGAGGTCGAAGACGTCGCCGGACAGGTCACTCGGCTTGTCCGCGAGGTCGCCCGCGAGCTCCGCGTCGAGGTCGCCCTCGAGGCCCTCGCCGAACGTGTCGAAGCTCGGCTCCAGGGCCGGCTCGAACCACACCACCTTGCCGTCGGAGGAGACGTCGGCGCCCCAGCTCGTCGAGTAGAGGGCGACGATGCCGAGGCCGCGGCCCACCGTGCGCAGCAGCTTGTCGTCCTCGGCCATGTCGCTGTTGACGGCCGGTGCCCGACGGGAGTTGTCGTGCACCTCGACCCGGGGGTGCTGGGCGGTGCCGCCGAGCCGCACCGTGATCGGCGGGTCGGCGTGCAGGATCGCGTTGGTCACCAGCTCGGAGATGCCGAGCTCGGCGGCGTCCACGAGGTCGGGCCGGCCCAGGTCCTCCAGCTCCTCGACCACCCACACGCGGGCACGACGCACGGACTGGGGCTCCGGCTCCAGGAGCAGCGAGACGCTCATACGCGACTCCTGTCCGCGCGCAGGGAGACCAGCCGGGTGACCACCATCGCAATGTAGAAGATGCCGGCCACCTGCTCGAGCATGACCACACTCCGGGCATGCCCCGTCACCGGCACGATGTCGGAGAGGCCGGTGCTCGACAGGGTCGTGAAGGAGAGGAACAGCAGGTCCATCCAGCCGCGCGACTCACCACCACCGAACGCGCCGGGGTCGAGCGCCTGCACCACGACGAAGAGGTAGGTGAACGCCCAGGCGAACAGCGTGAACACGGCAGGGATGGCCCACATCTCGTCGACGCTGACCTCCTCGTCCTTCAGCATGTAGGCCAGCATCGAGATCCCGGCGTAGAAGTAGAGGACGAGCTCGAACGCCGAGGACCAGGGGAACAGCTCCTCGTTGCGGGTGAAGGTCCCGACGAGGAGGAGGGCGGCAGCGGGCACGAAGACCAGCCCGCTCACCCAGGTGAAGAACGGCGTCGCCCGCAGCGCGACGATCGTCAGCATCAGCACGATGATCCCGAACACGGCGAACGCCGTGCGGCCGGCGAAGCTGCCCTCCATGAAGGGGTACAGGACGACCCCGCCGAGCTGCACGAGGAGCAGCACCAGGCAGGGGGTCGTCCTGAGGAACCGGACCCAGCGCCGCATGGGGTGAGGCTATCGGGTGGAGGGGCCTTCCTCCTGCATCCGGGCGTCCACGCGGAACAGCTCGAGCTCGGAGTCGTAGTAGCGGTCGGTGCGCCCGAGGGCCTCCATGCCGAGGCGACGGCAGACGGCGATCGAGGCGGCGTTGTCCGGGCGGACGACGGCGAAGACCTCCTCGACCCCGCTGCGGAACGCCCGGGCCAGCACCGCGCGGGCCGCCTCGGTCGCGTAGCCGTGCCCCCACGCGTCCGGGTGCAGGTGCCAGCCGACCTCGAGCTCGCCGTCCCCGTCAGGAAGCCGCACCAGGACGACCGTGCCGACGACCGCGCCGTCGGACCGGCGCGCGACCGCCCAGCGACCCTCGTCGGAGCTGTCGGCGTTCAGGCCGCGCCAGCGCTCGATCCGGGCGTCGGCCTCGGCGCGGTCGGTCATGGCCGTCGGCCGCGCCCCGAGCCAGCGGGCGACCTCCCACCGGGAGTAGAGGTCGAAGAACCGGTCGGCCTCGTCGGGTCGCCAGTCGCGGATGACGGTGCGTTCGGTCTCCAGGACGCCGTCAGCGGTCAAGGTGGCGGGCCCAGGCGAAGCAGAAGAGCCCGTAGCAGGCGATGCCGATCGCCATCGCGGTGAGCAGCGGTGTGCCGAACGGCTGGTCGAGCAGCTTGGTGAGCGCGGTGTCGAGACCACCGGACTTCTTGGCGTCGTGCGTCACGGCGGCGTACAGGAAGAGCACTCCCACGATGGCCAGCGAGATTCCCTTGGCGATGTAGCCGGCCTTCCCGAACAGGACGTAGGCGCGGCCGTCCCGACCGGTCCTGCCGTCGACGTCGAGCTTGGACCGGAACTTCTCCTTCCAGCCACGCCAGACGAGGGCGCCGCCGACACACACGATGACGACGCCGACGAGCCCGACGAGGACCGCGCCGGCGGGCGCCGACATCAGCTTCGCGGTCCAGGTGTCGGTGCCGCCGCCCTTGCTGGAGGAACCGGTGGCCACCTTGAGCGCGGAGAAGCCCAGCGTGGCGTAGACGACGACCTTGACGCCCGAGACGACCCGCTTCCAGACGCGCTTGCCGCCGTCCTCGTCACGGTGCCCGACGGCGGCCTCGAGGGCCTGCCAGACGACCAGGGCCGCGAAGCCGGCGGCCACGACGTACAGGGACACCTGGCCGAGGCCGGACTGGGCGAGCTGGTGGAGCGCTCCACTGCTGGAGGCCTTGCCGGAGCGGTCGCCGAACGCGAGCTGCACCGCCAGCCAGGCGATGAGCAGGTGGACCACGCCGTAGGACACGAGTCCCACCCGTACCGCGTGGTCGAGCAGGTCGCTGTTGTCGACCTTCCGGCCGATCTCTTCCTTGCGTAGCCCTGCATCCATGGCGTGAACCTACTCCGTTCGTCGGTGGGGACGCCGGAGCCGACGTCCGTGCTACTTGTGCCCCGAACGAGTACAACTGACGCATGACTGACGACGGGCTCGTGCTCGGGCCGCTGATGAGGTACGTCGACGAGACGTCCGCGGGCATCTGGGTCGAGACCTCCGGCCCCACCACCGTGTCCGTGCATGCCGGCGGCCGGGAGTGGCGGCACCGCAGCTTCCGGGTGCACGGCCACCACTACGCGCTCGTGGAGGTGCACGACCTCGAGCCGGGGAGCGTCACGCCCTACTCGGTGCGCCTCGACGACGTGGAGGTGTGGCCGCCCGTGGACTCACCGTTCCCGCCGAGCGTGATCGCCACGCTCGAGCCGGGCAAGCCGCTGCGGCTGGCCTACGGCTCGTGCCGCACCAGCGTGCCGCACGACGAGGAGGGCAACCGGACCCATGGTGTCGACGCGCTCCGGGCGATGGCTGTGCGGATGGCCGGGGACGACGGGACGCCGTGGCCGGACCTGGTGGTGTTCCTCGGCGACCAGGTCTACGCCGACGAGACGTCGGACCAGATGCAGGAGTTCATCAAGTCCCGGCGCGACATCGACGAGCCGCCCGGGGAGGAGCTCAAGGACTACGAGGAGTACGCCCACCTCTACTGGCTGGCGTGGACGGACCCGGCCATCCGGTGGCTGCTCTCCACGCTGCCGAGCGCGATGATCTTCGACGACCACGACATCCGCGACGACTGGAACACCTCGCTCGCGTGGCGGAAGAAGATGGACGCCACCACCTGGTGGCACCAGCGCCTGATGTCCGGGCTCGCGTCCTACTGGGTCTACCAGCACCTCGGCAACCTGTCGCACGAGGAGCGCTCCGAGGACCCGCTCTGGCAGCGGCTGCAGGAGTACGACGGCGCGGCGGAGCTCGACCTGACCAGGGACCTCGACCGGCTGGTCGAGCGTGCCGACGCGGACCCGGAGTCCTACCGGTGGAGCTTCACCCGCGACCTGTCCGGCACCCGTCTGATCGTGCTGGACTCCCGCGCGGCCCGGGTCCTCGACCCCGAGCGGCGCGGGATGCTCGACGAGGCCGAGCTGGTCTGGCTCGACGAGCACATGGTGGGCGGCTTCGACCACCTGCTCGTCGGCACCTCGCTGCCGTTCCTGCTGCCACCCGGGCTGCACCACCTCGAGGCGTGGGACGAGGCCGTCGCCGGCGGCGCCTGGGGACGGCTCGCGGCCCGGGTCGGCGAGTGGCTGCGTCAGGTCGTCGACCTCGAGCACTGGGGCGCCTTCCAACGGACCTTCCGCCAGGTGGCCGCGATGGCCGAGGAGGTGGCCGACGGCAAGCGCGGCCCCGCGCCCCGCACGGTCACGTTCCTGTCCGGCGACGTGCACCACTCCTACGTCTCCGAGGTACGCCGCCGGCGCGGCGCGCGCATCGTGCAGGCGGTCTGCTCACCGATCCGCAACCCGCTGCCCCGGGCGATGCGCTTCGCGACCGCGACGCTGGCCTACGGGATCGCGGGGTTCGTCGGCTCGCTGGTGTCGGCCTCGGCCAGAGTCCCCAAGGAGCCGTTCAAGTGGCGCCGGCTGCGGCGGCCGTGGTTCGACAACTGCATCGCCACGCTCGAGGACCGGCCCGAGGGGCTCTACCTGCTCTGGGAGACCGGTGTGGTGCACGACGGCGACCTCGAGCACCCCCGCCTCGAGACGGTCGCGGAGGTGACCATCCGGCCCCGCTGAGGGTCTACTGGGCGGTGCGCTCCCCGTCGATGAGGTAGCGCTCGCCGTCGAACACCAGGTCGAGGACGGTCGGCCGGCGTCCGGTCCCGAAGTTCTCGAAGCGGACGCGGTAGCTGACGACGAGGGTGCGGGGGTCGGCCGAGACGGCGAGGATCCGGCCGTCGCCGACGCCGCGCCAGAAGTCCCGGTAGGTGTCCAGGCCGCCGCTCTGCCGCTGGAACTTCGGGGTCAGCATCGCCCAGGCGACCTCGGGATCGGAGGAGAGGGCCGCAACGTAGTCGCGGATGAAGGACTCCATGCCCGGTGCGGTGGGCCTCGCCGTCTTCGTGGGTCGACTGGAGGGGGAGCCCGCGGGGCTGGGTGTCGTGCTGGCCGACGTGCTCTGCGACGGGTCGACCGGCGGGCTCGCGGCGGTGGTGTCCGCCGGCGGCCCGTGGTCCGGAAGGGTCGCGAGCAGCACCAGGGCCAGCACGACCGCCAGGGCGAGGGCGACGAGGCCCGCCAGCCACCTGCCACTGGGGCGGCGCGGGGGTGTCGGAGGGGTCGGTGCCGGCTCGCGCGCCTCCGCCGCGGCAGCGGGCACGACGGCTCCCAGCACCCGCGTCGAGGTCGTCTCCTCGTCCCCGTCCGCGCCGGGCGCGACGAGGGGCGCTGTCGGTGCCACCCGGGCGGACGGTCCGGCGAGGAAGTCGCGGACCTGCGCCATCGACCACCGTCGGGTCGGGTCCTTGACCAGCGTCCCCTCGAGCAGCGGGGCCATCCAGCCGGCCTCGGCCAGGCGAGGTGGTTCCTCGTTGACGATGCGGTAGAGGCCACCGAGCACGTTGTCGCCGAACTCGTAGGGAGGCCGGCCCGCGAGGACGTGGAACGCCGTGGCACCCAGTGACCACACGTCGACCGCCTCGTCGCCCCGGCCCCCGGCCGCGACCTCCGGCGCCAGGTAGGCCGGGGAACCGGTGACGAAGCCGGTCTGGGTCAACGAGGGGTCGGCCGAGACCCGGGCGATGCCGAAGTCGGTCAGCTTCACCCGCCCGCTGCGGTCGACCAGGATGTTCGACGGCTTCACGTCCCGGTGCACGATGCCGGCCCGGTGGGCTGCGACGAGGGCGTCGGCCGCCTGCCACAGCAGCGGCGCCGCGTCGTCGGGGGAGAGCCGGCCCTGCTCCTTGACGAGCTGGGCCAGGTTGGTGCCCTCGACGTACTCCATGACCAGCCACTGGGAGTCGGTGTCGGCGTCGACCACCAGGTTGAAGACGGCGACCACGTGCGGGTGGTTGAGCCGCGCGGCGAGCTGTGCCTCGCGCTCGGCGCGCGCGAGGTCGGTGCGGTCCGCTCCCGGCAGCATCCCGATCCGCTTCAGGGCCACCTGCCGCCCGAGCACCTCGTCCTCGGCGAGCCAGACCGCGCCCATGCCGCCGCGGCCGATCTCACGGTCGAGCGAGTACCTGCCTGCGATCACGCGTGCCCTTCGGTCCGAGGCGCCTGTGTGCCCGGGTCGATCGTAGGCGCGCTCGAGGTCGGGAGCCTCAGGAGGTCGCGTCGAGGAGAGCGTTCTCGACGACCTCCATCAGGGCCGGGTGGATCCAGTACTGCTCCCGGGCGACGTCGCGCGCGGTCTGGCCGAAGGTCATCGCCTGCACGAGCGGCTGGATCAGGTTCGAGGCCTGGGCGCCCATCACGTGGGCACCCGACGAGCAGCCCTGTCACGGGGTCGACGAGCACCTTCACGAAGCCCGTGGTGTCCTCCATCGCCCAGCCGTAGGCGGTGTCGCCGTAGTCGCGGCGGCCGATCACGAAGGCGCGCCCCTGCGCGCGGGCCTGCTCCTCGGTGAGCCCGACGCTGGCCACCTGCGGGTTGCTGAACACCGCGCTCGGCACGTGGGTGTGGTCGGCCTCCACGAGGTCGTCGGGGTGCAGCAGGTTGTGCTGCACGACCCTGGCCTCCCGGTTGGACACGTGCTTGAGCTGGAAGCGGTTGCTCACGTCCCCGAGGGCCCAGACTCCCTCCACGCCGGTGCGCTGGTGCCGGTCCACCACCACGAGGCCGCGGTCGTCGACGGCGACTCCGGTGCGGTCGAGGTCGAGCTGGTCCGCGTTGGAGCGTCGCCCGGTCGCCACGAGCAGCAGGTCGGCCTCGACGGTCGACCCGTCGTCGAGCGTGGCGCGCACCACGCCGTCGTGCTCCTCGAGCTTCGCGACCTCGGTGTCGAGTCGCACGTCCCAGCGCTGCCGGGCGATCTCGGTGAACTTGGTGGAGACCTCGGCGTCCTCCTCGCGCAGCAGCCGGCCGGAGCGGTTGACCAGGGTGACCCGGGTGCCGAACGAGGAGAAGACGTGGGCGAGCTCCGCGGCGACGAACCCGCCGCCGAGCACCAGCACCCGGGCGGGCAGCGTGTCGATCCGCATCACGGTGTCGCTCGTGACGAAGGGGACCTGGTCCAGCCCGGGCACGTCGGGGAGCACCGGGCGGGAGCCCGCGGCGATGACGACGTGGTCGGCGGTGATGGTCTCACCGGTGCCCGTGTCCAGGGCGCGCACGTCGACGAACCGGGCGTGGCCCTCGAACAGCCGCACGTTGGGACGCCCGCTCGCCCGCCAGG
This sequence comes from uncultured Actinomycetota bacterium, assembly GCA_963721855.1. Taxonomy (GTDB): domain Bacteria; phylum Actinomycetota; class Actinomycetes; order Propionibacteriales; family Nocardioidaceae; genus Nocardioides_B. The sequence goes on along the minus strand of CAVRMN010000023.1, from coordinate 20,957 downwards.
TGCGGCCGGCCTCCGAGATCGGGTCGATCCTGCCGAAGATCCGGTCGCGCACCTCGGGCCAGCGGGCCCCGTCGAACCGGGTGGCCAGGCCCAGCCGGTCGCCGTGCGCCGCCCCCAGGGCGACGTCGGCCGGGTAGACGAACATCTTGGTGGGGATGCACCCGACGTTGAGGCAGGTCCCGCCGAAGGTGCCCTTCTCGAGGATCGCCACCTTCCAGCCGGCGAAGGAGTCGTCGACGATGGTGTTGCCCGATCCGGTGCCGATCACGGCGAGGTCGAAGTGGGTGCTCACCCGGACCATCCTGCCCCGCGGGGTGTGAGGCGTGCCATGCCTTGAGCGTGCATGGGTCTGGGCAGGCTAGGCGTTGACACTGGTGAAGGTCGACCATGGAGAACGAGCGCAGCGAAAGGTGAGTCATGACCCACACGCAGGAACCTTCCGTCGAGAAGGACGGCCGCCACCGGGTCGTCGTGATCGGCTCCGGTTTCGGGGGCCTCTTCGGCACCAAGGCGTTGAGGCGTGCCGATGTCGAGGTCACGATGGTCGCCAAGACGACCCACCACCTGTTCCAGCCGCTGCTCTACCAGGTGGCGACCGGGATCCTCTCCGAGGGCGAGATCGCCCCGCCGACCCGTGAGGTGCTCTCCGCGCAGAAGAACGCACGGGTGATCCTCGGCGAGGTCACCGACATCGACCTGGAGAAGCGCCTGGTCACCTCGCGCGTGCTGAACCGGACCACGGTCACGCCGTACGACTCGCTGGTCGTCGCGGCCGGCGCCGGCCAGTCCTACTTCGGCAACGACCGCTTCGCCGAGTTCGCGCCAGGCATGAAGAGCATCGACGACGCGCTCGAGCTGCGCGGGCGGATCTTCGGCGCGTTCGAGCTGGCCGAGCTCTCGGACGACGAGGAGGAGATCCAGCGCCTGCTGACCTTCGTCGTCGTCGGCGCCGGGCCCACCGGGGTCGAGATGGCCGGCCAGATCGCCGAGCTGGCCCACCGCACCCTCAAGAAGGACTTCCGCCGGATCAACACGCGCGAGGCCCGGGTGATCCTGCTCGACGCGGCGCCGCAGGTGCTGCCGCCGTTCGGGGCCAAGCTGGGCGAGAAGACCAAGACCGACCTCGAGAAGCTCGGGGTCGAGGTGCAGCTCGGTGCCATGGTCGTCGACGTCGACGAGCGCGGCCTCGAGCTGCAGGACAAGGACGGCACCCGCCGCCGCATCGACGCGGTCACCAAGGTGTGGGCGGCCGGCGTGCAGGCCAGCAAGCTCGGCAAGATCCTCGCCGACCAGACCGGGGCGCCGCTGGACCGGGCCGGCCGGATCGGCGTCAACCCGGACCTCACCCTGCCCGGGCACCCCGAGGTGTTCGTGGTCGGCGACATGATCTCGCTGGACAACCTCCCCGGCGTGGCGCAGGTCGCGATCCAGGGCGCGAAGTACGCCGCCAAGGAGATCAAGGGTCGGGTCGAGGGGAAGGCGCCGCAGGAGCCGTTCAAGTACTTCGACAAGGGCAGCATGGCGACGATCTCGCGCTTCCGCGCCGTGGCGATGGTCGGCAAGCTCCGGCTGACCGGCTTCGTCGCCTGGCTGATGTGGCTGGCCGTGCACCTCGTCTACATCACCGGCTTCAAGAACCGCGTCACGGCGCTGCTGCACTGGTTCGTCAGCTTCATCGGCCGCGGCCGGTCCGAGCGCACCTCCACCGAGCAGCAGATCTTCGCGCGGGCCGCGCTGGCCCGGCTCTCGGGGGGAGCGTCCGACCTGGTCAGCGCACCCGGTGCCTACGACGCGGCCCAGGCGCTGATCGAGACGACCCGGCGGGCCGAGCTCGAGGCGAAGGCCGCGGAGGAGGCCCGGCTGACCGACAGCGGCCAGCGGGGCGTGCGCCAGGAGACCCGCGCCTGACCCTCACCGAAACCGATGTCGGAGGGTCTCAGTAGCTGTCGTCGTCGGACGGGAGCTCGTCGTCGATGACGTGTACGGCGGCCTCCTCGGCGCTCGCGCCGGCCCCGTCGATGCCGACGTCGTGGGAGACCAGGTCCTGCTCGAAGTCGTCCTCGCTGCCGCCCTCGTGGTCCGCGACGAGACGTCCGGCCCGGGCGTTGCCGACCTCGCCGCCGACGTGCTCGTCCTCGAGCTCGGCCGCGAGGTAGGGGTCGGGCTCCGGCTCCTCCTGCGCGATGCGCTGGTCGAGCGACTCCCCGTGCTCCTCCTCCCACGGCGTGTTGCCGTAGCGCTCGGCGCCGGACCACTTCTCCGGCGGGGAGTAGCCCTCGTCGAGGGCGTCGTCCACGCCCCGGTCGATGAGGGAGTCCTCGGGCTGGAGCTGGTCCTCGTCGTCGACGCTGTACTCGCCGTAGGTCCCACGGTTCTCGCTCATGACCAACACCTACCCCTTTGAGGGCATGCGACACCAGTGACACAGGTCCCTGTTCGAGCGGTTGACCCCGCCGGCTCACTCGAAGCGGTCGGGCCGCTTCTCCTCGCGCTCGGCGATCAGCTCACGGGCCCAGCGCGGCAGGATGAACAGCCCCTCGGCCTCGACGGTGGGGTTGCCCTCGGCGTCCTTGAGGTGGCCCTTGACGGTCGTCTTGTAGCCCTCGACGTGGTCGATCCACGCCTCGCCGGAGAGCTCGCCCAGCGGAGTGGGGCGCCGGTAGTGGAGCGTGAGCCGTCCGGTCATGCCCGGTGACCCGCCGGCAGCAGCGGCCTCGCCGCACAGCTGGTCGAGGAGCAGCGCGCTCACGCCGCCGTGCACGAGACCCGGGGGGCCTTCGTACTGGGGGCCGAGGTGGAAGGTGGACCAGGCCTTGCCGTCCGGGGTGCGCTGCACGTGCAGCGGCGGGGCCACCGGGTTGCGCAGCCCGATCACGGCGTTGCCGTGCGCCCGGGTGCGCCCGTCGGCACCGACCTCGATCCCGATCGGCTCCGTGCGCGCCTGCTTGCGCAGCCGTGCGGTCAGCGCGTCGATCTCGGCGGTGACCTCGCGCGCGACGTCGAGGTCGACCTCGGTGAGCAGCTGGGCCTCGAGCAGCTCACGGGTGCTCCGCGCGAGCGCGCCGAAGACCTCGTCGTACCGGGCCGCCTGCTCGGGGGTCATCGTCGAGCGTCGGTAGGAGTCCGCGTCCATCCTGTGAGGTTAGAACACGTTGCAGGTGCGACGGGTCACCTGTGGGGGAGGACACACGCAGCGGGGCCGCCCGGCCGATGCCGGACGGCCCCGCCGCCTTCCGCGGTTGCCTGAGTGACCTGGGGTCACCGCAGGAGGCGACCCCAGATCACGAAGTCGTCGACGTAGCCGGCGTCGTCGAGCATCACCAGCCTGGCCGTGTGCTCACCCCCGCCGAGTCCGCCGAATGTCGCCGAGTAGCCGAACGCCGGCTTCCGGCTGGTGCCGTGGAACTTCACGGTGCCGACCCGGTCTTGAGGAGCAGCAGGCTGATCGACGCGGCGACGGTGCGACGCGACCGGGAGGGTGTTGTCAACGCGGATCCCTTATTCGGTGCGCGCCCGGGGATGGGGGGTCGCACGGTGTCGTGTGACCCGGATAACGACCGGCGAATCGGCTGGTTACGCGAGGTGGCAGCGCCCCGGGCGGCGGCGGGGGAGGATGTCGGGGTGATCGACCTCGCCGGTGCGGCGGACTACGTGGTCCAGGCCGACAACATGGACGTGCTGCCGAAGCTGCCGGACGGCGCCTTTCAGCTCGTCTACATCGACCCGCCCTTCAACACCGGGGCCTCCCGGCTGCGCCGTACGCTCCGGTCCGTCCGCGAGGTCGACGGTGACGGCGACCGCACCGGTTTCCGCGGCAACCGCTACGCCACGCAGGAGACCGGACGGATGTCCTACCCGGACTCCTTCGCCGACTACGCGGAGTTCATCGAGCCGCGGCTGGTCGAGGCGCGCAGGCTGCTCGCCGACTCGGGCACGCTGTACTTCCACATCGACTGGCGCGAGGCGCACTACTGCAAGGTGCTGCTCGACCAGGTGTTCGGCCGGGAGAACTTCCTCAACGAGGTGATCTGGGCCTACGACTTCGGCGGCCGGGCCAAGGACCGGTGGCCGGCCAAGCACGACACGATCCTGGTCTACGTCAAGGAGGCGGGCGCGCACCTGTTCGACCAGGACGCGATCGAGCGGGTCCCCTATCTCGCCCCCACGCTCGTGGGGCCGGAGAAGGCCGCGCGCGGGAAGCTGCCCACCGACGTCTGGTGGCACACGATCGTGCCCACCGGTGGCCGCGAGAAGACCGGCTACCCGAACCAGAAGCCGGAGGGGGTGCTGCGCCGCATCCTCCAGCCCTCGTCGCGCCCCGGCGACTGGGTGCTCGACTTCTTCGCCGGCAGCGGTACGACGGGCGCCGTCGCGGCCTCGATGGGACGCCGTTTCGTCCTCGTCGACGCCAACCCGGAGGCCGTCGAGGTCATGCGGCGGCGGCTGGACCCCGCCAGCACGACGTACCTCGAAGGTGCCGGACTAGCGCCCGAGTGACCCGTCCGGGGGATGGCACTCGGACCATTCGGACGGAACAGTGGAAACGGCCGTGTTCGCCAGCGTCTGGTCGAATACGCTCGAATGGTCGAGAAGCTCGTCGCACCACGGGTGACGCCTGCCGGGGAGGCAGCCCACGCGACGGGTCACGCCCTGGGAGGGGGCAGTGATGGGTGGGGAGAACGTGGTCGCCGGGCTGTGCCTGCGCGCGGGACGCCGCCTCCGGCTGCCCGGCTGCGTGGCCGGGACGTGAGCGACCGGCTCGAGTCCCCGGCGCGCGACGTCCCCGCCGCGCGACCGACGCCACGCACGGCGATGCCGTTCCTGGTCCTCAGCGCGATCGGTCTCGGCAGCGTCCTGCTGCCGCCGTACAGCCCGAAGATCTGGCACCTGCTCGTCGCGGTCGCGATCGTCGCGGTGCTCGTCAGGGGCTACCAGCTCTCGCTCGAGCGGGACGAGCGCAGCTGGGTCGACGTGGTCGCCCCGCTGGGGGCCTTCCCGCTCATCGTGGTGCTCCGTGACGCGACCGGGGGTGACCAGTCGGGGCTCGGGCCGCTGGTGGCGATCCCGATCCTGTGGCTGGCGGTGTTCGGCACCCGGCGGGACCTGGGCGCCGCGGCCACGCTGGCGGCCCTCACGTTCGCGCTCCCGGTGCTCGTGGTGGGCGAGCCGGCCTACTCCGTCGGCGAGTGGCGGCAGGTGGTGCTGTGGTCCGGCATCGCTCTCGTGATCGCGCCCGTCGTGCAGCACGTGGTGCGCCGGCTGGCCGTGGAGTCCATCCGCTCGCAGGAGATCGCCGCACGCTTCGAGGGCATCGTCCGCGGGGCGACGCTGAGCAGCCTGGTCACCACGGACACGACCGGCGTGATCACCACGTTCGGGGTGGGCGCCGAGAAGCAGACCGGCTACCGCGCCGGTGCGGCGCTGGGGCGTGAGCTCACGTCGCTGTGCTTCCTGCCCAGCGAGCTGGAGACGGTGGCGGAGGAGCTGGGCGTGAGTCCCGACTTCGCCGTGCTCACCCGGCTCGCGCACACCAGCGCCGGCAGCCGGGTCTGGACGCTGCGCAGGGCGGACGGCGAGACCGGCTTCGTGCGGATGTCGGTGACCTCGCTGCGTGATGCGCAGGACCAGGTGACCGGCTACCTGTGCGTGGGCGTGGACGCGACGTCGGCGACGCGGGCGGAGCGCGCGCTGACCCAGGCCGAGCAGCGCTGGCGCGTGCTGATGGACCACCTTCCGGACACGACGGTGATCCTGGTCGAGGAGAAGACCGGGATCACCGTGGTCACCGGAGCGGAGATCCTCGCCCGCCGGCTGCGGGACGGTGCGGGACGCCGGCTCCAGGAGATCGTCGACCGGGACGCACCCGGCACCCTCGACCGGATCCTGTCCTCGGCCTTCGCCGGCGAGGAGGTTCCGCCGGTCTACGCGATGGTCGGGTCCGCCGAGCACGAGTTCCAGGCGAGCCCGCTGCCGTCCACCACGCACCGACGGCAGGCCATCTTGATGGTGCGTGACGTGAGCCGCGACCGGGACCGGGAACGCACCCTGCAGGTGGCCAAGGAACGGGCCGAGCGGCTGTTCGAGGACGCGCCCCAGGGCATCGCGCTGCTCGAGCCGGACGGCACCGTGGCGCAGGTCAACCCCGCGTTGACCGCGCTGCTCGGCGGCGAGGCGATCGTCGGCCGGAAGCTGCGCGCGCTGTCGTTCGACCCCGACGACCTCACCGTCGAGGTGCACCTGGCCAGGGTCCGCGAGACCGTCGAGCGCCGTGCCGAGGCACAGTGGTCGGTGCGGGGGGCGGCCGGCGACGAGGTCCACGTCGTGCTGATCAGCACGATGCTGCACGGCGAGAACGGAGGCGAGGACCTGATCCTCACCAACGTCGTGGACGTCTCCGAGCGCTACCGCTACGAGCGGCAGCTGGCGTTCCTCGCCGAGCACGACCCGTTGACCGGGTTGGCGAACCGGCGTCGTTTCGACCAGGAGCTGGCGCGACACGTCGACGACTGCCGGCGCTACGGCCCCCGGGGCGCGGTGCTGATGCTCGACCTCGACCACTTCAAGGAGGTCAACGACACCCTGGGGCACGCGATCGGCGACGAGCTGCTCGTCGATGTCGCGCGGGTGCTGCTGCAGAGGATGCGGTCGACCGACCTGGTGGCCCGGCTCGGAGGCGACGAGTTCGCCGTACTGCTGCCGCACGCCGACATGAAGTCCGCCGAGCTGGTCGCATCCAGCCTCGTCGAGACGCTGCGCGACGAGGTGAGCGGTCTGGAGGACACCCGGAGCGGGGTCACCGCCAGCGTCGGCGGGGTGATCATCGAGGAGTCCCACCTCAGCGCCAGCGACGTGCTGTCCGCGGCGGACGCGGCGATGTACGTCGCCAAGCACTCGGGCCGCAGCAGATACACCTTCCTCGCCGTCGACCAGTGAGGTCGCACGACCGACGCCACGGGGAGGTGACGACTCCCACCCTCGACCGGCCTCGGGTTTGTGAACCATTCGCCGGGGTACCGCTCCCCATGGGAGAGATACACCAATCTCGGGAGAGGGAAATTTCATGAGTGCCCCAACGAAGCTTGTTCTGGGGGTGGCCGGAGGGTACTTGCTCGGTCGCCGGAAGAAGATGAAGCTGGCCATCACCTTGGGCAGCATGCTCGCCGGCCAACGCATCGCCACGAACCCCCGCGCACTGATGAAGCAGGGCGCGAAGCTGGTGGAGGGCAACCCGGAGCTGTCGAAGCTCTCGGACCAGGTCCGCTCGCAGCTGTTCGACGCAGCCCGGGCCGCGGCCATCGCCACCGCCAACAGCCGCATGGACGGCCTCAGCGACGCCATCCGTCAGCGTTCCGACCGTCTCGCGCTCATGGGCAGCGGTGAGGAGCAGGCTGACGACGAGTACGACGAGGACGAGTACGACGAGGCCGAAGAGGCTGAGGAGCCCGACGAGGACGAGGAAGAGGAAGAGCCCGAGGACGTCGCCGACGAGGAGTCGGAGGAAGCCGAGGAGGAGCCCGAGGACGTCGCCCGAGGACGTAGCCGGACGAGGAGGAGCCCGAGGCGGAGGAGCCGCCTCGCAGGCGTCGCAAGCCACGCCGCGCACCGCGCGGCGCGTCCGAGGAGCGGCCGCGCCGGCGTGCGTCCTCGCAGCCGAGCAAGAGCTCACCGCGCAAGCGCTCCAGCGCCCCGGCAGCGGCCAAGAAGTCCGCCGGCACGGCGAGGAAGTCCGCGTCCGCGGCCAGCTCCTCCAGCTCCGCGGCGAAGAGTGCTCCGGCGAAGAAGAGCGCCCCGGCGAAGAAGAGCGCGGCCGCGAAGAAGTCCGCCTCGTCCGGGACGGCCAAGAAGGCGTCCTCGACCCAGAAGCGGGCCTCTTCGGCCGGCAAGGCCCCGGCCAAGAAGGCGTCGTCGACGGCGAAGAAGGCGAGCCCGGCCAAGAAGGCGACCCCGGCCAAGAAGTCGGCGTCCTCCTCGGCGGCCAAGAAGGCCGCGCCGGCGAAGAAGACCGCCGCGCGCAAGTCCACGGCGAAGAAGGCCCCCGCCAAGAAGACCTCGTCGAGCGGCACGCGTAAGCGGACGTCGAGTGGCTCGACCCGAAAGGCGGCGTGATCCAGATGGCAGACAAGACCGACAACGGCGGCGCTCTGAAGAGCCTCGCGGCCGAGCTTCCCTTCGACAAGCTCAAGGAGGAGCTCCAGCACGGGCTGAGCGCCCTCGGCGAGAAGGCGATCAGCAGCGCCGGCGAGCGACTGACGGACCTCACCGGCCGGCTCAACGACATGGCCGACGGCGGCGGCTTCGTCGGCAAGGCGACGAAGGAAGGCGCCAAGGAGGCCGCCCAGGGCGGCTCCCCCGTGAAGGGGGCGCTCAAGGGCGGGCTGTCCGGAGCCAAGGACAAGGTCAAGGAGAAGCTCGGCGGCGGCGGCAGCGGCGGCGAGAAGGGCACCAAGTCGACGAACATCATCGAGGAGATCGACGTCGGGGTCCCCGTGAGCGTGGCCTACAACGCCTGGACGCAGTTCCAGGACTGGTCGGGCTTCATGAAGAAGGTCGACAACGTCGAGCAGACGGACGAGGCCAAGGCCAACTTCAAGGCTCAGGTGTTCTGGTCCCACCGGACGTGGGAGGCGCACATCCTCGAGCAGGTGCCCGACGAGAAGATCGTCTGGCGCTCCAAGGGCGAGAAGGGCCACGTCGACGGTGCGGTCACCTTCCACGAGATCGGCCCGAACCTCACCCGCATCCTCGTGGTCCTCGAGTACTACCCGCAAGGACTCTTCGAGCGCACCGGAAACCTCTGGCGTGCCCAGGGCCGGCGAGCACGCCTCGAGCTCAAGCACTTCCGTCGCCACGTGATGACCGAGGTCATCCAGAACCCCGACGAGGTCGAGGGCTGGCGCGGCGAGATCGAGGAGGGCGAGGTCACCCGCAGCCACGACGAGGTCGTCGAGGACGAGCAGCAGCAAGGCGACGAGGTCGACGAGGGCGACGAGGACGAGTACGACGAGTCCGCGGCTGAGGAAGGCGACGAGCCCGAGGACGAGTACGACGAGGAAGAAGAGCCCGAGGACGAGCTCGAGGACGAGGAAGAGCCCGAGGACGAGCTCGACGAGGAAGAAGAGCCTGAGGACGAGTACGAGGACGAGGAAGAGCCCGAGGAGGACGAGGGCGACGCCGAGGAGGAGTACGAGGACGAGGACGAGTACGACGAAGAAGAGCCTGAGGACGAGCTCGACGAGGAAGAAGAGCCTGAGGACGAGTACGAGGACGAGGAAGAGCCGGAGGAAGAGGTCGAGGAAGAGCGACCGCGGCGACGCAAGGCCAGCTGACCACCCACTCGGAAGGGTATGAATTCATGACCGTTGCAACTTCACAGCGCCGGGGTGGTGGCTACCTGGAGCGTCCCGCTCCGAGCGGCCTCGCCGATGTCATCGAGGTCATCCTGGACAAGGGCATCGTCATCGATGCCTACGTCCGGGTGTCCCTGGTCGGCATCGAGCTGCTCACCATCGACGCACGGATCGTGATCGCCAGCGTCGACACCTACCTGCGCTTCGCCGAGGCCACCAACCGTCTCGACCTGATAGAGCACGGCGGTGGCAAGCCTCTTGACGAGTTCATCGGCAACCTGCAGGAGTGCGGGTGCGTCCAAGAAGGTCGGCGGAGCCATCAAGGGAGCGAAGAAGGCGATCACCGGTGGCGACGACGACGAGCGTAGGCCCGCTCGCAAGTCATCGTCGCGGAGCAGACGGAGCCAGGAAGCGTGACCCAGGCTTCGTCACGACCGGAGACCGAGCTGGTGGATCTCCCGCAGGACCTCGGTGTCTACGTGTACGGCGTCGTCGGCGCCGACGCGCAGCTGCCGGACGGGCTGGCGGGTGTCGACGAGGCACCCGTCCAGCTCGTCGCGCTCGGTGACGTCGCGGCCGCGGTGGGCGTCATCGCCCTCGACCGGCCACCGGGTCGGCGCGCGGACCTGCTCGCCCACACCGCGGTGCTCGACGCCCTCGCGGTGCCGGGACCGGTGGTGCCCGTGCAGTTCGGCTCGGTGCTGCCGGAGGCCGACGACGTCGTCCGGGAGCTGCTCGAGCCGCGGGCGGACCACTTCGCGGCGCTGCTGGACGAGCTCGCGGGGCGTCATCAGTTCAACGTCCGCGGCCGTTACAACGAGGCCGCCGTTCTCGCCGAGGTCGTCGCCGAGGACCCCGAGATCGCCGCGCTTGCGCGAGTGGACGCGCGGAGCTTCCCGAGCACGTGGGCCAGGCCGAGCGCGTGCGTCTCGGCGAGCTCGTGTCGCACGCACTGGAGCGGAAGCGGGAGCAGGACTCCGCGACCGTGCTGGACGTCGTGCTGCCCCACGTCGCCTCCTACGCGCCACGCGGCGGCGCTGGAGTCGACCACATGATGGACGTCGCCTTCCTGGTGGACGACGAGCGGCGCGCCGGGTTCGAGGACGCGCTGGAGGCCGTGGCCGAGGCGATGCACGAACGGGTGCGGCTCCAGCTCATGGGGCCGATGGCGCCCTACGACTTCGTGGAGGGATGAGGACATGGGCCTGATCACGGGGATCCTCGGCCTTCCTCTTGCGCCCCTGCGCGGCACCCTCTGGGTTGCCGAGCAGGTGCGTGAGCAGGCCGAGGAGGAGTTCTACGACCCCGCACGCATCAAGGCACAGCTCGAGGACGTCGACCGCGCCCGCACAGCAGGGGAGCTGAGCGAGGACGAGGCGACGGCCATCGAGGACGAGCTGGTCGAGCGGCTGATGGTCAGCCGTAGCCGGCCGGCACCCCGGGAGGGATGAGCATGGCCACCAAGAAGACCGGCTCGAGCAGTCGGCCGAGAAAGACGACGACGGGCCGCAAGGCCACGTCCGCCGCGAACACGTCGGAGAGCGCGACGAAGTCGGCGAGCACCACCAAGAAGGCGGCGCCGCGCAAGCGGGCCTCCAACGCCGCACCACGTGCGTCCGCACCGAAGCGGAAGTCCGGCATGGTCGTCGCGGCGGAGGCTGCGCGCCACCTGCTGGAGCTGACCGGCAAGGCGGCCGAGGGAGTCACCGGGTTCGAGCGCACCGACGACGGTTGGCGCGTCGAGGTCGAGGTCGTGGAGGTACGCCGGATCCCGGACACCTCCGACGTGCTGGCGCTCTACGAGCTCGACGTCGATGCGGACGGCGAGCTCGAGGGCTACCGGCGGCTGCGGCGCTACAGCCGCGGCTCGACCGGACAGGAGTCGGGATGACCGAGCAGCAGAGCAGCGGCGTCCCCACGTCGCGGCCCTACGCCGCTCCCATGTCCGGCAGCAGCTCGCGACCGCAGCCGGCGAGCCTCGCGGACATCCTCGAGCGCGTGCTGGACAAGGGCATCATCATCGCCGGTGACATCCGGGTGAACCTGCTCGACATCGAGCTGCTCACCATCAAGATCCGGCTGCTCATCGTCTCGGTCGACAAGGCCCAGGAGATGGGCATCGACTGGTGGCGCAACGATCCGATGCTGACCACGAGCGAGCAGGGGCTCGCCGACGAGAACCGCAAGCTGCGGGAGCGGCTCGAGGAGCTCGAGGCGGGGAGCTCGAACGGGTCCACGACCAAGCAGACGCAGAAGGAACGAGCGAATGGCTGAGACCGGGACCGGTCGCTATCTCTACGCGATCACCCGAGGGGTGGCGTCCGACGCGATCGCCGACACCGTGGGTCTGGGGGGCGGGGCCCTGGAGACCGTCGACCACCGGGGCCTGACCGCGGTGGTCGGCACGGTCCGGCTGGAGGAGTTCGGTGAGGAGGGGCTGCGGCGCAACCTCGAGGACCTCGCCTGGCTCGAGACGGTGGCTCGCGGCCACGACGCCGTGGTGCAGGCCGTCGCCGCCCACGGCCCGACCGCGCCACTGCGCCTCGCGACGATCTGCCTCGACGACGACGGTGTCCGCGCCCGGCTCGACGAGTGGCACGACGCGCTGAACGAGGTGCTCGACCGCGTGCAGGGGCGGATGGAGTGGAGCGTGAAGACGTTCACCCGTGGCGGTGCTGAGGTCGAGCCGGCCGCGCCGGCAGCCGAGGGCAAGGGCGCGGGAGTGGCCTACCTCCAGCGCAAGCGGGAGTCCACCCAGCGACGCCAGCAGTCGGAGGAGCGCGCGCTCCAGGTCGCCGAGGAGATCCACGCAGCTCTCGCGCAGCACTCGGTGGCGAGCCGTCGGCTGTCCCCCCAGGACCCGCGGCTGACCGGCCACGAGGGCGTGATGACCCACAACGGCGCCTACCTCGTCCCGGTCGAGGAGAGCGACGCCTTCGCGGCGACGATCGCCGCCCTGGCGGAGCAGCACCCCGACGCACACCTCGAGGCCGGCGGGCCGTGGCCGCCGTACTCCTTCGCGGTGCTGGAGCAGACGTGACCACTGTCGCGACCCAGGCGTCGGCCGAGGTGCAGACCGGTCCGCAGATCGCATTGGTGGACCTGCTCGACCGGCTGCTCGGCACGGGCGTCGTGCTGGCCGGCGACGTGGTGATCTCGCTGGCCGGTGTGGACCTCGTCCAGGTCCGGCTGCACGCCCTGATCACGACAGTCCGCGCCGAGATGCGTGCCGCGGGGATGGTGGGTACCTCATGAGCGAGCAGGCCTGGCTGTTCCCGGAGCGTCTCGAGACCGACAAGGAGTCGGTGGAGCGCGACCTCTTCAAGCTCGTGCTCACGGTCATCGAGCTGATCCGCCAGCTGATGGAGAAGCAGGCCCTCCGGCGCGTCGACGAGGGCGACCTCACCGACGAGCAGGTGGAGGGGCTCGGCATGGGCCTCATGCGGCTCGAGGAGGCGATGGAGGAGCTGAAGGGTCGCTACGGCCTGACCACCGCCGACCTCAACATCGACCTCGGCCCGCTGGGCCCGCTGCTGTCGGAGTAGCCCGGCCACGGTGGCGCGGTCGTGGTTGGTCTATACGGGCACTTCTTCAGGATCGTCCGGAGGAGTAACGTCGCGCGGCGTGACTCTGACCGACTTCCTCGTCGCCCGTAGCGTGGAGGCTCTCGACGCCTTCGGCTGTGACTACCACCGACGTGCCGATGGTGACCTCGTCTGCACGTGCGCAGATCCGGGTCCTGGGGTCACCCGGACGCTCGAGCAGCTCGACCTGATCCAGTGGTGCGACTCCCAGGAGTCGACGGGAGACCTGTTCCTGCGCTTGCTGGCGGACGGCTACGCGACCCACTCCGACTACCGTCCGGAGTGGCACCGCATCGACACAGTCGACGCTTAGCGGGCAAGGGCTTCAAAGCCCTGGTAGACCATGACGGCGGGCCAGAACAGGCCCTGGAATATGGCGAGCACGTAGTCCCAGAACGAGTCGGCCTGCTGCCAGAAGTACACCAAGGCACCGAAGATGCCCAGGCCGTAGATCGCCCCTCCACCAGCGGCGGCGCCGGCGTTGTTGTTGCTCATCGTTCCCCCCTTGTCCCAGGGACTCCAGTGTGCGGAACGCCGGCCTGCGGAGTAAGGGACCTTCGGCCGGTCCTTGCGCCGCGCCCAGGGTCCCAGTGCGACCATCGGGCCGGGGACGCCTGCCGAGTCGGTAACCCGCGGGGATTTCTAAAAGACAGCACATTGACGGATAGATGCTCCCATCTCTAAAGTGCTTCTATCATCACTTTAGAAGGAGAAGCTATGACCCACACTTCAGCCAAAGCCGTCCTTGGCCAGCCCGTGAGCGCCCGCAACGACCCGTCGAAGCAGGCCTTTCTCATGCTCCGCACGGTCTTCGCGATCGCGCCGATCGCGTTCGGTATCGACAAGTTCACCCAGTTGCTGACCGACTGGGATCGGTACCTTGCCCCCTGGATCGACCGACTCACCCCGGGCACGGCGCATCAGGCGATGCTTGCCGTGGGTGTGATCGAGATCGTGGCGGGCATCCTGGTGGCTCTGCAGCCTCGACTGGGTGCATACGTGGTGGCGGCTTGGCTGTTCGGAATCATCGTCAACCTCCTGACGCTCGGGGAGTACTACGACGTGGCGTTGCGCGACTTCGGGCTGCTGGTCGCTGCCCTGGCGCTGGGCCGTCTTGCCGCCATCTACGGGGCGCCGCTGCCGAAGCTCGGAGGATGGCGTCGCTGAGGTGGGGTTCGGTCATCGGGACGGCTGACGTGTCGGCTCAGGGCGTGGCAGCGGACGAAAGTCCCGCTGGCTGATGCCAACTGGGTGACCAACGCCCCTGACGCGCGGGACCACCGGGCGCGAAACTGAAGGTGGAGCAGAGTGTCGCGAAGGAGATGGCGACATGATCGAGACAACCGCTTCAAACTACGAGCAGGCCCGCGACCGGTTGACACGGAGGCGGAAGTTCCGCGGCGACGTGGTGGCGTACATCGTCATCAACGCCTTCCTCGTCGGGATCTGGGCGGTCAGTGGCTTCGGCTCCTTCTGGCCGGGCTGGGTCCTTGCTGTATGGGGCGTCCTGTTGGTGCTGGACTGGTGGGACGTCTACTACCGGCACGACGTGACCGAGGCGGACATCCAGCGCGAGATGCACAAGACGCCGTAGCGGAACCGGGGCCACGTTCACTACCAGGAGACGCGTCGGCATCCTGGCGGGTGTTGACGCACCGAAGGAGGCGGGAGCCATGATGCGCCTGCCGAAGAAAGACATCATTGCCACCTGCGCGGTCGCCTTGGCAGTCGTGCTGTACCTGCTGTGGCTGGCCGACGCGACCGTTCTCGGGATGAGCAGCACGCGGGTCACGGGGGCGGCCGTCCTCGCGCTCGGCTTCGTCGCCTCGGCCAGTGCTGTCGTGCCGGGCTTTGACCAGCTCATGCACGGCAACAGGCTCTACCTGGCGGCGACGTCGGTGCTGGGCGGGGCAGCGCTCGCCGCCGGAGTCGTCATGCTGTGGACAGCAAGCAGCGCAGCCCTTGGCTGGCTGATGGTTGCCCTGGTGACGCTGTGGGCGATCTCCACCACCCACCACGTCGTGCTGGCCAAGGCCGAGCCGCGGAACGCGGTGCAGCGTGAGCCCGCACCCACGGTCCACACCGGTCGTCACGCCGGCGTTCGGTGATCGTTCTGGGCAGATTCTCGAGAATGTCGGTTTTGTAGGCCCCGTGGGACTCGAACCCACAACCCGCGGAGAAGTCGGAGGGTTGTCCGAGGCGGGGGCTCATATCGACGGGCAAGTCGTGACGGTCAGCGGCACCTACCAAGCGCAGGCACAGCGGAAATGGCTGCGCGACCCATACGACTTCACTGTCGTTGAGCTAGACGCTTATGGGCAGTGAGCCGAGGACGGCGCGCCAGCGCCGCCCGCAGGCCGCGCCGGCGAAGCCGGCGTCTTGATCTCTTAGAGGTCAATTCGGCAGCGCGAGAGACGGATCGTTCATGAGATCAGGTCTCGTGACGGGTGAGCCGTCCAATTCGGCGATGCCCGTCCGCCCAGACGTACCAGCATCAGGTGTCGTCTTCAGAGTCGCGGGCTTACTGGGTGTGTCCCTATTGGCGGCCGGGCGCCAGGCAGGCGCTTCACCGGACATGCAGAGATCAGTGGAATTGCTGACCCCTACCTGCGGGAGGATCGTCAATTCGCCCGATGTGGCAGCCGGTTCCCACTTCCTATGGTCGCTCTACGAGCAGGCCCGAGCGATGGAGGACATCATGAGCAGCCACCCGAATGTTGCGGTCATTGAGCGGATGACCCAGGCGATCACCGAGAACGACCGCGAGACGCTGACGCAGATCTTCACCGACGACATGGTGTTCCATGGTCGCGGACCGATTCCGTTCGCCGGCGACCACTCCGGGGTGGACGGCTTGCTGACAGCCCTTGGCGCCGTCTTTGAGCTGACGGACGGGGATGTGAAGCTCGAGCAGTTGTTCTGCCTGGCCGACGACGAGTGGGGGGCGGAGTGGGAACACGCCGTCTTTGGCCGCAATGGGCGGACGTTGGAGATGAATGACTCCTTCGTCTACCGGTTCGACGACGGTCGAATCCGCGAGATGTGGTTCATCGCGGCGGGACCAGCCGAGGCTGCGTCGTTCTGGGCATAGCCGCCGCATCGCGCGACACTGAGCCCATGGGCGACCGAATCGGACGCGCACGCGAGGCGTTCAACCACCAGGCCTGGCGGCGGGCGTACGACGAGCTGTCCGCGGCCGCAGTGGTGGAGCCGCTCGAGGTCGACGATCTCGAGCGGCTGGCGTCCGCGGCCTATCTCGCCGGACTCAGCGAGGAGAGCCGTTCCGCCTGGATCAGCGCGCACGAGAAGTGCGCCCACGTCGGCGACGTCGCACGGGCGGTCCGGTGCGCCTTCTGGCTGGCGTTCGCGCTGTTGAACGCGGGCGACCTGGCGCGCGGAGGCGGTTGGGTCGACCGCGCGCAGCGGCTATTGGACGACCGCAAGATCGACTCCGTCGAACGCGGTTACCTGCGTTACGCGGCCGCGCTGCGTGCAGCGTTCTCCGGTGATGTGCGCACCGGGCACGAGGCGTTTCACGCGGCGGCCGAGATCGGCGTCCTCTTCCACGACCCCGAACTCGCAGCGCTGGCACGGATCGGCGAGGGCAGGTGCCTGATCTGGCTTGACCGAGTGGACGAGGGGGTCGCCCTGCTCGACGAGGGGATGGTCGCCATCGAGGCCAACGACGTCTCGGCGATCGCGATCGGCGATGCCTACTGCACCGCCATCGAGGGCTGCACCGAACTGTTCGATGTCCGCCGCGCCCACACGTGGACCGCCGCGCTGAGCAGCTGGGTCGACGCCCAGCCAGAGCTCATGCTGTACCGAGGCCAGTGCCTGATCCATCGCGCCGAGATGCTGCACCTGCGCGGGGACTGGGACGCCGCAGCCGAACAGATCGAGGAGGCTTACCGCCGCCTGGCCGATCCGGTGGGGCAACGGTCGCGGGGCGCCGCCGCATACCTGAAGGGCGACCTGCACCGCCTCCGTGGCCAGGACCGCGCCGCCGAGGTCGAGTTCCAACTGGCCAGCGAGCTCGGTCGCGATCCGCAGCCGGGACTGGCACTGCTGCGCTTGGCCACCGGAAAGGTCGAGGCGGCCGCCGCCACCATCCGAAGGGCCTATCACGAGGCCGGGGACCCCATGTCCCGCGCGCGACTGGCTGCCGGCTACGTCGAGATCACCCTCGCCAGCGGTGATGTCGCCGCCGCGCGATCTGCCGCCGACGAGCTCGGCAGTGTGGCCGGCATGCTCGGACGGCCCCAGCCGACCGCGCTGCACCTGCAGGTCCTGGGCGCCGTGCTGCTGGCGGAGGATCAGCCCGAACCCGCCCTGTCCGCCCTACGGGGAGCGCTGGCCGGTTGGCGCCAGCTGGAGGCGGCGTACGAGGCCGCCCGCACCCGGGTACTGATCGCCGCCGCGTGCCGTGCGGTCGGCGACGACGACAGTGCCGAGCTGGAGCTCGCCGGTGCCCTTGCCGTCTTCGATCGCCTCAACGCCGTCCGCGACGCAGCTGCTGCCCGGGCCGAGTTGCACCTCGCAGCCCCGCCGTCCAGCGGTCTGACCACTCGTGAGGAAGAAGTCTTGGCACACATCGCCAAGGGGCTCACCAACCGTCAGATCGCCGAGCGTCTCGTCGTCAGCGAGAAGACCGTGGCAACCCACGTCGGCCACATCCTCACGAAGCTGGGACTCCCCAGCCGGGCCGCCGCCACCGCCTATGCATACGAACACGGACTTCACTGACCGGGCTTCGGCGCAGCGGGCGATTCTGGCCAGTTGCAGCACTGGGCTCGCTCGGAGACACACGGTTCTGCCGCGGACAGCGTTCGCTGGTCCGCGGGCCATCCGGGCATGCCGCATTCAGCGCGGTTCCTCAGGGCGGTCAGTCAGGCTGCGATCGCGGCTGGGCGTCGGCGGGGACGGGAGTTGGCCACGACCAGGGCTGGCCGTTGTACTTGGAGCGACACTCGGTCCTGGTGAGCGAGCGCGGCTAGCTCGGGGAGACGCCGAAGTCGCCTCCCAAGGCAGACAAGGTCGCCGGCCCAAGCGGCGGAATGCCGCGCCTTCGGTGGCGCTATTCGGTGAGCCAGGATCGCGACAGGAGGCGGCCGTTCTGCCCCGTCAGCCCCTAGGCTGGACTGGTGGACGAGCCCGACTGCGGTGTCACTCTTGCGGAGTTGCTGGCTGCGTTCTCGCTTGCCACGGACCTCGGCCTGGGCCAGCCCATGGAGCACCTACTGCGCAGTTGGCAGATCGCGTCGCGTCTCGGCCGCCACGTCGGATTGCCCGACGAACAGCAGCCGGCGCTCTTTCATGTCGCGATGCTGTCCTGGGTGGGCTGCGTGGCCGATGCTCCCGAGGTGACCGCCAGCTTTGGTGATGACATCGCGTTTCGTGCGGACAGCTACGAGGCGGACCTAGGCGGGCTGTCCGGCATGGCGTTCTTTCTCGGTCACGCGGGTCGGGGTCAGCCGACTGCCGCGACGTCTGCGGGCGGTCGCGACTTTGGCGGCTACCGGTGGCAGTCGGATGATGCAAGGTATCCAGGGTCACTGCCTGGTCACCTCGACGTTGTCCGATCAGCTCGGTCTTCCCGCGGAGACGTCCGAGGCGGTCCGGCAATTCTTCGCGCGCTGGGACGGCCAGGGGGTCCCACGTGGTGTTCGTGGCGAGCAAATCGCCTTGGTCGTCCGGCTCTTCCATCTCGCTGACGTTGTCGAGGTGCACCACCGGCGCGGTGGCGTCGCGGCCGCCGTAGAGGTCGCGCGGGCCCGCTCAGGTAGCCAGTTCGATCCCCGCCTGGTCGATGCGTTCTGCTCGACCGCGGCCGAGGTGCTGCCTGGTGCCAGCGACGAGCACGACGCGTTCGAGCTCTTCTCCCAGGAGCCGGGTCTCGCTTGTCGACTCGGCGACGAAGACTTCGACGCCGCCCTGGTGGCGTTGGCAGACTTCACCGACCTGCGCTGTCCGTCCCGCGCGGGCCACTCGCGGGGCGTCGCCGACCTGTCTGCCGAAGCAGCCCGACTGCTCCGGCTGCCCGCCGGCGAGGTGAAGGTGATCTACCGGGCTGGGCTGGTCCACGACGTCGGTTTGCACGGTGTCACCGCGGCGATCCTGGACAAGCCGACGGCGCTGACCGCGACCGAGCAGGAGCGGCTGCGCGTGGCGTCGTACTTCACTGAGCGGGTGCTGGCCCGTCCCAGGGCGCTTGCTCGGGTGGGGGCTATCGCGGGACTGGCCCACGAGCGGATGGACGGCAGCGGCTACCACCGCGGCGTGAGTGGTCAGGCGATTCCGCTGCCGGGTCGGATCCTGGCGGCCGCGTGCGCCTTCCACGAGTTGGTCGAGCCTCGATCCGATCGCCCTGCCCGCACGCTCAAGGAGGCCACCGGCGTGATCCGCGCCGAGATCGCAGCCGGACGGTTCGACCAGGCTGCAGCGGACGCCGTCCTGGCGGCAGCGGGCGGTGGGACCCGACGGCGCGTGGCCGGACCGGCCGGCCTGACCCCGCGTGAGATCGAAGTCCTTGGCCTGATCGCCCGCGGTGCCGCGACCAGCGACATCGCCGCCCAACTCGGAATCTCACGCAAGACCGCGGGCACCCACATCGAGCGCATCTACGCCAAGACTGGCGCGTCCAGTCGCTCCACCGCCACCCTCTTCGCACTGCGAAACGGCCTGGTCGGCGGGTTCGACGACAGGCCGCACTCCTAGGCCTGGATTCGTACGCCCCGAGTTCTATCTTCCGATTCGTAGGGAGTTTGCCCGACGACGCGGCCTGGCTGCGCTCCTAGCGTGGCTGTCGTGACGCCGCGACCGTGGCGTCGACACGGGTTCCGAGGAGGCAAGTAGCGATGGCCAAAGCAGTGATCAGCCTCAGCACCGGGCTGGAGGATGCGGAGAAAGTGACGGTGGCATTCCTGGTGGCCGTCGGCGCCGCCGAGACCGGCCGCGAGACCCTGTTCTTCCTCACCAAGGAGGCGGTCCGCCTGGCCGTTCCAGGCGTCGCTACGGGGACGGCGTGCGACGGCTGTCCTCCGCTGACCGAGCTGATGAAGCGGTTCGAGGCGGCCGGCGGGACCTACTACGTCTGCCCGATCTGCTTCAACGCCAAGCAACTCGCGGCCTCCGACCTGATCGTCGGCGCCGAGCTCAACGGAACCGTGCCGATGTGGAACTGGATCGGTGACGATCCGGCCGTGACATTCAGCTACTGAAGCGAGCAACCGATGCGCAGTCCGGCCACCCTGACCACCGCGATCGATCCGGGCATGGGCGAGGCGCCCTGGCCTGATCACGAGTACGTCCGAGGCTGGGGCGTATTCGGCCTGCCGTTCGACTCCGGGCACGTGCTCGCGCTTCGGGTGTTCCCACAGAGCTCCTTCGGCCCGTATCGGACGTTGTGGCACCGCGACCCCGAGGCCCGCTGGTCGATCTACGCCGATGCGGCGCGGGTCGAGCATGCCTGTCCGCGCTACTACGGCCCGGCGTGCGAGTACGTCGGCGCAGCCCGGATCGACCTCGAGTGGACGGGTCCCTACACCCTTCACATCACCATGGACCAGCCGGCGGTGGACTGGATCGTGACCGCCGCGCGCTCACCGTTGATGGGGGTGCTCAATCCGCTCAGCGCCGCGATGCCGCTCTCCAGCTGGCGACCACCCGCACTCGTGCGGGCCCGCGAGCGGCTCGCGCAAGCGCTGGGGATGGGACGTCTGCAGATGTCCGGGGTGATGCCGAGCGGCCACTCCGGTCTCCTGATGCCGCAGCGGATGTACCTCGTCGACGAGTCGAGTGCGGTCCTCGACGGCGTGGACATGGGCAGTCCGACCCGGCTGCGTGAGAACCCCGTCATCGGCGGCGTGCCACTGCCGGCACGCGGGGTGCTGGCGATCGGGCAGGCGATGTGGCCGATCCGTGATCGCGATGAGTTCGACAGCGCCCGGCGCGAGGCCCGGGCGAACATGTGAAAGGACAGCCCCATGACCGACGTACGCAGACTCGACCGGATCGACCTCGAGGC
>CAVRMN010000022.1:0-8124 GCA_963721855.1 uncultured Actinomycetota bacterium | reverse complement strand
GGCCGCGTCCGGCACTCCGGACTCGTCCGTGGAGCCGCCGGCGGACCGGTCCTCCGTGGAGTCCTCGGCGGGGCTGCCGGAACCGTTCAGGGAGACCTCGCCGGCGTCGGCCGTCACCGTGTCCCCCGGGCCGCCCACGGGCGGTCCTGCCGGACGACGGGCAACCTTGCGGCGGGTCGACGTCACGATCCGCGGAGCGGGCGGCGCCGTCTCCGCTGCCGGTTCGGCAGCCGTGGCGGCGCTGGAGCCGTCCGGCTGGGTGGCCGACGGCTCGACCGCCGGGACCACCACGATCGCGGCCTCGGTGGCCTGCGCCGGCGGACCGGCCTCGCGACGGCTCGACCCACGACCGGAGCGACTCCGGGTGCGGGCGGCGGGCTGCTCGGCCCGCTCCTGCTCCTCCGGACGCGCCGCGGCCGGGCTCGTGGCCGCGGCTGCCGACTCGACGGCCTCGGGCTCGGGCTCGGGCGTTGCACCCTGCTGCTCCGAGGTGTCGGGCGCCGGCTTCTCGGTCTCGCCGCGACCGCCACGGTCGCCCCGGCTGCGACTGCGGCGGCCGGAGCCCTCGCCCCGTCCTCCGGAGCGGTCACGGTCGCCCTGCCGGCCGGACTCCGCTACGCGGTCCTCGGCGGCGGCCTCCTCGGCCGCCTCCTCCGTGACCTCGGCCGGAGCCGCCTTGGCCATCGCCGCGACGTCCTTGGGGGACGGCGCCGAGGACCCGTTGCCGTGGGTGTCCTGGTCGTCATCTCCGCGACCGCGGCCACGACGGTTGCGACGCGGCTCCTCGTCCTGCTTCTTCCTGCTCTCGACGGGCTCGTGGTGCACGATCAGGCCGCGCCCCTGGCAGTGCTCACAGCTCTCGCTGAACGCCTCGAGGAGGCCGGTGCCGATCCGCTTGCGGGTCATCTGGACCAGTCCGAGCGAGGTCACCTCGGCGACCTGGTGACGCGTGCGGTCGCGGCCGAGGCACTCGACCATCCGGCGCAGCACCAGGTCCCGGTTGCTCTCGAGCACCATGTCGATGAAGTCGACGACGATGATGCCGCCGATGTCGCGGAGCCGGAGCTGGCGGACGATCTCCTCGGCCGCCTCCAGGTTGTTCTTGGTCACCGTCTCCTCGAGGTTGCCCCCGGATCCGGTGAACTTGCCGGTGTTCACGTCGACGACGGTCATCGCCTCGGTGCGGTCGATGACCAGCGAGCCACCGGAGGGCAGCCACACCTTGCGGTCGAGCGCCTTGGCGATCTGCTCGTCGATGCGGTAGGCCGCGAAGACGTCCTCGTTGCCCTCGTAGCGCTCGAGGCGCTCGGCCAGGTCCGGTGCCACGTGGCCGACGTAGTTGTCGACCATGTCCCAGGCGTCGTCGCCGGAGACCACGAGCTTGCCGAAGTCCTCGGTGAACAGGTCCCGGACCACCTTGAGGGTGAGGTCGGGCTCGCCGTACATGAGCTGGGGTGCGTTGCCCTTCTCGACCTTCGACTCGATGTCGGCCCAGCGCGCGGTGAGCCGCTCCACGTCGAGGGTGAGCTCGTCCTCGCTCGCGCCCTCGGCCGCGGTGCGCACGATCACGCCTGCGGTGTCGGGGACGATCTCCTTGAGGAGGTTCTTGAGCCGGGTGCGCTCGGTGTCGGGCAGCTTGCGGGAGATCCCGCTGGTGTTGCCGTCCGGGACGTAGACCAGGAACCGGCCGGGCAGGCTGATCTGGCTGGTCAGCCGGGCGCCCTTGTGGCCGATGGGGTCCTTGGTGACCTGCACCAGCACCGCCTGGCCGGACTTGAGCACCTGCTCGATCTTGCGCGGGCCGTTGCCGGCGCCGAGCGCGTCCCAGTTGACCTCGCCGGCGTAGAGCACGGCGTTGCGGCCCTTGCCGATGTCGATGAACGCGGCCTCCATGGAGGGGAGCACGTTCTGCACGCGGCCGAGGTAGACGTTGCCGATCAGCGACGTCTGCGACTCGCGCGCCACGTAGTGCTCGACGAGGACCTTGTCCTCGAGCACGGCGATCTGGGTCAGGTCCTTCTTCTGCCGGATCACCATCACCCGGTCGACGGCCTCGCGACGGGCGAGGAACTCCGCCTCGCTCACGATCGGGGCACGACGGCGGCCGGCCTCGCGGCCTTCGCGGCGGCGCTGCTTCTTGGCCTCGAGACGGGTCGAGCCGTGCAGCGCGGTGATCTCGTCCTCGGCGGCACGGGGCTTGCGCACCCGGGTGACGGTGTTCTCCGGGTCGTCGGACCCGTTGTCCCCGTCGTCGCCGGTGCGGCGACGACGACGCCGGCGTCGGCTCGAGGGGCTCTCCCCGCCACCGTTCTCGTCACGGTCGCCCTGACCCTGACCCTGGGTCTGGGTCTGGGCTTGCGCGGAGTCGGAACCTTCGGACTCGTCCGACTCGTCGCCGTCCTGCTGACCCTCGGAGTCGCCGCTCTTGCGACGGCGGCGGCCGCCGCGGCGGCGACGGCGGCGGTTGCCGCCCGTCTGCTCGTCGGACTCGTCCTCGGACTCGTCGGTCTCGTCCTCGGCGCTCTCCGCCGGCTCGGACTCGTCCTGAGCCGGGGCCGTGCGGGCGGAAGCCTTCTTCGCCGCAGTCTTCTTCGCGGCCGTCTTGCGGGCACCGCCGCGCGCGGCGGGGGCTTCCTCGGAGGGCTCCTCGACCACCTCGGCCTCGGCGTCCGCCTCGGTGGCGGCCGGCTCGGCCTTCCGCCGGCGCGGGGCAGCTGCCTTGGAGGCAGCCGGCGGCTGGAACAGCGGCACCGCGATCGCGGGCGCCTTCGCGGCGGCAGCCGACTCCTCGGCCGGGGACTCCTCAGCGGGGGCTTCGGCGGGCGTGATGTCAGCGGGTGCCGCCTCGGCGGCGGCCTTCTTCGCGGTGGTCTTCTTCGCGGCGGCCTTCTTGGCCGGGGCCTTCTTGGCGGCCGCCTTCTTCGCGGTCTTCTTGGCGGCCGGCGCCTCGGGTGTGTCGGTCGGGGCTCTCCGGAGCCGGGGCCTCGACCGGGAGCATCTCCGGGGCGGGCACGTCGGCGGCGGCGGTCTTCTTGGTCGCCGCCTTCTTGGCGGGAGCCTTCTTCGCGGCGGTCTTCTTGGCGGCGGCCTTCTTGGCCGGAGCCTTCTTCGCCGCCTTCTTGGCGGGCTCGGAGGCGTCGGCCTCTGGGCTCTGGGGGGTGGCCTCGCTGTTTTCGGCCGGGTTCTCAGCGTCGAGCATCTGCTCTCCTATGCCCCCGGTGAGCACAGATGTGGATGTGCACCACGCCGGGAGCGTGTCAGTCGTCCCGGCCGGCGAACCGGCGAGACGCAAGCCTGCGGATGAGCCCCGAGCGTCGGCAGAGGTGTCAGCCCAGCTCGGAGCGGCGGCGACGTCCCCCGTTTGTTCACGTCTTGGGAAGCCGAGCGGCGCGTTCCGCGGTCAGCGGCGAAAAGTACGACCGAAGCTGTCACCTTCAGTCACGCCGTGTCGCGGTCGTGCGCCAACGGATCACCCACCGTGCCGTTCTGTGCGTCCAGCGGACCCTGGGCCAACCGCTCGTGCAAAGGAGCGGAGCCAGCCTGGAGTCCGGCGATGTCGCGCAGTCCGGCGAGGACGTCGTCGGGTCTCACGGACGGTGTTCCGTGCCGTAGGACCACTTCGAGTATCGCACACACCGGGGCCGAAGCAGGCCCGGACCGCGCGGCGAGGGACACCACCGCCTCCCGGCAGTCGAAGCTCCGCAGTCCCTTCTTGGTCATCCGCTCGACCGTGACGTGCTCCGCGTCGAGGAACCGCTGCACCGCGACGGCCGCCTCCTCCGGGTCCAGGCCCGGCACGGTGATCCGCCAGACGCTGGCCTCCAGCCGGTCGGCGAGGGAGCCACCCGACGACTCGACCACCTCGAGCACGTCCAGGCCGTCGGGGAGCGCCTCGTCGAGGGCGGTCAGCACCGCCGGCGGGGTCGACTGTCTCGGCGAGGCCGATCTCGAGGTACTCCCCCTCGCTGGCCGCCCCGGTGGGGGCCGCGTTGGCGTAGGAGATCCGGGGGTGCGGGTTGAAGCCCGAGGAGTAGGCGACCGGCACCCGCGACCGGACCAGGGCACGCTCGAACGCGCGGGAGAAGTCACGGTGGCTGGTGAACCGCAGCCGTCCTCGCTTGGCGTAACGGATCCGGAGCCGCTGGACCGGGGGGGCTTGCTGCTCGGGTTGCTCACGCACCGGCCCAGCGTAGGGACCGGCCCGGGGATTTGGTCGGCCGGGGCGGGCTCCCGCACGATGACCCGGTGACGATCGAGGCGGAGGAGCACCAGGAGAGCCGGGCCGCCCGCATCCTGGTCGCGGTCGGCATCGTCGTTCTCGCCTTCAACCTCCGCCCCGCCGCGGTCAGCGTGGGTCCCGTGCTGCACGAGATGCGCGACGGGCTGGGCATGTCGCCGACCATCGCCGGCGTGCTCACCACCCTCCCCGTGCTGGCCTTCGCCTCGTTCGGCGCCCTCGCACCCGCGCTCGCCCGCGTGGTCGGCATCCACCGGGTCACCCTGATCGCGCTCGTCGCCGTGGTGGTCGGGCTGTCGCTGCGGGCCCGGACCGACTCGGTCGCCGTGCTGCTGGCGTTCTCGCTCCTGGCGCTGGGCGGGATGGCCACCGCGAACGTGCTGCTCCCCTCACTGATCAAGCTGCACTTCCCGCAGCGCATCGGCCTGATGACGTCGCTGTACACGACCTCGCTGGCGGTCGGCCTCACCTCCGCCTCCGTCCTCACGGTCCCGGTGAGCGAGGAGCTGGGCTCGTGGCGCTGGGGCCTCGGCGTGTGGGCGCTGACCGCCCTGGTGGCGGCGGTCCCCTGGTTCGGGCTGCTGCGCCACGACCAGTCCCCCGAGGACGCGCCGCACACCGTCACGCTGCGAGCGGTGGCACGCACCCGCCTCGGCTGGGCGATGGCCGCCCTGTTCGGGCTGCAGTCCATGCAGGCCTACGCGATCTTCGGCTGGTTCGCGCAGGTGTACCGCGACGCCGGCTTCAGCGCCGGTACGGCGGGCCTGCTGCTCGGCGTCGTGACCGGGGTGAGCATCCCGCTGTCGTTCTGGCTGCCGTCGCTGTCGGCACGGCTGCACGACCAGACCGTGCTCATCTCCGTGCTGGTCGCCTGCTACCCGGTCGGCTACCTCGGCCTCATCCTGGCGCCGGTGCAGGGCGCCTGGCTGTGGGCCGTGGTCATCGGCGTCGGCACCACGGTGTTCCCGGTCGTGCTCACGCTCATCGGCCTGCGCTCCCGCACGCCGGCCGGCACGGCCGCACTCTCGGGCTTCACCCAGTCGGTCGGCTACCTGATCGCGGCGGTCGGCCCGTTCGGCGTCGGGCTGCTCTACGACCTCAGCGGCGGCTGGACGGTGCCCCTCTCCGCGCTGATCGCGCTCACGGTCCCCCAGCTCGCCGCCGGCCTGACCGTGGCGCGCCCCTGCCACATCGAGGACCAGCTCGTCCGCGCGGACACGCCTGACTGACCCGTCCGGGACCGCTGCCTGTGCTTCAATTTGGGAGCTTTATCCGTCTCGTCGCGCCCTCAGAGAGTCCCCCGCCATGCTCCGCAAAGCCAGTGCCGTGCTGACCACTGTGCTCGTCGTCCTCACCACGTTCGCCGGCGCCGCGTCGGCGTACACGCCGGCACCGGGGCCGATCTTCAACAACCCGCGCGGGAGCACGGCCGAGAAGGACCGGATCATCAACCACATCGTCGGGACGATCAACTCGACGCCGAAGGACTCGATCATCCGGATCGCCGCCTACTCCAACGACCGGCCGGACGTCGTCGACGCGCTGATCGCGGCGCACAAGCGCGGCGTCGACGTGCAGATGGTCCTCAACGACAACTGGACCTCCCCGGCCACCAACCGCCTGCTCCGGGCGATCGGCCGGGACACCAACCGCCGCAGCTTCATCGCGATCTGCCAGGGGTCCTGCCGCGGCGGCGCCGGCAACCAGCACATGAAGTTCTACCTGTTCTCCAAGGCCGGCAAGGCCAAGGACGTGGTGATGGTCGGCTCGGCGAACACCACCGGCTACGGCGCCCGGACCCAGTGGAACGACATGTACACCGCGACGGAGCAGCCGGAGCTGCGCGACCTCTACACGAAGATCTTCGAGCAGCTCGTCCGCGACCGGAAGCTCGAGGATCCCTACGTGCACCGCACCGCGGGCGACTACGAGAACGAGTTCTTCCCGCACTACGACACCACCGAGGCCAACGACCCGGTGATGGCACGGCTCAACGGGGTGCACTGCACCGCGACCGGCGGGACCGGGAGCAACGGGCACACGGTCATCCGCATCGTGATGTACGGCTGGGGCGCCGACCGCGGCCTCTACCTCGCCAAGAAGGTGGCCGAGCTCGACAAGAGCGGCTGCGACGTGCGGGTCATCGTCAGCGCCGCCGGTCGCAAGATCGTCGGCACGCTGAAGCGGGGCGGGGTGCTGGTCAAGAGCGCCGACCTGGACCTCGACAAGAACGAGGCGACCGGCTTCGACGACACGGCGTACGAGGTGTTCACCCACCAGAAGTACATGGCGCTCAGCGGCGGCTGGCGCGGCGGGATGGGCTACAACGTCTGGACCGGCTCCGAGAACTGGTCCGGGATGGGGATGATCAACGACGAGGTCGTGATCCGCATCCCGAAGCGCGGCGCCTACACGAAGTACGTCACCAACTTCGACTACGTGTGGACCAAGTGGACCCGCTGGCTCTGATCGCCTTCCGCTGAACGGACCTCCGCGTCCCGGTTCTCCCGCATGTCCTAGCCTGGTCGGGCAATCGACGGCCCCAGGGGACTCCGCCCTGCGGCCGCACTCGGGACAACGAAACGGGGGAACCCCTCATCTTGTGGAAGAAGCTCGGCACCGTCCTCACGACGGCCGCACTGGTCCTCACCGTCACCGCCTCCGGCGCCCAGGCGTACACCCCCGACGACGGGGCCACGTTCAACAACCCCTGGGGTGACATGGCGGCCAAGGAACGGCTGCTCAACTCGATCACCAGGACCATCGAGTCGGCCCACAAGGGGTCGACGATCCGCATCGCGGCCTACTCCAACGACCGCAAGGACGCCACCGACGCGCTGATCGCCGCCCACCGGCGCGGCGTGCACGTGCAGGTCCTGCTCAACGACAACTGGACGTCCTACCAGACCAAGCGCCTGCAGAAGGCGCTCGGCACGGACACGACCAAGCGAAGCTTCCTGCGGATCTGCGTGAACTCCTGCCGCGGCAAGCGCGGCAACCTGCACTCGAAGTTCTACCTGTTCACGCACGCCGGCCAGGCGCGTCACATCGTGATGTTCGGCTCGGTGAACCTCACCGGTTTCGCGGCCAAGACCCAGTGGAACGACCTCTACTCGACCACGGACCGCAAGGTGCTGCACAACTTCTTCGTCGACGTGTTCGACCAGATGAAGCGTGACCGCGCCGTGAAGCACCCGTTCATCAGCAAGTCGATCGGCGACTTCACCATCAACGTCTACCCCCGCTACGACACGACCGAGTCCGACGACCCGATCATGGGCCGGCTCAACAGCGTGCGCTGCAAGGACTACGCCGACGGCGCGGGCATCGCCGGCCGCACGATGGTCCGGATCAACATGTATGGCTGGAACGGCACCCGCGGTGTCTACCTGGCCCGCAAGGTCGCCGACCTGAGCCGCCATGGCTGCAACATCCAGGTGCTGGAGAGCAACGCGGGCGGCAAGGTGGTGCGGATCCTCGCCAACAACGGCGTGCTGATCAAGACGCCCGACGCCGACCGCAACAACAACGGCAAGATCGACGTCTTCACGCACGACAAGTACATGATCCTCGGCGGCCGGATCCGGACGAAGTCCGGCTGGCACGTGTGGACCGGCTCGCAGAACTGGTCCGACCGGTCGCTGAACGGCGACGAGATCACCGTGCACATCCACCGCCGTGGTGTGTTCTGGAACTACCGCAAGAACTTCAACCACATCTGGGACAAGCGGTCCACCTGGGTGGCGGGCACGAAGCCCCCGTCGACGTCGACCACGACGTCGACCACGACGCACGCGCGCCGGCACCCTCCGGGTCGTCTGAGGCTCCCCCGATGGTGCGCCGCCTCCGCGCTCAGCGCAGGTGGCGCACCATCAGGCGGCGTCCAT
>CAVRMN010000021.1:0-81983 GCA_963721855.1 uncultured Actinomycetota bacterium | reverse complement strand
CCGGCGACTCGATTTACAGCGGGCGGCCATCCGCGCCTTGAGGACGTCGCGCTTGTCCTCGAAGCGCAGCGCCTGCTTCTCCAGCTCCTCCAGGAACTCGGCGAGCTCCTGCCGGGCCTGCTCGCCCTCGGCGTCGAGACCCTCGATCTCGAAGACGTTCCAGAACCGGAGCACCGGGGCGACCACGTCGTCCTTGTGCTGGCGCAGGTCGTAGACGCCGGCGACGGCCATCTGCACGGCCTTGCGCTGGAAGCCGGCGATGTCGGTGCCGGGCATCGCGAACTGCTTCACCACGTCGGTGATCGCGCGCATCGTGTGGTTGGGGTCGAGCTCGAGCGCACCCTGCAGCAGGTTGCGGTAGAAGATCATGTGCAGGTTCTCGTCGGCCGCGACCTTGGCGAGCAGCGCGTCGGCGACGGGGTCGTCGGTCAGCTTGCCGGTGTTGCGGTGCGAGACCCGGGTGGCCAGCTCCTGGAAGGAGACGTAGGCCAGCGAGCGCACGAGGTCCTGGGAGTGCGCCGACTCGTAGCCGGTGGACATGTGGTCCATCCGCAGCCGCTCGAGCTCGGTCGGGTCGACGGCGCGCGAGGTGAGCAGGTAGTCGCGGATCGCGATGCCGTGCCGACCCTCCTCGGCGGTCCAGCGGTGCACCCAGCTCCCCCACGCGGCGTCGCGGCCGAACAGCGACGCGATCTCGTGGTGGTAGCTCGGCAGGTTGTCCTCGGTCAGCAGGTTCACGATCAGCGACGACCGCGCCACGTCGGACATCTTCGAGTCCTCGGGCGACCACGCGTCACCGTTCAGCGGGCCGTCGAAGTTGCGGCCGTCGCTCCACGGGACGTACTCGTGCGGGAACCACTCCTTGGCCACCGTGAGGTGCCGGTTGAGGTTCTCCTCCACGACCTGCTCGAGCTCGAGCAGCATCTGGGTCTGGGTCATCGTCGCGCTCATCGTGCCTCCCTCCGAGACCCAGAGGCGGGCCTACCTACGCCACCGTAACCTTCGTCGAGCGCAGGCTGCGAGTCCAGATGTCAGAGACTGGCCAGTAACTCCACCCGGTTGCCGTTGCCGTCGGCGGTGTGGAACCGGCGGTAGCCCGGGAAGTCCCCGTCCCAGGTCACCGGGAAGCCGGCCCGCTCGGCGAGCACGGCGACCTGCTCCAGCGCCGCGACGTCGTCGAGCACGAACGCCGGGTGCGCCTTCCTCGCGGGCGCGAAGCCCTCCTCGACACCGACGTGGACCTCGACGCCGTCGCCGCGGAACCAGCAGCCGCCGCGCGCCGCGAGCACCGGCGGCTTCTCGACCTCGGGGATGCCGAGCACGTCGCCGTAGAACCGGCGTGCCGCGTCCTCGCCGCCCGCGGGGCACGACACCTGCACGTGGTGGAGCCTCATGACTTCCCTCCCAGGTAGTACTTCATCCCGACGTGCGAGGCCACGAAACCGAGGCCCTCGGTAGAACTCCTGCGCGCGCGTCCGCTGCGCGTTGGTGGTCAGCTCGACCCGGGCGGCACCGCGCTCGCGGGCCCGGTCGAGGACGTGCTCGATGAGCTCGCGGCCCAGCCCGCGGCCGCGCAGGTCCGAGCGCACCCGGACGGACTCGACGGTGCACATCAGCCCGCCCACGTAGGTCAGGTGCCGCACCCAGGTGAGCTGCGCGGTGGCGACGACCTCACCGTCGACCTCGCCGACCAGCAGGTCCTGGTGGTCGTCGCCGCAGATCTCCCCGAACGCGGCGGCGTACGACGAGGCGGGCACCTCGGACTCGTCGACCTCGCGGATGACGTCCTCGTGCAGCAGCGCGACGACCGCCTCGAGGTCCTCGGGCCGCGCCTCCCGGATCAGCAGCGCGCTCATGCGGGCACCTGCGCGACGACGAAGACCCGCCGGAACGGGCAGCACCGTCCCCGGCCGGACCGGGCGGGTAGGCCTCGCGCAGCCGGCGCCTGAACTCGTCCTCGAACGCCGGCCGCAGCTCGTCGGGCAGCGCCTGCAGGGTCGGCCGGGCACCCGTGCCCGAGACCCACGTGAAGACGGGGTCGTCGCCGGACAGCACGTGGAGGTACGTCGTCTCCCACGCGTCGACCGCACAGCCGAGGCCGGCCAGCAGCTCGAGGTAGGTCGCCGCGTCGAAGGCGTCGGGCGTGGCGACACCGGCGGTGTGCGCGACGTAGGGCTCCTCCGCCGCCAGGTCGCGCCGGATCGTGTGGCTCGGCTCGTCGAAGTTGCCGGGCACCTGGAACGCGAGCCAGCCGCCCGGGCGGACGTGTCCGACGAGTCGCGGCAGCAGGTCGAGGTGGCCGGGGACCCACTGCAGGGTCGCGTTGGAGACGAGCACGTCGACCGGCTCGGCCGGCTCGCCAGGTGCGCACGTCGCCCACCGAGAACCCGACGCCTGCCACGGACCGCGCCGCGGCGACCATCTCCGGCGAGGAGTCCACCCCGGCCACGTCAGCGCCGTGGCCAGCGCTCCTTGAGCAGCACCGTCAGGTTGCCGGGACCGCAGCCGAGGTCGACGACCCGTCGCGGGTCGGTGGCGCCGATACGGGCGACCAGCTCGACGAACGGCCGGCCCCGCTCGTCGGCGTACGCGAGGTAGCGCTCCGGGTCCCAGGTGTGCACGCGGTCCTCCCGATCGACAGCAAGTCTCTTGACGTCAAGATACACCCGCCTGTCGCCGTTTGTCTCGATGTCAAGAATCTTCACGAGTAGACTGGCCGCATGCAGGACGAGGTGGACCGGCTGGTCGAGGCGTGGGCGCGCGAGCGCGCGGACCTCGACCTGCGCCCGATGGAGGTGCTCAGCCGGGTCAGCCGGCTCGGCCACCATCTCGACCGGGCCCGCCGGCAGGCGTTCTCCGAGCACGACCTCGAGCCCTGGGAGTTCGACGTCCTGGCGGCGCTGCGTCGCGCCGGCGCCCCCTACGAGCTCTCTCCCGGCCGCCTGCTCAAGGAGACGCTGGTGACCAGCGGCACGATGACCAACCGCGTCGACCGGCTCGCCGCCCGCGGGCTCGTGGAGCGGCTCCCGGACCCGCACGACCGGCGCGGCGTCCTGGTCCGGCTCACCGAGCGCGGCCGGACCACCGTCGACGGCGCCCTGTCCGGCCTGCTCGACCGCGAGCGCGCCCTGCTGGGCGGACTCGACGCCGCGGACCAGCAGCGCCTCGCCGCCCTGCTGCGCACCCTCGTCCTCCCCTTCGAGCGCGACTGACCCGCTTCTGCACGAGAAGCACCTCCGCGAGCGGCCAGAGGTGCTTCTCGTGCAGAACCGGGGCGGGGCCGCAGGTGGTGCCGGCCTACTCGAGGACGGAGGCGGCCTCGAGCCACTCCTCCTCGAGCGCTTCCTTCTGGCCAGCGACCTCGCGCAGCGCGACATGGAGCTCGGCGAGCTTCTCGTAGTCCGCGGCGTGCTCGGCGAGCTGCGCGTGCAGGGTCTCCTCGCGCGCCGTCGCCTTGGCCAGCTGCTTCTCGACCCGGGCCAGGGCCTTGCGCGCCTCCCGGATCTCCTGCTGCGACACGGCCGGAGCAGCCGGAGCAGCCGGCGCACCGGGCCCGTCGGAGGGCTCGGGGCGGGTGGAGCCGACCGCGCCGGCGCGGAGAGCGGCCTCCCGACGCTCGAGGTACTCGTCGACACCGCGCGGCAGCATCGAGATCTTCCCGTCGTCGAGCAGCGCCCAGACCGAGTCGCAGACCCGCTCGAGGAAGTAGCGGTCGTGCGAGACCACCACGAGCGTGCCGGGCCAGCCGTCGAGGAAGTCCTCCAGGACGTTGAGCGTCTCGATGTCGAGGTCGTTGGTCGGCTCGTCGAGGAGCAGCACGTTGGGTTCCTCGAGCAGCAGCTTGAGCATCTGGAAACGCCGCCGCTCGCCACCCGACAGGTCGCCGATCCGGGCGGTCAGCCGGTCGCCGGTGAAGCCGAACCGCTCCAGCATCGAGGAGGCGGTGATCTCGCCACCGGCCACCTTGGTGACGCGCTTGATCTGTTCCACCGCGTCGAGCACCCGGTCCTCGGGGTCCAGGTCGTCGAGCGCCTGGGTGAGGTGCGCGAGCGCGACCGTGCGACCGGTCCGCACCCGGCCCGCCGAGGGCTGCAGCGAACCGGACAGCAGGTTGAGCACCGAGGTCTTGCCGGCTCCGTTGACGCCGACGAGCCCGACCCGGTCGCCCGGCCCGAGCCGCCAGGTGGCGTGGGACAGCAGCGTCCGGGTGCCGCGGACCAGGTCCACGTCCTCCACGTCGAGCACGTCCTTGCCGAGGCGCTGCGCGGCGAACCGCTGCAGCTCCAGCCGGTCGCGGGGCGGCGGCTCGTCCTCGATCAGCGCGGTCGCGGCGTCGATGCGGAACTTCGGCTTCGACGTGCGCGCCGGCGCCCCACGGCGCAGCCAGGCCAGCTCCTTGCGCATCAGGTTCTGCCGGCGTGACTCCGACGCCGCGGCCTGCCTCTGCCGCTCGGCCTTGGCCAGCACGAAGGCCGCGTAGCCGCCGTCGTACACGTCGACGAGACCGTCGTGGACCTCCCAGGTGGTCTCGCAGACCGCGTCGAGGAACCAGCGGTCGTGGGTGACCACGACGAGGGCGGAGGTACGCCGCACCAGGTGCGCCGCCAGCCAGGCCACCGCCTCGACGTCGAGATGGTTGGTCGGCTCGTCGAGGATCACCAGGTCGTGGTCCTCGAGCAGCAGCCGGGCCAGCGAGCAGCGCCGCCGCTCGCCGCCGGAGAGCCCGTCGACGACCCGCTCGAGCGAGACGCCGGCGAGCAGGACCTCGACGACCTCGCGGGTGGTGCTGTCCGCGGCCCACTCGTGGTCGGCCCGGTCGCCGAGCACGGCCGCCCGCACCGTGGCCGACGGGTCGAGGTCGTCGCCCTGGGTGAGGTAGCCGAGGTGCAGCCCGCGGTTGCGCGAGATCCGCCCCTCGTCGGCCTCCTCCAGGCCGCCGAGCAGCCGGAGCAGGGTGGTCTTGCCGTCGCCGTTGCGGCCGACGACGCCGATGCGCTCGCCCGCGCCGACGCCGAGGGAGACGCCGTCGAGGAGCGGGCGGATGCCGTAGGACTTGTGCACCCCTTCGAGGCTGACCAGGTTCGCCACCGCCACGGCTCAGCCCACCCGTTCCACGCGCGCACCCGGGACGGGTCCGCGCGCCGCCGACACCGGCCCGACGCCCGCCGCGCGCAGCGTCGCGACGACCTGGTGGGCGTGCTTCCTGCCGTCGCAGAGGAACAGGCAGGTCGGCCCCGAGCCGGACAGCAGGGCGCCGAGCGCGGACGCGTCCATCCCGGCGGTGAGGACCTCGGCCAGCGCCGGGCGCAGCCGCAGCGCCGCGGCCTCGAGGTCGTTCTGCACGGTGAGCGCGAGCTTCTCGAGGTCGTGGGCGCGCAGCGCCTCCATCAGCTCGTCGGGGATCTGCGGCTCGGGCACGGGCTCGCCGGCGTGCACCACGTCGAACTCGCGGTAGACAGCCGGGGTGGAGAGCCCGTCGGGCGACTCGACGACCACCCACCAGTACTCCCCGCGCGCCATCGCCGGCGCCACGAGCTCGCCGTGTCCGGTGCCGACCGCGGTGCCGCCCTGCAGCGCGAACGGCACGTCGCTGCCGAGCTGCGCCGCGAGCTTCATCAGCTGCTCGCGCGGCGTCTCGAGGCCCCAGAGCGCGTCGCACGCGACCAGGGTCGCGGCCGCGTCGGCCGAGCCACCGGCCAGCCCGCCGGCGACGGGGATGCCCTTGTCGATGCGGACCGAGACCGCACCGTGCACCCCCGCCTCCTCGGCCAGCAGCTTCGCCGCCCGGATCGCGATGTTGGTGCCGTCCAGCGGGACGTCGGTCAGCGTGAGGCCGCGGGTGCCGGTCACCGTCACGGAGTACGCCGGCGCCGGGGCGACCGTGACCTCGTCGAGCAGGCCGATCGCCTGGTAGACGGTCGCGAGCGGGTGGTAGCCGTCCGGGCGCACCGGGCCGACCCCCAGGTGGAGGTTGATCTTGGCCGGTGCGGACGCGGTGACCCAGGCGGCCGTCACGGCGCTGTCTCCCGGGCGAGCCCCTCGGCGATCGCCGCGAACTCGGTGATGCCGAGCTGCTCGCCGCGCACCTGGGGGTCGACCCCGGCGTGCGCGAGCGCGGCCTCGGCGGCCTCGGCGGACCCGGCCATCCCCTTCAGCGTGGAGCGCAGCGTCTTGCGCCGCTGCGCGAAGGCGGCGTCGATCACCGCGAAGACCTGCTCGCGCGACACGGACACGGCCGGCGGGTCGCGGTGCTCCCAGGCGACCAGGCCGGAGTCGACGTTGGGCGCGGGCCAGAAGACGTTGCGCCCGACCGCGCCGGCACGACGTACCTCAGCGAACCAGGCGGCCTTCGCGGACGGCACCCCGTAGGTGCGCGACCCGGGCGGCGCGGCCAGCCGGTCGGCGACCTCGGACTGCACCATCACCAGGCCGTGCCGCAGCGACGGCAGCAGCGCCATCAGGTGCAGCAGCACGGGCACGGAGACGTTGTAGGGCAGGTTGGCCACCAGCGCGGTGGGCGGCGGGCCGGGGACCTCGGTGACCCGCAGCGCGTCGGCCTCGACGACCTCGAACCGGTCGGCGTGGTCGGGGGCGTAGGCCGCCACCGTGTCGGGCAGCGCCCGGGCGAGCACCGGGTCGACCTCGATCGCCACGACACGGCGTACGGCGCCGAGCAGGCCCAGCGTCAGCGAGCCGAGGCCGGGACCGACCTCGAGCACCACGTCGTCGGGGCCGACGCCGGACGCCTTCACGATGCGGCGCACGGTGTTGGCGTCGATCACGAAGTTCTGGCCGCGCTGCTTCGTCGGCCGGATGTCGAGCGCAGCCGCCAGCGAACGCACATCCGCCGGCCCGAGGAGTCTCGGACCGGCGGATGCGTCGTCGCGGGGATGCTCAGTCACGCGGTGAGCCTAGACGCAGGGCGTGCACCTACTGGGGCAGGCCCAGCGACTGCGAGCAGGCGGGCCAGGCGCCGTAACCGCCGCTGGCGTCGCGCACCTTGGTGGCGATGGCGATCTGGGTCTCGCGGCTGTTCTGGTTCGGGTAGCCCGAGCCGCCGTAGGAGTGCCAGGTCGACAGGTTGAACTGCAGGCCGCCGTAGTAGCCGTTGCCGGTGTTGGCGGCCCAGTTGCCGCCGGACTCGCACTGCGCGAGCTGGTCCCACACGGTGCTGCCGCTGGCGAAGTTCGTCGCCGCGACGCGCTCCTTCGTGCCGACCCGCATGATCGCGTCGACGGGGGCGCGCAGCACGGTCACCTCGAGCGCCTTGCGCTGGGCGACGTGGCCGTTGACGAAGGTGATCTTGTAGAGCACCTTGCGGCTGCCGTCC
Source organism: uncultured Actinomycetota bacterium (assembly GCA_963721855.1). Lineage (GTDB taxonomy): Bacteria > Actinomycetota > Actinomycetes > Propionibacteriales > Nocardioidaceae > Nocardioides_B. The sequence goes on along the minus strand of CAVRMN010000021.1, from coordinate 74,653 downwards.
TGGCCCGCGCGCACGGTCTGCGACTGGTCGCTGTACATGCTCGCGTCCTCGCGCTCGACCGTGTCGAAGTCGACGGACTCGGTCACCCGCTTGGTGACCTTGCGGACGTCGGTGAAGACGATCTTGTCGCCGTCCTCGAGCGTGGCGCCGAGGCCCGGCTTGACCTTGTCCAGCTTGGACACCTTCACGCCGAGCTCGTCGAGCGCCTGCGCGACGGTCAGCGCGGTGATGTTCTTCTTCTGGGCCTTGTCGCCGCCGATCTTGACGGTGAGCTTCTTCGGCGTCACGACGTCGAGGTCGAGGCCCTCGCGGCCGATGGAGGAGCCGCGGCTGGCGGAGAGCTCGGCGTTGTCGAAGCCGAGGCCGATCTGCTCGAGCGCGGAGCTCACGTCGGTCGCGGTCACCCAGTAGCGGTGCTGGTCACCGTCGACGCTCACGTCCAGGGGACGGGCGTACTTGACGGCGACGGAGGTGCCGTCGGAGACCGGGGAGTCGAGGCCGGGGGCGACGACGTCGCGCTCGCCGACCGAGATGTCCTGGCTCTCGAGGACGTCGCGCACGGTGCTGCCGAGGACGCGGACCTCCTCGGACTTGCCGTCGACCGAGAGGTTCACGGTCTTGCTCATCGCCGCGTAGCCGACGCCGGTGACGGCGACTGCCATGAACACTGCGGCGACCATCACGGCCAGGGCGGCCTTGGACTTGGTCAGGTGTGCAATCGTGCTCCGCACATTTCTCCAATGGTGGTGCTCCCCGGGCCGCGGGGGCGACGCTCCAGGGCACACGCGAGACCTGTCGGTCTCACCGCGTGACGGGGCCCGCACAGGATGAAACGGTGTGGACCCCCCTGGATGCCGCCCGAGAACTTCCCCGCTCCCGGCCAACAAGTACTAGACCATAGGTGGCCCAGGCTGCCTATATCAAACGCACAATCGGCACAAGTCGGGGGGTCAGGCGAGGCACGGTGGCCGACGTCACGCCCGTCCGGCGCCGCAAACGGGGTGAAACCGGGCCCTACCAGGAACCCCCGAAGGCGTCCTCGGTGTTGCGGTCGAGGGCCGCGCAGAGCCCCTCCAGGTCGTCTCCCCGGGTGTCCGCCATGGCCCGCACGGTGAGCGGGACGAGGTAGGAGGCGTTCGGCCGGCCGCGGTAGGGCGTCGGGGTGAGGTACGGCGCGTCCGTCTCCACGAGGATCCTGTCCTGGGGGGCGATCCGGAGCGCCTCGCGGAGCGGCTCGGCGTTCTTGAAGGTGACCGTGCCGGCGAAGGACAGCCAGCCGCCCCGGTCGAGGCAGGCCCGCGCGAAGGCCGCATCGCCCGAGAAGCAGTGCATGACGAAGCGGTCCGGGACGCCCTCCTCGTCGAGCACCCGGAGCACGTCGCCGTGGGCGTCCCGGTCGTGGATCACCAGGGTCTTCCCCAGCCGTCGCGCGAGGTCGATGTGCCGCCGGAAGGACTCCTCCTGGGCGGCGCGGCCGTCCTCACCGGTGCGGAAGTGGTCCAGGCCGGTCTCCCCCACCGCGCGGACCCGGTCCGACGACTCGGCGAGCCGCTCGATCTCGGCCATCGCCTCGTCCAGACGGCCGGCCGCGGCGAGCTGCGGGGCCTCGTTGGGGTGCAGGGCGACGCCGGCCACGAGGGCCTCGTAGCGGCCGGCCGCCTCCACGGCCCACCGGGCGCCCGGCAGGTCGCAGCCGATCTGCACGATGCGCGGCACCCCGACCGCCGTGGCCGCCGCCAGCGCCTCGTCGGTCGACAGCCAGGAGCCGTCGGGCCCGTCGGCGATGTCGAGGTGGCAGTGGTTGTCGACCACGGGGTGCGGCAACGGCTCCGGGGCGGGCGGCCGGGAGCGGTCGCGCCCCTCGCCGTTCCTGCTGCGGGTGGGTGCGCTCATGGGCCCCGAGCCTAGTGACCACCCGGTCGTGCGGCCGAGCCCTCCGCATGGGGAGGCGGGGGCCGCACGACCTGGCTAGATCTTGTGGACCGCGTCGTAGACGTCGCGCTTGGGCAGCCCGGTGCGCCGCGCCACGTCGAGGATCGCGTCCTTGCGGGTCAGCCCGCCCTCGTCCTGGGCCTCGGCCACGAGGGCGGCGAGCGAGGCCGGGTCGGTCGGCAGGTCGGTCGCAGCGGTCGCGCCCTCGACCACGATCGTCACCTCGCCGCGCACCCCGTCGGCGGCCCAGGCGGCCAGGTCGGCGAGGCCGCCGCGGCGTACCTCCTCGTGCGTCTTGGTCAGCTCCCGGCACACCGCGCCGCGGCGGTCGTCGCCGAACGCGGAGGCCATCGCGGCCAGCGCCACCTCGGTCCGGTGCGGGGCCTCGAAGAACACCATCGTGCGCGGCTCCGCGGCCAGCGAGGCCAGCCGCCGGGACCGCTCGCCGGCCTTGCGCGGCAGGAACCCCTCGAAGCAGAACCGGTCCACCGGCAGACCGGAGACGGCCAGCGCGGTCAGCACCGCCGAGGGGCCGGGGACCGCGGTCACCACGATGCCCCGCTCGACGGCGGCGGCGACGAGCCGGTAGCCGGGGTCGGACACCGACGGCATCCCGGCGTCGGTGACGAGCAGCACCCGCTCGCCGTTCTCGAGCGCCTCGACCAGGGTGGCGGTCCGGGTGGCCTCGTTGCCCTCGAAGTAGGACACCACCCGGCCGCGGACGACCACGCCGAGGTCGGTGGTGAGCCGCTTCAGCCGGCGGGTGTCCTCGGCGGCCACCACGTCGGCGGTCGCGAGCTCCTCGGTGAGGCGCGGGGGTGCGTCGGCGACGCGTCCGATCGGGGTCGCGGCGAGGACGAGCACGCCGGGCTCGCCGGCCGTCGGGGAAGTCACGGTGCAATCACCGGGCAATCCTCGCAGGCGTCCGTAGAGTGGCGCCGTGACCGTCACGGAGGACCCGCCGCGCAGGACGATGGGGCTGTCGCGGACCGCGGACGACCGGGTCGTCCCGAGCGCCCGCCGCCGGCTCGTCCCGCTCCTCCCCCGCGACGACCGCTTCGTCGGCTGGGCGGCCACGCTGGCGGTCACGATGCTCGCCGGCTTCCTGCGGCTGTGGCACCTCGGCCGCCCCGACCGCTTCCTCTTCGACGAGACCTACTACGCCAAGGACGCCTGGTCGCTGCTGCACCACGGCTACGTCACCGGCTACGTCGACAAGGCCAACGAGAAGATCCTGGCCGGGCACACCGACGGCCTGTTCACCGACACCCCGAGCATGGTGGTGCACCCCGAGCTGGGGAAGTGGGTCATCGCGATCGGCGAGCACTTCTTCGGGATGACCTCGTTCGGCTGGCGCGTCTCCGCGGCCGTCGTCGGCACGCTGATGGTGATGGTGCTGATCCGGCTCGTACGCCGGCTCACCGGCTCCACCCTGCTGGGGTGCACGGCCGGGCTGCTGCTCACCGTGGACGGCCTGCACTTCGTGCTCTCCCGGGCGGCGCTGCTCGACATCTTCCTGGCGTTCTTCCTGCTCTGCGCGGTGTCGTGCCTGGTGGCCGACCGGGACTGGGGCCGGCTCCGGATGGCCACGCTGGTGCCCACCGGCTACCGCACCACCGTCGACGACTGGGGCCCGGTCCGCGGTCTGCTGTGGCGCCCCTGGCGGCTGGCGGCCGGCCTGTTCTTCGGCATGGCCTGCGCCACCAAGTGGAACGCGCTGATCCCGCTGGCGGCGTTCGGCGTGCTGGTGTGGATGTGGGACGCCGGCGCACGCCGCGCGCTCGGCGTGCGCAACGCCCGGCTGCGGGCCGCGCTGGCCGACGCGGTCCCGGCGTTCTTCTACCTCGTCGTGGTGGCCCTCGTCGTCTACGTGCTGTCGTGGACCGGCTGGCTGCTGCACGCCGGCGCCTACGAGAAGGCACTGTCGAACACGCAGTACGGCGCCTACTGGGGCAGCTACCTGGAGAAGGACGCCCACGGCTTCTTCCCCGAGCTGTTCCAGTCGCTGCGGTCGCTGTGGAACTACCACCAGGACGTCTACACGTTCCACACGCGCTTCCTCAACGACGCCACCCACACCTACCAGTCCAAGCCGCAGTGGTGGCTGGTGCTCAACCGCCCGGTGGGCATGCAGGCCGACCTCGGCATCAAGCCCGGCGTCGACGGCTGCGACGCCCCGGAGGGCAGCACCTGCCTGCGCCAGGTCCTGCTGCTGGGCACGCCGGTGCTCTGGTGGGGCGGCGCTCTTGCCCTGCTCTACGCGTTCTACGGCTGGCTCGCCAAGCGCGACTGGCGGTTCGGGATCGTCGTGGTCGGACTGCTCAGCACCTGGCTGCCCTGGGTCCGCTACGACGACCGGCCGATCTTCTCCTACTACGCGATCTCCGTCCTGCCGTTCACGATCATCGCGATCACGCTGCTGATCGGCGTCGTCCTGGGCGGCCCGACCGCGTCCTACCAGCGCCGCCTGTGGGGCGCGGCCGTCGCCGGGGCCTTCGTCGTGCTGGTGGTGGCCAACTTCGCGTGGTTCTGGCCGATCTACACCGGGGAGCTGATCACCACCCCCGACTGGCTGCGACGGATCTGGTTCCGGCAGTGGATCTGAGGTCCACCCCGATCGGCTGAGGGCGCACCGGAAATCTGGTCCACATGGACTATCAAGTCCCGCGAACCGGCCATAAATGGCCGAAGCCGTTGCCAGAAATGTCCGTTTCACTCACCCTGAGGACGTGCCCCTCGACGACCACACCTCGCGCCGCGCCCTGACCGACGCACGGTCCTACCTGCGCCGGGTGTTCCAGGACGAACCTGGCGGAAACGCGGACGGCCCCGTGCTCGCCGCAGTAGCGTTGGCGGACGGCGGAGAGGCGCGCACCACCGGAGCCCGGGGAGAGGGACACGTCGCCATGTCTAGCGTCAACCAGGAGCAGTCCGACATCGCACGGCTCGTCGCTGCCTCGACGACCGGCGAGTCCGTCGGCCGGCTGTGGACCTCGAACGACCTGCGCTCCGCCATCCGCGGGCAGAACCTCGACATCGCCTACCAGCCGGTGCTGAACCTGCGCACCGGCAGGATCGTGGCGCTCGAGGCGTTCGCCCGCTGGACCACGCCGACCGGTTCCGCGATCTCGCCCGACGTGTTCATCCCGATGGCCGAGGAGAGCGGCCTGATCGGCGAGCTCGGCGCGCAGATCCTCCGCAAGGCCACCCGCGCCGCTGCCCGCTGGCAGTCGATCTCCCCGACCGGCGTCCGGGTCAACGTCAGCGCCCCCGAGGTGGAGGCGCCCAGCTTCTACGACGACGTGATGCGCACGCTGGCGCACGCCGACCTCGACCCGCGCCTGCTCGGCCTCGAGATGAACGAGCCCGCGCTGTTCAACGAGGGCACCGCGTCCGCGACCACGCTGGCCCGGCTCCGCGCCGCCGGCATCACCCTGCTGCTCGACGACTTCGGCGCCGGCTACAGCTCGCTGGGCTCGGCGCAGATGATCCCGGTCATCGACGTGCTCAAGGTCGACCGCTCGCTGCTGTCCGGCGAGGAGACCGACCAGCGCGCGCTGGAGACGATCGTCGACCTGGCCCGCGCCCGCAACGTCGAGATCTCGGCCGAGGGCGTCGAGAACGCGACCCAGCACAGCCTGGTGGTCGGCAGCGGCTGCAACTACGCCCAGGGCTACTTCTTCGCCCGGCCGATCCTCGGCGCGCTGGTGCCGAAGATGCTCGGCTCCTGGGCACCCTTCCTCCCGGCCTGACGGTCCGGGGCGACCCCGTTACTTGGGCGGACGTCATACGCCTGGTGGCCTCCGGGCCTTCAGGACGTATGACGTCCTGTCGCGTCCGGCGCCGGGTCGCGCTCAGCGCAGCGCGGGGGCGTTCCAGCCGGTCAGCAGGGCCTCGACCTCGTCGGTGGGCACCGGCCGGGCCAGGAAGAACCCCTGGGCCAGGTCGCAGCCGAGCTCGCGCAGGTAGGCCAGCTGCTCCGGCGTCTCCACGCCCTCGGCGCACACGTCGAACCCGAACGCCCGGGCCAGTCCGACCACGGCCTGCACGACCGCCCGGCCCCGGGTCCCCTCGAGCAGGAACGACCGGTCGACCTTCAGCACGTCGACGACGGGGAACCGCTCGAGGTAGCTCAGCGAGCTGTAGCCGGTGCCGAAGTCGTCGACGAGCAGGCAGACGCCGGCCTCGCTGAGCCGCGACAGGTTGTCCTGGGTGGTCTTGTCGTCGTCGACGAGCACGGACTCGGTGACCTCGAGCCCGAGGTCGCGCGGGGTGAGCCCGGCCGCCTCGAGGGTCTCCAGGACGCCCTCGACATAGGTCCGGCCGCGCAGCTCGTGGGCGCTCACGTTGACGCGCAGCCCGACGTCGTGGCCGTTGCCCCGCCAGGTGGCCGCGCACCGGGCCGCCTCCCCGAGCACCCAGGCGCCGAGGTCGGCGATCAGGCCGGTCTCCTCGGCGACGGGGATGAACACGTCCGGCGGCACGGCGTCACCGGCCTCGTTGACCCACCGGGCCAGCGCCTCCAGCGCCACCACGTTGCCCGTCGGCAGGTCGACGATCGGCTGGAACGCGAGCCGCAGGGCGCCGGAGCGCACGGCACTGCGCAGCTCGCCGGCGACGTTGATGCGGCCGAGGACGTCGCCGCGCATGGCCTCGTCGAAGATCCGGTAGCTCCCCGGCCGGTCCCGCTTGGCGGCGTACATGGCGATGTCCGCCTCGCTGAGCAGCCGCGCGGTGCCGGGCTCCCCCGCGGTCGCGATGGCGACCCCGATGCTGACCGAGAGGTTGAGCCGCCGGCCGTCCAGCACGAGCGTGTCCGCACAGGTGGCGAGCAGCTTCTCGGCGACGAACGCGACGTCGTCCTCGCCGGCGAGGTTCTCGCACACGACGACGAACTCGTCCCCGCCGAGCCGGGCGACGGTGTCGCTGACCTCGAGGGTGGCCGAGAAACGGGTGGCCAGCTCCTTGAGCAGCCGGTCCCCGACGCCGTGCCCGAGGGAGTCGTTGACCGCCTTGAAGTCGTCGAGGTCGAGCAGCAGCACGGCGACCTGGCCGCCGGTCGCGACGGTCCGCACCAGCGCGCGGTCGATCCGGTCCAGCGCCAGGGCCCGGTTGGGCAGCGTCGTCAGCGAGTCGTGCAGGGCCTGGTGCTGGAGCTCGTTCTCCAGCTCGAACCGGCGTACGGCGGCGCCGAGCGTGGCGGCCACCGACTCGAGGAAGGCCACCTCCTCGCCCTGCCAGGGGTGCGGACCGCCGCCGGCGACGCCGACGACGCCCCAGGCGCCCGTCCGGCCCGGGATCGGGCAGACCAGACCGGACCGGGCCTCGGACCGGTCGGCCAGGTCGCCGTCGTAGCGGTCGTCGACGCTGACGTCGTCGCTGTACTGGATCCGGTTCTCCGCCAGCGCCCGGCCCGACAGGGAGCGCGGCGCGACGTCGGTGACGCGGTTCTCCCAGCTCGCCACCCCGGAGGCGACGGTGTAGAGCTTGCCCTCCTCGGCACCGCGGGCCAGCACCCCGGCGTGAAGCCCCGGGAACCGGGTCTGGATGCGGCGCACCGCTTCACGCATCAGCTCGGGCAACGGCTCGGTCAGGGCCAGCCGGCCCAGCTCGGCGAGGTCGCGCTGCTCCCGCACCCGGACGGCCAGCTCGCGCTCGGTGGCCAGCCGGCTGCGGAGGTCGCGCTGCACGGTGGCCAGCGCCAACGGCGCGCCGTCGGACGACCGGGTGACGAGGAAGGAGTTGACGGAGACCGGGATCGACTCGCCGGTCCGCAGGTGCCGGAGCTCGCTCTCGCCCTCCCAGTGCCCGCGGGCGCGGACGGCGTCCTCGATCTCCTGGGACCTCACCAGGCCCGCCTCGGTGAAGTAGTCGGCGGTGGGACGGCCCAGCGCCTCCTGGTCGCTCCCGGCGCCGACCAGCGCGCGGCCTGCCTTGTTGAGAAAGGTCACCGTGCCGTCGAAGTCTGCGATCGCGATGAAGTCCGCGGACAGCTCGACCAGCGCCGCGAACTTCTCCAGGTCGGTCTCGCGGGCGGTCAGCTGACGGTGCACGTCGGCCTCGTCGGCGAACGTCATGACGCAGATGCAGCCGGTCGACGTGCCGTCTCCGTCCAGCGTCGGACGCACCGCGACCATCCAGGTGCGGCTGTTCAACGACACTGTCTCGGCCGCGGACTCACCCGTCAGGCCCCGCCGCACGAGGTCGAGGATGGTCGATTCGCCGACGACGTCGCCGAGGCTTCGGCCGATCCACTGCGAGCGCTCGAGACCCAGCTGGTCGAGCAGGGCTCCGCCGATGTCGACCACGCGCTCGTCCTCCCCGACGAGCCCCACGACAGCCGGCGCGTGCTCGGCGATCAGGGCAGCCGCGACCTCGTGCGAGGTGACGTCTGACGAGGAGGGATCTCGGTCAGGCAGTGGCACCGTTCCAGCCTCCCCGTCAATGACCGGACCTGCAACCGAAACGGACAGATCGGCACCGGAAAGAGCCTGCCGGGTCGAAAGCCTCTGGCCCTGCAACGTCGGAAGGTCTGGCATGGAGACATGGCCAACCGGGTCGGCTCTGCTCCGGTGGCACCTCCTCACGGCGTCCACGCGAGCCTGCACGCCGCCGAGCGGGCCAGTGACCTCGTCCGTCTGGGCCTGGCGACGGGCCTCTTCGTGCTCACGCTGGTCGCCATCCAGCGCCACCACCTGTCCGTCCTGGAGCGGGACGTCTTCCGGCTCGTGAACGACCTTCCGCCCGCGCTCCTGCCGCCGCTGTGGGCGGTCATGCAGTTCGGGGCACGCCTCTCGCCCTTCGTCATCGGTCTCGTCGTGATCCTCGGCCTCCGGCAGCTCCGGCTCGGGTTGAGCATCATCGCCGCGGGCACCGGCGCGTGGCTGGTGGCGCAGGCCATGAAGAGCGTGGTGGAACGGCCGCGCCCGGCCGACTTCCTCGAGGACCTGCCGCGGGCCTGGTCCAGCGGCGGCCCCGGCTTCGTGTCCGGTCACACCGCGGTGGCCACCGCCATGGCGGCCGTCGTCGCGCCCTACCTGCCGCGGCCGTGGCGGCGCGTCGTGTGGGGGCTGGCCGCACTCGTCGGCTTCGCCCGGATCTACAGCGGTGTGCACCTGCCGCTCGACGTGGTCGGCGGGGCCTGCATCGGCTGGTTCGTCGGCACCCTCGTCCACCTGCTGGTGGGGACGACCCCGCCGCAGCACACGCCCGCCATGGTGGCCGACCAGCTCCGCAGGCTGGGCCTCGACGTCGTGACCGTGGAGCCCGCGGACGTCTTCGCCAAGGTCTCGATCCCCTACCGGGTCACCACGACGGACGGCCGGCGGCTGTTCGCGAAGGAGCTCGACCCCAACCCCCGCAGCACCGACTGGGTGCTGCGGATCGCGCGGGTCTTCGCCACCCGGGAGAGGCGGGACATCTCTGCGCTGGCGAGCCTCCCGGTCGCCGCCGACCACGAGGCGGCGGTGACGATGGCCGCACGCAGCGCGGGGGTCCGCGTCCCCGACGTGGTCCTGGCCCGCGGCAACGGGAGGTCCGCTGTCGTCGTGCTGGAGGAGATCCCGGGAGGCGACCTGACCACGGCGCCCCCGGAGGCCCTGAGCGACGACGTGCTGCGCGACGTGTGGGACCAGGTCGCCCGGCTCCGACGTGCGAGGATCGCCCACCGCGACCTGGTCCGGGGCAACGTCCTCGTCGACCCCGACGGCCACTCCTGGATCGTCGACTTCCGCGACGGCGAGGTCGGCGCCACGGACGCCGCGCTGGACAACGACGTCGCCGAGCTCATCGCCTCGCTCGCTGTCGTCGTCGGCGCGGAGCGGGCGGTCGCCGCGGCCAGCGCCGTGCTGGGTCATGATGCGGTCGACCGGGCGCTGCCCGCCCTGGAGACGTTCGCACTGTCGCCGCGCACACGCGCCGAGCTCGTGAACCAGCCCACCCTGCTCAACGCCGTGCGCGCCGCGGCGGGGGGCGGACCCGAGGCCTCGGCCGACCTGCACATCGCCCAACGACTCTGGCTGCCGGCGCTCGTCTCCGCGGTCGGCTACGCCGGCATGCTCACCGTCGCCGGCTGGGGCGACGTCGCGACCGCGCTGTCCGAGGCCGGCCTGCGCTGGGTCGGTGTCGCCGGGGTCGTGTACGCCGCCGCTCCCCTGCTGGCGGGGTACGCGCTGGCGCTGGCCGCCCGGCGGCGGGTCGCCGTCGGCCGTTCCGCTGCGGGGTTCGCGGTCGCCAGCACCGCGGAGACCCTGGGCGGCCCGCCTGCCCGTCGCGAGCACCTCCGGCGCTACCTCCGCAGCTGCGGGGCCCGAGGTGAGGACCCGACGAGGGCCGTCGACCTGGTTCTCTCGGCCGAGCTCGCCGCAGGGGTCCTCGTGCTGGCCGGCGCGGCGACCCTCGGCTGGCTGCGGGACACCCTGGAGCTCGGCGTCACGACACCGACCCTGGTCTACACCGCCATCGCGGTCGGCGCCACCGCGGCCGGCTGGGTGCTCCGGCGGCGTACGGACCACGACCCGCACGGCTCGATCCGGGAGAGCATGGCGGGGGCCGTCCGCGCGACCCGGCGCTCACCCGGCCGGACGCTCGCGGTGCTCACCGCCATGACGGCCGCCGAGCTCGCCCTCGTGCTCAGCCTGGTCGCCGCGGTGCGCGCGATGGCGCCGGGACCTCCGTTCGTCGAGGTCGCGATGGTCCTGACCGCGAACCGCGTCCTCCTCGCGCTGCTCAGGATCTCCGGGACGCCGGTCGTCGGGGAGGCCATCTGCACCGCCGCCCTGTGCGCGTTCGGGGTGCCGCCCGCCCACGCCGTGCTGGCCATGCTCACCTACGCGCTGTACCGGAACTGGATCACCGGCGCCGTCAGCGCCGTCGCCGGTCCGCGGCTCGCGCCCGTCCACGTCCCGGACCCGGCCGGCCGGGCACCGGCGGGGCCCGGCGCCGGCGCGTCCTCGCGTCGTCGGTGACGTCGGCTGGTTCGTCCGGACGGCCACGTCAGGCAGTCAGCAGAGGCCCCAGATGCCACGCTCGGCATCCTTCGCGCTGCGCAGCGCCTTGCGGTAGGACGTCACCCGGGCGAAGGGGTCGCCGTCCCACACGAAGAGGGTGGCCCAGCCCTTCGCGACCAGCCTGCGGTTCACGTCCTTTCCGGTCGACAGCTTGGTGACGTAGCGCAGCAGCCGGTCGTACTGGTCCTTCAAGGACTGGCTCGGGTCGGACACCAGCTCCACCCGGGTGCCGACCGGGAGGTACCGCTTCGTCCACGCCGACGCCTCGGGACCGCCGCACTCGACCTCGCCGAAGACCTCGGGGGTGTCGATCCCGAGCAGGCGGACCCGTTTCTCCGCTCCGCTGGGCATCAGCACGTCGATCGTGTCGCCGTCGACGACGTCGGTGACGCTGCCGCGCTTCACGACCGGCTTCATGGTGGCGACCGCCTCGCCGGCGATCGCCGCGGAGGCGCCTGAGGTGGCGAGCAGGGCCGCCGGACCGGTCGCGACTACTACGGTCGCGAGCAGGCCGGTCAGAAGATTCGAGCGCACCATGAAACCCCCGTCGGTCGAAGAGCCTGCATCGAGGCTAGGTCCTGTCGCGACCCGGCGCGGCGGAATGGTCCGACCGGTACGGCGATCGACGTAGTCGCGTGGGGTCGGCTGACCATCCCGGATGACTCGATCGGACGGTTGCGTCGAGCCCTCGCCCCGACGGACGGTGGAACCGCTGTTTCGTGGGGCTTTCGTGGGGGTGTCTTCGATGTTGACCGCGCTGGGCGTCGTTCTCGCCGTGCTGCTGCTGGTGTTCTGGGTCGTCGTGAAGGGTCAGGCCTGACGCCTGCCGGCACGGCGGGGCTACCCAGGACCCCTGCTCTCTTCCGAGCCCGCCACCAGCTGCATCTGCTTCCCCGTTCGAGGTTCGCCGACTCCTGCCCTGTGCCACGCGCAGGACGGCCGGAAGTCACGTGTCGTGGAGCGCCTCCTCCTGATGCTGGTCAAAACAGGTCAGCATGACGAATCAGGACTAAACCGTTCTGCCCGGTCCTGGCGTATCAACAGCGTGGAAGCAACCGCGATCGGGGGTCGACGCATGACCGTGGGGGACCAGACGTCCGCCGACGCGGCGGCGGCGTTCACGGCCTGGGTGGAGCCGCACCTGCCGGCGATGACCCGGCTCGCGGCGCGGCTGGTGACGTCCGGTGATCGCGACGACGTGGTCCAGGAGGCGCTCCTACGCGCATGGCGGCGCCACGGAACCTTCGACCCGGACAGGGGCTCCGCCATGGGGTGGCTGTTGGCGATCGTGGCCGACCAAGGCCGTCGACGCCGGACCCGGATGGCCGCCCGGACGGTGGAGCTGGTCGACGCCGATCGTGCCGTCCTCGACCCCAGTCCCGATCTGGACCTCGAGCGGGCGATTGCAGGCTTGACCGCGCGGCAGCGTCTGGCTGTCGACCTGCACTACTTCGTCGGCCTGGACGTCGCAGGCTGCGCGGAGGTGATGGGCTGTGCCCCGGGGACGGTGAAGGCAACACTGCACCAGGCCCGGCACCGACTGCGCGAGGCCTTGGCCGAGACCGGAGGTGCGTGGTGAACGACGACCTCGAAGACGTCGACCGCCGGTTGCGGGGCTACGCCGAACGCTGGCGGACCTCGGTGCAGGCAACGCCGATGCCCGAGCTCACTCCCGACCGGACGCGGCGGCGCCCGCATCCGGCGCTGTTGGTAGCCGGCGCTGCCGCCGCGGTCACCCTGGTGGTGGTCGGTGTCGTTGCCGGCAGCGGTGACGGGGCCCGGACGCTTCCACCGGCTGCGACGAACCCGGCTCCGAGCAGCGCGCCGAGCCAGGTCGAGAGCTTCGGTCCGGACGGCTCCGTGAGCAACGGAGTGATCCCGTGGGTCCCGCTCGACCCGACCCGTCCCGACGTCCCGAAGGTCACCGTCGCGGCGTCCCCCGACCCGTCGGCCGCCGCGGCATCACCTGCCTGCACGCCGACCGATCTGCGCGCGACCAGCAGCCGCGACGGTGCGACCGGAGGCACGTGGGTTCTCGGCGTCGAGCTCCGCGCCGCCTCGACCGGCGTCTGGTGCCATCTGGAGGGGCATCCGACGATCCGGCTCCTCGACCAGGGACGGCAGCTGAACCTGGCCACCAGGGACACCCCGCTCGCCCACAGCTATCAAGCCCCCGCGCTGGTGGCGCCGGGCACGGTGGTGACCCTGGCGCTCTACTGGGCCGGCTGGTGCACAGACCCGGTGCAGAACGACCGCATCAGGATCGCGTTGGACGACGGGGCGATCGAGGTCGACGGATTCGGCACCTCCCCGGGCTGCGGCGCCGCGGAAGCCGGCAGCGGAACGTCACCGATAGGAGTGGGGAGCTTCCAGCCGCAAGGCGGATTCCGTCCCGCGAAGGTGACCAGCGCTTACGACGGGACCGATGCCAGACTCACCACCGTGACCGACCCGCTGCCCGGTCGGACACTGCTCTTCCAGGTCTCGCTCACCGCCGCACGCGACATCCCGCTCGACCCGTGCCCCGACTACACCATGAGCCAGTACGGCTCGTGGGACGACGTGTCCGTGGTCGGGCACGCACTGAACTGCGGCGCTGTGCCCTACCACCTGGACGACGGAACCCCCTACCTACCGACCGGCGTCCCCGTCACGTTTGCGATGGAGCTCTCGCTCATCAGCGCTGAGGTCGACGTGCCGAAGGCCGTCTGGCACCTCCTGGGGACCGACGTCCGGCTGGTCATCCCCACAGGCGTCCGCTCGTCGTCCTGAGGCAACCCCCGGCGGGGGGATGACACGAAAGAACCCCGCCGCACCTGCGGAGTTCCGCGGGTGGGACGGGGTTCCTGCCTGGTGGAGCTGAGGGGATTCGAACCCCTGACCTTCTCATTGCGAACGAGACGCGCTACCAACTGCGCCACAGCCCCTGGTGCGCCGCATGACCGGCGCGAGGAGAAAAGATATCACCTGCGGTGAGTGGTTCCGAATCAGGAGCCGACGGCCCGCTGCTCCTCCACGGTGGCGTCGTCGGTCGCCTCGTCGACGGCCTCGTGCGCGGCCGCCTCGGCGACCAGCTGGCTGTCCTCGGCGGACCGGCCCGAGCTCCAGGTGCCGGGCTCGTCGAGGTCGATGGTGCGCACGGTGCGACGCGCCTTCGGCTTCGACACGTAGGTCGGCAGCGTGACCGGCAGCGGGTCCCACAGCGAGCCCCCGTCGACGGTCGGGACGACGACCGCGTCCACCACGGCGACCGGGATCGCGACGGTGTCCTCGGTGTCGTCGAACTCCTCGAAGCCCTGGGCGTTGCGGGCGGCCGGACGGACAGGGGTGCCGTACGGCGCGTCCACCCGGGCCGCGGGGCGGGCCACCGGACGGACCGAGGACGCCTCGGGCATCGCGTCGACCGCGGCCGCCAGGTCGGCGTCCCAGCTCACGCTGCGTTCGTGGCGCACCTGCGTCCGGCAGAGCACCAGGTAGAGCACGGTCAGACCGGCCGGGATCGCGACCGACCACCACGAGACGACCGCGAACGCGGCGAGGGCGGTGACGACGACGGTGGAGAGCAGCAGGAACGTCAGGATGCGGCGACGACGGCGGGCCGCCGCACGCGCAGCGGCACGGCGTACCTCCGGGCGGGGCCGGCGCACCGCCGGGGTCTCGGCACCGGGGTCGGCCGGCGCCGCGCTGGGCGCGAGCACCCGCGGGTTGTCGGCGGAGCGGGCCGGGGCGACCACCAGACGCGCGTCGCGCCGGTTGACCGGCTCGCGTCGGGCCAGCACCCGCATGGCGGTGGAGAAACGGTCGATCGACCGGGTCCGCGCCACCTCGTCATGGTGCTTGAGCGCCTTGGGAATCAGGTAGACGGCCCACGCGACCGCGAGCACAACGAAGATGATTCCAGACAAGTCCACGCGTCAGACGATAGGAGCGTTCCGCAAGAACGCCCCGCAGGCGGGGCGGTGTGTCGCAAGAGAACTCCTGTGACTCGTGTGATCAGTGTGCCTCGTCCCGCCGCAGCCGGCGGAGCAGCCCGCCCTCGCACTCCTCCACGGTGATCGCGAACAGCCGGTGGTCGCGCCAGGCGCCGTCGATGTGCAGGTAGCGCGGCGCGTAGCCGATCTCGGTGAAGCCGAGCTTCTCCACGACCCGCAGGCTCGCGGTGTTCTCCGGGCGGATGGCGACCTCGAGGCGGTGCAGGTCCAGCTCGAACAGGCAGTAGTCGACGACGAGGGCCACCGCGGTGGGCATGACGTTCTGGCCGGCGTACAACTGGTCGATCCAGTAGCCGATCTGTCCCCACCGCGCCGACCCGCCGGTGATGTTGGTGACCGTCAGCTGTCCGGCGAACACGTCGTCGACGGTGACGGCGAAGGGCAGCGTGCGTCGCTGCCGGGCCTGCCGGTGCAGGTCCCGCACCAGGCCACGGAAGTTGCGCGGCGCGGTCCGGTCGCCCGGCGGGACCGTGGCCTCCCACGGGGTGAGCCAGTCGACGTTGCGCCGGCGCACGGTCGCCCAGGCCTCGGCGTCCCGCATCGACAGGGGCCGCAGCCCTACCCGGCCGGCCCGCAGCTCGACGCGCCAGGGGCTGCTCAGTGGTCACTCCCCACGATCTGCTCCACCGCGTGGCGGAGCAGGGGCACGACGACGGCGAGACCGTCCTTGACGCCTCCGCGCGATCCCGGGAGGTTCACCACGAACGCCTGCCCGGACACGCCGGCGACGCCGCGGGACAGCGCAGCGGTCGGCACGCCGTGCGCCACGCCGTAGGCACGGATCGCCTCGGCGACGCCCGGCACCTCGCGGTCGAGCAGCGGGCGGGTGACCTCGGGGGTCAGGTCCGTCGGGGTCAGCCCGGTGCCCCCGGTGGTGATCACCGCGCGAGCACCGCCGTCGACGGCCTCGCGGATCGCCGCACCGACGGGCGCGCCGTCCGGCACGACCACCGGCCCGGTCACGTCGAAGCCGGCCGCCTCCAGCGCCGCGACGATCAGCGGGCCGGTCGTGTCCTCGTAGACCCCGGCGGCCGCCCGGTTGGACGCCGCGATGACGGTCGCCTTCACGCCGTGCCCCGCGTCCAGTCGCCCGACTTCCCGCCGGTCTTGGAGAGCACCCGGATGTCGGTGATGACAGCGGCCTTGTCGACCGCCTTGACCATGTCGACCACGGTGAGCGCGGTGACGGAGACCGCGGTGAGCGCTTCCATCTCGACGCCGGTGCGGTCTGCCGTGCGCACGGTGGCGGTGATCTCCACGGCGTCGTCGGCCACCTCGAGGTCCACCGTCACGCCGGAGATCGCCAACGGGTGGCACAGCGGGACGAGGTCGGGGGTGCGCTTCGCCGCCATGATGCCGGCGACCCGCGCGACCCCGAGCGCGTCCCCCTTGGGCACGCCCTCGCCACGCAGCAGCGCGACCACCTCGGCCGAGACCAGGACCCGGCCGGCGGCCACCGCCTCACGCGCCGTCACGTCCTTGGCCGACACGTCGACCATCCGTGCGGCTCCGGCCTCGTCGACGTGGGTGAGCCGGGCGCCACCCTCGGGGGCCGTCATCAGAAGTCCCGGTCGAGCACGAGGACCTGCACCTGCTCACCGGCCGAGATCGTGGTGACCTGCTCGGGGACGACGATCAGCGCGTTGGCGTCCGACAGGTCCCCCATCAGGTGCGAGCCGTGTCCGCCGACCGGTGTGACATGGGCGCCCTTGCCGTCGATCTCGAACAGCGCACGGACGAACTGCCGACGGCCCGGACCGGAGCCGAATCCCTTGGTGGCCAGGGCTCTGACCATCGGGCGGCGGTAGGGCATCTTGCCCATCATCCGCCGGATGGCCGGCAGCACGAAGACCTCGAAGGAGACGTAGGACGACACCGGGTTGCCCGGCAGCGTGATGATCGGGGTCGCGTCCTCGCCCACGAAGCCGAAGCCCTGCGGCTTCCCGGGCTGCATCGCCACCTCGCCGAACGAGACCGTGCCCAGCTCGGAGAGGACCTCCTTGACGACGTCGTACTGGCCCTTGCTCACCCCGCCGCTGGTGACCACGATGTCGGCGCGGACGAGCTGGTCGCTCAGGGCGTCGCGGAACTCCTGCGGGTCGTCGGAGACGATCCCGACCCGGTAGGCGATCGCGCCGGCAGCCCGCGCCGCCGCGGCGAGCATGTAGGAGTTGGCGTCGTAGACCGAGTCGTGGCCCAGGCCGGTGCCCGGCTCACGCAGCTCCGAGCCGGTCGACATGATCACCACCCGGGGACGCGGTCGGGCCTGCACCTGCGAGCGGCCGACCGAGGCGAGCAGGCCGAGCTGGCGCGGGCCGAGGACGGTGCCGTCCTCGAGCAGGACGTCACCGGTGCGGACGTCCTCACCCCGGTAGCGCACGTGCTGCCCGCGGGACGGGGACTGGGTGATGCGGACGTTGGCGACGCCGCCGTCGGTCCACTCGACCGGCACGACGGCGTCGGCGCCCTGCGGCACGGGAGCGCCGGTCATGATCCGCACGGTGGTGCCGGGCGAGAGGGCGAACAGCTTGGTCTGGCCGGCCGCCATCTCGCCGACGACCGGGAGGTGGACCGGGTGGTCGTCGGAGGCCGTCGCGACGTCGTCGAAGTAGACGGCGTAGCCGTCCATCGCCGAGTTGTCGAAGGCCGGCAGGTCCATCGGGGCGGAGATCGCCTCGGCCACCGGGAGGCCGAGCGCCTCCAGCAGCGGCTGGTCGTAGGGCTGCAGCGGGATCAGGGCGTCCAGGATCCGCTCGACGTGCTCGTCGACGCTGCTCATCCGGTCGGCGGGCATCAGGGGGGAAGCCATGCGGGAACCCTAACCCTCGGCCCCTGACCTCGGGACCGACACGGCTCAGCCGAGCACGGTGCCCGGTTGCACGCGCTCCGGGGCGCCCTCGTCGTCGAGCACGCCGTCGCCCACGACGGTGACGTCACGGCCGAAGTACCAGTCCCCGTTGACCACGAGCTGCCGCGCCCGCCGCAAGGAAGGCACACCGTCCTCGAAGTGGGCGTCGAAGTCGGCGACGAGCTTGTAGTGCGCCGGGTCGAGGTCCACGAACGGGACGCCGTCGGAGACGAGGTGCAGCACGTGCCGCTCGTCGAGCTCGTAGCAGTCCGACCGGAGCACCAGCAGGTCGTTGGTGGTCTTCACCGGCACGAACCGCTCGCGGCCGACCTCGATCGTCGTCGACCCCTCGAAGACCTCGATGGCGGCCCCCATCGCGGTCTCGATCTGGATGACCTTCGGGCTGCTGGGGTCGGCGGGGTCGACGGTCTTGGTGTTCTTGATCATCGCCAGGCCGAGGATGCCGTCGCGCGCGTCGAGCTCGGCCTTCATCGCGGCCAGGTCGAACCAGAGGTTGTTCGTCGAGGTGAACCGGTGCCGGTTCAGGTCGCCGAGCGCCTCCTTGTCCTCCTCCAGCGTCTGGGCGGTCTCGCGCAGCACGATCCGGCCGTCGGCCGTCCGGGTGGCGAAGTGGCCGCCCTTGCGGTCGGAGGGGGTACGACGTACCGCCTCGATCGCGAACGGCGCCCCCGACCCGGCGAACCAGCCGGCCACCCGGGCGTCAGGCACGGCCCCGAGGTTGTCGGAGTTCGACACGAACGCCTGGGTGTAGCCGGCGTCGATGAGCCGGTCGAGCAGCCCGGTGCCGCGCAGCGCGGTGTAGATGTCGCCGTGACCAGGAGGGCACCACTCGAGGTCCGGGTCGGCCGGCCACTCGACGGGCGTGAGGTCGTCCTCGCGGAGCTTGGGCTCCTTGTTCTGCAGGAACTCCAGGGGCAGGTCACCGACGGCGAGGTCCGGGTAGCGGTCCAGCACCGCACGGGTGTCGGCCGAGGTGCGGAAGCTGTTCATGAAGATCAGCGGGAGGGGGACGCCGTACCGCTCCCGCTGCGCCAGCACCTGCCGCACGATGATGTCGAGGAAGCTCAGCCCGTCGCGCACCTCGAGCAGCGACTTGGCGCGGTCCATGCCCATGGAGGTGCCGAGACCGCCGTTGAGCTTGATCACCGCGGTGCGGCCGATGGCCTCGGCCGCCCGGTCGTCGGGGACGTCGGCGTCGGCGAGGGCGGCGCTGTCGAGCGGCTCGATGGTCGACTCGGGCACCATCCCCGACTCGCCGCTCTCGACGAGCCGGTAGTAGTGCGCGAACACCTCGATCGCCACCGGGTCGACCCCCGCGGCGGCCATCTTGTCGCGGGCCTGACGTAGTCCCTCGTCGCTCATGCGTCGATCGTAGAAGAGCAGCCGGTGCCCCGGCTCCCGCAGGTAGGAGCCGGGGCGTTGTCCGAGCTGGATCAGCGAGAGCGCGACCCCCCCACCTCGGGTCAGAAAACTGACGTCGCCAGGAAACCCCACCCGCCGTCCGCGCGACATAGCCAGATGTCGCCATGGACGGGTGCCCGGCCGTGCCAGGGCTAGACAGCCTCCCGGCCGGTACGGTCGGGCTCGTGGACGAGACAGAGGACGCGGTCGCCGCGCAGAAGATCGCCCTGCGCGACCAGCTGCTCACCGACCGCCACCGCCGGCCGCTGCTGGAGGTCGGCCAGGACGCCCTCGCGATCGCCGAGCACCTGGCGGCCTCGCCGGAGGTGCGCCGGGCCGCGACGGTGGCCGCCTACGTCTCGATCGGCCAGGAGCCCGGCACCGGCCCGCTGCTCGAGCTGCTCACCTCGCTGGGCAAGCGCGTCGTCCTGCCCGTGCTGCTCCCGGACAACGACCTGGACTGGGCGGCCTACACCGGCCCGGCCGGCCTCGTCCCCGCCGGCCGGGGGCTGCTCGAGCCCGTCGGGGCGCGCCTCGGGGTCGACGCGGTGGCGACCGCCGACGTGGTGCTCGTGCCCGCCCTCGCGGTCGACCGCACCGGGATGCGCCTGGGCCGTGGCGGCGGCTCCTACGACCGCGTGCTGGGGCGGGTCCCCGTCGGCACGTTCGTGTGCGCGCTGCTGTACGACGGCGAGGTGGTCGACCGGGTCCCCCACGACGACCACGACCGCCCGGTGAACGCGGTCGTGACGCCCTCGGGGGTCAGCCGGACGGGACCAGGGTGAGCGTGTCGTCCGTGGCGGCGTCGACGGCCTTGCGGGAGTAGGCCCACGGCAGCGTGCGGCCGGCGACCCACAGGTCGGTCTGGTCGACGTAGTGCTTGCTGAACGCGTGGCCCGACACCCCGGTGAGGTTGACCCAGGTCGAGTCGTCGAAGTCGGCCATCGAGACCACCATCCGCATCGACGGTGCCGCGGTGACGTCGTAGGAGTCGCCGGCGGCGTCCCACTTCGTGGCGTCCACGATCTCGCCGCCCCCGCCGACCTGGTAGCCGCCGCGGTTGAACAGCCACTTCACCAGGCCGATGTCCGACTGGCCCAGGGTCTGGTTCTCGAGGTTCATCCGGTGCTGGTGGCCCCAGGTCCAGTCGACGGCGCGCCGCGCCTGGCGGCGTACGAGCTCGTCGCGCGCGTCGGCCATCGCCTGGCTCAGGATGTCGTCGCGGTTCTCCACCACGGTCTCGGTCGTGACGTCGTCCCACCAGGGGCTGTCGGGGTGGGCGAGCAGGTCGCGCATCACCTCGAACCAGCGGCCGCCCCCGTCGGGCCAGATCGCCTCGCGCATCTCGTCGTGGAAGGTCAGCGCGAGGATGTTCTTCCAGGTGGCGTTGTAGTAGGCCGCGGCCGGCGAGCCCGGGCCCTGGTGGAAGTCCCAGCGCTGGAGCAGCCGCTGGCCGGCGCCGAGGTACTCCGACGGCATCAGGATGTCGAGCAGGTAGGGCACCAGCGTCGGGGCGAAGCCGTTGCGGTCGTCGAGCTGGATGCGCGCCATGTCCGCGACGCTGAGCTTGTCCTTGCGCTGCAGCAGGTCGACGATGCGCTGGCTGCGGTAGCCGTAGGCCCACGAGTCCCCGAGGAAGTAGGGGTAGTCCTTGCCGATCACGGCCTGGTTGGCGGTGGCGACGAAACCGTCCTTGGGATCGAACATGGTGGGCAGCGACTCGAAGGGGATGTACTTGCCGGTCCAGTCGTCGGAGGCCAGCCAGCCCTCCGCCGGGTAGTCGCCGTTGTTGCCGGACTTGCGGATCGGGATCAGGCCGGGCGCCTGGTAGCCGATGTGGCCGTCCTTGTCGGCGTAGACCATGTTCTGCGACGGCGCGGAGAACAACGAGGCCGCGGCCCGGAAGTCGTCCCAGCTCTGCGCCTTGTCGAGGGCGAAGATCGCGTCGGCGGTCGGCTGCGGGTCCAGCGCCGTCCACGCCAGCGCGACGGCGTAGCCGTTGCCGCGGTCCGGCGCCTTGGCCTCGTCCTCCACCGGCGAGTTCGCGCCGACGGTGCTCAGCTCGGTCGACACGTCGGACAGGAGAGGGCCGTGCCGGGTGGCGCGCACGGTGAACGTGAACGGCTCGTCGCGGCCGAGCACGTCGATGCTCTCGTCGTGCATCTTCAGCGGCCGCATCTTGCCGTCGTACTCGTAGCTCTTGCCGTCGACCTTCTCCATGAACAGGTCGGTGACGTCGGGACCGAGGTTGGTGAAGCCCCAGGCGACCTGCGCGTTGTGCCCGATCACGACGCCGGGCAGCCCCGCGAACGTGAAGCCGGTGACGTCGAACGGGCACTCCTCGGTGACCGTGGTGCAGTGCAGCCCCATCTGGTACCAGATGCCGGGCACGGAGATGCCGAGGTGCGGGTCGTTGGCGAGGATCGGCTGCCCGGTGGTGGAGTGCTCGCCGTCGACGACCCAGGCGTTGCTGCCGATGCCCTCGCCCTTGCCGAGCAGCTCCGGCATGGAGCGGATCCCCGCGTCGAGGTTCTCGAGCGCGCCGAGCATCCTGGCGCCGTACGCCGGACGCGCCGGTTTGCGCGACCCGCCCTTCTCCGCCGCGGACTCGTAGACGCCGTCCACGAGCGCGCCCTGGTCCACGATCGGCCGGTGCCGGTCGTAGGGGTAGGGCGGGTAGAGCTCGGCGATGGCGTCCTGGTCGAGCCGGCCGGACGCGATCGCCCGGTCGATCTCGTCCTCCATGTTGCCGCGCAGGTCCCACGCCATCGCCTTGAGCCACGCGACGGAGTCGGCCGGGGTCCAGTCCTCGACCGTGTAGTCCAGACCGTTGAGCGCGAGCACGGAGTACTCCAGCGACATCTCCGACGGCGTGTGCGCGTGGATGTAGGCGTTGACGCCTTCGCTGAACGCCTCGAGGTACGCCGTCGTCTCCGGGCTGAGCAGCGACAGCTCCTTCTCGGCGACGCGGCGCCAGCCCATCGTCCGGATGAACATGTCGGTCTTCAGGGCGTCCTCGCCGAGCAGCTCCGACAGTCGGCCGGACGTGATGTGCCGGCGGACGTCCATCTCGAAGAAGCGGTCCTGCGCCTGCACGAACCCCTGCGCGTAGAACAGGTCGTGCGAGCTGTCGGCGTAGACCTGCGGGATGCCGTTGCCGTCGCGGAGCACGCGCACGTCGGACTGGAGACCGGGCACCTCGATCTCGCCGTCGGTCTGCGGGAACGGCTTGCGGACCACCACGACGCCGGCGACCAGCGCCGCCACGACCGCCAGGACGAGCAGCACCGCGACGTAGGTCATCCACCGCCCAGCCCGCGGCCAGGACCGGAACCGGCCCGGCCAGGACCGAGGCGTCGGAGCGGTCTCGGTGCTCGTCGACGGGGGCGTCTCGGGAGCGTTCTCAGCAGGGGCGTCGGGCACGGCCGCAATTGTGCCGGACTCCGCGGACGGGCCGTGGCGCGCGGTCGCGAGACGGGAAGTTTACGAATCGCCCCGTGGTTGGGATAATTGGCAGTCGAGCCCCCTGAGTGCCAGCCAAACCGGCTGTCGCGAGCAGGGAGCCAGGTGAGAATCCGTGGAGGACCCGTGCCGACCTACCAGTACGCCTGCACCGAGTGCGACCACGCCTTCGAGCAGTTCCAGAGCTTCAGCGAGGACTCGCTGACCGTGTGCCCGCGCTGCGAGGGCCGCCTCCGCAAGGTGTTCAACGCGGTCGGCGTCGTCTTCAAGGGCTCGGGGTTCTACCGCACGGACAACCGCTCCGACGCCAAGTCGTCGAGCACCGCCGCAGCGTCGGGCACCTCCAACGGCGACTCGTCCTCGACCAGCTCCTCGACCCCCGCGAGTCGTCCACGTCCACGACCGCCGCCAAGCCCGAGTCGAAGAGCGCGAGCCCGGCCGCCTGACCCCGGCACGCAGGGGGTCGTCCCCTCCGCCGCCCGGGCCTGTGGACAGTCCGGCGCACGTCCCGCGGATTCTTCCTAGCCTCGGAGGATGACCGCCCCCGTCGTACGACGTCCCCGCCTCCTGCGCCGCCTTCGTCGCCTCGTCCTGGCCCGTCGGCGACTCCTCGCCGCCGTGTGCGCCGGCCTCGCGGTCGCGACCGCCCTGCAGGCCAACGCCGCTCCCCCGGAGCCGCGCACCAGGGTCCTGACCGCCGCGCGTGACCTCCCGCCGGGCACGGTCGTCGCCGCCACCGACCTGGCCCCCGTCGACTTCGCGCCGGAGAGCGTCCCGGAGGGCGTCGTCGCGCGGGGCGAGGCCGTCGGCCGCGTCACGGTCGGTCCGGTCCGCGCCGGCGAGCCGCTGACCGACGCGCGTCTGCTGGGCGGGTCCCTGCTCGCCGCCTACCCCGCTGCGGTCGCCGCTCCGGTCCGGATCGGCGACGCGGCCAGCGTCGACCTGCTCCGGGTGGGCGACCGGGTGAGCATCCTGGCCGCCGACCCGCAGGGCGACGCCCCCGCCGTGGCTGTCGCCGAGGACGTTCCCGTGATCGGCATCCCGGCGCGGCGCCGCACGGATCCCTCGCTCGGCTCCGGCGCCCTGGTCCTGGTCGCCGTCGACGCCGCGACCGCCCGCGCCCTGGCCGGAGCGAGCGCGCGCATGCTCGTCTCGGTGGTGCTTCTCCGCTAGCGTGCGGCGCAGACAGCATCCATCGGCCCGACGCGGGCCAGATCACGGGAGAACCATGTTGACCGGCTTCAGAAACTTCCTGCTCCGCGGAAACCTGATCGAGACCGCCGTCGCCCTGATCATGGCGCTGTCCTTCGCGACGGTGGTGAGCACCTTCACCGCGTGGCTGATGAGCGCGATCCCCGGGCTCAAGGACACGTTCGACCCGGAAACGCTCAGCGGCGCCTTCCTCAACGCCCTGCTCGCGTTCTTCGTCGTCGCGGCTGTCGTCTACTTCGCGATCGTGGTGCCCTACACGAAGGCCAAGGAGCGGTTCTTCCCGACCCAGGAGCCGGGCGAGCCCGCCGACGTCGCCCTGCTCACCGAGATCCGCGACCTGCTCGCGCAGGGTCGGGCCGGCGGTCCGGGTGGCACCATCTGACCTGACGCGCCATCGCCCCCGCGCCGCGGCCCGCAGATCGGGCTCAGCCGTGGTGCGGGGGGACCTGGCGGCGCAGCCACTCGTCGGAGCTGCCGCCGGTCTCGCCCCAGGCGTCGCCACGGTCGTCGGAGGTGGCCTCCGGGAGGACGTCGCCGAACACCCGGGCGCGCCGCTTCTGCCGGGCGGCCTCGGCCCGCGCGTCGTCGGGGCGCGGCGTGTCGGTCTGGTCGTGGTCGGTCATCGGCGCAGCTCCGACCGCTGCGTCGCGATCCCGTCGAACCAGGACGAGTCGAACTTCACGTGCTGCGGGGTCCACCCCGTCGACGCCGTGAAGTGGTCGGAGCTGACCCGCAGCGAGCGCATCAGGGGCTCGGCGCGCGAGCCGGCGAGCTTGCTGAGCATGGGCCCGAGGAAGCCGACGGAGTCCCGGCCGACCGCGTGCGCGTAGGCCTGCACGTAGTCGCCTCGCTGCACCGGCTCGGCACCCACGTTGTAGACGCCGCTCGGCGCCGTCAGCGCCGCCACCACGGCCGGGCCGAGGTCGTCGGTGTGCACGGCGTGCAGCCAGCCCTCCGGGCGCCCCATCCCGATCGGGCGGCCCCGCGCCGCGGAGCGCAGCTGCCACCGGGTCATCGCGTCGTCGCCGACGATGAGGCCGAAGCGCAGGACCACGCCGACGCGGGAGTCGCAGCGGTACCCCTGCACCTGGGACTCGGCGACCGTGGCCGGCTCGGTGGCCGGCGTGATGTCGAGCGGGCAGGCCTCGGTGACCCAGTCGTCGCCGTGGTCGGCGTAGAGGAACGAGACGCTCTCCTGGACGATCCGTCGTACGCCGGCGTCCCGCGCGGCGTCCACGACCCGGCGTACGCCGTCGATGCGGAGCCGGTCGTTGGTGCGCCACGCCCCGGGCAGCGCGCCCGCGTAGCCGACGGGGATGCTCGTCGCGAAGTTGCAGACCGCGTCGGTGCCGGTGAACAGGTCGACCAGCCCGTCGTGGTCGCCGAGGCCGGTGACCACGGGCGCGGCGCCCAGGGCACGCACCAGGTCGGCCTTCTCCGGAGTGCGCGCCAGTGCGACCACGTCGTGGCCGGCCGCGACGAGCGCGGTGACGGCGGACGTGCCGATGACGCCGGTGGCGCCGGTGACTGCGACCCTCACCCCAGGCCTTTCCCTGTCGAATGTTCCCCGCCCGGACGGGGGCACCGTGATGACTCACCGGCACACCCAGAGCCCAAGTCTCCGATAACGGCTTGGTAACGGCAAGCCGAACGTCGGTAATCACCGTCAAATCTTCGGCCGATCCGTCCGCTCAGCGGACGTCCTCCCGAGGTTTACCCCTCCCCCGAGCGCGGTACGGGCGTCCGGACGGACGAAATCCCGGAGGAAACACGAAGGAGCAGACGTGTCGAACGACGCACTTCACGGCAAGACGGTCGCCTTCCTGGTCGCTGCCGAGGGCATCGAGCAGGTCGAGCTCACCGAGCCCTGGAAGGCGGTCGAGCAGGCCGGTGGCACACCGCGGCTGGTGTCCCCGGAGGCCGGGACCGTGCAGGCCTTCCACCACCTCGACAAGGCCGACACCTTCGACGTCGACGTCCCGGTCACGCAGGCCGACGTCGCCGACTTCGACGGCCTGGTGCTCCCCGGCGGGGTGGCCAACCCCGACGCGCTGCGGACCGACGAGGACGCGATGGCGTTCGTGCGGGGGTTCTTCGAGGCCGGCAAGCCGGTGGCCGCGATCTGCCACGCGGCCTGGTCGCTGGTCGAGGCCGGAGTCGTCTCCGGTCGCCGGCTGACGTCGTGGCCGAGCCTGCAGACCGACATCCGCAACGCGGGCGGCACCTGGGTGGACGAGCAGGTCGTGGTCGACGGCAACCTCGTCACCAGCCGCAACCCGCACGACCTCCCGGCGTTCAACGCAGCCCTCACCGAGCAGCTCGCGCAGGCTCCGGCCCGAGCCTGACCGTCAGGCGCAGAGGCCGTTCTCGGCGGCGGCGCGGGCGCGGGCGGCGGCCTGCTCCTGCGCCTTGGCGTCGTTCTTCGGGCTGGCGCTCTGCGAGGGGCCGGCCGACTCGTTGCCCGGGTCCTGGGCCGCCGTGGTGACGTCCTTGCCGAAGCGGTCCGGGAGCTTCTCGTCCAGCCTGATGAGCCTCCACAGCGCGGAGGCCTCCGGCGCGAACTGGACCCGGTTGGGGTCCGGCGGGTAGCTCTCCCACGGGACGGTCAGGAACTGGATCTTCCCCAGGCCGATGTCCTTCATCTGACCGGCGAGCCCGCGGAGCTTGCCCAGGCTGGCGAGCTCGGGGTCGGTCGTCAGCGACTTGGTCGCGGCGTCGAGGAAGTTGTAGAGCCGCACCGGGTTGAGCAGGGTGCCGGCCGAGATGGCCTTGTTCGCCATCGCCGCCAGGAACGCCTGCTGGCGCTTCATCCGGCCGATGTCGCCGTTCTCGGAGAGGCCGTGCCGCAGCCGCACGTAGCTGAGCGCCTGCTGGCCCTTGACCTCGTAGGAGCCGGCCGGGAGGTAGATGTGACCGATGTTGTCGTTGACCTCTTCGGGCACGCAGACCGGGACGCCGCCGAGGGCGTCGACCATGTTCTTGAACCCGTTGAAGTCGACGACGACGAAGTGGTTGATCCGGACGTTGGTGATCGCCTCGACGGTCTTGATGGTGCACGCCGGCCCACCGACGGCGTAGGCCTCGTTGAACATCCGCAGGCCGCCCGGGTCGGTCCCCTGGCCGTCCTTGCGCTCGCACTCCGGGCGCTCGACCATCGAGTCGCGCGGGATGCTGATGCCGTACGCGCGGTCGCGGTTCGCCGACAGGTGCAGCACGATCGTGGTGTCGGAGAGACCGGGGGTCTCGCCGCCGATGTTGTTGCCCTGGCCCTCACGCGTGTCGGAGCCCAGCAGCAGGATGTTCAGCGGCTTGTGCTCGACGTTGTCCTTGACGACCTCGTCCGGCCGGTCGGTGCCGAGCGCGTCCTCGACGTCCATCGAGGTGATGTTGCCCTCGAGGTGGCGGTAGACGAAGAACCCTGCGGTGAGCGCCACCACCAGGACCGTCGCCAGGGAGACGGCGACGGCCTTCAGCACCCGGTGACGAGGCACCCGGTCACGGTGACGCGGAGAAGCAGAAGACATGCGAGGGTCCTGCGGTAGGGGTCCGGCCACGCGGTGACGTGGGCCCGGTTGAAGCGTACGGCAGCGCTGCCAAGCGGCTCGTGGCCGCGCAGAGGGCGCTCACGGATGCCAGACAGCCGGGCCTATGATGCCAACTCGACCGCGAGCGACGAAATCGGTGTGACCTACGCCGCAGTGAGCCACCGCCGCAGGTCCTTGACCTCGACCCGCTGAACCGACTCGATGTCGGCCGCCAGGTCGACCACGTCCTCGGCCTTCCCGTCGTCCTGGACCTCCTGGGCCATGCTGATCGCGCCCTGGTGGTGCTCGACCATCATCTCGAGCCACATCGCGTCGAACTTCTCCTTAGGAGCGTCGGCGAGGGCCTGCATCTCCTCGGCGGCCATCATTCCCGGCATGTCGGCGTGCCCGCCGTCGGGGGAGCCCATGGAGCCCCCGGACTCCTCCGAGTGCGAGTGCGAGTCGCCGGTGGCGAAGCCCGTCTCCGGCACCGGCTCGCCCCACTCGCGCAGCCACCCGGACATCGTGTCGATCTCCTGGGTCTGGCTGACCCGGATCTCCTCGGCGAGCTCGGCGATGCGCGGGTCGACGCCGTCGCGCCCGATCGTGTAGTTGGCCATCTGGATGGCCTGTGCGTGGTGCTCGATCATGTCCGTCGCGAAGGCGACGTCGGCATCGTTGTGGTCAGCGGTGCTGCAGGCCCCCACCAGCAGCACGGTCACGAGCACAGCGGCAAGGCGGTTCATCAGCTCTCCTGGCAGGTGCGGGGCGGCGTCAGGACGGTCGTGCCCCAGGCCAGAGTCGAACTGGCGACCTTTCGCTTAGGAGGCGGCTGCTCTATCCACTGAGCTACTGGGGCGTGCGCCGTACAGGGTACCGAGCGCCACCCGATCCCGGGCCACCGGCGGGACGGCGGGGCACGGAGCGCATGATGGCGAGATGGACGACGTCGCAGCGGTGCTGAAGGCCAAGAAGGTCGAGATCGAGGAGCAGATGGGACTGCTCTCGGAGACTCCGGACGAGCAGGGGTCCATCTCGTTCGGCAAGCGGGTGGGCGAGGGCACCTCGATGGCCGTGGACCGGCTCTCCCAGGTGGGCGTCCACGACAAGCTGCAGCTGACCCTGGCCGACGTGGACCGGGCCCTGGCCAAGCTCGCGGACGGAAGCTACGGCACGTGCGACGTGTGCGGGAAGCCGGTCGGGGACGAGCGTCTCGAGGCGCTCCCGTGGGCGGTGCTCTGCGTCGAGGACGCTGCCCGGCGCTGACCGCGCGGGCTCAGCCGAGGCCGAGCATCGCTTCGAACAGGCCGGCGTACTGGATGAGGTGCCGGTCCCCGAGGAACCGGTCCTGCACCCGGGCGCGGGCCTCCGCGCCGAGCCGCGCGGCCAGCTCCTCGTCGTGCAGGATGCCCGCGACCGCGTGCCCCATCGCCGCCAGGTCGGTCGGGTCGGGGAGCAGCACCCCGCTGACCCCGTCCTCGATCTGGTCGAGGATGCCGCCGACAGCGGAGGCGACGACCGGGCGCGCCTTCCACATCGGCTCGGTGACGGTCAGCCCGAACCCCTCGAACAGGCTCTTCTGGACGACCACGGCCGAGTAGCGCTGCAGCGCGTTCACCAGGTGGGCGTTCTCGTCGCCGTCGTCCATCGGCAGCGCGGTCAGGTGCACGCGGTCCCGGACGTCGTCGGCCAGCGCCGCACGCAGCGCCCGGCACTCCTCGAGCACCGCGGCCCCCTCCGGGTCGTCGTGCACACTGAGCACGTCGGGACCAGCCAGCATCAGGTGGGTGTCGGCCGGCATCTCGTTGAGGTGGCCGACGAAGCCGGTGAGCACGCCGCCCATGTCCTTGAGCCGGTCCCATCGGCTGACCTGGAGCACGAGCCGGGCGTTCATCGGCACCGGTGGCCCGTCGAGGACCAGGCTCTCGCGGGCCCGGACGGTGCCGGGCTCACCACTGCGACGCACGAACTCCAGGCTGCCGCCCCCGTCCGGCGGGGAGTCGACCAACCCGGCGGTGCGCAGCGTGGCGCTGACGTCCGGGAGGCTCAGCTCGACGTTCTTGGTGCTGAACGGGTCGAGCGACGGCGGGATGATCCAGAGCTTCTCCTCGGGCACCCAGGGCGGGGCGTACTGCCGGCGCGAGAACACGAACGCGTCGGCGCGCTCGGCGAAGGTCCGGAGGAACTCCCACCCGATCGTGCCGAGGTCGGTCACCTCGTCGCGGCCGATGTGGCAGCGCCAGGCGACCAGCGCACCGGCCGCGCGAAGCCCGTCGACGAGGCCGGCCGTCTGCGGGTCGTGCAGCAGCACGATGTCCCCGGGACGCAGCACCTCGAGCACCGAGCCGAGGTTGGCCTCCAGCACGTCGAAGTAGTGCTCGCGCTCCCGATCCCCCAGCTCCCCGCCGTCACCGGCCGACCCGTGCAGGAAGTTGTGCAGGCGCTTGGTCGTGGCGAAGAACTCCGGGTCGCCGTCCAGCACCAGCCAGCGGGTGTCGACACCGGCACCCCGGCCGTAGGCGAGCATGAACTGCAGCATCTCGGCCACCCCGCCACCGGTGGCCGTGGCGTTGATGTTCCACACGATGCGACCGCGGAGCTGCTCGCGCGCTCGCACCGCGAAGTTGCGCAGCCGGTCGGCCCGCTCGGGGGTCAGGACCCCCGCAAGCCTGGCGAGCTGCATCGCGTCGACCGCGACCTCCTGCATGGCCCCATGCTGCCACCTCCGACGCTCGTGGCTCCCGGTTCTCCGAAATGACCGCACCGTAGTTGGCATGTCGGGCCCCCGCCAGCAGGCCAGGGCAAGGTGATCCGTCTGGCGCATGGAACTCCCCGCCGCGGGCGTTCTACGTTGCTCGAGGGCCCACCGTGGACCCCTTCAGCGGGGAGGTACCCATGTACTCGTCAAGCACGGCCCGACGTCGCGTGGCCGCCGTGGCAGTCGGCGTCGCCGCGGTTCCGGTGATCCTGATCGCCGCGCACCCGAGCACCGCCACCGGCACGACCTCGGCGTCCGCGACGCTCACGTTCCACTTCCGTCCCGAGACCTTCCGACTCATCGACATGCCTCCGAAGGCGACCGGGGAGAACGCTCCGCCTTCACCCGGTGACTACTTCGTGCTCACCAACGGGCTCTACAAAGCCGGTGAACGGGTCGGCGCACTGCACGCCACGTGTGTGGTCACCCGGAGGGCCGCAAATCCGGAGCGGACACCCCTGTTCTGCAGCGGCAGCTACCGGATCCCGGGTGGCTCCCTGGTCGGGTCCGCGCTGCTGCGCTTCGGCGGCACCACCAGCCACATCGCCGTCACCGGGGGAACCGGGCAGTACGCCGGTGCCAGCGGGACGTCCACGGAGGTCAACAAGGCCAACGGATCAGGAACGGTCACCATCGAGCTCGAGTAGCCAGGCTCGCGCGGCCGGCGACCTCGTCACTCAGACCAGCGAGCGGTAGAGCTCCACGGTCCGCTGGGCGACGGCGTCCCAGCCGAACTCGTCGACCGCGCGACGACGCCCGGCCACCCCGAACCGCTCCGCCTCGGCGGGGTCGGCGGCCAGCCGGTTCACGGCCGCGGCGAACCGCTCCTCGAAGCCGGCGGGGTCCTCGGGCGTGTAGTCGACGAGCAGCCCGGTGTCGCCGTCCTCGACCACCTCGGGGATCCCGCCGACCCGGCTGGCCACGACCGCGGTCTCGCAGGCCATCGCCTCCAGGTTCACGATGCCGAGCGGTTCGTAGACCGACGGGCAGCAGAACGCGAGCGCGTGGGTGAGGACCTGGCGGACCTCCTCGCGCGGCAGCATCTCGGACACCACGAAGACGCCGTCGCGGCTGGCCCGCAGCTCCTCGATGAGGCCGTCGGTCTCTTCCTTGAGCTCGGGGGTGTCGGCCGCTCCGGCGAGCAGCACCAGCTGGACCGACGGGTCGAGGTGCAGCCCGGCCCGGAGCAGGTGCGGCACGCCCTTCTGCCGGGTGATCCGGCCGACGAACGCGACGTAGGGCCGGGCCAGGTCGACGCCGATCCGCTCGAGGACGTCGGTGCCGCGGTCGGGCCGGTAGAAGTCGGAGTCGATGCCGTTGTGGATCACGTGCACCCGCTCCGGGGGGATCCCCGGGTAGGCCGCGAGCACGTCGTCGCGCATCCCGGCGCTGACCGCGACGACCGCGTCGGCGCCCTCCATGGCGGTCTTCTCCGCCCACGACGAGAGGGCGTAGCCACCGCCGAGCTGCTCCGCCTTCCACGGCCGCTGCGGCTCGAGCGAGTGAGCCGTGACGACGTGCGGCACGCCGTACAGCAGCTTCGCCCAGTGCCCGGCCATCGCGGCGTACCAGGTGTGCGAGTGGACCAGTTCCGCGTCCCCGACGGCCGCCGTCATGGTGAGGTCGGTGGAGAGGACCTTGAGAGCCGCGTTGGCGCCGGCCAGCCGCGGGTCGTCCTCGGAGTGCGCGGTGGCGCCCTCGCGGGGCTCCCCCATGCACTGGACGTCCACGTCGACGAGCCTGCGCAGCTCGCGGGCCAGGAAGTCGACGTGGACCCCGGCTCCGCCGTACACGTCCGGGGGGTACTCGCGGGTCAGGATCGCCACCTTCATGAGTTGGAGGCTAGGCGATCCGTCCGGATCCTCCTAGGGTGCAGGTATGCCTCGTGTCCTGGGAATCGTGCTCGCCGGTGGCGAGGGAAAACGGCTGATGCCGCTCACCGAGGACCGGGCCAAGCCCGCCGTCCCCTTCGGCGGGTCGTACCGCCTCATCGACTTCGCCCTCTCCAACCTGGTCAACGCCGGGTACCTGAGGTGCGCGGTGCTGACGCAGTACAAGTCGCACTCGCTGGACCGGCACATCTCGCTGACCTGGCGGATGAGCTCGTTGCTGGGCAACTACGTGGCGCCGGTGCCGGCGCAGCAGCGCCGCGGACCGAGCTGGTACCTCGGCAGCGCCGACGCGATCTACCAGTCGATGAACCTGATCAACGACGAGCGCCCCGAGATCATCGTGGTGTTCGGCGCCGACCACGTCTACCGCATGGACGCCTCGCAGATGGTGGCCGCGCACCTCGAGAGCGGCGCCGGCGTGACCGTGGCCGGCATCCGGGTGCCCCGCAAGGAGGCCTGGCAGTTCGGCGTCATCAAGACCGCCGCCGACGGCGAGACGATCGAGGAGTTCCTGGAGAAGCCGGCCGAGCCGCCGGGCCTGGTCGACTCCCCCGAGGAGTCGTTCGCGTCCATGGGCAACTACGTCTTCAGCGCCGACGTGCTGGTGGAGGCGCTCGAGGCGGACGCCGCGAACCCCGACTCCCGGCACGACATGGGCGGCGACATCATCCCGATGCTGGTCGGCCAGGGCCGGGCCTGCGTCTACGACTTCAAGCGGAACGAGGTGCCCGGTTCCAACGACCGGGACAAGGACTACTGGCGTGACGTGGGGACCCTGGACAGCTACCACGAGGCTCACCTGGACCTCGTCTCGGCGCTGCCGATCTTCAACCTCTACAACGACAAGTGGCCGATCTTCACCTCCAACGCCCAGCTCCCCGGCGCGAAGTTCACCTCGGGCGCGAGCGTGCGCGACTCGATCGTCTGCGCCGGTTCGATCGTGGGCCCGGCCAGCGTGGAGAGCTCGGTGATCGGCACGCACGACTTCGTCGGCGACGGGGCCTACGTGCAGCGCAGCGTGCTGCTCGACAACGTCACGATCGGGCGGGGCTGCGTGATCCGCAACGCGATCATCGACAAGAACGTGGTGGTCCCCGACGGCACGCTCATCGGGGTCGACCACGACGAGGACCGGCGCCGCGGCTTCGTGGTCAGCGAGGGCGGCGTGACGGTCCTCGGCAAGGGCCAGGTCGTCGCGCCCTGAGGCCGGTCCCGGCGCCCACCGGGTTTCAGCGGCGGCTCATGGGGAACGGGTGACTCCTGTGACGGCAGTGGCTGCTGCGCCCTGCCGCTGACGAGAGGGGTTCGACGTGGGAGCCGGTATCTGCATGGCCGTGCTGGGGGCGATCCTGGCCTTCGGCGTACGCGCGGAGGCGCCCGGCATCGACATCCAGACCATCGGCGTCATCCTCCTGGTCGGAGGCATCGCCGTGATCGCCCACGCCCGCCGGGGCACCCGGCACGAGCACGAGGTCACGCGCATCGAGGACCCGCTCGACCCCGACCAGCCGGTGCACACGGTCCGCGAGCACGTCACCGACCGCGAGATCCCCTGAAGCTCCCGGTTCTGGCTGTCTGTCACGTCCGCCTGGTGAAGCGGACCT
The DNA here is from genome assembly GCA_963721855.1 of uncultured Actinomycetota bacterium. GTDB lineage: Bacteria > Actinomycetota > Actinomycetes > Propionibacteriales > Nocardioidaceae > Nocardioides_B. The sequence goes on along the minus strand of CAVRMN010000021.1, from coordinate 40,999 downwards.
TGCCGTTGGGGAGTCGGGTCATGTCGTAGGTCTGGGGGTGGTCGGCCATCCGGTGGTGCGGGGCGCAGAACGAGATGCCCTTGCCCGCGTCGGTGGTCCCGCCCTGGTGCCAGGGGTCCTCGTGGTGGAACTCCATCCAGGCCGGTGGCCGGTCGCAGTTGTCCGCCGCGCAGCCCTGGTAGCGGTGGTTGATCGCGATCTTCTGGTAGCGGTCGAACAACCGCTGCTCCCGACCCAGGTCCAGCGGCATCGAGGCCCCGTCCAGCACCATCGGGATCAGGCCGGCCTTGCACGCCAGCCGGCGTGCCTCCCCGGCCGAGATCCGGTGCCCGGTGTCCACGGTGGCCACCCCCAGCCCGGACACCAGCGCGTCGTAGCCGATGGTCACGACCAGGGTGAACGGCGACCCGTTCACGCTCGGCAGGTCGGACGAGGTGGTTCTCCACCAGCTCCATCAGCCCGTGCCCGAGCAACGTCGCGTGCGGCAGCTTCTTCCCGGTCGCCGGGTCCAGCCGGCCCTCCCCGAGCCGCCGCGGCTGACGTCAACGCCTCCAGCGCCTTCTTCAACAGGTCGGCGTGCAGGGTGGGCAGCTTGAACCGGCCCTCGCTGGTGCCGTCACCGTGGTCGCGGACCGAGAAGTGCGCCAACGCCCGCGCCTTGGCCTCCTCCTTCGCCAGCCTGGTGCCCTCGGCCGCGTCGGCCGCCTCCGGGCAGACCACCTCGAACAACCGCTTGCCCAGCTGCCCGCAACGTCGGGGCGTCGAAGGCCTGCGCCTGGTCGACCAGGTGCGCCTCGGCCGCCTCCCGGGTCCCGGCCGGCAGGTCGTCGTACTCCTCGGTGAGTGCCTCCACCGCGTGCGGCGATGATCCGTGCCTTCTCCACGTCGATCAGCCCGGCCGCCAACGCCGCCCGGGTCGCCGTCGAACGTCTCGTCGAGCTTCTTGGCCAGGTGCAGGTCCCGGTGCCGGGACGTGGTGGTGGTCTTCGTCGCGTGCGCCAGCCACGCCGGGGTCGAGGTCGCCCCGGAGTCGGCACCCACGCCGTCCCGGTCGGCCTGCACCAACAGCCGCAGCTCCAGCTCCTCCAACCGCGCCCGCTGCCGGCGCAGCTCCACCAGAACCGTCCGTTCCTCCTCCGGCGTCATCGACCACAGCGGCGTCCCCGCCAACCCGTCCAACGCCCCCGACAACGACGCCACGAACCGCACCACCGCATGCGGAGTCCGCGCACCACCCGAAGGGGGTGTCGGCGGAACCAGCGTCAAGGTCATGACCCCCACGCTAGAAGCCCACCACCCCCACCGTCCGAACCCATTTCAGAAGCGGTGGACAACCAGCCCCACCGCGAAGGTGTGGACGAAAACCGGCTCAGATCAAGGCGATCAACTCACCAGTCGCCCGAGAGTCATCAGTCGAGGTCGCCGACGAGGGCGGCGCTCAGAGGCCGGTGACCAGGAACGCCAGCAGGTTGAGGCCGACGAAGCCCAGAGCGACGACGATGCCCAGGATCGCCGGCACCATCGCCGACTCGGCGCCCGCGCGTGCGGCCCGCCGGCCGAACTTCAGCGACAGCAGCCCCGGGAGCACGAAGATCACGAGCGCGGGCGCGCCGGCGAGCAGCGGCACGAACCAGGGCGGGCTCTCCGCGCTTCCGGTGGGGTAACCCATCAACGCCGCGAGGCCCTCGCCCACCAGGAACGCGGCGGTGAAGGACAGCGGGTAGAGCAGCAGCGACAGCCACGCGAACCGGAGGTCGTGAGTGACCTCGGGACCGACCCCGACCGGGCCGGGACCCTCGTGGTGGGCGGCGTGTGATGCGAACATCTCGGGCTCCTCACTCCCCGCCTTCATCGTCCTGCGCGGTGTCCCGCCGCCCCAGGGTCCTCGGTCCCGACCTCAGGGGCGGCGGGCAAGGCGCTCGAACTGCGACTGGTCGAGGATCGTGATCGGCTGGCCGGTGCGCAGCCGCTCGCGTACGCCGTACAGCTTCAGCCCCTCGGCGGCGCCGCTCCCGCCCGCGCCGGGCCCGACCACGACGACCGTCGTGCTGTCGGACACCCGGCCCTGCACCCGGGCACCCGCGCGCCGGGCCCGGGCGGCCGCCTGCTCCCGGGGCAGCCCCGGCAGCCGTCCGGTGAAGACCACGCAGTGGCCGCGCAGCGACCGTGGTGCCGGGCCGGGCGTCATGTCGATGTGCCGCAGCGAGGCCAGCGCGTCGAGGGCGTCGAACGCGTCCAGGTAGCGCTTGGACCGCGCGCCCGTCGCGTGCCAGATCCAGCTCTTGAACGCGTCGCCGGCGTCGAGCGCGTGGATCGCGCTGATCGACACCGACTCGTTCCACCACAGCTCGCCGGACAGCAGGGTCCCGGCGAGCAGACCGACCTGGTAGATGTCGTCGTGCGGTCCCCACCGGGACCCGGCCGTCACGTTGCCGGGGGCGAAGTCGCCCTGGAGCCGCGAGCCGGCACCCGGGCTCTGGTCGACCACGAGCTTGGTGATGCCGAAGTCCCCGAGCACCAGCCGCCCGTCGCGCAGGTAGACGTTGTCCGGCTTGATGTCGCGGTGCAATATCCACACCGCGTGCATGCGCTGGAGCACGGTCAGCAGCGCCCGGATCTCCCGGCGCACCTTGGCCTCGGTCCAGCGCAGCCCGCCGCCCTCGACGGCGTCCCAGACCGTGCCGTCCTCCATGAACTCGAAGACCAGCACGTGCCGTCGACGCTGCTTGCGACCCCGCCCGGTGCCGTCGACGAACGCGTCGAGCAGCTCCACGACCCGCGGGTCGCCGGCCAGGAGCCGACCGAAGTAGGCCTCGCCGTGCCAGTCGTCGAGGCTCTTGCAGACCTTGATGCAGACCTGGCGCATCGGCCGGCCGGCGGGCGAGAGCCGGTGGCCGACGTAGGTCTGGCCGAAGCCGCCCTCGCCGAGGAAGGCCGAGACGAGGTAGGGCGTGCCCGCGTCGTTGTGCAGGAGCGTGCCCGCCCGGAGCCTGGCCATGCCGAGCATCCTCCCCCGGCGCTCCGACAGGGCTGCGCCGGGGTCAGGCGCTGGTGCCGGTGAGGCCGGCTCGCTCCTGGGCCCGCGCGTGGGCGGCCTCCCCGAGCTGCCCCCCGACGACCCCGGCGAGGAAGCAGACCATCACCGCGGCGGCCACCACGACGAGCGCGTTGGCGTGCGCGCCGGACACGTGCAGCAGGAGCAGGGCGATGCCGCCCCAGACCGCACCCACGACGATCGCGCCGATGACGACCACCTGCCAGAGCCCGCCGCCCCAGAGGCTGCCGTACTCGGCGGTGATGCCGTAGCCCGCACCGCCGACCACGTAGCACGCGCCGGCGCCGATGAGCCCGACCGCGAGGGTCATCGGCGGGCTGAGTCGCGCCTCGTCTCGCGTCGGCCGACCGGCCTGGTCCTCGGCCTGGGCGTCCGTCTTGCGGTCCACGGATCTCGTTCTGGTCATGGGCCCAGCCTGGGCGGGCACACGACCTGACGACAGCGTCGTCGTACTCAGATCTGCCCTGAGCAGCAGCAGCGTCGGGTCAGGCGAAGGTGCCGTCGGCGTAGCGGTAGTCGTGCCCGTTGATCAGGTAGACGACCGCGGGCGTCGTGCCGTCGCCGTAGCGGACCGTCACGGAAGTGCCGATGAGGCCGCCGAGCTCGTCGACGTTGGTCTCGACGGCGCCATCACCGTCGTAGTCGTAGGCGGCCTTCGCCGACAGCTGGGTCTCCGGCCCGAGGTCCAGCTGGCGGCTGCCGACGCAGTAGCCACCACCGCACGAGTCCAGCGTTCCGGTGTCAGTCGCCAGCACCACGTTCCCGGGGTCCGGGTCCGGGGTCGGCGACGGGCTGGGCGTCGGTGACGGCTTCGGGCTCGGCTTGGGCGAGCTGCTCGGCTTGGGCGTCGGGTCGTCGCTCGCGCTGGGCTTGGGCGAGGCGGTCGACGTGCCGCTCTTGGTGGCGGAGCCCTTGCTGTCCTTGCTGCCGTCGCCGGCGTGGTGACGGTGCTTGCGCTTCGGCGTCTTGTGCGCCTCACCGGCGGGCGGCGGTGGCGACGGGAGCACGAAGATGCCGGTGCGGTAGCCGCGTTCGAACGCCTGCACCAGCGCGACGTAGTAGTCGGAGGGGTTGTAGCGGAAGATCGCCGCCTTCGCCGAGGCGTCGTCGAGCATGCTGCCCGAGCCCGAGCACAGGTAGTAGGCCGCCGCCAGCGCGGTGTCGTCGATGTCGTGCGGGTTGACCTTGCCGTCCCCGTCACCGTCGCGCCCGGCCCACTCCCAGGTCGACGGGATGAACTGCATCGGGCCGACCGCCCGGTCCCAGACCGTGTCGCCGTCGAGGCGGCCGTTGTCGGTGTCGTGGATCGCGGCGACCGGGCCGCGTCCGTCGAGCGCGATGCCGATGATCGCGGGGCGTGAGACCCCGTCGGAGCTCAGCACCGATCCGCCGTACCGGCCGTGGTCGGACTCGACCCGGCCGATCCCGGCGAGCAGCGTCCAGGGCAGCTGGCACGACGGGTCCGTCCGCGCGAGCGTCGCGGCCGCGTTCCGGTACGCCGTCAGCGCGGCCTGGGGCAGGTCGTGCGAGGCCAGCGAGCTCACGGTCCAGACGTGGCCGCGGCTGTCACGGATCTTGCGGTGCCGGTCTGCCTTGGCGACCAGCGTCGTCTGCGGCTCGATCTCCATCGGCACGGGGGTCGGCGTCAGCGCGGCCTCTCCGCGGCCGGCCAGGACCGGCGCCTGGTCGGCCAGCACGGCCGAGGAGGGTGCGGAGGGTTCCGTCGAAGTGCCGGCGGCTCCGGTGAAGAACGGTGTCAGCGACACGGCCACCAGTGCCGCAAGGTTCGCACCCTGTCGGAGCCTCGTTCCCATCAGTCTCAGTCCCCGTCTCGCCCTGCATCACGGTCGCCACCGACGCTAGTCGGACGATCGGGCGTTTAGGGACGTTGGAGCAGGAATGACCCGGATGGGTGGCAGCTGCCTGACCCGGACGTCTCAGAGCACCTCGAACTTCAGGCCCGCCTTGACCAGTCGGGCGAGAAGCCGGTCACCCATCGCCACGGCGGTGGTCACCTGGCCGGCCGACGGCGGGGTGTCGTCGAAGGCGAGGCAGAGCGCGGACTCGGCGAGCATCTTGGCCGTCTCGTCGTAGCCGGGGTCGCCGCCCGAGACCCGGGTGCGCACCGTGCGACCCCCGGCCTCGGCGATGAAGCTCACCGTGAACCAGGACTTCGCGCGCCGCTCCGCGCTCGGCCCCTCGCCCTGCGGGACCCGCTTCAGCAGCTGCCGGCGGAGCGGGCCGACCTGAGCGGCGGCGGCGAGCATCCCGACGCCGGCGATGCCGCCCGCCATCACCGGGAGGCGCTTCACGGCGGCGTAGTGGCCGTACTCGAAGTCGGGGCCGTACTGCTCGAGTGCGGCCGCCGAGCGTCGGACCACGAACGGGTCGAGGGTGGGCAGCGGCACCAGCCAGAAGCCGGCCTGCTGGTCGAAGTGCGGCCGCTTGGCGACGGTGCGGACCCTGCGGCCCTCCGGGCGGCCCTCGAGCTTCCGGCGCGCCCCCAGGGCCTGCTTCATCTGCCGGGCCCGGGACATCGCCGTGAGCGCCGAGGCGAAGGTGCCGCCGGAGAAGGTGGCGTTGGAGCGGACGAACCCGCGCATGCGGATCGGCTCGCCCGCCGGCAGCTGCTCGACGGTGAAGAGCACGCCGAGGTCGTGCGGGATCGAGTCGAAGCCACAGGCGTGCACGATGCGGGCGCCGGTCTCGACGGCGCGGGCGTGGTGGGCGACGTACATCCGGTCGACGAACTCGGGCTCGCCGGTCAGGTCGACGTAGTCGGTGCCGGCCTCGGCGCAGGCGGCGACGAGCGGCTCGCCGTGCTCGGTGTAGGGGCCCACGGTCGTGATCACGACGCGGGTCTGCTCGGCGACGGCCCGCAGCGACGCGGGGTCGCCGGCGTCCGCGACGAGGAGCGGCAGCTCGGCGAGCACCGGGTCGATCTCGGCCAGGCGGGCCCGCACCTTCTCCAGCTTCGGCAGGCTGCGGCCGACCAGCGCCCAGCGGCAGCGGTCCGGCGCGTTGCGCGCGAGGTACTCCGCGGTCAGGCCGCCGGTGAAGCCGGTCGCGCCGAACAGCACCAGGTCGAAGGGACGGCTCTCGGTCTTCTCGGGCACGCGGCTCTCCTCAGGGTCGTCCTCCCGGGGACCACTGTGCCAGGGAACCGGCGCGCCCGGTCCTGCGTCCCACCGTGACATCGACCACGCACGATCGGGGACCAGCATGCAGCGCCGCTCACTCGCCACCTTCGGGCTCGGGGCCACCGCTGGGGCGGCCGCCTGCGCGCTGCTCACCACCGGCGTCGTGTCCGGCGTCGTCTCGGGCGGCGCGGCCACCACGCGCGACGCGGTCGGCGCGATGGCCGACCTGGCGGTCCCGCGGGCCGCCGCCGCGCAGGCGCTCCCGGCGTTCGAGGACTGCGAGCAGCTCCGGCAGTGGTACGTCGACGCGGCGCTGCCGCAGGTCGGCCCGTGGGGCTTCGGAACCGGCCCGTTCGACCCGCGGGGCCCGATCCCGTTGACCGGTGCGATGGTCGACACCCGGGCTGCCGCGGGCTACCTGTCCGACTCCGCCAAGGCCGTCGGCAACAGTGCCACCGGCACCAACGTGCAGGAGGGCGGGGTCGACGAGCCCGATCTCGCCAAGACCGACGGCAGCATCCTGGCCCGGGTCGTCGGCGACCACCTGGTCATCGACGACGTGCGCGGCGAGCGTCCCCGCAGGCTGTCGCGGATCGAGCTTCCCGGTCCCTACCTGGAGCGGGAGCTGCTGCTCGTCGGCAGCACCGTGCTCGTCGTCGGCCGCGAGGGCATGTACGGCTACTGGGGGCCGGCTCTCGACTCGCGGCGGCCGATGGTGCCGTGGGGCGGCGACTCCACCCGGACGCACCTGACCAGCATCGACATCACCGACCCGGGGGCGCCGGTGATCGAGAGCAACCAGCGCGTCGACGGCGAGCTCGTGGCAGCACGGGAGTACGGCGACGGCACCGTGCGCGTCGTGGTCGACACCGGCTACCCGGTGCTCGACTTCGTGCGGCCGAACCGCGACCGCAGCCGCAAGGAGGCCCGCCGGCTCAACCGGGCCATCGTCCGCGACGCGACCATCGAGGACTGGCTGCCCGGCCTGCGCCGCGGCGACGGCAACGGCAGGCATCCCTTGCTGGACTGCACCGAGGTCCGGCACCCCGGCAGCCCGTCCGGGTTCGGCACCATCAGCGTCCTGACGATGCAGGCCGACGCGCCGGATCAGCTCGACGCGACGGCGATCACCGCCGCCGGCGACCTCGTGTACTCCTCGGCCGACCGGCTCTACGTCGCCACGCTCGACAGCGCCTGGTGGGACGACGTGCTGCCCCTGCGGGCCGACTCGGGCAGGGACCGGCCCGCTCGGAAGGCCGAGCCGGAGACCGCGGTGCACGCGTTCGCGCTCGACGGGACCGGCACGACGTACCTCGCCAGCGGGACCGTGCCGGGCACCGTGCGCGACCGCTGGTCCCTCGACGAGCACGACGGCCTGCTGCGGGTCGCCACCGCGCGGGGCAGCGACTGGTCCCCGACCGACCACGCCGTCTCCGTGCTCGAGGAGGACGGCGACACGCTCCGCGTCGTCGGGTCGGTCCGCGGGCTGGGCAAGGACGAGCAGATCCAGTCGGTGCGCTGGTTCGACGACCTGGCCGTGCTGGTGACCTTCCGGCAGACCGACCCGCTCTACACCGTCGACCTCTCCTCGCCGCGTTCGCCGAAGGTGCTGGGGGCCCTGAAGATCCGCGGCTTCTCGGCCTACCTGCACCCGGTCGGCGGAGACCTGGTGCTCGGGATCGGCCAGGACGCCACGGCGCGCGGCGCCGGCCTGGGCGGCCAGGCGGCCAGCTTCGACCTGGGCGACCTGCGCGCGGTGCGCCGGACGGACGCGTACGGCTTCGGCCGCAACACGGGCGTGGTGGACGGCGACCCCCGGGCGTTCACCTACCTGCCCGACGAGCGGCTGGCGTTCATGACCGTCGAGGACTGGCTCACCGGCCGCGCGAGGATGGTGGCGCTCCACGTCGGCCGCGAAGGTGCGCTCACCAGCGTCCGCACCTGGCGGCTGGACCGGTGGGCGGGCGAGGCGGTGCGCACGCTGCCGCTCGGCGGGGGCCGGGTCGCCATCGTGGACCGCGACGTGCGGATCGCCGACATCGGCTGACCTGCCCGCGAAAGCGGGGCCGCTCTCGGGGCCGGACGTATCGTGAAGGCATGTGTCGCAACATCCGCACCCTCCACAACTTCGAGCCGCCCGCGACGCGCGACGAGGTGCAGGCCGCCGCGCTGCAGTACGTCCGCAAGGTCAGCGGCGCCACCCGCCCGTCGCAGGCCAACCAGCAGGCGTTCGACCGGGCCGTCGCCGAGGTCACCGAGGCCACCCAGCGCCTGCTGGGCCACCTGACCACCACGGCCCCGCCGAAGGACCGGGACGTCGAGGCCGCCAAGGCCCGCGCCCGGGCGGCCGTGCGCTACGGCTGAGCCATGACCGAACAGCGCATCCTCGACGCGTTCGAAGCGGCACCACGCGAGAGGTTCCTGCCGCACGGCGAGGTCCGCTTCGCCGGCCTCGACCGGCCCCTCGAGATCGGGCACGGCCAGACCAACAGCCAGCCGACCACCGTCCGGCACCTGCTCGAGCTCCTGGACCCGCAGCCGGGCGACCGGGTGCTCGACGTGGGCTGCGGCTCCGGGTGGACCACCGCGCTGCTGGCCGGCCTGGTCGGACCCGGGGGCAGCGTGGTCGGGGTGGAGATCGTGCCCGACCTGGTGACGTTCGGCCGGGCCAACCTCGCCGGCCTCGACCTCCCCTGGGCGCGCATCGAGCCGGCCCACCCGGAGGTGCTGGGGCTGCCCGAGGCGGGGCCCTACGACCGGATCCTGGTGTCCGCCGAGGCGGCGGACGTCCCGGACGTCCTGGTGGAGCAGCTGCGCGAAGGCGGCCTCATGGTGCTGCCGGTCCGCGGCCGGCTCTGGACGGTGCGCCGCCCTCCGGGGTGGCCGGGGGTGAAGGCGGACGTCGCACGCCACGGGCACTACGCGTTCGTGCCGCTCCTCGAGCCCGGGGACCGGATCCCCTGACGGTCGGTCAGTAGCTCGACTGCTGGACGGGGAACCTGTCGTGCACCTGGTTGACCGCGGCGATCGCGACGCCGGTGAACGCCACCGCGAGGCCCATCACCTGGAGCACCTGGCCGACCTTGCCGATCTGTGCCGACACCGGGAAGAGCGCGACGAAGACGACCAGCAGGACCGGCACCCACGTCGGCGTCTTCCTGGCGACGAAGAGCGCGATCGCGATCAGCAGCAGGCCGAGGTAGAAGCCGGCGATCCAGCCGTAGAGGAAGACGTTCAGACCGTTGTCGGCGGTGACCTGCTCGAGCTTGGCGTCCTCGATCGCACCGGCCTTGACCAGCGCCCGGAAGAAGACCAGCAGCATGGCGTAGCCAGAGGTGCCGATCACGCCGATGGCGAAGACCGCGACAGCGACGAGCCCGATCCGGCGGCCCCGGCCGGTGAACAGCGACAGCAGCGCGGGCAGGCCGAGGGTGAGTGCCACGGAGGACCCGAAGTACATCACCGCCATGCCCAGCCACCGGCCGCCTTCCTGGGTGACGATCCGCATCGTGTCGGCCGAGCTCGCGTCCGCGTCCGCGGGGTTCAGCAGGGACCCGAACACCAGTGCCATCACGCCGATCACCAGGGCGGAGGCCGAGAGGGGGATCCAGTCCGAACGCATGCAGAAAACGGTAGGCGCTGACCGGCGCACGCGAGGGCGTTCGCGGTAAATACCGGCCCCGACCTGGGGGATCACGCGTGCCTCTCCGACGAATTCGGGCGCATCCGGCTTCCGTCAGGGTCGTACCCTGGCCCCGTGGTCCAGCCCACTGCCTCCACCCCGAGCCTCCGGTACGCCGTCGCCGCGGCCGTCGACGCGCTCGCCGACCGGCCGGTGCTGGCCCTGTCCGGGGCCGGGATGAGCACCGACTCCGGCATCCCGGACTACCGCGGACCGGGGGCGCCGGTGCGGACCCCGATGACCTACGGCGAGTTCGTCTCGGGCCCGGTCGCACAGCGCCGCTACTGGGCGCGGTCGCACGTGGGCTGGTCCCGGATGGGCACGGCCTCCCCCAACGCCGGCCACCGGGCGCTGGCCCGGATGGAGGCCGAGGGCCGCGTGGGGATGCTGATCACCCAGAACGTCGACGGGCTGCACGAGGCGGCCGGCTCGCGTCGGCTGTGCGCGCTGCACGGCCGGGTCGCCGACGTGGTCTGTCTCGGCTGCCGGGCGCGCACCAGCCGGACGGCCCTCGCCCGAAGGCTCGACGAGCTCAACCCAGGCTGGGTGACCAGGCACCGCGACGTGGCCGACCGCCCCGACGGCGACGTCGCGCTCGAGGAGACCGCCGACTTCCGGGTCCCGCCCTGCGACCGGTGCGGCGGCGTGCTGAAGCCGGACGTGGTGTTCTTCGGGGAGAACGTCCCGAAGGCGCGCGTGCAACGCTGCTACGACGCGGTCGAGGGGCTGGCCGGCGTCGGGGGCGCGCTGCTGGTGCTCGGGTCGTCGCTCACCGTGATGTCGGGGCTCCGGTTCGTGCGACGTGCGGCGAAGCTCGACGTACCGGTGGTCATCGTCAACCGGGGGACGACACGCGCCGACGACCTCGCCACCGCCAAGCTCGAGGTGGGCACGTCGGAGTTCCTGTCCGTCCTCGCCGGGGACGAGCCGTCAGGTGACGTCGCGGCGCAGCGAGAGCAGCAGGCCGAGCCCGCCCAGGAGCGCCGCGTAGCCCAGGAGCACCAGGCCGCCCGCCCACCAGTCCAGGTAGTCGAGGAACTCACCACCCGGTGAGGTCAGCGCGGCCGACGCGTTGGTCGGCAGCCACTTCACGGCGGCGTCCAGGTCGACCGACGCGAAGAGGTAGGTCGCCAGCGGCTCGACCAGGAACGTGACCGCCACCGCGATGAGGATCGCCGCGACCTGGTTGCGGATCAGCGTGCCGACGCCGATGCCGAAGAGCGTCCACAGGCCGACCGCGAGCACGGAGAGCCCCACGCTCGACCAGAGCCGGTCGGCGCCGTAGCCCAGGTCCTCGCCGCGCAGCGCGATGGTGACCCCGCCGGCGACGAGCGCCACCAGAAGACCCACGAGGGCGTAGCCGACCCCGACGAGGAGGTGGGCGACCATCTTCGCGAGCACCACCCGCTCCCGGCGCGGCGTGACGAGGAAGGTCGGCGTGACGGTCTGGTAGCGGTACTCCCCGGTCATGCCGGTGATGCCGAGCACCAGCGCGAAGATGTAGGTGCCGCTGAAGAGGCTGCCGGCGTAGACCGACCGGATCGCCTGCGCGGTCTCGAGGCCGGGGGTCGCGGGCGCGCCGCCGCCGGCGGGACTGCCGGCCGTCGCCGCCACGGCGACCGCCTGGATGCCGGTGAAGAGGACGGCGCCGATGAGCAGCCCCCACCACAGCCGCGTGGAGGTGATCTTGCGGAGCTCGGACCGCACCAGTGCCAGCGTCATGCGGGGTCCCCGCGGAAGCACGAGCGAAGCGAGGGGTTTCGTGGGGTGCTCATGCCGGCTCCCCCTCCCGGGTCAGGTCGAGGAAGACCTTCTCGAGGTCGCCGGGCTCGGGGGTCAGCTCGTGCAGCTCGACGCCGGCGACGAAGGCGACGTGGCCGATCTCCGCGGCCGTCCGTCCCGGCACCCGGAGCAGACCGGTGGGCAGCGTCTCCACGGCGACGCCGTCGAGGGCGGCCCGGAGCGCGGCGGGGTCGGGGGTGCGGACCAGCACGTGGCTGGGGCCGGTGTCCATCGCGGCGAGGGCGCCCTGCCGGACCAGCCGACCGCGGGTGATCACCACGACGTCGTCGACGGTCTGCTCGACCTCGCTGAGCACGTGGCTGGAGACCAGGACGGTGCGGCCCTCGGCGGCGAGCGCCCGGAGGAAGCCGCGCAGCCAGGCGATGCCGGCCGGGTCCAGGCCGTTGGCCGGCTCGTCGAGCAGCAGCACCGGCGGGTCGCCGAGCAGCGCCTGCGCCAGCGCCAGCCGTTGCCGCATGCCCATCGAGAAGCCGCCGACGCGTCGGTCCGCGGCGTCGGTCAGTCCGACCTGCGCGAGCAGGGCGTCGCAGCGGGCGACGTCGATGCGGGCGGCCAGCGCCATCACCTGCAGGTGGGCGCGCGCCGTGCGGCCCGGGTGGAAGCTCGAGGCCTCCAGGGACGCGCCGACCGTGCGCACGGGGTCAGCCAGGTCGCGGTAGTGCCGGCCGTCGATCGTCGCGGTGCCGCTCGTCGGCGTGACCAGGCCGAGCAGGCAGCGCAACGTGGTGGTCTTGCCCGACCCGTTGGGGCCGAGGAAGCCGGTGACCACTCCCGGCCGCACCGAGAACGAGAGCCCGTCGAGCGCGACGGTGGTGCCGAAGTGCTTGGTCAGCCCGACGACGTCGATCCGGTGTCCGCCGACCGCTGCCCCCTGGGTCATTCACAGCCTCCGGACGAACAGGTGGCCGGCCAGGTCGGCGTCGATCTCGGCGGTCTCGCCGCCGGAGCCGATGAGCACCCCGCCCTCGGCGCCGGGGCCGGCGTTGATGACCTTGTCGGGGAGGGCGCCCACGCGGCGCAGCGCGGACATCACGGACTCGTCCTTCTGCACCTCCTCGCTGATCCGCCGGATCATCACGCGGGTCTCGCCGCCGTCGACGACGCGGTCGAGGGGCTCGACGTTCTCCATGAAGTCCTCGCCCTCGGACACCTCGCCGAGCTCCTCGAGGCCGGGGATCGGGTTGCCGTAGGGGGACTCGGTCGGGTGGTCGAGCAGCTCGATGAGCCGGCGCTCGACGGTCTCCGACATCACGTGCTCCCACCGGCACGCCTCGGCGTGCACGAGCTCCCAGTCGAGGCCGATCACGTCGGTGAGCAGCCGCTCGGCGAGGCGGTGCTTGCGCATCACGCGCGTGGCCAGGCGGTTGCCGTCGGCCGTGAGCTCCAGGTGCCGGTCGCCCTCGACGGTGAGCAGGCCGTCACGCTCCATCCGGGCCACCGTCTGGCTGACCGTCGGGCCGCTCTGGTGCAGACGCTCGGCGATCCGCGCCCGCAGCGGCACGATGCCCTCCTCGACCAGCTCGTAGATGGTCCGGAGGTACATCTCGGTGGTGTCGATGAGGTCGCTCACGTTGCCATTCTTACGTACGTCACCGCGCTGCTGGCACAGTGGACACCGATGCCCCAGACGCCCCCGACGCCGCTGCGCACCGTCATGTGGTTCCGCCGCGACCTCCGGCTCGCCGACAACCCCGCGCTGCTCGACGCGTGCGCCGCAGACGGCGTGCTGCCGCTCTTCGTGCTCGACCCGGCCCTGTGGGGACCGGCCGGCCTCCCCCGCCGCGCCTATCTCGGCGACTCCCTGCGCGCGCTCGACGCGTCGCTGCGGCAACGGCGCGCGCGGCTGTCCGTCGTCCGGGGGAACCCGGTGCGGCAGGTGCTGCTGGCCGCGCAGGCCGTCGGTGCCACCCGCGTGCACGTCGCAGCGGACTTCGGGCCCTACGGCGCCCGGCGCGACGAGGAGGTCGAGGCGGCCCTCGCCGAGCACGGCATCGAGCTGGTGCGCACCGGGTCGCCGTACGCCGTGGCACCCGGGCGGGTGCGCAACGGGTCGGGCGACCCCTACAAGGTCTACACGCCGTTCTCGAAGGCCTGGGCCGAGCACGGGTGGCGGGCCCCGGTCGAGGCACCGACCGGCGTGAGCTGGCTGGAGGTCGACGGCGTCGACATCCCGTCGCCTCGTGTCCCGGCGTCGCTGTCGCTCCCCGAGGCCGGGGAGGCCGCGGCACTGGAACGGTGGCGTTCCTACCTGGCCGACGAGCTCGCGGGCTACGACGAGAACCGCGACCGCCCGGACCTCGACGTCACGTCGCGGATGTCGGTGCACCTGAAGTGGGGGGAGATCCACCCCCGCACGATGCTGGCCGACCTCTCGGGGCGCACCGGGCCGGGCGCCACGACGTACCGCAAGGAGCTGGCCTGGCGTGAGTTCTACGCCGACGTGCTCGCCTCCCGGCCGGAGACCGCGCGGGACTACCTCCGGCCCGAGTTCGCACGGATGGAGTACGACGCACCCGGCGCGTCGTTCGACGCCTGGCGCGACGGCCGCACGGGGTTCCCGGTCGTCGACGCCGGGATGCGGCAGCTCCGCGAGACCGGGTGGATGCACAACCGGGTGCGGATGATCGTGGCGTCGTTCCTGGTCAAGGACCTGCACGTCGAGTGGCAGCACGGCGCGCGCCACTTCATGCAGCACCTCGTGGACGGCGACCTCGCCTCCAACCAGCACGGCTGGCAGTGGGTGGCCGGCTGCGGGACCGACGCGGCGCCGTACTTCCGGGTCTTCAACCCGACCACCCAGGGCGCGAAGTTCGACCCCGACGGCGCCTACGTGCGACGGTGGGTGCCCGAGCTGCGCGACGTCGAGACCCGCCACGTCCACGAGCCCGCCGGGACGCCGGACGGCCTTCCGCCCGGTTACCCCGAGCCGGTCGTGGACCACGCGGCGGAGCGGCGCGAGGCTCTGGACCGCTATGACCGCATCAAGAAGTGAGCCGATGGCAGAGCTGATCATCCCCGCCCGTTTCCGTGGCCCCGCCCGATCCGGCAACGGCGGCTACACCGCCGGGTCGCTGGCCGGCCTGGTGCCGGCCGCGGCCGGGATCCCCACCGTCGAGGTGACGCTGCGGCAGCCCCCTCCGCTGGACGTGGCGATGTCCGTGGCGACGGCCGACGCCGTGACGGTGCTGTCGCACGACGGGGCGCCGGTCGCCGAGGCCCGCGAGGTCGACGTCGACCTGGTGACGGTCGAGGAGGTGGCACCGGACGTGGCGGCGGAGGCGATGGCCCACTACCCCGGCCTGCGCAGCCACCCGTTCCCCGGCTGCTTCGCCTGCGGGCCCGAGCGCGAGGAGGGCGACGGGCTGCAGATCTTCCCCGGCCCGGTCCCCGGCGTCGACGAGACGGTCGCGTCGTTGTGGGTGCCGCACGCGTCGCTCGCCGAGTCCGGTGACGTGCTCGACGGGGTGGAGCGGGTCGGCGTCGGCACGACCTGGGCCGCGCTCGACTGTGTCGGCGGCTGGTCGGAGGACCTGGAGGGTCGGCCCATGGTGCTGGGCCGGATCACCGCCCGCGTCGACGCGCTCCCGGTCGTCGGCGAGCCGCACGTCGTGGTCGGGCAGCGACGCGGTGCGGACGGCCGCAAGTCGTTCACCGCCAGCACGCTCTACGACTCCGACCACCGCGTCGTCGCCACCGCCCAGCACGTCTGGATCGCCGTGGACCCCGCCACGTTCAACTAGACGCGCGGAGCCGGCCGTCACTCGCGCGGTGAGGCGGTCGGACGCGGGTGGGTCCGGGAGCGCGTAAAACGAGGCGTGGCGGCGAGCCTGCGAGACCGACACGGCGAGCCAGCGCCCCGGGCGCACCTGCGGGAGAGCGCCGGACTGAGGGGCCGCCGGGCCGGCGCGGCTCGCCCCTCGGCTACTTCGCCTCGGGGTCGGGCTGGTGGATGCCGAACGTGTTGCCCTCGGTGTCGAGGTAGTAGCCCTGCCAGGCCATGCCGGTCAGCGCCATCTTGGGCAGGGCCACCTGGCCGCCGGCGTCGAGGATCTTGCGCTCGGTCTCGTCGTAGTCCCCCACCCCCATCGTGCAGACGAAGGCGTTGGTGCCCTGGCCGGCGCCGGGCGTGGGGGCGGGTCGTTGCAGCAGCCCGCCGTTGATGCCGGGCTCGTCCTCGGGGCCGGTGATGATCCCCCAGTAGGCCGTCCCGGTGAACTGGCCGTAGTCCTGGAACTCCCAGCCGAACGCGGCGGCGTAGAACGCCTTGGCGCGCTCGACGTCGTCAGCCTGGATCTCGAAGTGCACCACACGAGACATGCGTTTCCTCCTCAGGTTGGGTCAGAGCGTCGATCCCTCGGCAAGGAAGCTGGGTTCCTCCTCGTGCGCCTTGCCGACCGTCTCCCAGCCGCGCGCACCGAGGGTGACGACCGCGACCGGGAAGATGCCGAGGTTCTCCTTGGCGATGTGCAGCGACAGCTCCTCGAGCAGCTCCATCACCCGGTCGCCGAAGTCGGCCGACGCGGGGTCCAGCGAGGCGAGCTGCCGGTCGAAGCTCAGGTGCTCGGCCTCGAGCTCCTCCACCGCGTCGGTGAAGTCGCCCTGGTCCTTCAGCGCGGTGAACACGCCGCGCTCCTCCCGGCCGACGTGCCGGTCGAGCAGCCGTCCGACGACCTCGAGGCCGGCGAACGCCGCCGGGTTGTCCCCGGCGACCAGGTGACGGCGTACGTCGCCGCCGAGCTCGAGCAGCTTGAGGTGCTCGTCCATCAGCTCGGCGAGGGGCTCGACCCCTCGGCACCCGCAGTGCTCACACATCGCCGGTCACGACCCCACGCGGTCCCAGCCGCGACGCGGGCGGTGGCTGCCGAGCGCCTTGTCGTCGCGCGAGCGGTAGACGATGTAGGGCCGGGTCAGGTAGCCGAGCGGTGCGCTGAACACGTGCACCAGCCGGGTGAACGGCCAGAGCGCGAAGAGCCCCATCGCGACCAGGCCGTGCAGCTTGAACCCGATCGGCGCCTCGGCCATCAGGTCGGGGTGCAGGTCGAACCGGAAGATGCCCCGGAACCAGATCGACACCGACTCGCGGTAGTCGTAGTGGCTGAAGATGTTCGCCGCGACGGTGTTCCACAGCCCGAGCAGGATGACCGTGGCGAGGAAGAGGTACATGGTCTTGTCCATCTTCGTGGTGGCCGAGAAGACCGGCCCGACCGTGCGCCTGCGGTAGATCAGGATCGCCAGCCCGACGAGCGTGCTGAAGCCCGCGACGGCGCCGACCGACACCGCCATGAAGTGGTAGAGGTCCTCGCTGACTCCCACCGCCTCGGTCCACGACTTGGGGACGCCGAGGCCCATCACGTGGCCCAGGAAGACCGCCAGGATGCCGAAGTGGAACAGCGGGCTGCCGATCCGCAGCAGCCGGTCCTCGTAGAGCTGCGACGACCGCGTCGTCCACCCGAACTTGTCGTAGCGGTAGCGCCAGAAGTGACCGACCACGAAGGCGGTCAGGCAGATGTAGGGCACGACGACCCACAGGAACTCGTTCATGTGCGCACTCCGGGGAAGCTGGGCATCGGGAGCTCCTGGGCGGAGCCGTTCCGGGCATCGAGGGCGGGGTCGAAGGACGGGCCCGAGTAGGGGTCGAGCCCGACCTCCTCCTCCGGCGGTCCTTCGGCGGCGAGACGGCGTACGGCGTCCCACTCGTCGCCGCGCAGGGGCGGCAGCGTGGCGGCCAGCGCCTCGACCAGCGGCGCCCACGGGGACCGCGAGTCACGCAGCGACAGCCGCAGCAGCTCGAGGCCGGCGCGGTGGTCGAGCAGCAGCCCCCAGCCGAGCTTCTGGTCCACCGTGGCGGCGTACTCCAGCACGACGCACAGGTGGTCCGGCAGCTCCGTGTCGTCGAGCAGGAACCCCGAGCGCAGGTAGGTCTGCTTGAAGCGCAGCAGCGCCACCCCGCGCTTGCGGGTGTCCCCGTGCGCGAAGTAGGTGAGGAAGAGGTTGCAGCGACGGCGCGAGTCGAACGTCTCGACGTACGCCTGCTGCAGCTCGGTGAGCGGCGTGGACTCCAGCTGTACGACGGCCCGGCGGATCGGCTCGCCCACGGCGGCCGGGAGCTCCCGTGAGGCCTCCCGGACCAGCGGCAGCCGGCCGACCAGCTCCTCGTCGGGGTAGTTGAGCAGCAACGAGAGGGACTGCCACGCGATGCCCAGCTGGTCCGGCGGGAGCTTCGGGCCGGGACGCTTGCCGCTCACGGCTGGTCCTCCCGCGGCGCGTCTGCGTCCTCCCCGCCGTCGCGGGGCGGGAACATGCCCTGCGGCGTGCCCTTGCCGTCCCAGTTCAGCAGGTTGACCCGGGCACCCTTGTCGTCGGGAGAGGCCATCGAGTCCGACGTCTGCCGGTTGCGCAGCATCTGGAAGTTCTCGACCGCGATCGGCGTCGGCGCCCCGGAGCCCTCACCGAACGGGCCGGAGCCGCCCATCCCGGGACCGCCCTCGTAGTCGAGCGAGCACTCGGTGGCGAGCTCCTCGAGCGAGTGCGCCTGCTCCGCGTGGGCCGGCGGGATGACGTAGCGCTCGTCGTACTTCGCGAGAGCCAGGAGGCGGTACATGTCATACATGTCCTCCTCGGTCATCCCGACGGACTCGGGGATCGACGCGTTCGGCTCGCGGCCCATGTTGATGTCGCGCATGTAGGAGCGCATCGCGGCGAGCTGCCGGAGCACCCGGTCGACGGGCTTCACGTCGCCGGCGGTGAAGAGCTCGGCGAGGTACTCGATCGGGATGCGGAGCGCGTCGATCGCGGCGAACAGGTTGCGCGGGTCCTCGGCGTCCTCGCCGGTGTCGCGCACCACGTCGACGACGGGCGACAGCGGCGGGATGTACCAGACCATCGGCATGGTGCGGTACTCCGGGTGCAGCGGCAGCGCGACCTTGAACTTGTTGATCAGCGCGTGGATCGGGGAGCGCTGCGCGGCCTCGACCCAGTCGCGCGGGATGCCGGCCCGCTCCGCGGCACGCACGACCTCGGGGTCGTCGGGGTCGAGCAGCACCGAGCGCTGTGCCTCGTAGAGGTCGTGCTCGTCGGGCGTCGCGGCGGCCTCGAGGACCGCGTCGGCGTCGTAGAGCACCAGGCCGATGTAGCGCAGCCGGCCGACGCAGGTCTCCGAGCAGACGGTGGGCAGGCCGACCTCGATGCGCGGGAAGCAGAACGTGCACTTCTCGGCCTTGCCGGTGCGGTGGTTGAAGTAGACCTTCTTGTAGGGGCAGCCCGACACGCACATCCGCCAGCCGCGGCAGCGGTCCTGGTCGACGAGCACGATGCCGTCCTCGGAGCGCTTGTAGATCGCGCCGCTCGGGCACGACGCCGCGCAGGACGGGTTGAGGCAGTGCTCGCAGATGCGCGGCAGGTAGAACATGAAGGTCTGCTCGAACTCCTCCTTCACCTTGGTGGAGATCTTCTGCAGCACCGGGTCGTTGGCGTAGGTCGCCTTCGAGCCGCCGAGGTTGTCGTCCCAGTTGGCCGACCACTCGATCTTCATGTCCTTGCCGGAGATCAGCGACTTCGGCCGCGCCACCGGCGTGTGCTCCTGGGCCGGCGCGTCGGTCAGCGTCGCGTAGTCGTAGGTCCAGGGCTCGTAGTAGTCCTGGATCGACGGCATCTTCGGGTTGCTGAAGATCGTCGCCAGCTTCTTCAGCCGCCCGCCTGCCTTGAGCTTCAGCCGGCCGCGCTTGTTGAGCGTCCAGCCGCCCTGCCAGGTCTCCTGGTCCTCGTAGGTGCGCGGGTAGCCCTGCCCGGGCCGCGTCTCGACGTTGTTGAACCAGACGTACTCGGTGCCGGCCCGGTTGGTCCACGCCTGCTTGCACGTGACCGAGCAGGTGTGGCAGCCGATGCACTTGTCGAGGTTCATGACCATCGCCATCTGTGCCATGACCCTCATCAGTACTGAACCTCCTGGGAGCGCTTGCGGATGATGGTGACCTCGTCGCGCTGGTTGCCGGTGGGCCCGAGGTAGTTGAACGCGAAGGACAGCTGCGCGTAGCCGCCGATGAGGTGGCTCGGCTTGATCAGCAGCCGGGTCAGCGAGTTGTGGATGCCGCCGCGCTTCCCCGACGTCTCCGCGAGGGGTACGTCGATCAGCCGGTCCTGCGCGTGGTGCATGTAGACCGTGCCCTCGGGCATCCGGTGGGACACGATCGCCCGGGCGACGACCACACCGTTGCGGTTGACCGCCTCGATCCAGTCGTTGTCCTCGACGCCGACCTTGGCGGCGTCCTTGTCGCTCATCCAGATGTTCTGGCCGCCGCGGGAGAGCGACAGCATGAACAGGTTGTCCTGGTACTCCGAGTGGATCGACCACTTGTTGTGCGGGGTCAGGTAGCGGACCGTCACGGTGGACCGGCCCGCGGCCTCCCCCATCGCGCCGATCTCCGGCTCCGCGAACAGCGCCGCCATGTGCAGCGGCGGCCGGTAGACGGGCAGTCCTTCCCCGAGCTCGGTCATCCAGTCGTGGTCGAGGTAGAAGTGCTGACGGCCGGTGAGCGTGTGCCACGGCTTGAGCCGCTCGACGTTGATCGTGAACGGCGAGTAGCGGCGACCGCCGGTCTCCGACCCGGACCACTCCGGCGAGGTGATCACCGGCGTCGGCGCGGCCTGGGTGTCGGCGAAGGTGATCTGCTTGCCCTCGTGCTCCGCGGCCAGGTCGTGCAGCAGCGTGCCCGTCCGCTTCTCCAGGGTCTTGAAGCCCTGCGTGGCGAGGTGTCCGTTGGTCGTCCCCGACAGCGCCAGGATCGCCTCGCACGCGGCGACGTCACGGCGCAGCGACGGACGGCCGTCGGCGACCCCGCCGCGCACCGGGCCGTTCTTGCCGCGCAGGTAGTCGACCGAGGCCTTCACGTCGTAGGTGATGCCCTTCGTGGTCGCGCCGAGCTTCTCCATCAGCGGGCCGAGCGACGCCATCTTCGCCGCGACCGCGGTGTAGTCGCGCTCGACCTCGACGATCTTCGGCATCGTCACGCCCGGCACCGGCTCGCACTCGCCGGCCTTCCAGTCGCGCACCACGCCGTGCGGGTTGGACATCGCGTCGGCGGTGTCGTGCAGCAGCGGCACCGCGACGACGTCCTTGCGGGTGTCGAGGTTGCCGACCGCGAGCTCGGAGAACTTCTCCGCGATCGCGTGCCAGGCGTCCCAGTCGGTCCGGGTCTGCCACGGCGGCGCGATGGCCGGGTTGAACGAGTGGATGAACGGGTGCATGTCGGTGGTGTTGAGGTCGTGCTTCTCGTACCACGTCGCCGCGGGCAGCACGACGTCGGAGAAGATCGTCGTGCTGGTCTGCCGGAAGTCCAGCGTGAGCAGCAGGTCGAGCTTCCCCTCCGGCGCCTCCTCGTGCCAGGCGACGTCCTTGGGCCGGTGCGCCTCGGGAGTCTCGGTGGCGCGCAGCGAGCTGTCGGCGCCGAGCAGGTGCCTGAGGAAGTACTCGTTGCCCTTCGCCGACGAGCCGAGCAGGTTGGCGCGCCAGATCGACAGGATCCGCGGGAAGTTCTCCGGGGACTCCGGGTCCTCGCACGCGAAGGCGAGCTCGCCGGACTTGAGCTGCTCGACCACGTGCTCGGCCGGCGACCTGCCGGCCGCCGCGGCCTCGTCGGCGAGGTCGTGCGGGTTGCGGTTGAAGGTCGGGTAGGACGGCATCCAGCCCATCCGCGCGCTCTGCGCGATCAGGTCGGCCGTGCTCTTGCCGCCGAACTGGCCCTCCCCGGTGCGGGCCGAGAGGGTGTCGGCGCCGAAGTGGTCGTAGCGGTACTGGTCGCTGTGGAGGTACCAGTAGGCCGTCTGGATCATCTGCCGCGGCGGGCGCGACCAGTCGAGGCCGAACGCGAGCTGGGCCCAGCCGGTGATCGGGCGGCACTTCTCCTGGCCCACGTAGTGCGCCCAGCCGCCGCCGTTGACGCCCTGGCAGCCGGTCAGCGTGGTCAGCGCGAGGAAGCTGCGGTAGATCGTGTCCGAGTGGAACCAGTGGTTGGTGCCGGCCCCCATCAGGATCATCGAGCGGCCCTTGGAGTCCTCGGCGTTCTGCGCGAACTCGCGGGCGATACGGGCGGCGGCCTGGGCCGGGACGCCGGTGACGCCCTCCTGCCAGGCCGGGGTGTACGGCGCGGCCGGGTCGTCGTAGCCGGTCGGCCACTCCCCCGGCAGGCCGGGCCGGCCGACGCCGTACTGCGCGAGCATCAGGTCGAAGACGGTGGTGACCAGGTGGTCGCCGACGCGGCGCACCGGGACGCCCCGGACCGACTCGCCGGGCGTCCCGTCGAGGTCGCCGAAGCGCGGCAGCTCGACCGCCACGGAGTCGTTGGTGCTGTCGATCAGGGACAGCTTCGGGTCGACCCCCTCGAGGTCGAGGTTCCAGCGGCCCTCGCCGGTCTCGCCGAAGCGGTGGCCGAGCGAGCCGTTGGGCACCACCGGCTCGTCGCTGCGCGCGTCCATGAGCACGGTGCGGAAGTGGGCGTTCTCGACGTGCTCGTGGGCGGGCAGGTCCGCGGCCGTGAGGAACTTCCCGGGGCGGTAGCGCACGCCGCCGGTGGTCGAGCTTGTCGAGACCTCGTCGAGCTTCACGAGGTAGGGCAGGTCGGTGTACTTCTTCGTGTAGTCGGCGAAGTAGGGCGTCTCGCGGTCGACGAAGAACTCCCGCAGGATCACGTGGCCCATCGCCATCGCCAGCGCTCCGTCGGTGCCTGGGCGGGCGGGCAGCCACTCGTCGGCGAACTTCACGTTGTCGGCGTAGTCGGGGGCGACCGCGATGACCTTCTGGCCGCGGTAGCGCGCCTCGGCCATCCAGTGCGCGTCGGGCGTGCGGGTGACCGGGACGTTGGAGCCCCACATGATCAGGTAGCCGGCGTCCCACCAGTCGCCGGACTCCGGGACGTCGGTCTGGTCGCCGAACACCTGCGGCGAGGCGACCGGCAGGTCGGCGTACCAGTCGTAGAAGGACAGCATCGTGCCGCCGACCAGCGAGGTGAACCGGGCGCCCGACGCGTGCGACACCATCGACATCGCCGGGATCGGCGAGAAGCCGGCGACCCGGTCCGGGCCCCACTTCCGGATCGTGTGCACGTAGGCCGCGGCGACCATCTCGGTGGCCTCGTCCCAGGTCGCGCGGACCAGGCCGCCCTTGCCGCGGGCGGACTTGTAGGCCTTGGCGCGCAACGGGTTGTCGACGACGTGCGCCCAGGCCTTGACCGGGTCGCCGCCGTGCTGGGACTTCGCCTCGCGGTACATCTGCAGCAGCACGCCGCGGACGTAGGGGTAGCGGACCCGGGTCGGCGAGTAGGTGTACCAGGAGAACGCCGCGCCGCGGGGGCAGCCGCGGGGCTCGTAGTCCGGCCGGTCGGCGCCGGGCGACGGGTAGTCGGTCTGCTGGGTCTCCCAGGTGATGATCCCGTCCTTGACGTAGACCTTCCACGAGCACGAGCCCGTGCAGTTCACGCCGTGCGTCGAGCGCACCACCTTGTCGTGGCTCCACCGGTCCCGGTAGAACTCGTCGGCGCCGCGTCCGCCCTTCGCGTGCAGGCTGCGCAGGTCGCCGGAGACCTCGGCCTTGGTGAAGAAGCGGCGGGTGCGCAGCAGCGCGTCGGTGACCCCGCCGTCCATCCCTGGCGCCGGCCCGCCCCCCTGGTTCGCCGGTGCGCCGTCGGAGTGCGTGTCGATGCTCAAGGCAGAATCCTCACGTTGCGAGTGGGACGGATGTGACATTACCCAGCGGCCTGTCAGACGTGAAGGGACTCCGCCTCATGGGCCCGCGCCGTCGCCCGGACGACGGTGACGGTGAGCACCAGGGTCAGCGCGGCGGTGACCGACAGCATCCAGAGGCCGATCGCGTAGGAGTCGGTGCGGCCGTAGACGTAGCCCATGATCAGCGGCGGCACGAAGCCGCCGAGCCCGCCGGCAGCGCCGACGAGACCGGTGACCCCGCCGACCCGGGCCGGGTCGGTGACCCGGGCGATCAGCGCGAAGGTCGCGCCGCTGCCGGACCCGAGCGCGGCGGCCATCGCCAGGAACGCGACCGTGCCGATGTGCTCGAGGATCGGGTGGGTCGCCGCGACGCCGGCTCCGACGGCCACGACCGCGTAGCCCGCCGGCCAGCACCGGGATCGGGCCGAACTTGTCCGAGAGCCAGCCGCCGACGGGCCGCATCAGCACCGCGACGAGCCACGAAGCCGGCCATCCGGTTGGCGGCGTCGGCCGGGGTGAGCGCGTAGTCGGTCTTGAGGTAGGCCGGCAGGTAGACCGAGAAGGCGACGTAGCCACCGAAGGCGACCGCGTAGAGGATGCACGCCTGCCAGGTGATGCGGAGCCTCGAGTTGGCCGCGATGCGGCTCATCAGCGAGGTGGTCGGCGGGGTGCGTCCCGGGCGCGTCCCGCAGCACCAGCCACGCGACGACGGCGTACACCGCGAGCACCGCGGCGGTGATCAGGAACGGCGCCTTGCGACCCGACGTTGGTGTAGAGCTTCACCGTGGTGAGCGCGCTGATCGCCGTGCCGCCCATGCCGGCGCCGAAGATGCCGACGGCGAAGCCGCGGCGCTCGGGCGGGAACCAGGCGTTGACGAACGGGACGCCGACCGCGAAGGCGGTGCCGCCGATGCCGAGGAAGAACCCGAAGACCAGGATCAGCGCGTAGGACGACTGGGCGAACAGGCCGAGGCAGAGCACCGGGACGACGGTGGCGAGCGACACCAGCGGGAACATCACCCGGCCGCCGTAGCGGTCGGTCAGCGCGCCGACCGGGATCCGGCCCAGCGAGCCGACGAGCACCGGCACCGCCACCATCAGCGCGACGTCGGACTCGCTCAGCGTGCCGAGCTTGCCGTTCTCGCGGAACAGCGGCCCGAGCGGGCTGATCAGCGCCCAGGCCCAGAAGTTCACCGCGAAGCCGATCGTCGCCGTGACGAGCATGAGCATCGGCGAACGCTTCTCGGCTGACTCCATCGTCGCCCCCGTGCATTGCTGGTGGTGGTCACTGCTGCTCCTCTGCATCTCGACTCTGGTCGAACTGCGAGAACTCTGCCAAGCGATCCGACGCCGGCAACCGTGCCGAAAGTCCCGAACTTGAGGCGGAACGTCCTGATAGAACTGAGGCATGGAGTCCCCGAAGATCCGCGTCTTCCTGCTCGACGACCACGAGGTCGTCCGACGCGGCCTGCGCGACCTGCTCGAGAGCGAGGGGGACATCGAGGTGGTCGGCGAGGCCGGCACCGCGGCGGAGGCGACCGCGCGCATCCCCGCGCTGCGGCCGCACGTCGCCGTGCTCGACGCCCGGCTGCCCGACGGCAGCGGCATCGACGTCTGCCGCGACGTCCGCTCGGTCGACCCGCACATCAAGGCGCTGATCCTCACCAGCTACGACGACGACGAGGCGCTGTTCGCCGCGATCCTGGCCGGCGCCGCCGGCTACGTGCTCAAGCAGATCGGCAGCAGCGACCTGGTCGACGGCGTCCGCCGGGTCGCCTCCGGCCAGTCCCTGCATCGACCCGGCGCTGACCGCCCGGGTCGCTCGACCGGGTGCGCAACGGCCCCGAGGAGCACGAGGAGCTCGCCGCGCTGACCGACCAGGAGCGCAAGATCCTCGCCGCTGATCGCCGAGGGGCTCACCAACCGCCAGATCGGCGAGCGGATGTTCCTCGCCGAGAAGACCGTGAAGAACTACGTCTCGAGCATCCTGGCCAAGCTCGGCCTCGAGCGGCGCACCCAGGCCGCCGTCCTGGCCGCCAAGCTGCTGGGCTGACGCTGCCCCGCTCGACCGACCCGCCTGGTTGACCGTCAACGAGGAGGACCAAAGGCCCGCACAACTGGTGCCCGAGGACCCTGAACCGGGGGCCGTGGTAAGGCCAACCTGAGGGAGCAAGAGCAAACCCATCAGGAGGCGACACATCATGACCACCATCCGCCACCACCGCCCGACGTCGACGCGGACGCCGTCCTCGTCGAGACCGACGTCGTGACGCACTCAGCAGCGCGCAAGGGACTCGCCGTACTCCGCATCTGCCTACGGCGTCACCTTCCTCTGGGCCTTCTTCGACAAGCTGCTCGCGCTCGGCTTCCACACCGGCGCGATCACCAACGAGGAAGGCGCCCGGACGGGCATCGACTTCATGGCCGAGGACGCCGCCTGGCTCAACGGCGGCAGCCCGACCGAGGGCTTCCTGATGTTCGGGGTCCCGGCGCACAACCCGTTCAAGGACACCTTCAACTCGATGGCCGGGACACCTGGGCCGACTGGCTGTTCATGCTCGGCCTGCTCGGCATCGGCGTCGCCCTCTTCAGCGGTGTCGGCATGCGGATCGCCGCCGGCGCGGGCGCGCTGCTCTACATGCTGATGTACGTCGCGTCGCTGCCGCTGGAGAACAACCCGGTCGTCGACGACCACATGATCGGCGCCATCGTCGTCATCGTCCTGGCCCTCACCCTGGCCGGCGACACCTGGGGCTTCGGCCGCCAGTGGGCACGCACCAACCTGGTCCGCGATGACCCGGTTCTCCGGTGACCGCAACGACCGGCACCGACCACCGGGGAGTGGGCACAGTCCCACTCCCCGGTCGTCGTCGCCGTGGACGGCTCGGAGGGCAGCCGGAGCGCGCTGGCCTGGGCCGCCGCCGAGGCGGCCGCGGCCGGCGCCGACCTCCGTCTCGTCGCCGTCGCGGACGAGACCCCGCTGTCGCCCCGGTTCCCGGTCCGGCTCAACCACGCGCACGCGACGAAGCTCCTCGACGAGCTGGCCGCGTCGGTCAGCGGCGTCGTGCCGCGGAGCAGGTCGGCACGCAGCTCGTCGACGGTGACGCCACGACCGCGCTCCTCGACCACCTCGACCGCGGCCGGATGCTCGTGGTCGGCAAGCGCGGCCTCGGCGTGATCCCCCGGATGCTGGTCGGCTCCACCTCGCTGGCGGTCGCCGGGCGCGCACCCGTTCCCGTGGCCGTCGTCCCCACCGGCTGGCAGGCCGACGCACACGCCTCGGAGCCGGTCGTCGTCGGCGTCGACCCGATGCGCCCCCGGAGCCAGCTGCTCCACCTCGCCTTCCGGCGTGCCGACCGGCTCGGGGTCCCGCTGGTCGCCGTGCACGGGTGGGAGGCGCCGGGCGCCCGGGGTCTGGACCGACTCCCCGCTCGACGAGTGGGAGCGCGAGGCCCACGAGCAGTTCGAGAAGTCGCTGGCCCCCTGGCGCGAGCGCTTCCCCGAGGTCGAGGTGCGCGCGGTGACGTCCTCGCACCACCCGGCGATCGCCGTGCTCAACGAGGCCGAGAAGGGCGCCCAGCTGGTGATCCTGGGCCGGCACGCGGCCAGCCGCTTCACCGGCTTCGTCTTCGGCTCGGTCACCCGGGCGGTGCTGCACTACGCCGAGGTGCCGGTGCTCGTCGTCCCGACCGACGACGACTGACCCGCCCGGCTCAGCCGGGAGCGGGACGACCCACTCCACCCGGGTGCCGTGCGGCTCCTCCGGAAGCAGCCGCACGCTGCCGCCGTGCTCGGTGGCCCGGCGGCGCACGTTGCGCAGCCCGCTCTCGTGACGGTCCTCCGGCAGCCCCTTGCCGTTGTCGGTGACGCGCAGCACCAGCTGGCCGTCGCGTCGCGTCGACCTCCACCATGGCGGCGTCGGCCTCGGCGTGCCGGGCCACGTTGGACAGCGCCTCGCGCAGCACCGCGAGCAGCTGGTCGGCGAGCGCCTGCGGGACGACGGTGTCGAGCGGCCCGGTCGTCCGCACCAGCGGCGTGAAGCCCAGCACCGGGACGTACTCCTTCACCACCCCCCGCACGTCGGCGCGCAGCGACTCGCGTGCGCGTGCTGCAGCTCGAAGATCGTCGACCGGATGTCGCGGATGGTCACGTCGAGGTCGACGACGGCCGTCTCGAGCCGCTCCTTGACCTCCTCGCGACGGCGATGCGGCTCGCGCCCTGGAGCTCCAGGCCGGTGGCGAACAGCCGCTGGATCACCAGGTCGTGCAGGTCGCGGGCGATCCGGTCCCGGTCGGCGACCAGCAGCAGCTCCTCCCGGTCGGCCAGCGCCTGCGCCCGGTCGAGCGCGAGGCTGGCCTGGTCGGCGAACGACGAGCAGCAGCTCGACCTCCTCGCGGTCGAGCGCGCCCGCGTGTCCAGCAGCACCAGCAGCACGCCGGTCGGCGCCAGGTGGGCCCGCAGCGGCACCAGCACCGCCGTGCCCTCGCCGCGCCGGGAGCCGGCGTGCACGACGAGCGCTCCTCGCCGCTCCGTCTCGGCCCGGTCGTCGGCCAGCCGCTCGACGCAGGTCCGGGACGCGGCTGGCGCCGGACCCGTCGGCGGCCACCACCCCGTCGCCCGCCGTCGCGGCTCTCCAGCAGCGCCACGACCGACGCGCCCCGACACCCGCCGGGCCGCCGACGACGATCTGGCGCAGCGCCTCGTCGAGCTGCACCGGGCGGCTGCAGCGCCTCGGTCGACCCGGGCCGAGGCCTCCAGCCACTGCCGGCGACGCTCGCTGCGGGTGTAGGTCGCGGCGTTCTCGATGACGAAGCCGGCCGCCGTCGCCAGCGCCTCGACGAGCATCTCGTCGGCCTCGGTGAACTCGCTCGCCGTCCGGCCTTCTCGGTGAGGTAGAGGTTGCCGAAGACCGTGCCGCGGATCCGCACCGGCACGCCGAGGAAGCTCTCCATCGGCGGGTGGTTCGGCGGGAAGCCGTAGGACTGCGGGTGCTCCTTGAGGTGCTGCAGCCGCAGCGGCTCCGGGTGCTCGATCAGCAGGCCGAGGATGCCGTGGCCGCGGGGCAGCTCGCCGATCGCGGCGTGCTGCTCGTGGGTGAGGCCGTGGGTGACGAAGTCGACCAGCGTCGCCGCCGTTGCCGATCACGCCGAGCGCGCCGTACCGCGCGCCGGTGATCTGGCAGGCGGCCACGACGATCCGGTCGAGCACGCTGTGCAGGTCGAGGTCGGAGCTGATCGCGACGACCGCGTCGAGCAGGGCATGGCGTGTTCGGGGAGGTGCAGCCGCCTCATGCGCGCACCGTACCTCGGGCCGCGGGTCCCGGCGTGGCGCCGGGGTCACAGCGGCGCGGCGCACCGGCGTCATCGACGTGGGTGTCCAGTCCCGCCCGACGCGACGGCCGGTGATGTCGCGCCAGGTCAGCTTCATGTAGAGGTTGCGCTGCCCGGACGCCCACGGCCGCGGGTCCCAGCTGCCGCCGGATCTCGGCCACCTCGTCGGGGTCCTCGACCAGCTCGGCCCGGCCGATCGCCACCACGCTCCAGCCCTGGTGCTTCTCGTAGTCGATGTGGTCGATCTCGAAGGCCAGCGTCGGTGTTCCAGCCGTAGGTGCCGAGCTCGCTGTACGGCGCCGTGCGGAAGACGACCGCGTCGCCGTGCATCGCGTAGTTCACCGGGACGATGCGCGGGCCGACCGGTGTGGACAACGCCACCCGTCCGACGACGCCGGTGCGGAGAAGCTCGAGGCACTCCTCGACGGTGAGCTCGATCGGTGCGTTCATGTCAGTTCCTCCTGCTTGGAATCAAGAGTGACGTGACGAGCGGACCGAACACGGGTCTTTGGTCCCCTTTCGGCCAGGCCTTTCGCCGTTACCTCCGGTAACGGGCCGCAGGGCAGGCGGCCCGAGTTGACACGATTGCCTTGCTGACGTGGGATTGGAACGTGCAAATCCCCCGAACCCTCCGCGCCCTGGTGGCGCGACTCCGTCTGCTACCAGATCTACGTCCGCAGCTTCGCGGACGGCAACGGCGACGGCGTCGGCGACATGGCCGGCATCGCGCAGCGGCTGCCCTACCTGCGCGACCTCGGCGTCGACGCGGTGTGGATCACGCCGTTCTACACCTCGCCGCAGCACGACCACGGCTACGACGTCGCCGACTACCGCGACGTCGACCCGCTGTTCGGCACCCTCGACGACTTCGACGCGATGCTCGCCGAGGCGCACGAGCCTCGGCATCCGGGTGATCGTCGACCTGGTCCCCAACCACACCTCGAACGAGCACCCCTGGTTCAAGGCCGCGCTGGCCGCCGGCCCCGGGTCCCCGGAGCGGGAGCGCTTCGTCTTCCGCGACGGTCGCGGCCGGGACGGCAGCGGCCGCCGAACAACTGGCAGTCGATCTTCGGCGGCCCGGCGTGGACCCGGGTCGAGGACGGCCAGTGGTACCTCAACATGTTCGACAGCACGCCAGCCGGACCTGAACTGGTGGAACGACGAGGTCGGCGACGAGTTCGAGTCCGTCCTGCGGTTCTGGCTCGACCGCGGCGTCGACGGCTTCCGGATCGACGTGGCGCACGGCCTCGTACACCCCGCTCGACATGCGCGACCGGCGCCGCGGCGAGGGCCTGATCATGTGGGACCAGCCCGAGGTGCACGACGTCTACCGGCGCTGGAACACGATCCTCGCGGAGTACGACGGCGACCGGATGGCCGTCGCCGAGGCCTGGACCGAGACGCCCGAGTCGATGGCGCGCTACGTCCGACCCGACGAGCTGCAGCAGGCGTTCAACTTCCACTGGCTCGGCGCCCCGTGGTCGGCGACGGCGTTCCGCAAGGTCATCACCGCCA
Source organism: uncultured Actinomycetota bacterium (assembly GCA_963721855.1). Classification (GTDB taxonomy): domain Bacteria; phylum Actinomycetota; class Actinomycetes; order Propionibacteriales; family Nocardioidaceae; genus Nocardioides_B. The sequence continues at coordinate 10,759 of CAVRMN010000021.1, read as the reverse complement.
CCCTCGAGGCCGTGGACCTCGTCGGCGCCTCCCCCACCTGGGTGCTCTCCAACCACGACGTGACGCGGCACGTCACCCGGTACGGCGGCGGCGCGGTCGGCCTGGCGCGGGCCCGCGCGGCCGTGCTGACGATGATGGCGCTGCCCGGCTCGGCCTACGTCTACCAGGGCGAGGAGCTCGGCCTCGAGCAGGTCGACGTCGACCCCGAGCACCGGCAGGACCCGTCCTTCCTGCGCACCGGCGAGGAGGGCCGCGACGGCTGCCGCGTGCCGATCCCGTGGTCGGGCGAGAAGCCGCCGTTCGGGTTCGGTCCCGGCGACGGCCAGCCGTGGCTGCCGCAGCCCGAGTCCTGGACCGAGGTCACCGTGGAGGCGCAGCAGGACGACCCGACGTCCACGCTGGCGTTCTACCGGGCGCTGCTCGCGCTGCGCCGCGAGGTCGCCGTCGGGCTCGCCGCCGAGGTGACGATGCTCCGGACCGCGCCCGGCAGCCTGGCGTTCCGCCGCGGCGGCGACGCCGGCCTGGTCTGCATGGTCACCTGCGGGACCCGGGCCGCCCGGGTGCCCGCCGAGGCCGGCGAGCTGCTGATGTCGAGCGGCGAGGCGCTGCTCGACGGGCCGGCGGGGCCGCGGCTGCTGCCGTCGAACACCGCCGCCTGGTTCCGCACGGCCTGACACCCGGAACGGTCGCAGCGACGTGCACTCGCCACGACCGGCACCGGCGCCGCACGCTCAAAGCGGCGCCGGGGCGCCTCGAGTGCACGTCCTTGCGACCCGCGGACGCTACGGCGTCGGGTGGTGGGCGTCGTAGCGCAGGAAGCCGCGCTGCGCGGCCACCGCGATCAGCACGCCGACCATGCAGGCGGCCCCGCCGAGCACCAGCGCGGCCTGCTCCCCCACGGCGCTGCCCAGCGACCCGGCCAGGAAGTCGCCGGCCCGCGGCCCACCGGCCACGACGACGATGAAGACGCCCTGCAGCCGGCCGCGCAGCTCGTCGGGCGCGGCCACCTGGAGGATCGTGGACCGGTAGGCCGCGCTCACCATGTCCGCCATCCCGGACATGGCGAGGAAGAGCACGCCGAGCCACAGCAGGGAGGTCAGCCCCACGGCACCGACCACCGCGCCGTACATCAGCACCGCCAGCACGATCGCGAGGCCCTGCAGCCGCACCCGGCTGATCCAGCCGGAGAAGAGGAAGGCGATGAGGGCGCCGACTGCCGGCGCGGCCTGGAGCACCCCGACGACGGCCGCGCCGCCGCCGTACACCTTGTACGCCAGGGCCGGGAACAGCGCGCGCGGCTGCGCCAGCACCATCGCGCACAGGTCGAGCACGAACGTCATCCGCAGGTTCGGCGACCGCTTGAGGAAGCGCAGCCCGTCCAGCACCGAGCGGAGTCCGGCGCGCGGGCTGTGCTGCGAGCGGTGGCATCGGCGGCATCCGCAGCAGCGCGTAGTAGGCGGCGCTGAAGGTGAGGACGTCGACGGTGTACGCCGCGCCGAAGCCCTGCCAGGTGATCATCAGCGCGCCGAGCAGCGGGCCCGAAGGTGAAGCCGAGGTTGAACGAGGCCATGTTCAGCGCGCTGGCGGCCGGCAGCAGCTCCTTGTCGAGCAGCCGCGGCACCATGGCCGCCCGGGCCGGGTTGTTCACCGCGTAGAACCCCGACTGCACGGCGATCAGGCCGAGCAGCAACCACACCGACGTGTTGCCGAGGAAGGCCTGGATCGCGAACACCACCGAGACGAGCCACAGTCCCGCCGGAGGCCAGCAGCGCCAGCGTGCGACGGTCCATGGCGTCGGCGATCGCGCCGCCGTACAGCCCGAGAACGACGATCGGGCCGAGACCGAACGCGCCGACCAGACCGACGTAGAACGACGACCCGGTGAGGTCGTAGACCTGCACGGCCACCGCGACGTTGGTCATCTGCTGGCCGAGCTGCGCGACGGAGTTGCCGATGAAGAGCCGGCGGAACGGGACGGACACCTGGAGCGGGCGGACGTCGGTCAGCAACCTGCTGAGCCTGCTGCCCACTCCCGGTCCTCTCTGGCCGGTGTCACGTGGCGGAAAAAAGTGCTTGTCGGGCCTGGCGCCCGCCACGTAGCGTGGCAGCACACGGAAAGGAGGTGGTCCAGAAGTGCATTCTTTCAGGACAAGTGAGGTGGCTGCTTCCTAGCAGCGCACCGTCCAGCACGGATTCCACCGGCTCCGGCCGGGGTGCGCGCTGGAAATCCACAGCAGTCACCCGACCCGTGGGCGCTCCGGTTCATGTCCGCCGGAGAGCGGCTCCCCTCCCTGAGGTGAGACCGCACCGCCCACGGGTCGTCTGCGTCACCGGGTGTTCCGCCCGATCCGGCACGGCTGACGCGTGTGTTCAGGTGTCGAGCCGGTCGTCGAGCAGCCCGATGATCGGCCAGGCACCTTCGGACCAGTTCGAGATGACGGTGGACGTGATCGATGTCGAGGGCTGGTGCACGCTGGCGAACGACACGCCTGCGTCGTACCCCTCGAGCCAGACGCCGTCGCCGGTCGCGTGGAGGTGGAACCCGAGGCCGTAGCGCCTGGACTCCTCCGGCCGGTCGCTGCGCGGTCGCACCATCTCGGCGACCCGCTCCGGCGAGACGATCCGTCCGGCGAAGAGTGAGTCCCAGAACGCGCTGAGGTCGGCAGCGGTCGAGTAGATGCCCCCGTCACCGTTGCCGAGCACGGGGAGGTGGAACACGTTCGTCCTCAGGCCGTCGACGGCGAGGTAGCCGCGGGCGGCGCTCCAGGGAGCTCATCCGAGCGCAGGAAGCGCGGTGTCGACCATGCCGCGGGCTCGCAGCACCAGCGTGCGGACCAGCTGATGGAAGTCCACGCCGCTCGCCCGCTCGGCCAGCAGGGCGAGCACCACGTAGCCGCCGTTGTTGTACGCGAACCGCTCGCCGGCGGGGAACACGGTCTCGTGCCCGGCCAGCACCGGCAAGAACTGCTCGGTGGTCGCGAGCTCGTGCACCGACACCGGCATCACGTAGTCGGCGATGTCGGCGATGGCGTCCTCGTCGAGGTAGTCGCCGATCCCGGACCGATGGGCCAGCAGCTGCTCGATCGTCACGTCGTCGGCGATCAGGGGCAGGTCATCACCGAGCAGTGAACGGGCGGTCCTGCCGAGCTCGAGCCTCCCGCGCTCGACCAGGCCCATGACCGCCAGTGCCGTCAGGCTCTTGGATCCACTCGCGGTCGCGAACAGGGTCTCGACCGTGTTGAGCACCCCGTGGGCCCGGTCGCGCGAACCCGTACGCCGCGGAGAGCTCCGGTCTCGCCCGCGCGGTCGACGCGGACCACGCCGGAGAATCCGGTGCCGGTCCGCCGCTGCGTCCACCGCGTCCTGGAGCGACTGCATCGCCGGTCAGACCTCGGCCAGCCGGTCGGGGTCGACCGCCGCGTCGTCGCCGCCGCGAGAACTGGGCGTCGTACAGCGCCGCGTAGGCGCCGTGGGCGGCCAGCAGCTCGTCGTGCGTGCCCTGCTCGACGATCCGGCCGTCCTCCATCACCAGGATCAGGTCGGCGTCGCGGATCGTCGACAGCCGGTGGGCGATCACGAAGCTGGTCCGATCGGTCCGCAGCGCGGCCATCGCGTGCTGCACCAGCACCTCGGTGCGCGTGTCGACCGAGCTGGTGGCCTCGTCGAGGATCAGCAGCGCCGGGTCGGCGAGGAACGCCCGCGCAATCGTGACCAGCTGCCGCTCCCCGGCGCTGATGCTGCTGCCCTCCTCGTCGACCACCGTGTCGTAGCCGTCGGGCAGGTTGTGCACGAACCGGTCCACGAAGGTCGCCCGCGCGGCCGCGTGGATCTCCTCGTCGGTGGCGCCGGGGCGGCCGTAGGCGATGTTGTCGCGCAGCGTCCCCGCGAACAGCCAGGTGTCCTGCAGCACCATGCCGATTCGGCCGCGCAGGTCGCCGCGCCGCATCGTCGCGATGTCTACGCCGTCGAGGGTGATCCGGCCGGCGTCGACGTCGTAGAACCGCATCACCAGGTTCACCAACGTGGTCTTCCCGGCGCCGGTGGGCCCGACGATCGCGACGGTGTGGCCCGGCTCGGCCACCAGCGAGAGGTCCTCGATGAGCGGCTGATCCTCGTCGTAGCGGAACGACACCCCCTCGAAGCGCACCTCGCCCCGGCCGCCGGCGGCGGGGGTGGCGGCCTCCTCGACCGGCTCCTCCTCGGCGTCGAGCAGCTCGAAGACCCGCTCGGCGGAGGCCACCCCGGACTGCAGCAGGTTCATCATCGACGCGACCTGGGTGAGCGGCTGGGTGAACTGGCGGGAGTACTGGATGAAGGCCTGTACGTCGCCGAGGCTCATTCGACCCGCGCGACCCGCAGGCCGCCGAGCACGGCGATCACGACGTAGTTGAGGTTCCCGATGAACATCATCATCGGCATGATCAGCCCGGAGACGAACTGGGCCCCGAACGACGCCTGGAACAACGCGTCGTTCTCCTCGGCGAAGACCTGCTCGACCTCGCGCTGACGGCCGAAGACCTTCCCAGCGCGTGCCCGGTGAACGCCTCCTCGATGTGCCCGTTGAGCTTGCCGGTACGCCGCCACTGGGCGACGAACATGCCCTGTGAGCGCCTCATGATCGTGCCGGCGACCACCATCGTGACCGGCACCGTGACCAGAGCGACCAGCGCCAGCAGCGGCGAGATCTAGAACATCATCGACAGCACGCCGACGACGGTCAGCACCGCGAACAGCAGCTGGCTCATCGTCTGCTGCAGCGTCTGGCTGATGTTGTCGATGTCGTTGGTGACCCGGCTGAGCAGCTCGCCGCGCGGCTGCTTGTCGAAGTAGCGCAGCGGCAGCCGGTTGATCTTGTCCTCGACGTCGCCGCGCATCCGGCGCACGGTGTTCTGGGTGACGTCGTTGAGCAGGTAGCCCTGCAACCAGGACAGCACCGACGACGCGACGTAGACCGCGAGCACGATCCAGCAGCACGTGGCCGACCGCGGTGAAGTCGACGCCCTGGCCGGGTACGACGTCGATCCGCGCCAGCATGTCGGCGAGCCGGTCCTCGCCCTCCTGGGCCGGAGCGGCTCGACGGCCTCGGCCTTCGTGACGCCGGCCGGGCTCCGCGCCCGAACAGCCCGGCGAAGATCAGGTCGGTGGCCCGGCCGAGGATCTTCGGCCCGATCGAGGAGAGGGCGACACTGAGACGACGGCGAGCAGGACCGTGACGATCGGCCTTGCCGCGGTCGGGGCGCATCCGGCCGACGAGCCGGCGCGCGGAGGGGCCGAAGTCCAGCGACTTCTGCCCGACCATGCCGCCGCCGAACGGACCGCGACCGGGTCCCGGGCCGGCTTCGACCCGCTCGGTCTCCTTCATCGGTCCGCCGGGCCGGGTCTCGACGCTCATGCGCAGCACCACCTGTGGTCAGCGTGGGGTGCTCATGCGGGTCCCCGCGGAAGCGCGAGCGGAGCAGCAGTTGCGTGGGTGCTCATGCCACCTCCTCCGCGCTCAGCTGCGACTCGACGATCTCCTGGTAGGTCGCGCACGTCCCGAGCAGCTCGCCGTGCGTGCCGCGGCCGACCACCGTCGCCGTTCTCGAGCACCAGGATCTGGTCGGCGTCGACGATCGTGGAGACCCGCTGCGCGACGATCACCACCGTCGCCCTGGTGGTGACCGGCCGCAGGGCCCGCCGGAGCCGGGCGTCGGTGGCCAGGTCGAGCGCGGAGAACGCGTCGTCGAACAGGTAGATCTCCGGCCGGCGGATCAGCGCCCGGGCGATCGCGAGGCGCTGCCGCTGGCCGCCGGACACGTTGGTGCCGCCCTGCGAGATCGGCGCCTCGAGCCCCTCGGGCATCGCCTCGACGAAGTCACGGGCCTGCGCGATCTCGAGGCGCCGCCCACAGCTCCTCGTCGGTGGCGTCGGGGTTGCCGTAGCGCAGGTTGCTCGCGACGGTCCCGCTGAACAGGAAGGCCCGCTGCGGGACGAGCCCGACCCGGCTCCAGAGCAGCTCCGGGTCGAGCCGTCGTACGTCGACCCCGTCGACCTGCACCTCCCCGGCGGTGGCGTCGAAGAGCCGCGGCACGAGGTTGAGCAGCGTGGTCTTGCCGGGCCGGTCGAGCCGATGACCGCGAGCGTCGTACCGGGCGCGCGGTGAGGCTGACGTCGCGCAGCACCGGCGCCTCGGCGCCCGGGTAGCTGAACTCCACGCCGCGCAGCTCGAGCTCGCCGTGCCGGTCGAGGGTGGTGACCGGATCGGCCGGGGGCACGACGGACGACTCGGTGTCGAGCACCTCCCCGATCCGGTCCGCGCACACCGAGGCGCGCGGGACCATCACGAGCATGAACGTCGCCATCATCACCGACATCAGGATCTGCACCAGGTAGGTGAGGAACGCCGTCAGCGCGCCGACCTGCATCTGGCCCGCGTCGACCCGGTGGCCGCCGAACCAGAGCACCGCGACGCTGGACACGTTGAGCACCAGCAGCACGGACGGGAACATCGTGGCCATCCAGCGGCCGGTGCGCACCGCCACCTCGGTGAGCTCGTCGTTGGCGACGCCGAACCGCTTGCTCTCGAACGGCTCCCGGACGAACGCGCGCACCACCCGGATGCCGGTGATCTGCTCGCGCAGGATCCGGTTCACCCCGTCGATCCGGACCTGCATCAGCCGGAAGCCCGGCACCATGCGGGAGATGACGAAACCGACGACGAGGAACAGCACCGGCACGCACACCGCGAGCAGCCAGGACAGACCGAGGTCCTCGCGCATCGCCATCAGCACGCCGCCGACCATCATGATCGGCGCGGCGACCATCATCGTGGCGGTCATCAGCACCAGCATCTGGACCTGCTGGACGTCGTTGGTGTTGCGGGTGATCAGCGAGGGCGCGCCGAAGTGGGCGACCTCGCGGCCGGAGAACGACCCGATCCGGTGGAAGATCGCGGCGCGCAGGTCGCGGCCGAAGCCCATCGACGTGCGGGCGCCGACGTAGACCGCGCCGGAGCTGCACAGGATCTGGACCACCGAGACGGCGAGCATCAGCGCTCCGATGCGCGTGATGTAGGCGGTGTCCCCGCGGGCCACCCCGTTGTCGATGATGTCGGCGTTGAGGCTCGGCAGGTAGAGCGCCGCCATCGTGCCGACGAACTGGAGCGCCACGACGGCGATGAGGGGCCCGGTGTACGGCGCGAGGTACTGCCTCAGCAGCCGCAGCAGCGCCAGGCCTTCAGTGGTCACATGTCGACCCTAGTGAGTGTGTCTGTATCCCCCACCACGGCTTTGCCGATCTGCGTGGCAGGCGGGGCGAGGCCGACAACCGTCAGGGGGCGAGGCGCTCGACGGACCAGTACCCGCGCCGTCGGTGGCGCTGGTCCGCCGGTAGCGGAGCCGGTCGTGCATCCGGCCCCGACGGCCCTGCCAGAACTCGACCAGGTCCGGTACGACGAGATAGCCACCCCAGTGCGGCGGGACGGGAACGTCCTGCAGCTCGGGGAAGCGGTTCGCCGCCGCGTCGTACCGTCGGTCGAGCTCGGCGCGGGAGGCCACCACCTGCGACTGCGGCGAGGCCCAGGCGCCGAGCTGCGAGGCGCGCGGGCGGGTGGCGAAGTACGCCGTGTTCTCCTCGGCGGTCAGCGGGGACACCGACCCTTCATGCGCACCTGCCGCTCGAGGTCGTGCCAGGGGAACAGCAGCGCGGCCACCGGGTGGGCGGCCAGGTCGGCGCCCTTGCGGGACTCGTAGTTGGTGAAGAACACGAAGCCGCGCTCGTCGAGCCGCTTGAGCAGCACCATCCGCGACGAGGGCGGCCCCCGGCGGACACCGTGGAGACCACCATCGCGTTGGGCTCGTGCAGGCCCGCGGTGACCGCCTCGTGCAGCCAGCGCCGGAACATCGCGACCGGGTCCTCCTCGAGGTCGGCCTCCGACGTCCCCCGGCGGCGTACTCCTGCCGCAGGCGGCTCAGCTCGCGCTCGTTCATGGGACGAATCTAGCCAGGCCGCGTCGTGACGAGCGCGACACCGGGCGATGTGACGACGCCGCATCGACGGGGCATGATGAGGGAGTTTGACCGCATCCCTGACGAAGGAGTCGCAGATGACCGAGGTCCAGCACGGGCTCGAGGGTGTCGTTGCATTCGAGACCCAGATCGCCGAACCGGACAAGGAGGGATCTGCGCTCCGCTACCGCGGCGTCGACATCGAGGAGATCGTCGGCCGCGTGCCGTTCGAGAACGTCTGGGGGCTGCTCATCGACGGCAGCTACACCCCGGGACTGCCGCCGGCCGAGGCCTACAACATCCCGGTGCACACCGGTGACGTGCGCGTCGACGTCCAGGCCGCGATCGCGATGCTCGCCCCGGCGTTCGGGTTCCGCCAGACCTACGACATCAGCGACGAGCAGGCCCGCGCGGACCTGAGCCGGGTCGCCGTGATGGTGCTGTCCTACGCCGCCCAGTCGGCGCGCGGCCTGCACCAGCCGGTCGTACCCCAGGTGCAGGTCGACGAGGGCAAGACGCTGGCCGAGAAGTTCCTGATCCGCTGGAAGGGCGAGGCCGACCCCAAGCACGTCAAGGCGATCGACGCCTACTGGAGCAGCGCGGCCGAGCACGGCATGAACGCCTCCACCTTCACCGCGCGCGTCATCACCTCCACCGGTGCCGACGTCGGGGCCGCGTTCTCCGGCGCGATCGGGGCGATGAGCGGCCCGCTGCACGGCGGTGCGCCGTCCCGCGTGCTGCACATGATCGACGAGGTCGAGAAGCGGGGCGACGCGCGCTCGTACGTCAAGGAGCTGCTCGACAACAAGGAGCGGTTGATGGGCTTCGGCCACCGGGTCTACCGGGCCGAGGACCCGCGCGCCCGGGTGCTGCGGCGCACCGCCCGCGAGCTCGCCGCCCCGCGTTATGAGGTCGCCGAGGAGCTCGAGAAGGCCGCGCTCGCCGAGCTGCGCGAACGCCGCCCGGACCGGGTCCTGGAGACCAACGTCGAGTTCTGGGCCGCGATCGTGCTCGACTTCGCCGAGGTGCCGCCGAACATGTTCACCTCGATGTTCACCTGCGCCCGCACCGGCGGCTGGTCGGCGCACATCCTGGAGCAGAAGCGCACCGGCCGGCTGATCCGGCCGTCGGCGATCTACACCGGGCCGAGCCAGCGTTCGGCCGACGAGGTCGACGGCTGGAGCGAGGCGTGGGCCGGGCGCTGAGGTCGGTCGGGGTGTGACCTCGACATGCTCGATCAGCGACGCGGGATGGTCGGCGGGCTGCTCTAGGTTCGTACGTATGAGCACCCGCGAGACCGCCGACCTCTGGGACGCCGAGGCGGCCACCTTCGACGACGAGCCCGACCACGGCCTGCGCGACCCGGCGACCCGCGCCGCCTGGCTGGAGCTGCTGAGCCGGCACCTGCCCCCGGCCCCGGCGCGGATCGCCGACCTCGGTTGCGGCACCGGCACCCTCGCGCTGCTGCTCGCCCAGCAGGGGTACGACGTGCAGGGCATCGACCTCTCCCCGCGGATGGTGGAGGCCGCACGCGCGAAGGTGCAGGCCGCGGGCGTCGACGTGCAGGTGGCGCAGGGCGACGCCGCCGCACCGCCCTCGAGCCAGGCCGCTTCGACGTGGTGCTGTCCCGCCACGTGCTCTGGGCGCTGCCGGATCCCGCCGCGGGCCTGGCTCGCTGGTGCGACCTGCTCGCCCCCGGGGGCCGGCTGCTGCTCGTCGAGGGCTACTGGTTCACCGAGGCGGGCCTGCGGGCCAGCGAGACGGAGGCGCTGGTCCGTGCGCAGGGCCGCGAGGCCGTCGTACACCCGCTCACCGACCCGGTGCTCTGGGGCCGGGAGATCACCGACGAGCGCTACCTCCTGCTCAGCCGGGCCCGGAGGCGCCTAGTCCGCGGCTCGCTCCAGCACGAACACGCGCAAGCGTCGACCCGTGATGCGGGTCTGGTACTTGCGGTACCCGATGTACAGCTTCTCCGACCGCGCCAGGACCTCAGCCTGCTCGACGTCGCTCGCCAGCCGGGCAACGACCTCCAGCGTGGCTCCTCGGTAGGACAACGTCGCGGCCGGCTCGGCTTCGAGGTTGAGGACCCAGGCGGGAGTCGACGGCTGCCCGAAGTTGGTGCCGAGCAGGGCGAGCGTGTCGCCATAGGGAACCGCGATCAGGTGCGTGGTGCGCCGGAGACCGCTCTTGCGGCCCGTGGTCGTCAGGTCGACGACCGGCAACCCCGCGAGCAAGCTCGGTGCGGTGTGACGGTGATGGGTCACCCGCTGTATCCAGGTGTCCAGGGTGGGCAGCACACGCGCGAAGACCCACGCACCGCCCCGCGTCGCCACCAGCGCCTGGAGCGCGCGCTGGGCCGCATTGGCGGGCTTGAAGCGATAGTCGAGATCGGCAGCCACGCTCATGCGCCGAGCGTACGGCGCGCTGCCCGCCGCGTCAGGCAGTTCCCCGCGGCTGACGCATCGAGCCGGGAAGGCACCGGGCGACGGTCAGAGAGCGTCGACGATCGCCTTGCGGCGTGCGTCGTACTCCTCGGCCGTCACCAGTCCCTGGTCGCGCAGCTGCTGCAGCTCGCGCAGACGGACCCCAGCGGTCCGCACCTCCGGCGCCGACGGCTGCTGGTCGGCCGGGCGCTGCCGCAGGTGGCCGGCGAGGTAGCCCGCCTCGAGGCCGTTGTCGCCGAGGATCGCCAGCTCGGTCGCCTGGTTCGGGTCGAGGCCGGTGTCCGCGCCACCCGGCGCGCCAAGGAGATCCGCCAGGCGAACATGGCGGCC
>CAVRMN010000020.1:0-114245 GCA_963721855.1 uncultured Actinomycetota bacterium | reverse complement strand
GTCGGCATGTTCAACTTCGTGCCGCTGCTGCCCCTCGACGGCGGCCACATCGCGGGCGCGCTCTACGAAGCGGTACGCCGCGGCCTGGCGAAGCTGTTCCGGCGGCCCGACCCCGGCTACTTCGACGTCGCCAAGCTGCTGCCGGTGGCCTACGTGATGGCCGGCGTCATCCTCTTGATGAGCGTCGTGCTGATCTACGCCGACATCGTCGCGCCGGTCCAGCTCGGCTGACCGGCTCCCCGCACCACCACGGAAGGAAGTCCATGACCTCGATCGACCTGGGGATGCCCGCCGCACCCCCGCCGGTCCTCGCGCCGCGCCGCAAGACCCGCCAGATCAAGGTGGGCAAGGTGCTGGTGGGCGGTGACGCCCCGGTGTCGGTCCAGTCGATGACGACCACGCTCACCTCGGACGTCAACACCACGCTCCAGCAGATCGCCGAGCTCACCGCGTCCGGCTGCGACATCGTGCGGGTGGCCTGCCCGTCGCAGGACGACGCCGACGCGCTGGCCGAGATCGCCCAGCACTCGCAGATCCCGGTGATCGCCGACATCCACTTCCAGCCGAAGTACGTCTTCGCCGCGATCGACGCCGGCTGCGCCGCGGTCCGGGTGAACCCGGGCAACATCCGCAAGTTCGACGACCAGGTCAAGCAGATCGCCGCGGCCGCCAAGGACCGCGGCACCTCGATCCGGATCGGCGTCAACGCCGGCTCGCTCGACAAGCGGCTGCTGGAGAAGTACGGCAAGGCCACCCCGGAGGCCCTCGTCGAGTCCGCGGTGTGGGAGGCGAGCCTCTTCGAGGAGCACGACTTCCACGACTTCAAGATCTCGGTGAAGCACAACGACCCCGTCATCATGGTGCAGGCCTACGAGATGCTCTCCGAGCGCGGCGACTGGCCGCTGCACCTCGGCGTCACCGAGGCCGGCCCCGCCTTCCAGGGCACGATCAAGTCCTCTGTCGCGTTCGGAGCGCTGCTGTCCAAGGGCATCGGCGACACCATCCGGGTCTCGCTGTCCGCGCCTCCGGTCGAGGAGGTCAAGGTCGGCATCCAGATCCTGCAGTCGCTCAACCTGCGCCCCCGCAAGCTCGAGATCGTGTCCTGCCCGTCGTGCGGCCGGGCGCAGGTCGACGTCTACAAGCTCGCCGACGCGGTGACCGCGGGTCTCGAGGGCCTCGAGGTCCCGCTGCGGGTCGCGGTCATGGGCTGCGTCGTCAACGGTCCCGGCGAGGCGCGCGAGGCCGACCTCGGCGTGGCCTCCGGCAACGGGAAGGGCCAGATCTTCGTCAAGGGCGAGGTCATCAAGACCGTTCCCGAGTCGCAGATCGTGGAGACCCTGATCGAGGAGGCGATGCGGATCGCCGAGCAGATGGAGGCCGCTGACGGGGAGACGGGTGGAGCAACCGTCACCGTCGGGTGAGCCGGCGGCGGAGACGCCGCTGCTGCGTGACCCCGACTTCCTGAAGTACGTCGCGGCGCGCGGGCTGTCGCTCCTGGGCAGCATCACGACCCTCATCGCGCTGCCGGTGCTGGTCTACCGGCTGAGCGGGTCGTCCTCGCTGACCGCACTCGTCGCCGGGCTGGAGGCGGCGCCGTACATGGTCTTCGGCCTGCTCGCCGGGGCGCTGAGCGACCGCTGGAACCGGCGCACCGTGATGGTCACGGCCGACCTGCTCAGCGCCGCGCTGCTCGTGAGCATCCCGCTGGCGCACTGGGCCGGCGTGCTGACCGTGCCGCACATCCTGGTCGTCGCGTTCCTCGGACCGACGATCGGCACGTTCTTCGACGGCGCCGTGTTCGGGGCGATCCCGATGCTGGTCGGGCGGGCCCGGATCGGCCAGGCGAACTCCTACGTCTGGTCCGTGCAGGGTCTCGGCGAGGTGGTGATGCCGTCGCTGGTCGGGCTCAGCCTCGCGGTGCTCCACCCGGCGACGCTGCTGGGCTTCGACGCGCTCACCTTCCTGGCGTCGGCGGCGCTGGTGCGGGGCATCGGCCGGGCGCTGCAGGACGACAGCCGGGAGCGCACCGCCCTGACGGTCCGCCAGGTCGGCGCGGACATCGCCGAGGGGCTGCGCTACCTGTGGGGGCACCCGGGGGTGCGCACGATGACGCTCGTCGGCTTCACCCAGTGCCTCAGCGGCGGCGGGTTCGTCGCGCTGATGGTCGTCTGGGCCGACCGCCAGCTCGGCGTCGGCACCGAGGGACTCCGGTTCGGCCTGGTCTACGGCTCCTGGGCCGTCGGCGGGCTCGTCGCGTCGGTCAGCCTGCCCCGGCTGCTGCGCGGTACGACGCCGGCGCGCGTCACGCTCGTGGCGCTGCCGTTCTCGGTGGCGCTCGGTCTGCTCACCCCGGTGTGGCGCACCTGGTGGCTCGGCGCGCTGTCGCTGTTCGCGTGGAGCATCGGCTACACGCTGGTCGCGATCAACTCGATCTCCTACCGGCAGCAGGAGACTCCCGAGCACATGCTGGGTCGGGTGAACACCGCCGGGCGGATGCTGGCCTGGGGGATGGGCTGGACAGGTGGCGCGCTCCTCGCCGGCGTGCTGAGCGAGGTCATCGGGCTGCGGCCCACGCTGTTCACGATGGCCGGGCTGGCGGGCATCGGCGTGCTGGTGGCGTGGACCTCGCCGCTGGTCCTGGCCTCGCGGCCGGCGGCGGAGGAACAGCCGGCCTGATCCGACGGTCCACAAGTGCTGTGACGGTTCCGGCGGGACGGCCCGCCCGCGTAGGCTCCGCGTGTGCTCCGGACCCAGCGCGGCCTTCGGCTGCTCGGCCCCTCCGACGTCCCGGCGATGTTGGAGCTGACGTCGCGCGACCCGGTCGTGAACGTCTTCGTGGACTACCGGACCCGGCTGACGCAGCTCGACACCCGCTGGCTCGGCGGTGAGGTCTGGGGCTACGTGGAGGACGGCCGGCTGGTGTCCGCCTGCCACGCGGCGGCCAACCTGGTGCCCGTGAACGCCACGCCGACGGCGCTGGAGTACTTCGGGGAGCGCGCCCTCGCGACGAACCGGCGCTGCGCGACGATCGTCGGTCCGGCGGACGACGTGGAGCTGCTGTGGAGCATCCTCGAGCGGAAGTGGTCCCGCCCCCGGGAGATCCGGCGCAACCAGCCGCACCTCCAGATCTCGTCGGCCCCGTCGGTGGAGGCCGACCCGGAGGTACGCCGCACGGTCGCGGGCGACCTGGATGCCCTCTACCCGGCCTGCGTCGCGATGTACACCGAGGAGGTCGGCGTCTCCCCGGAGGCCGGCGGCGGCGCCGACCTCTACCGGGCCCGCGTCTCGCAGCTCATCTCGAAGGGGTGGTCGTTCGCCCGGATCGAGGACGGCCGGGTGGTGTTCAAGGCCGAGGTGGCCGCGGCGTCGCCGTACGCCTGCCAGGTCCAGGGGGTGTACGTCGACCCGTCCCGCCGCGGGGAGGGTCTCGCCGCGGCCGGGATGGCCGCCGTCGTGGAGATGGCGCTCGCCGACATCGCCCCGGTCGTCTCGCTCTACGTGAACCAGCACAACGAGGCCGCCCGCCGCGCGTACGCCCGGGTCGGCTTCGAGCAGTCCGCCCTCTTCACCACCATCATGTTCTGACCGGGCGGCCGGGAGCGCGCGCCTGGGCGCTACCGTCGCTGCATGACTGGGACCCCCAAGGACGTCACCGCCCTCGCCGCGCTCTTCGCCACCTCCGGGACGGTGCACCTGGTCCGGCCGGAGGTCTACGAGCCGATCGTGCCGGGCTTCATCCCCAAGCACCGCGAGGTCGTCTACGTGTCCGGGGTCGCCGAGCTGCTCTGCGCGGCCGGGCTGCTGCACCCGCGGACCCGCTCCGCCGCGGGCTGGCTGAGCGTGGCGCTGCTGCTCGCGGTCTACCCGGCCAACCTGAAGATGGCGGCCGACGCGTCGAAGACCGAGAGCACCGGCTTCAAGGCCGCGGCGCTCGGCCGGCTCCCGCTCCAGCTGCCGATGATCCGCGCGGCCTACCGCGCCGCCACCGGCCGCTGAGCGAACCCTCGACGGAAACGGGTGTGCGGTCGGCCGAGGCCGCCGGATAGCCTTCGCCATGACCTCACCCCACGAAACTGCTCGCTTCGCTCGCACTTCCGCGGGGGCCCCGAGGATCCTTCGGATGTCGTCCCTGTTCGTGCGCACGCTGCGGGAGGACCCTGCCGACGCCGAGGTCCCGAGCCACCGGCTGCTGGTCCGGGCGGGCTACATCCGCCGCACCGCCCCCGGCATCTACACGCTGGCTGCCGCTCGGGCTGCGCGTGCTGCGCAACGTGGAGACGGTCGTCCGCGAGGAGATGGACGCCATCGGCGCCCAGGAGCTGCCAGTTCCCCGCGCTGCTGCCCCGTGAGCCCTACGAGGCCACCGGCCGGTGGACGGAGTACGGCGACGGCATCTTCCGGCTCAAGGACCGCAAGGGCGCCGACTACCTGCTCGGCCCCACCCACGAGGAGATGTTCACCCTCGTGGTCAAGGACCTCTACTCGTCCTACAAGGACCTGCCCGTCTGGCTCTACCAGATCCAGACGAAGTACCGCGACGAGGCACGTCCCCGGGCCGGCGCTGCTGCGCGGCCGCGAGTTCGTGATGAAGGACTCCTACTCCTTCGACGTCCGCGACGAGGGCCTGGAGCGGTCCTACGCACGCGCACCGCGCGGCCTACGTCAAGACCTTCGACCGGCTCGGCTTCGACTACGTGATCGTCAAGGCCACGGCCGGCGCGATGGGCGGCTCGAAGTCCGAGGAGTTCCTCGCGACCGCGGAGAACGGCGAGGACACCTACGTCCGCTGCTCGTACGTGCGACTACGCGGCCAACGTCGAGGCCGTCGAGGTGCCCGCGCCCCGGCGCCGGTGTCGTACGACGACGCGCCCGCCGCCCACGTCGAGGACACCCCCGACACCCCCACGATCGACACCCTGGTCGACCTCCTCAACGAGAAGTTCCCCCGGTCGGACCGGCCGTGGAACGCGGGCGACACGTTGAAGAACGTGCTGGTCGTGCTGCGCCACCCCGACGGCACCCGCGAGCCCGTCGCGATCGGCCTGCCCGGCGACCGCGAGGTCGACGAGAAGCGGCTCGGCGGCCAGCTCGAGCCGATCGAGGTCGAGGCGTTCGACGACGCGGAGTTCAAGAAGAACCCCGCGCTGGTCAAGGGCTACATCGGCCCCGGCGTGCTGGGGGAGAAGAACGAGTCGAAGATCCGCTACCTCGTCGACCCCCGGGTCGTCGAGGGGACCCGCTGGGTCACCGGCGCCGACGCCGAGGGCAGGCACGTGCTCGACCTGGTGGCCGGCCGCGACTTCACACCGGACGGCACGATCGAGGCCGCCGAGGTCCGCGACGGCGACGCCTGCCCGCAGTGCACGCCGGACGGCGGCGACGGGACGCTGCACGCCCGCGCGGTATCGAGATGGGCCACATCTTCCAGCTCGGTCGCAAGTACGCCGACGCGCTCGACCTCAAGGTGCTCGACGAGAACGGCAAGCTCGTCACGGTGACGATGGGCTCCTACGGCATCGGCGTCTCCCGCGCCGTCGCCGCGATCGCCGAGAACTCCCACGACGAGCTCGGCCTGGTGTGGCCCCGCGAGATCGCGCCCGCCGACGTGCACCTCGTCGCGACCGGCAAGGACCAGGCCGTCTTCGAGGCCGCGCAGGCGCTGGCCGACGACCTGACGCAAGCAGGGCCTCACCGTGCTCTACGACGACCGGCCCAAGGTCTCGCCGGGCGTGAAGTTCAAGGACGCGGAGCTCATCGGCGTGCCCACGATCGTGGTGGTCGGCAAGGGCCTCGTCGACGGTGTCGTCGAGGTCAAGGACCGGGCCAGCGGCGAGCGCGAGAACGTCGCGGTCGCCGGGGCGGCCGACCACGTGGTGCGGGTGGTCCGTGGCTGAGCCGGCCCCGATCGAGGCGGTGATCTTCGACTGGGGCGGCACGCTCACCCCGTGGAAGACGATCGACCCGGCGGCCGAGTGGGCGACGCTCGCCCGGGTCGTCGCCGCGGACCGGCACCAGGAGGTCACCGCGGCGCTGCTCGCCGCCGCCGACACGGTGTGGGGCCGCTCCCGCGACGAGCACTCCTCGGCCACGCTCGAGGAGATCTGCACGCTGGCCGGCATCGAGTTCGACCACGCGCACTTCGAGGACTACAAGGCGTTCTGGGAGCACGCGACGCTCACCGACCCCGACGTGCTGCCGCTGTTCAGCCGGCTCAAGGTCGACGGGCTCCGCATCGGGGTGCTGTCCAACACGGTCTGGCCCCGTGACTGGCACGAGGACTACTTCCGCCGTGACGGCGTGCTCGAGCTGATCGACGGTGCGGTCTACACGAGCGAGATCCCGTGGACCAAGCCCGCGCCGCAGGCGTTCCAGGCCGCGGTCGACGCGGTCGGTGTCGACGACCCGTCCCGGTGCGTCTTCGTCGGCGACCGGCTCTTCGACGACATCTGGGGTGCGGCCAACGTCGGCATGCGGACGATCCACGTGCCGCACAGCGAGATCCCGCGCGTCCAGGTCGGCCACACCGAGGGGGAGCCCGACGCCGTCGCGGAGAGGCTCGCTCACGTCTACGACGTCGTCGCGAGCTGGCGCGCCGCGGGCTGACGTCGCAGGCTGACGCCTGGTCGCACGGCGCGCAAGGTAAAGACACACCCGCGTGGTGTGCGAAATCCCTCAAGTCCGACGGTTGGTCGGACGATCATGTGGGAGCCGGGCACGTGAACCGGTCCGCTCTCGTGTGAAGGACAACCCGGATGATCCGACTGAGTCACGCCGCCGCGGCCGGTGCCGTCGTGCTGGCCCTCGTGGGGACGACCACCCCCGCCAACGCCTCGCTGCCTGTCTCCGAGCGCGGCTCGGCCTCCTGCGTCACCCCCGACATCGGTGCGGCGGCGCGCGGCGGCGACGGGAGCGTCCAGGACACGCGCAGCATCTCCGAAAGCGAGCAGCTGGCGATCGAGAACCAGACCGCCGCGATCCTGGCCACCAAGGGCAACAGCGGCAAGGTGTCGACCACGACGAACGTGCCGGTCTACATCCACGTCATGCTGGACACCGCTGGCAACGGCGACGTGACGCAGGCCCAGATCGACGCGCAGATGGCGGTGCTGAACAACGACTTCGCCGGCGGTGAGTCGAAGGCCGCAGCCGACACCGGCTTCCGGTTCACGCTGATGAACGTCGACCGCTACTACAACGACAGCTGGCACCTCGACAAGAACAGCCCCTCCTACCGCCGCGAGACCCGCCAGGGCGGCGCGGACGCGCTGAACATCTGGCTGGTCGACTTCGCCTACCTCGGCATCGCGACGTTCCCCTGGGACTACGCCACGAGCAACGGCACCGACGGGATCCGGGTCTACTGGGGCAGCCTGCCCGGCGGGCCGGAGAAGAACTACAACGAGGGCGACACCGTCGTGCACGAGGCGGGTCACTGGTTCGGGCTCTACCACACCTTCCAGGGCGGCTGTAAGAAGGACGGCGACGAGGTCGCGGACACCCCGGCGCAGAGCATCGCCACCCGGGGCTGCCCCGAGGGCCAGGACTCCTGCCCCGACGCAGGGCTGGACCCGATCCACAACTACATGGACTACAGCTACGACAGCTGCTACACCCAGTTCACGCCGGACCAGGCGACCCGCGCGAACATGATGTGGACGGCGTACCGCAGCTGATCCACGCCTGACGAGCCGCCGGTCCGCATCGCGGGCCGGCGGTTCGTCCGTTCCCGACCGTCGTTCGCCTGGTCAGAGCTCGGGGACGCCGGGGAACGCGGTGGCGTCCGCGCCGAACGACAGCTGACGCACGGCTGCGTCGGTGAGGGCGTCGATGGCCCACTGCCGGTTGGCCTGCGACGTGCTGCCGACCGCCGCGGCGTACACCTCGCTGCACCGGGCCTCCACCTCGGCGGCGGCCCGCCGGCACCGGCCGGGGGTGTCCGCGTCGTTGGGCAGCACGTAGCTGACCTCGGCCGCCACCGGCTCCTCGCCCTTGGCCCGGACCATCGCCGTCACCTGGTCGCGGCGGCCCCGGTGCACGTCGTACGCCGTCCGCAGCCCGGCGGCGAGCTCCGGCTCCGCGGACGCCGACGTGCGGCCGCCGAGCACGCCGTAGACGTAGACCGCGGCGTGCTCGCCCGCCAGCGTGGCCTGCAGCGCCTCGAGCGGGGTCATCGGTCTCCCCCCGGGGCGGTCGTGGCGCGCAGCACCGCGGACTGCTGGGCGGCCGCTGCCGCCATGCTCGCGAGCACCCGCGCGAAGCTCCCGCTCTCCGCGGAGAACGCGCTGCGCTTGTCGGCGAGGCTCAGCTCGTCCTCGTGGCGCGCGAGTGCCCGCAGCGCGCGGGCGGGGTCGCGCGGCACCGGGGGCTGCTCCTCGGTCGCGGGCGAGGAGCCGGCCGAGGGGCTGCTCGACGCGTCGGCCGACGGGCCGGCCGACGGGCTGGGGGAGCCACCGCCGGGCGCCGCGTCCGCGAGCAGGTCGACGTGCGCGGCGTGGACGTCCCGGGTCGCGGCGAGCACGCGCTCGAGCCGCGGGTGGGCCGCGACGGTGGCGTCGACGCGGTCGACCAGCGCCTGCTCGGCGGCGAGCACCGCGGCCGCGAGCGGGACGTCGGGGTCGGTGCGCGGCTCCTCGGCCGGTGGTGGCGCGGTGGCCTCGGCCGGCCGCTGGTCCCGGTCCAGGGAGTACGGCGTGCAGGCCGCCGTGCCGAGGGCCACCGCGCCGAGCAGCGCCGTGCGGCGGCTCAGGGCACGACGGGGCGACGACGGGGAGGGCACGGGCCGAACTCTATCGATCAGCCGACGCTGAACGAGACCAGCCGGTAGCCGGCCTTCGTCAGTCGCATCGTCACGGTGAAGGTGGCGTCCTCGTGCGCGGGGCTCGTGCTCCGGTAGCTGCCGTCGTCCTGGTAGGTGTCGCTCTCGGGGATCGCGACCTTCGACGTGGCGACGACGTCGTCGCCGGCAGGGCGCAGCCGGGTCGACGCGACGGTGAGGCCGGGGAAGTCGACGTACCAACCCTCCTTCGCCCGTGCGTCGAGCTCCCGGTCGAGCGTGCGACAGCCGTCGCACGGCTGCTTGCGTGACGGGCTGACGTCGAGGAGGGGTGAGGCGTCGTTGGTGCGCAGCGACCAGGACCAGGCCTCCATGACGAACCGCGCGAACGCCTCCTGGCCCTGGGGTCCCTTGCGCGCCTTCGGCGGCAGCGGGGCGTCGGGGACGGCGCTCGCCGACGAAGAAGCAGTCGGGCCGGGGGACGACTCGGTGGACGGGCTCGACCCCGACGACACGGTGCTCGGCAGCGCGTCGGGAGTGTCGGAGGAGCCGGTGCAGCCGGCCAGCGCGGCAGCCACGAGGGCCGCCGTCGCGGTGGCCGCGGGCAGCCGTCCCCGTCGCTGAAGCATGCCTGAGGCTACAACGGCGGCGCACCGTCGGGACGCCGCGCCGCCGGTAGGGAGCACCCCTCTCGGTGGGCTAGTGTTGACGCACCACAACAGCACAGCAGGGAGGACGCCCGTGAGCATCGACCAGACCCGGGACCGACTTGCAGGGGTGATCACCGACCCCCTTGCTGCCGTGGGCCTCGACGTCGAGGCCGTCGAGCTCACCCCCGCAGGCAAGCGCCGCATGCTGCGCGTCGCGGTGGACAAGGACGGCGGCGTCACCCTCGACGACATCGCCGAGGCCACCAAGGAAGTCTCCCGCGTGCTGGACGACTCCGACGTGATGGGCGAGCAGCCCTACACGCTCGAGGTCACCTCGCCGGGCACCGACCGGCCCCTCACGCTCCCGCGCCACTGGCGCCGCAACGAGAGCCGGCTGGTCAAGGTCACCCTCGTCGACGGCGAGACGGTCACCGGCCGCATCCTGAGCACCGACGACGAGCACGCGACCCTCGACGTCGACGGCACCGAGCGTGACGTCGCCTTCGCCGACGTCGGCAAGGCCAAGATCCAGATCGAGTTCAACCGGAAGGAGAGCTGAGCCGCATGGACATCGACATGACGGTGCTGCGTTCACTCGAACGCGAGAAGGAGATCTCCTTCGACATCCTCGTGGAGGCGATCGAGCAGGCCCTGCTCACGGCCTACCACAAGACGCCCGGCGCGCAGGAGAAGGCGCGGGTCACCCTCGACCGCAAGACCGGTCACGTGACCGTGCTCGCCTCGGAGACCGACGACGAGGGCAACGTCGTCGCGGAGTACGACGACACGCCTGCCGGCTTCGGCCGGATCGCCGCCACGACCGCGAAGCAGGTCATCCTGCAGCGGCTGCGCGACGCCGAGGACGACATCAAGTTCGGCGAGTTCTCCGGCAAGGAGGGCGACATCATCTCCGGCGTGATCCAGCAGGGTCGCGACCCGCAGGACGTGATGGTCGACCTCGGCCGCCTCGAGGCGCTGCTGCCGATGGCCGAGCGGGTGCCGGGGGAGACGCTACGAGCACGGCGCGCGCATCAAGTGCCTGGTGGTCAGCGTGCGCAAGGGCATGCGCGGCCCGCAGGTCATGCTGTCGCGCTCGCACCCCAACCTGGTGAAGAAGCTGTTCGCGCTCGAGGTGCCGGAGATCGCCGACGGAACCGTCGAGATCTGCGGGCTGGCCCGTGAGGCCGGTCACCGCACCAAGATCGCCGTGCGGACGAAGGTCCCCGGGGTCAACGCCAAGGGCTCGTGCATCGGGCCGATGGGCCAGCGGGTCCGGGCCGTGATGAACGAGCTGCACGGCGAGAAGATCGACATCGTCGACTTCTCCGACGACCCGGCCGAGATGGTGGCGCACGCGCTCTCACCCGCCCGGGTGAGCAGCGTGGAGATCGTCGACCTCGAGGCACGGTCGGCTCGCGTGGTCGTGCCGGACTACCAGCTCTCGCTCGCGATCGGCAAGGAGGGCCAGAACGCCCGCCTCGCCGCGCGGCTCACCGGCTGGCGCATCGACATCCGTTCCGACGAGGCACCGACGCCGGTGGCGACGGCGACCCCGGAGGCCGGGACCGTGGCGCCGACCGCGACGAGCACGCCTGCGGCTGACTGAGTTCGGCTCACGGCACCTTTACCGGTAGACTGAACGACGGTGGTTCGCCGTCATGGATCCCAGAATGCGCTGACGAATGTCTGATGAGTCCGTCCGCACCTGTCTGGGTTGCCGACAGCGTGCCGCCAGGCACGAGCTGCTGCGAGTCGTCGCCACCGATCAGGGATCCGGCCTCACGGTCGTCCCGGACCCGGGGCGCCGGCTACCGGGCAGGGGAGCGAGTCTGCACCCCACGCCCGAGTGTCTCGCCCTTGCGCTCCGCCGACGAGCCTTCCCACGGGCCCTCAGGGTCCCGGGAAAGCTTGCCACGGAGCGGTTGGAGGAGTACGTCGCATCCCTCGCGCCGCACGAGAAGTGACCGTTCGCATACGACAGAAATTGGAGCATCAGCTCATGAGCACTCGATGAGTACTTCGCGATGAGCGTGCACACCAGCTAACGGTCCGACCGCCCCACCCTGGGGCTCGGACCAGAAGGAGAAGCGTGGCTAAGGTCCGAGTCCACGAGCTCGCCAAAGAGCTCGGAGTCGAGAGCAAGGTCGTTCTGGCCAAGCTCAAGGAAATGGGAGAGTTCGTCAAGTCGGCGTCGTCGACGGTCGAGCCCCCGGTGGTCAAGCGGTTCAGCGACCAGTTCGGAGACGAGCTGAAGGCTGCTTCCGAGAAGAAGGCAGCGAAGAAGGCCCCGGCGAAGCCCGGGCCGGCCAAGAAGGCCGACGTCGCGGAGGAGACGGCCCCGGCCGCGACCCCCGAGGCGCCGGCAGCCGAGGCAGCCCCGGTCGAGGCACCCGCCCCGGCCGCGAAGGCCGCCCCGCGGCCCGGCCCCAAGGCCGCCCCCGCAGCGCCGGCCGAGCCGGAGGCTCCTGCCGCCGCTGCTGCTGCCCCCGAGGCAACCGAGGCCGTGGAGGCCCCGGCAGCCGCGGCCGCTCCGGCCGCTCCGGCCGAGGGCGACACCGGGACCGCGGAGGCCCCGGCGGGCTCCACGCCCGGTCCCCGTCCGGGTGCGCGTCCTGGCGCGCCGCGTCCGGGCAACAACCCGTTCTCCTCGACGCAGGGCATGGGACGTCGTCCCGCTGCCCGTGCTCCCGAGGCGCCTGCCGGTGACCGTCCGCCGCGTCCGCCGGCCGGCCGTGACGGGGGCGCCCCCGGGCGCACCGGCGGCCTGCCCGCAGGCGGTGGCCGTCCCGGTATGCCGCGTCCGAACCCGGCGATGATGCCGAAGTCCCCGGCCGCCTTCGGTGGCGGTCCCGGCGGTCGTCCCGGCCCCGGTGGCCCGGGCGGCGGTCGCGGTGGACCCGGTGGTGGTCCCGGCGGTCGCGGTGGCGCTCCCGGTCGTCCCGGTGGCGGTGCTCCGGGCCGTGGCGCTCCGGCCGGTGCCGGTGCTCCCGGTGCTGGTGCCCGCCCGGGCGGCTTCGCCGGTGGCGGACGCCCCGGTGGCGGTGGCCGTCCCGGTCAGCGCGGCACGACCCAGGGTGCGTTCGGTCGCCCCGGTGGTCCGTCGCGCCGTGGCCGCAAGTCGAAGCGCGCGCGTCGTCAAGAGTACGAACAGATGCAGGCCCCGACGATCGGTGGCGTGCGCGTCCGCAAGGGCGACGGCGAGACCGTTCGTCTTCCCCGTGGCGCCTCGCTGACCGACTTCGCCGAGCGCATCGGCGTCGACCCGGCAGCCCTGGTGCAGATGCTGTTCTCGCTCGGCGAGATGGTGACCGCGACCGAGTCGGTCAACGACGAGACGTTCGAGCTGCTCGGCGACGAGCTCAACTACGTCGTCCAGGTCGTCTCGCCCGAGGACGAGGACCGCGAGCTGCTCGAGTCCTTCGACCTCGAGTTCGGTGAGGACGAGGGCGACGAGGGCGACCTCGCGGCCCGTCCGCCGGTCGTGACCGTGATGGGCCACGTCGACCACGGAAAGACCAAGCTCCTCGACGCGCTGCGCAAGGCCAACGTCGTCGCCAAGGAGGCCGGTGGCATCACCCAGCACATCGGTGCCTACCAGGTGGCCACCGACGTCGACGGTGAAGAGCGTCGGATCACCTTCATCGACACCCCGGGTCACGAGGCGTTCACCGCCATGCGTGCTCGTGGTGCGCAGGCCACCGACATCGCGGTGCTGGTGGTCGCGGCCGACGACGGCGTGATGCCGCAGACGGTCGAGGCGCTCAACCACGCCAAGGCGGCCAACGTGCCGATCGTGGTCGCGGTCAACAAGATCGACAAGGAGAACGCCGACCCGTCCAAGGTCCGTGGCCAGCTCACCGAGTACGGCCTGGTGCCCGAGGAGTACGGCGGCGACACGATGTTCGTCGACGTCTCGGCCAAGTCCGAGCTCAACCTCGACAAGCTGCTCGAGGCGATCGTGCTCACCGCCGACGCGTCGCTGGACCTCCGGGCCAACCCGGACCAGGACGCCCAGGGCCTCGTCGTGGAGGCGCACCTCGACCGCGGTCGCGGTCCGGTCGCCACGGTGCTGGTCCAGCGCGGAACGCTCCGCGTGGGCGACTCGATCGTCGCCGGCCCGGCCTATGGCCGTGTCCGCGCGATGCTCGACGAGCACGGCGACAACATCGAGGAAGCCGACCCGTCGCGCCCGGCGATGGTTCTCGGTCTGACCGCCGTCCCCGGCGCGGGCCAGAACTTCATCGTGGTGGACGACGACCGGATGGCGCGTCAGATCGCGGAGAAGCGCGAGTCGCGTGAGCGGGCGGCCATGCAGGCCAAGCGCCGCGTGCGCCGCACCCTCGAGGACTTCATGGCCTCCATGGAGAAGGGGAAGAGCCAGGAGCTCAACCTGATCCTCAAGGGCGACGTGTCCGGTTCGGTCGAGGCCCTCGAGGACTCGCTGGCCAAGATCGACGTCGGCGACGAGGTCAACCTCCGGGTCATCGACCGCGGTGTCGGTGCGATCACCGAGACCAACGTCGACCTCGCTGCCGCCTCCGACGCGATCATCATCGGGTTCAACGTCCGCCCGCAGGGCAAGGCGACCGAGATGGCCGACAAGGAGGGTGTCGAGATCCGCTACTACTCGGTCATCTACCAGGCGATCGAGGAGATCGAGGCGGCCCTCAAGGGCATGCTCAAGCCGGAGTACGAAGAGGCCAGCCTGGGCCAGGCCGAGATCCGCGAGATCTTCCGTTCCTCCAAGATCGGGAACATCGCGGGCTGCATGGTCACCAGCGGCGTCATCCGGCGCAACGCCAAGGCCCGTCTCATCCGGGACGGCAACGTGGCGGCCGACAACCTCGACCTGTCGTCGCTGCGGCGCGAGAAGGACGACGTCACCGAGGTCCGCGAGGGCTTCGAGTGTGGTCTGACGCTTCGCGGCTTCAACGACATCAAGATCGGCGATGTCGTGGAGTGCTTCGAGATGCGCGAGATCCCGCGTGCGTGAGCGCGAGGGCTCAGCCCGAGCGTGAACGCGAGTGGTTGAGTGGTGGTTTGTGCTTGAGCGCAGCGAGGGCGCAAGCCACCACTCAACCACCCAGGCGGCAAGCCGAGCGATGGGCAGAGGAACAGCCAGCCACAAGCGCCGACTCGACGCAGCCCAGCCAGCCAGATGCGCCGACTCGGCGAAGAACCCACGTACAGGAGCAAGAGATGGCCAGCCCCCGGGTCCGCAAGGTTGCGGACCGGATCCACGTGATCGTCGCGGAGATGCTCGAGCGCCGGGTCAAGGACCCCCGCCTCGGGTTCGTCACCGTGACCGACGTGCGCGTCACCGGTGACACCCAGAACGCCTCGGTCTTCTACACCGTGATGGGGGAGGACGACCAGCTCGCCGGCACGGCGGCGGCGCTCGAGTCGGCCAAGGGGCTGATCCGCAGCGAGGTGGGCAAGCAGCTCGGCATGCGGCACGTGCCGACGCTCGAGTTCATCCACGACGCGCTGCCCGACACCGCGCGGCACCTCGAGGAGGTGCTGGCGCAGGCTCGTGCGGCCGACGCCGCCGTGGCCGCCTCGGCCGCGGGCGCACGCTACGCCGGCGAGGAAGACCCCTACCGCAAGCCCCACGAGGACGACGAGCTCGAGGACGAGCTCGCCGACCTCGACGAGTCGGTCGACGACTCCGCCGACCGGGCGTGAGCACACCGGCCCGCTCGGGCCTCGTCGTCGTCGACAAGGCGCCCGGCATGACGTCGCACGACGTCGTCGCCAAGGTCCGCCGGCTCGCCGGCACCCGCAAGGTCGGGCACGCCGGCACGCTCGACCCGATGGCGACCGGCGTGCTGCTGCTCGGCGTCAACCGGGCCACGCGGCTGCTCGGCCACCTCACGCTGACCGAGAAGGCGTACGACGCGACCGTGCGGCTCGGCGCGCCGAGCAGCACCGACGACGCCGAGGGCGAGCTCGGCGAGCAGTGCTCCACCGAGCTGCTGACCGAGGACGACGTCCGCTCGGCGGCCGGCGGCTTCGTCGGCGAGATCGAGCAGGTCCCCTCAGCCGTCTCCGCGATCAAGATCGACGGGGAGCGCGCCTACAAGCGCGTCCGCGCCGGTGAGGACGTCGTGATCCCGGCTCGGAGGGTGACCGTGCACGAGCTCCTCGTCACCGATGTCCGCCGCGACGGGCCCTGGCTCGACGTGGACCTCAGCGTGCGCTGCAGCAGCGGCACCTACATCCGCGCGATCGCGCGCGACCTCGGTGCGGCACTGGGGGTCGGCGGCCACCTCACCGCGCTCCGGCGTACGGCGGTCGGTCCGTTCGTCCTCGACGACGCCCGCACCCTCGACCAGCTCGCGGACGACTTCGTGCTGCTCGACATCTCCGAGGTGGCCAGGCGCTGCTTCCCGTCGGTCGACCTCGAAGAAGAAGCAGCCCGCGACGTGTCGGTCGGGCGCAAGCTGGAGCGCGACCTCGGCGCGCCCGGTCCGGTCGCGGTGTTCGCGCCGGGCGGGGAGTTCCTCGCGCTCTACGAGCAGCGCGGCGCAACGGCGGCCCCGGTCGCGGTGTTCACGGGCTGAGGCCGCTCGCAGGATTGCACCGGCTCCGCCGGGGGCGGAGACTCGTCGACATGAGCCCGACCCCGAGCATCTCCCAGCAGCTGGCCGATGCGGCGCGCTCGATGCAAGGCCGCGCCAGCACCCAGCAGACGCTCGACCAGGTGGTCCTCGTCGCGACCGAGCTCATCCACGGCTGCGATCTCGTCGGGATCTCGATCGTCCATGCTGGGGGGATCGACACCCCGGCGGGGAGCGACGAGGCACTGAACCGGATCGACGAGCTCCAGTTCAAGCTCAAGGAAGGCCCCTGCTACGACGCGCTCCGGACCCACGAGACGGTCGTCAGCGGCAGCCTGAGGACCGATCCGCGCTGGCCGACCTGGGGCCCTCTGGTCGCGAAGGAGATCGGCGTCGTCAGCATCGTGAGCTACCGGCTCTTCACGACCGAGGACACCCTCGGCGCGCTGAACCTGTACTCCCGCAGGCCTGATGCGTTCGACACCGACGACGTCTACAACGGACAGGCACTCGCCGCTCACGTGGCAGTAGCGCTCGCCGCGTCCCAGAACACGACGCACCTGGAGCTGGCCATCGCCAACCGCACGGTCATCGGGCAGGCCGAGGGGATCTTGATGGAGCGTTTCGGCATCACCGCCGAGCAGGCGTTCGCCGTACTCCGCCGCGTCTCCCAGCACCGCAACGTGAAGCTGAACAGGGTGGCCGAGGAGCTCGTCCGCACCCGGGAGACGCCCGAGTAGGGCCCGGTGGCCCCAGCAGCCCTGACCTACCCACGCTCCAGAGCCAGTGCCACCAGGTACGCGTCCACGTCTTCCTGCTCGACCCTTCGCTTCCTGAGGTCGGCGCACGCCTCGGCCGCGTTGGCACGGGCGGTGTCCTGGTCGACCAGGTGCTTCAGCGTGCGGTCGATCCGTTCCATCGGGGTGTCCTTCCTGGTCGGCGTGTCCGGGGTCTTCCGCCGGTGGGCCGGGCGCGACGTTGCGTCGGACCGTGCAGGGGCACTGTCTGCGTAAGTGGTGCCCCTGCACCCTCCGTCTCCCGATCCCTCCGAGCGGGAGAGCCTCAGGCGCTGGCTCGAAGCCAGATCGGTGGTTGCGCTGGCCGTCCGGGCTCGGGATCACCGTTGCGGAGCTGGTCCTCGAGCCAGCGGACCAACGAGCGTTGGCGTCTCTCGGTCTCGGGGTTTCCCTCGCAGACCCCGTGCAACAGGGTGTGGGCGAGGTCAGGCACAGAAGTCCTGGTCACCCGTGACCAGCGGACCATCAACGCGAACGCCTGGTGGGAGTCGAGCCCGTAGCGCAGCATCAAGGCGCCCTTGGCCTGCTCGACGACGACGCGGTTCGCGTCGATGAGCCGGAGGCCCGGGGCCGGGGATCCGGCGGTGGACCTGTCGGCGGCTCGCCATCGCCGGAGCGCCTCGAGCAGGTCCTCACTCGCACGCCTGGTGCCGTCGGTGATCGGGCGCTGTTGGGGGATCATGCCATGTTCCCTCGGGGAGAAGAGCTGCTGCGGCCTTGACCTCCGGCCGCGGGCTACGTCCCAACCCGTCTCCTCGAACCTAGGCCGCCGACGCCGGGATGTCCAGGCCCGTCGCTCGATACCAGGGGTTGCTCCGGGTATGGACCGCCGGGTGTCCACCCGTTGGCCGCGCCTTCTCCCGCCCGCCTCGCCGGTGAGCCCGGAGGACGGTGGATGGCTGCGACTGTGGCAGGCTTTCCGGCGTGACCAGTGTGTGGCGCTCGACGGACGACGTCCCCGACGACCTCGGGAAGACCGTCGTGACGATCGGCAACTTCGACGGCGTGCACCTCGGCCACCAGCACGTGCTGGCCCGGGCCCGTGAGGTGGCCGGCGAGGTCGGCGTCGACCACGTCGTGGCGGTGATCTTCGACCCGCACCCGATCGCGGTGCTGCGTCCCGAGCACGCGCCCCCGACCCTGACGACCGTGCAGCAGCGCGTCGCACTCCTCGCCGCAGCCGGGGTCGACGACGTGCTGGTGGTGCCGTTCTCGCGCGAGGTCGCCGACTGGACGCCCGAGCAGTTCGTCCGTGACGTCCTCGTCGACGCGCTGCACGCGAAGGCGGTGGTGGTCGGCGCGAACTTCCGCTTCGGCAACAAGGCGGCCGGCGACGTCGCCACCCTGCGCGATCTCGGGGCCGAGCTCGACTTCACCGCCGAGGGGATCGCCCTCGACGGTGGGCCGCAGGTCTGGTCCTCGACCTACATCCGCAACTGCCTGGCCTACGGCGACGTCGAGGGCGCGGCCGAGGCGCTCGGGCGGGTCTACTCCGTGCGCGGCGAGGTCGTGCGCGGCGACCAGCGCGGCCGCGAGCTCGGCTACCCGACCGCCAACGTGCCGACCCACGGCATGCACGCCGCGCCGGCCGACGGGGTCTACGCCGGCTGGCTGCACCGGCACGACACCGGCGAGACCTTTCCCGCCGCGATCAGTGTCGGCACCAACCCGACGTTCGCGGGGGAGCGGGAGCGCCGGGTCGAGGCCTACGTGCTCGACCGGGACGACCTGGAGCTCTACGGTGCCGATGTCGAGATCAGCTTCGTGAGCCGGATCCGCGGCATGGTGCGCTTCGACGGGGCCGACGCCCTGGTCGAGACGATGAAGGACGACGTACGACGTGCCCGCGAGATCCTCGACCGGGCGGAGCCACGGGCGTGACCGACACCCAGCCGATGTCCGACGCGGCCGGCGACCTGCGCGCCACCGAGCACTGGTTCGTCCGGCACGGGCTGCCCTACTTCGTCCCCGAGGAGCGCGAGGCCGCCCGGTCGGCGCTGCACTCGCGCCGCACCCTGCTGATGCTCGTGGTCACGGCGCTGGTCGCGCTGGGCGGCGGCGTGGCCCTGGCGTGGCTGGCCGGCGACGCGGCCGTCGCGCCGACCACGCTGTTCCTCCTGGTCGGCGTGGCCGTGCTCTGGTTCGGGCTCACCGCACTCCGGGCGCGCCCGATCGCGATCTGGGCGGTCACCCGCACGCTGCGCAGCCTGCGGCTGCTCGTCCCGCTGGTCACGCGCGCGCTGCCGCTCCTGCTGCTGTTCATCACGTTCCTGTTCATCAACGCGGAGGTCTGGGAGCTCTCGTCCAACCTCGACGGGGCCGTGCTCTGGATGACCGTGATGCTGTTCGCGCTGATGGCCGTGGGGTTCCTGCTGGTGCGGCTGCCCGAGGAGCTCGACGGCTCCGACCGGGTGGTCGACGAGGTGAACCTGGTCGAGGCCTGCCGCCGTACCCCCCTGGAGGCGCGGGCCAGGACGATGGTGGCCGAGTCCGGGAAGGACGCCATCGAGGCCGAGGCAGTGGTGCGGGGCTACGAGCGGGCGAACCTGATCCTGGTGCTGGTCATCGCGCAGGCGGTCCAGGTGCTGCTGCTCGCGCTCTCGGTGTTCGCCTTCTTCCTGGTGTTCGGCGGCATCGTGATGAAGGACTCCGTGCAGGAGCACTGGAGCAACGGGCCGATCAACCACCTGCCGGTGCTCACCAACCTGTCGGTCGAGCTCGTCCAGGTGTCGGTCTTCCTGGCCGCGTTCTCGGGCTTCTACTTCACGATCTGTGCCGTCACCGACGAGGCCTACCGCGACCAGTTCTTCACCACGGTCAAGCGTGAGCTCGACCGGGCCGTCGCCGTGCGCGCCGTCTACCTCGCGCTGCGGGGCCATGGCCCCGTCTGAGCCGCACCACGACCTCGCTGCACCGCTCGCCGCCTGGGTCGCAGGCGCGACCGGCGCGCCGGTCGCGTCCGTCACCCGGCTGACCGGCGGCTACTCGTCGCGGATGCTGGGGCTCGCGCACGCCGACGGCAGGGAGACGGTGCTCCGGCAGATGCACCTCGAGCCCTGGCGCCGTCACTCGGTCGGGCTGCTCACCCGCGAGGCCGAGGTGCAGGCGATGCTGGCCGGGTCCGAGGTGGTGGCGCCGACGGCGCTGGCCGTCGATCCCGACGGCACGCAGGTGGGCGACCCGTCGCTGCTGATGACCCGGCTGCCCGGCGGCATCGACCTGTGCCGCCACGACGACGGCTTCCTGGCCCGCCTGGCGACCACCCTGCTGGCCGTGCACCGGTTCCGGCCGGCCGACGGCGCGTGGCCGCGCGACTACCAGTCCTGGGCGTTCGAGTCGAAGCGGACCGTGCCGGCGTGGTCGAGCGACGACGGGTTGTACGCCGAGGCGTTCGCGCGGCTGGCCGAGCCGCCGCCGGCGTACACCCGGACCTTCCTGCACCGCGACTTCCAGCCCGGCAACGTGCTCTGGCGGGACGGCGAGGTCACGGGCGTCGTGGACTGGGTGGAGACGTCGACCGGCCCGGCCGACCTCGACGTGGCGCACTGCGCGTCCAACCTGGCCACCCTGCACGGCGCCGAGACGGGGCGAGCGTTCACCGAGGCGTACGCCGCCGCGGGCGGCGAGCTCGCCGCGGACCGGGACGCCCGGGTCTACTGGCAGCTGCTCGACCTGGTCGGCTTCCTGCCGGCCGGTGGCCGCGAGTCCGGGGCGACCGAGGACACCATCCGCGCGACCTGGAACGCGCACGGACGGTCCGACCTCACCCCCGAGGCCGCCCGGCGGCACCGCGAGGACCTGCTCCGGATCGTCCTGCGCGGCTGACCCGGAACGCCGGGACGGGCCCCGCTCCGGCACCGGCCGGAGCGGGACCCGTCCCGATGACGCGGGTCAGGCGTCGAGGTCCTGCTCGACCAGCGCGGCGATCGTGTCGAGCGCCTGGTCGTCGTCGCTGCTGACCTCGACCTGGTCGCCCTTCTTGGCGCCCAGGGTCATGATCATCAGCGCCGAGGAGGCGTCGACGGCCATCCCGCCGGCGACCGCGAGGGTCACCGGGGTGCCGAGCTCCCCGGCCTTCTCGGCGATGATCGCGGCGGGGCGGGCGTGCAGGCCGACGGCGGATCCGACGGTCACGGTCTTGCTGCTCATGGTGTCTCCTAGTCAGTGGCTCGTTGCAGGTAGGTGTGCGGGTCAGGCCGTGTAGGCCAGCTCGTCGATCTCTTCCTTGCTCTCGGTGAACTGCTTGAGAGCGACGACCGTGGTGGCGGCGACGATCACGCCGGCGACCAGTGCGACCAGGAACCAGACGATGTGGCCGACGGCGAAGAGGACGAAGATGCCGCCGTGCGGGGCCCGCAGCGTCACGTGGGCCGCCATGGCGATGCCGCCGGTGACCGCGCTGCCGAGCATGATCGACGGGATCACGCGCAGCGGGTCGGCCGCCGCGAACGGGATCGCGCCCTCGGTGATGAACGAGGCGCCGAGCGCCCAGGCGGCCTTGCCGTTCTCCCGCTCCGCGGGTGTGAACAGGGTCGGCCGCACCGCGGTCGCCAGCGCGAGGGCCAGCGGCGGCACCATGCCGGCGAGCATCACGGCCGCCATGATCTGCAGCTGCGGGGCGTCACCGGTGGCGGTCGCGGCGGCGGCGAGGCCGGTCGTCGCGAACAGGTAGGCGGTCTTGTTCAGCGGGCCGCCCATGTCGAAGGCCATCATCAGTCCGAGCACGATCCCGAGCACGACTCCGGCGCCGCTCTCGGCCATGTTGGTCAGGCCTTCGTTCAGCTGCTCCATCACCCAGCCGAGCGGCTTGCCGAGGACGATGATCATCACGAGCCCGGCGATCAGCGTGGTGAGCAGCGGGATGACCAGGACCGGCATCAGGCCGCGCATCCAGGTGGCCACCTTCCAGCGGGCGATCCACAGCGCCACGACGCCGGCGAGCACGCCGCCGATGATGCCGCCGAGGAAGCCGGTCTGCGGGAGGCCGAAGGCACCCAGGTCGACCGCGATCGCGCCCATCACGAAGCCCGGTGCGATGCCCGGCCGGTCCGCGATCGCGTAGGCGATGTAGCCGGCGAGCGCCGGGACCAGGAACTTGAACGCCGTGGCGCCGAGCGTGAAGAACAACGCGCCGAGGTAGGCGAAGACCGGCGAGTCGAACAGCGCGTGCTCGAGGCCGAGCTTGTTGAGGTCGGGCAGGTCGAACAGGGTGTTCTTGGTGACGATCTCGCCGGCGGGACCGGTGATCTCGTAGCCGCCGAACAGGAACGACAGCGCGATCAGCAGACCACCGGCGGCGACGAACGGGATCATGTAGGAGACGCCGGTCATCAGCACCCGACGGATCCGCAGACCCCAGGACTCCTCGGCCCCGGCGTGCGCCGTGGTCGCGGCGACCGTGCCCTCGACGCGGGGGGCGTGCGGGTCGGTGACGTACTCCAGCGCCTCGGCGATCATGGCGTCGCCGTCGTCGATGGCGCGCTTCACGCCGGAGGCCACGACGGGCTTCCCTGCGAACCGGTTCCGGTCGCGGACCCCGACGTCGGCGGCGAAGATCGCGGCGTCGGCGGCGGCGATGACCTCGGGGTGCAGCGGCGTCGAGCCGGCCGAGCCCTGGGTCTCGACGTGGATGTCGACCCCGGCACGGGCGGCGGCGGCCTCGAGGGCCTCCGCGGCCATGTAGGTGTGGGCGATGCCGGTCGGGCACGCGGTGACGGCGACGATGCTGCGGCGTACCGCTGCGGTCTCCACGGGGGCGGCGGCCGGGGCGCCGGCGGCGGCAGCGGGGGCGGCCGCCGGTGCGGCGGCCTTGACGCTGACCGCACTCTCGACGAGGGCGACCACGTCCGCGGGCGTCTCCGCGGCGCGGAGGCCGGCGGTGAAGTCCGGACGGACCAGCGCGCGGGCGAGCTGGGTGAGCACCTCGAGGTGCGTCGCGTCGCCGCCGGCGGGCGCGGCGATCAGGAACGCGATGTCGGCCGGCCCGTCCTTGGCGCCGAAGTCGGTGCCGGGCGAGAGCCGGGCGAACGCGAGCGTGGGCACGTCGACGTGCTCGGTGCGGCAGTGCGGGATCGCGATGCCGCCGGGCAGACCCGTCGGCGAGGTGGCCTCGCGGGCCAGTGCGTCGTCGGCGAGGCCGGCGGCGTTCGCGGTGCGGCCGGCTGCGGCCACCACGTCGGACAGACCGCGGATCACCGTGGCCTTGTCGTCGCCGAGCGAGACGTCCAGGCGGACGAGCTCGGCGCTGATGATCGGCTGGGCGTCGGGCCCGGAGCCTGTCGTGCTGCTCATGCGTTCCTCGTTCTCTCTGCAGGGAGGGGCAGCTCGGCAACGGTGACGAGCTCGGGATGGATGTGGTCGGGGGTCGGGATGGTGGTGCCCGGCAGCGCGGCGGCCGCGCTGCCGTAGGCCACGGCGAGCCGCAGCCGGTCTGAGGGGGAGGCGCGTCGCAGCGCGCCCAGGACGTAGCCGAAGAGGCTGGAGTCGCCGGCGCCCACGGTGCTGATCACGGTGGTGGGCGGGGGAGTGGCGTGCCAGGCGCCCTCGGCGGTGACGAGTACGGCGCCACCTGCTCCGAGCGTCGCGAGCACGGCGCCGATGCCGCGCTCGACGAGCACCGCGGCGGCCGCTGCCGCTGCTGCGGGGTCGGCCTCGATCGCGTCGGCGTCGCCGCCGGTCAGCTCGGCGAGCTCTTCGGCGTTGGGCTTGAGCAGGGCCGGCGCGGCCTGGTCGAGGTGGGCGGCGATCGCCTCCAGCGGGGCGCCGGAGGTGTCGACGGCGACGTGGGCCGGGCCGTCGCTGAGGTCCGAGACGAGGGTGGCGTACCAGTCGGCGGGGGCGCCCGGCGGCAGCGAGCCGGCCAGCACGACCCACTGGGCCTGGCGGGCGCGCTGCTGCACGGCGGTGCGCAGCCGGTCGAGCACCGCAGGCGTCGCGGTGGCGCCGGGGGAGTTGATCTTGGTGGTGGTGCCGTCGGGCTCGGTGATCGTGACGTTGAGCCGGACGTCGCCGGCGGGCGGCTCGGGGCGGCAGTCGATGCCGGCGCCGAGGAGCTCGAGGACGTAGGGGTCGTCGGCGGCGGCCGGCAGCACCGCGATGGTCGGGATCCCCGCGGCGACGGCGGCGCGCGAGATGTTGACGCCCTTGCCGGCGGCCTGCGAGTGGGTCTCGACCGCCCGGAGGACGGCGCCGCGCTCGAGCGTCGAGGCCAGCGTGATGGTCCGGTCGACGCTCGGGTTGGGGGTGAGGGTGACGATCATGCAAGGACCACCTTGATGTCGAGGGCGGTCAGGGCGTCGTGGTCGGCGTCGGAGATCCCGGTGTCGGTCACCAGGACGTCGACCTGGGTGAGCTCGCCGAAGCGGATGGTGCTCTCGGCGCCGATCTTGGAGGAGTCGGCGAGCACGACCACCTGGCGGGCGCTGGCGATCATGGCGCGCTTGGCGGCGGCCTCCGCCGGGTCGGGGGTGCTGAGCCCGTGCGCAAGCGAGAGCCCGTTGGTGCCGATGAAGGCCACGTCGGTGCGCAGCCCCTCCAGGGCGTCCACGGTGTCGACCCCCACCGCGGCCTGGGTGGTGCGGCGGACGCGGCCGGGCAGCAGGTGCAGCTCGACGTTGGCCCGCGAGGCGAGCCGGCCGGCGATCGGCACGGCGTTGGTGAACACGATGAAGCTGACGTCGTGGGGGAGCAGGTCGGCGAGCCGGGCAGTGGTGGTGCCGGCGTCGAGCAGCAGGCTGCCGCCCTCGGTCGGCAGGAACTGCAGTGCGGCCGCGGCCACACGGTCCTTCTGCTCGGCGTGGCTGGTGTCGCGCTCGGTGACGGCGAGCTCGAGGACCGCGAGGGCCTTGGAGGGGACCGCGCCGCCGTGGACCCGCCGTACGACGCCCGCACGCTCCAGCAGCGAGAGATCGCGGCGGACCGTCTCGGTGGTCACCGTGAACCGGTCGGCGAGCTCGGCGACGGAGAGTCGCCCGCGCTGCGTGACCAGGTCGGCGATGGCCTGCTGACGTTCCTCGGGGTACACGGTGCTCCTTCGGGCTCGATCTGTGTATCTGTTGTTTTACGCCCGAATCTGTTGACTGTCAAGGAGGCTGGGGGTTTACTTTCTCGTATGACGCCTTCGAACCCGTCCCCAGACACGGCCGCCCCCGACACGTCGCTGCGCGGTACGCCGGTCGTCCCCGGCGTGGCCTACGGGCCGGTCCTCGTCGCCGCGACCGAGGTGTCGCCCGACGCGATCGCTGCTTTCGCGGCGCAGGACCTCGAGCACGACCACGCGCTGACGCGCTACGACGCCGCCGTCAAGGTCGTGTCCGGCCGGCTCGCCGACCGCGCCGCCAAGGCCAGCGGCTCCGCCGCAGAGGTGCTGACCGCCACCGCCGGCCTGGCCCGCGACTCCGGGCTGCGCAGCGCCGTCGCCGGTCGGCTGGGCGGGTCGAGCCTGCTCTCCGCGCTCAGCGACAGCGTGGACCAGTTCGCCGAGCTGTTCACCCAGATGGGCGGCCTGATGGCCGAGCGGGTCACCGACCTGCGCGACCTCGAGCGCCGGCTCACCGCCGAGATCGTCGGCGAGCCGGAGCCGGGCGTGCCCACCCCCGAGGTGCCGAGCGTGCTGGTCGCCGAGGACCTCGCGCCCGCTGACACCGCCGGGCTCGACGCCGAGCTGGTGCTCGCCCTCGTCACCGAGCGGGGCGGCCCGACCAGCCACACCGCGATCATCGCCCGGCAGCTGGGCATCCCCTGCGTCGTGGCCGTGCACGGTGCACTGACGCTGCGCGGCGGCACCCACGTCCTCGTCGACGGCGTCTCCGGGGACATCGAGGTCGAGCCCGACGCCGAGTCCTCACGCACCCGCGTGACGGAGTCGCAGCAGCGGCGCGCGCTGCTCGACTCCTGGGAGGGGCCGGCCCGCACCGCCGACGGCACTCGTGTGAAGGTCCTGGCCAACGTCGCCGACGAGGCCTCGGCCGCCCAGGCGGCGCAGGGGCCGGTCGAGGGCAGCGGGCTGTTCCGCACCGAGCTGTGCTTCCTCAACCGCAAGGACGAGCCGTCCGTCGAGGAGCAGGCCCAGCTCTACGCCGGCGTCCTCCGGTCGTTCGGGCCGGACCGGACGGTCGTCGTCCGCACGCTCGACGCCGGCTCGGACAAGCCGCTCGCGTTCGCCACCCTCGCCGGCGAGGAGAACCCGGCGCTCGGCGTCCGCGGCCTGCGGCTCTCCTTCGGCAACCCCGGCCTGCTGGAGCGCCAGCTCGACGCGATCGCACGTGCCGCGGAGCTCAGCAACACCGAGCCGTGGGTGATGGCGCCGATGGTCGCCACCGTCGAGGAGGCCCGGGCCTTCGGGGAGAAGGTGCACCGCCGCGGGCTGAAGGCCGGCGTGATGGTGGAGGTGCCGAGCGCCGCGCTGATGGCGCACCGGCTGCTGGAGCACGTCGACTTCCTGTCGATCGGCACCAACGACCTGACCCAGTACACGATGGCCGCGGACCGGATGGCCAGCGACCTCGCGCACCTCACCGACCCGTGGCAGCCGGCCGTGCTGCAGCTCGTCGCGATCACGGCCGAGGCGGGCCGTCACGCAGGCAAGCCGGTGGGTGTCTGCGGCGAGGCCGCGGCCGACCCGCTGCTCGCCACCGCCCTCGTGGGCATGGGCGTGACCTCGCTGTCGATGGCCGTCGCCGCCGTCCGCGCCGTGGGTGCTCAGCTGGCCGAGGTGTCGATGGACGTCTGCGAGCATGCCGCCGAGGCCGCGCTGGCCGCGTCCGACCCGGCCGCCGCACGGGACGCCGTACGCGCCCTCCTCCGTTGAGTGCGGGCTTGTTCACGCACGAGTGCGGGGTTGTTCACGCACGACGGTGACCAACCCAGCACTCAACGGTGATCAACCCAGCACTCAACGGTGATCAACCCACCACTCAACGGGGGGTGACGGTGACGGGGGTGCCGTTGAGGACGGCGTTGCCGGACACGTCGACCCGCTCGGGGTCGGTGAGGTCGTTGATCGAGACGCCCGGTACGTCGACAGCGGTCGCGAGCCGCACGCCGTCGAGCCGGTGGCCGTAGCCGTGCGGCAGGCTCACCACCCCCGGCATCATCGCGTCGGTCGCGGCCACCTCCACCTCGACCTTGCCGACCCGGGACGTCACCGCGACCACGGTGCCGTCGTCGATGCCGCGCGCGGCGAGGTCGTCGGGGTGCATGAGCAGCTGGTGCCGCGGCCTGCCGCGGGTGAGCTGCTCGCTGTTGTGCATCCAGGAGTTGCAGTCCTTCTGGTGCCGGCGGCCGATCAGCAGCAGCTCGCCGTCCTCGAGCCTGGTCTGCGCTGACGCCTCGAGCCGCGCCAGGTCGTCGAGCACCAGCTGCGGCGCGAGGCCGATCCGCCTGTCCTTCGTCTGGAGGCGCTCGGGCAGGCACGGCTGCAGCGGCCCGAGGTCGAGGCCGTCGGGGTGCGCGGCGAGCTTGCGCAGCGAGAGCTTCGAGGCGTCCGTGCGCAGCAGCAGGTCGATGGTGCGGGTGGGGGAGAGCCGCATCCGGACCTGCTGGCTGACCCGCTTGCGCAGCGACCGCTTCGCCCCGAGCCGCCGGGCCGTGCGCAGGGCGATCTCGCGGTAGATCTCCCAGTCGTGCATCGCACCCCGCGGCTTCTCGTAGACCGCGGGCGTGAACCGGGCGGTGTTGCGCACGGCCAGGACGTGGAACACCAGGTCGTAGTGGTCGCGCTCGAGCGCCGAGGTCGGGGGGAGGATCACGTCGGCGTTGCGGGTGGTCTCGTTGACGTAGAAGTCGATGGCGGCGTGGAAGTCGAGCCCGGCGATGGCCTCGCCGAGCCGCTTGCCGTCCGGCGTCGACGAGACCGGGTTGCCCGCCACCGTCAGCAGCGCCCTCACCTGCCCGTCGCCAGGCGTGAGGATCTCGTCGGCCAGTGTCGCCACGGGCAGCTCCCCGGCGAACTCGGGCAGCCCGCGGACCCGGCTGCGCCACACGCCGGCGTGGCCCCTGCCGATCAGCCGCCGCCCGACGGCGTCGACCGCCGGCCGGGTGAGCATCGTGCCGCCGGGCCGGTCGAGGTTGCCGGTCAGGGCGTTGAGCACCTGCACCGCCCACTGGCAGACCAGGCCGAACTCCTGCACCGAGACACCGATCCGTCCGTAGACCGCGCCGGACTCGGCGGCGGCGAGCTCGCGGGCGAGACGGCGGACGTCGTCGGCGGGCACGCCCGTCACCTCGGCGGCCCGCTCCGGCGTGAACGGCTCGACGGCACGGCGTACGGCGTCCAGGCCGTCGACGTACGCCGGGACCGTCTCGAGGCCCTCGTCGAGCACCGTCCGCAGCATCGCGAGGAGCAGGAACGCGTCGGTTCCCGGCCGCACGAACAGGTGCTCCGAGGCCACCTTCGCGGTCTCGGTGCGACGCGGGTCGATCACGACCATCCGGCCGCCCCGGGACTTGAGCTCACGCAGCCGCTGCGGGAAGTCCGGCACCGTCATCAGGCTGCCGTTGGAGGCCATCGGGTTCGCCCCGATGACCAGGAGGTGCTGGGTGCGGTCGATGTCGGGGACCGGAAGCAGCAGCTGGTGGCCGTACATCAGGTAGGCGAGCAGCTGGTGGGGGAGCTGGTCGACCGAGGTGGCGCTGTACTTGTTCCGGGTCCGGAAGGACTTCACCATCGCGGTGCCGTGCGTCATCGAGCCGAGGCTGTGCACGTTGGGGTTGCCCAGGTAGATCGCCAGCGCGTCGCGGCCGTGGTCACGGATCGTCGCGGCGAGCCGGTCGGCGACGAGGTCGAGCGCCTCGTCCCAGGAGATCTCCTCCCAGCGGTCCTCGCCGGCCGGGCTCGGGACGCGTCGCACGGGGCGTCGCAGCCGGTCGGGGTCGTCGTACACCTCCTGCAGGGCGAACGCCTTGGGGCACACGTGGCCGCGCGACAGCGGGTCGTCCGGGTTGCCCCGAACCCCCGTCACCGTGCCGTCCTCGAGGGTGAGCACGAGGCCGCAGATCGCCTCGCACAGGTTGCACACGCCGCGCCGGGTCTCCATCTCACGAAGTCTGGCACGCCGACGGGCCCGCCCCCAGAGGGAGCGGGCCCGTCGTCACCCGAGTGGGGGGACCTGGTGCGGGAACGAGGTCAGTCGTCCTCGCCCTGCTCGTCGCAGTCGTCGCCCTGGTCGTCGTCGTCGTCGTCCGCGCCGTCGTTGTCGACGTCGGAGTCCTCATCGTCGTCGTCGTCGCTGTTGTCGATGCCGTCGTGGTCGGCGTCCTCGGCGCCGTCCTCGACCCCGTCGTCGTCCGAGTCGTCGTCGTGGGCCTTGGTGCCCAGCTCGTTCTCGTCCTCGTCGTCGACACCGTCCACGTCGGAGTCGTCGTCGTCGGCCACGCAGACCTCGTCGGCGTCGTCCTCGTCCTCGTTGTCGATGCCGTCGTGGTCGGCGTCCTCGTCACCGTCGCGGGTGCCGTCGTCGTCGGTGTCGCGCTCGTTCACGTCCGTGGACTTCAGGCCGTCGTGCACCTCGTCGCCGTCGTCGTCGCCGTCGTTGTCGGAGTCCTCGTCGTGCGGCTTGGTGGCGTTGCGGTACTCGCCGAGGTTGCGCAGCCCGTCGTGGTCGGCGTCGCCGCGCGCGTTGGCGCGGTGGGCGTCGAGGTTGTGGGCGGTCTCCCAGCGGTTGGGCATGCCGTCGCCGTCCGAGTCGAGCGAGCCCGCGGAGGCGATGGGCGTGGAGAGCAGGCCGGCGGCGGCCAGGGCTGCGAGTGCCGCGGTGCTGCGGCCGACGGTGCTGCGGATGAAGGTCATGGTGCGATGTCCTCTCGGGGCGGTG
Source organism: uncultured Actinomycetota bacterium (assembly GCA_963721855.1). Lineage (GTDB taxonomy): Bacteria > Actinomycetota > Actinomycetes > Propionibacteriales > Nocardioidaceae > Nocardioides_B. Next base: position 84,653 of record CAVRMN010000020.1, on the reverse strand, counting down.
AGGAGCGTGATGTGTCTCCTGTCACTCTCATGTCATCGGGTGGCGGGACCGTTACCTTGACCAACCGGGCTTTTCGGGCGCTGGCGTGTCGCATTGCGCAGTATCTCGGATTGCACAGTAGTGTGCGATGCATGGACACCACTCAGCTCCTCAAGGGAGTGCTCGACGTGGCGGTGCTGGCGGTCGTGGACCACGAGGACGGCTACGGCTACGACGTCGTACGGCGTCTGCGCGCCGGGGGCCTCGACGGGGTCGGGGACGCCTCCGTCTACGGGACGCTCCGCCGGCTCTACTCCTCGGGGGCGCTGACGTCGTACGTCGTGCCGTCCGACGAGGGGCCGCACCGCAAGTACTACGGCATCACGCCGACCGGCCGCACGCTGCTCGCCCGGCAGCGCGACGACTGGGACCGCTTCTCCCGCACCGTCTCCGGCCTGCTCGCCCGACGAGGCGCCGCGCCGGACCCGGCCGCGGCGCTCGACCACACCCAACCGCTGACCGAGGGGGTCACCCGATGAACGACACCACCAGGCTCGAGGTCCGCCCCGAGGTGGCCGACTTCCTCGACAAGGTCCGGGCCCGGCTCTCCGACCTCACCGAGGAGCAGCGCGACGACCTGCTCGGCGGGCTCGAGGCCGACATCTCCGAGCTCGTCGACGACGGCGGCTCGGTGGCCGAGCTCGGCGACCCGCGTGCCTACGCCGACGAGCTGCGCGCCGCCGCGGGGGTGAGCCCGGCCGTGCACCGCAGCGGCGTGCGCCGGCCGCGGATGCCACGTCGGCCGACCCGGGAGTCGATCGCGGGCGACCTCGACAGGTGCCGCGAGGGGTGGGAGCAGCTGATGGCCTCCCGGCCGTGGCTGGTCCAGACCTGGGAGGTCGTGCAGACGCTCCGCCCGGCCTGGTGGGTGCTGCGCGCCTGGGTCGCGGTGCAGGCGCTCGACCTCGCCACGGGTCCCTGGGAGCACGCGACGCTCGTCCCGCGGTTCGGGGACGACCTCTCCGGGCTGCTCCTGCTGCTCGGCGCGGTGGTCGGCAGCGTGCTGCTGGGCCTGCGCAAGGTCTGGCCGGCGTCGCACTCGCCCCGCTCGGTCCTCGCCCGGGTGGTCCTGCTCGGCCTCAACGCGCTCGCGGTGCTCCTGCTGGTGCACGTGGTCGACAGCTTCCCGTCGTCCTCCTACGTCAACGACATGGACCATCCGAACGCCTCCGGGATGTTCCGGCCCTACAAGCAGCCCGGTGTGCTGAACGACGGCCGCACGGTGCGCAACGTCTTCGCCTACGACGCCCAGGGCCAGCCGCTGCAGGGAGTCCAGCTCTACGACCAGACCGGCAAGCCTTTGGCGATCTACCCCGAGGACGTCTACCGGATGCGCTACGGCGGCCAGCTGCCGATGGTCTTCTCCTGGAAGAACGGCGAGAAGGACATCTGGAACGTCTACCCGCTGCCGGTGCGCTTCGGCGGCGGATGGGGCCGCAGCGACAAGGCGTGGACCTCGGACAACCCGCCGTTCCTGCCGCAGCCGCCCCTGGCCGTCGTACCCCCGGTCACCCTCCCGCTCCCCGAGGCCACCCCCGAGGCCGACGCCGACGACCAGCCCCAACGCCCCCGCCAGCGTTGAGTGTGGGGTTGTTCCCCTGTGAGTGTGGGGATGTTCGCGCACAACCCCACACTCACCCGTGAACAACCCCGCACTCGACGGGGTGGGGGAGTGGGCGTGATTGGGAGTTCGGCCCCCGACTGGGATAGCCTTGACCGGTTGCCCCGCCGAGACTCGTGGGGGGTGACTTTGCCGTGCAACGGCCGCGGAACGAGAGTGCCCGGGTGAACAGGCCCCGGCGCGCCGCGCAAACGACACCGAAGGGAGCTACGCGTGGCTACAGGTACCGACGCGGAGACCAAGAAGAAGATCATCGCCGAGTACGCAACGACCGAAGGCGACACCGGCTCGCCCGAGGTGCAGGTTGCGCTGCTCAGCCACCGGATCGCCCACCTGACCGAGCACCTCAAGGAGCACAAGCACGACCACCACAGCCGTCGTGGTCTGCTGCTCCTGGTCGGACAGCGTCGTCGCCTTCTGAACTACATGCAGAAGGAAGACATCAACCGCTACCGGTCCATCGTGGAGCGGCTCGGCCTGCGCCGATGACTTGCTGGAGCGGCATTCCGAGCTTTCGGGGTGCCGCTCCTGCTACATCCGGGGTCATTTTGACTAAGGTCGGCCCCGGAGAAAACTGAACAGAGAACCACTCATCAAGTTGGAGCGACCGCGGACGTCTGGCCCGGTCCTCGGTAGTGGCTCTCGGATCCGCAGCGTGCCTGAAGGGGTACGCCGGATGCCGCGGGCCTCGATCGAAGACCGGCCCCCAAACCGAAGGCGCCCCGCGTGATCGCTCCGCGAACACAAGGAAGGGACACCCATGGAGGGACCCGAGATCTACGCTGTTGAGACCGTGCTGGACAACGGCAAGCACGGGCAGCGCACCGTCAAGTTCGAGACCGGGCTGCTCGCCCGCCAGGCCGCCGGTTCGGTGACCGCCTACCTCGACGACGACACCATGCTCCTGTCGGCCACCACGGCCGGCAAGCACCCCAAGGACCACTTCGACTTCTTCCCCCTGACGATCGACGTCGAGGAGCGGATGTACGCCGCGGGCCAGATCCCCGGCTCGTTCTTCCGCAGCGAAGGCCGCCCGGGCGAGGACGCGATCCTCACCTGCCGGCTGATCGACCGCCCGCTGCGCCCGACCTTCAAGAAGGGTCTGCGCAACGAGGTCCAGGTCGTCATCACCGTCATGGCGCTCGACCCCGACCAGCCCTACGACGTGCTCGCGATCAACGCCGCGTCGCTGTCCACCCAGATCTCCGGCCTGCCGTTCTCCGGCCCGGTCGGCGGCACCCGGATGGCGCTCATCGAGGGCCAGTGGGTCGCGTTCCCGACGCACAGCCAGCTCGAGAACGCCGTGTTCGACATGGTCGTGGCCGGCCGGGTCACCGAGACCGGCGACGTGGCGATCATGATGGTCGAGGCCGAGGCCACCGAGCAGACCTGGGACCTGGTCCGCTCCGGCACCCAGGCCCCGACCGAGGAGATCGTCGCCACCGGTCTCGACGCGGCCAAGCCGTTCATCAAGCAGCTGTGCGAGGCGCAGGCGGAGCTGGCCAAGCAGGCCTCGAAGCCCGTGCAGGAGTTCCCGATCTTCCTCGACTACGAGGACGACGTCTTCGAGGCCGTCGAGGGCGCCGCGTCTGCTGACCTGCAGCCCGCGCTCGCCGTCACCGGCAAGCTCGAGCGCGAGGCCGCGCTCGACGCCGTCAAGGACGCGGTGCTCGAGAAGGTCGGTGCCCAGTTCGAGGGCCGCGAGAAGGAGGTCGGCGCCGCGTTCCGCGCGCTGACCAAGAAGCTCGTGCGCCAGCGCGTGCTCCGCGACAAGATCCGCATGGACGGCCGCGGGCTCAGCGACATCCGCACCCTGTCGGCCGAGGTCGGCGTGATCCCGCGCGTCCACGGCTCGGCGCTGTTCGAGCGCGGCGAGACCCAGATCCTGGGTGTCACCACGCTGAACATGCTCACGATGGAGCAGAAGCTCGACACGCTCTCCCCGGAGAAGACGCGTCGCTACATGCACAAGTACGTCTTCCCGCCGTTCTCCACCGGTGAGACCGGTCGCGTCGGGTCGCCGAAGCGTCGCGAGGTCGGCCACGGTGCGCTCGCTCGCCGGGCGCTGCTGCCCGTGCTGCCGACGCGTGAGGAGTTCCCCTACGCGATCCGTCAGCTCTCCGAGGCGATGGGCTCCAACGGCTCCACCTCGATGGGTTCGGTCTGCGCCTCGACGATGTCGCTGCTGCACGCCGGTGTCCCGCTGCGCGCTGCCGTCGCCGGCATCGCGATGGGCCTCATCTCCGACGAGGTCGACGGCAAGACCGAGTACGTCGCGCTGACCGACATCCTCGGCGCCGAGGACGCGTTCGGCGACATGGACTTCAAGGTCGCCGGCACCAAGGAGTTCGTCACCGCGCTCCAGCTCGACACCAAGCTCGACGGCATCCCCGCCGAGGTCCTCGCCGCGGCGCTGACCCAGGCCCGCGACGCGCGCCTGTCGATCCTCGAGGTGATGGCCGAGGCCATCGACGCCCCCGAGGAGATGTCGCTGCACGCCCCGCGGATCATCACCGTGAAGATCCCCGTCGACAAGATCGGTGAGGTCATCGGCCCCAAGGGCAAGATGATCAACCAGATCCAGGACGACACCGGTGCGCAGATCAGCATCGAGGACGACGGCACCATCTACATCGGTGCCACCAACGGCGAGTCGGCCGAGGCTGCCCGCACGATCATCAACGGCATCGCGAACCCGACGATGCCCGAGGTCGGCGAGCGTTACCTCGGCACGGTCGTCAAGACCACCAACTTCGGCGCCTTCGTGTCGCTGCTCCCGGGCAAGGACGGCCTGCTGCACATCAGCAAGCTCCGCGCCCTGGCCGGCGGCAAGCGGGTCGAGGCCGTCGAGGACGTCCTGACCGTGGGCCAGAAGGTCCAGGTCGAGATCGGCGAGATCGACGACCGCGGCAAGCTGTCGCTGATCCCCGTGGTCGAGGAGTCCGCCGGCGACGCCGACACGGACGCCGCTGCCGACTCCGAAGGCGACTCCGAGTAATCACGTTGGCTTCCGCAGCACAGCAGAAGCCCGGCACGACGCGCACGCTCCTCGAGGGCAAGGACGGTCTGGTTCGCCGGACCGTCCTGCCCGGGGGGCTGCGGGTCCTGACCGAGGCGATGCCCGGCGTCCGGTCCGCATCCATCGGGGTGTGGGTCGGCGTCGGGTCACGTGACGAGTCCCCGACCCTGTCGGGGGCCTCGCACTTCCTCGAGCACCTGCTCTTCAAGGGCACGCCCACGCGCTCGGCGCTGGACATCTCCGTCTCCCTCGACGAGGTCGGCGGCGAGTTCAACGCCTTCACCGCCAAGGAGTACACCTGCTTCCACGCGCGGGTGCTCGACCAGGACCTCCCGCTGGCCGTCGACGTGCTCGGCGACATGGTGACGTCCTCGACGATCACGGCCGAGGACGTCGAGGCCGAGCGTGAGGTGATCCTGGACGAGATCGCCATGCACGACGACGACCCCGACGACGTGGTGCACAACCTCTACGCCGAGAAGGCGTGGGGCTCCTCGCCGCTGGGCCGCCCGATCGCCGGCACCGTCGAGTCGATCAAGTCGTTGAGCCGCGCGCAGATCACGCGCTACTACCGGACCCGCTACGCCCCCGAGAACATGGTGGTGTCGGTGGCCGGCAACGTCGACCACGCGACCGTCGTGCGGCTGGTCCGCAAGGCGTTCTCCCGCGCCAACTTCCTCGCCGACACCAGCGTCCGGCCGATGCCGGCCCGCCGCGGCGAACGCGCCCGGCGCAGCTCGACGGGGGAGGCGGTCGTCGCCCGCCCGTTCGAGCAGGTCAACCTCGTGCTCGGCGTCAACGGCCTGGTCCGCACCGATGACCGCCGCTACGCCCTCGGCGTCCTCAACGCGGCGCTCGGCGGTGGTACGTCGTCCCGGCTGTTCCAGGAGGTGCGTGAGCACCGCGGCCTGGCCTACTCCGTCTACAGCTACGCCGCGCACTACGCCGACGCCGGCGCCTTCGCGGTGTCGGTCGGCTGCCTGCCGTCCAAGGTCGACGAGGTGCTCACGGTCGTGCGCGCCGAGCTCGACAAGTTCGCGGCCGACGGGATCACGGCCGTGGAGCTCGAGCGTGGCAAGGGCCAGCTCCGGGGCGGGATGGTGCTGAGCCTCGAGGACTCGGTCTCCCGGATGTCGCGGATCGCCAAGGCGGAGCTGCTCTACGACGAGCTGCCGAGCATCGACGAGGTGATCCAGCGCGTCGACGACGTCACCCTGGACGACGTGAACACGCTGGCGCGCAACCTCTTCACCCAGCCCCAGACGCTCGCCGTCGTCGGCCCCTTCGACACCCTCGACGAGCGGCCCGTCCTCACCGCGTGAGGCCGGGCAGCACGCCTGCACAGGCGACCGCCCACAGGACGCTCGCGAACGTCCCGATGATGAAGCGCTCCGCCACCCCGCCGGCGTCCGCGGTCGCGGCCGCACCCGGTGGGCCGGCGTCGGCGCGCAGCTCGGAGTAGCGGCCGAGCCCCTTCAGCGCCAGCACGACCGCGAGACCCTCGGGCCAGCCGGCGACCAGTGACCCGAACACCGCGGCCCGCTCGAAGGCCCCGATCCAGGCTCCACCGCGCAGCACCTGCTCGGCATGCTCGCCGCGCGCCCGTCCGTTGTCCGCGGAGTCCGCCAGCCGGAGCACCGCGGCGGTGACCGGCCCGCCGCCGGCGACGGCGACCGCGAAGAGGGTGACCAGCAGCGTGTCGGACAACCCGGACGAGGCGCTGCCGACCGGTCCGTGCAGCACGGCGACCAGGCCCAGGGTGAGCAGGCAGGCTGCGAGCGCGGCAGCGGACAGACCGCGCCACCGGCGGCCGGCGGGCAGGAACCAGCCGACGGCGGCCAGGGCTGCGGCCAGGCCGACAACGAGCACGACCAGCACGGTCATCCAGCGTCCTCCGTCCTGAGCAGCTCCGTGACCAGGTGCTCGGCGAGCGCCCGCGCGCGCTGCTCGTCGATGATGCCGGCGGCCTGCGCGCGCTGCGAGACCGCGGACTGGGTGATGCCGAGCCGCTGCCCGACCGCGGAGTGGGACATCCCCTGTGCCAGCAGGTCGTAGACCTCCCAGCCGCGGGGGGTGCGCCGCTCCAGCAGCCCGGCCCACAGGCCGAGCACCGTCTCCAGGTGCACGGGTCGAGCATCGCCCACCGCACCGACAACCACGATCCGGTGCGGTGCCGACTTCGCCCGGGTCACCGCGTCCCGTGCGTGCAGGTAGGCCGCACCACGACCCGCCCGGGTCTCGGCCGGGAGGGGACGCTCGACGGCCCCGAACCCGATCCCGATGGTCCAGACCCGGTCGCGCAACGCGCGACCGACCACCTCGACGAGCGTGGGCGCGCGGTCGACGACGCCCTGGACCTCGTCGCCGACCGTGCGCTGGAAGGGGAGCAGGGGAGCCGAGGGCAGGGAGCCGGGCGCCAGGAGGTCGAGCAGGGCAGGGACCGCGTCGGTGCCCGCCCGGCTGCCGCGTTGGTCGAGCGTGAGCACGGCGACGGGGGGTGCCACAGCCATAGGAGACTCCTTCCAGGCTCTCACCTGATGTCGACAACAATTAGACCACAACCTGATGGTGTCAGGTATAAGGATGAGAACTGATCGCCCGCCCCAGGTCGCGGGGACCTCGAACCGCCCCACTAGGTTGGGTCGCGTGAGTACGACGATGAAGGTCGGTGTGCTCGGGGCCCGCGGCAAGGTGGGCGCCGAGGTGTGCAAGGCCGTGCAGGCGGCCGACGACATGGAGCTGGTCGCCGCGGTCGACGCGGACGACAGCATCGACGAGCTGGTCAGCGCAGGCGCGCAGGCGGTCGTCGACTTCACCCACCCCGACGTGGTGATGGACAACCTCGAGTTCTGCATCGACCACGGCATCCACGCCGTCGTGGGCACCACCGGGTTCGACGACGACCGCCTCGCGCAGGTCCGCACCTGGCTGGCGGACTCTCCGGAGACCGGCGTCCTGGTCGCCCCGAACTTCTCCATCGGCGCCATCTTGATGATGCGCTTCGCCGCCGAGGCCGCGCCGTTCTACGAGTCGGTCGAGATCGTCGAGCTGCACCACCCGGACAAGGCGGACGCCCCGTCCGGTACGGCGACCCGCACCGCCCACCTGGTGGCCGCCGCACGACGCGAGGCCGGCGCCGGCCCGATCCCCGACGCGACCTCGTCGGGGATCGAGGGAGCACGGGGAGCCGACGTCGAGGGGATCCGCGTGCACGGCCTGCGCATCCGCGGGCTGGTGGCGCACCAGGAAGTCATCCTCGGCGGGCTCGGCGAGACGCTGACCATCCGCCACGACTCCCTCGACCGGGTGTCGTTCACCCCGGGCGTGCTGCTGGGTCTCCGCACGATCGGCTCCCACCCCGGCCTCACCGTCGGCCTCGAAGAGTTCATGGGCCTCGACTGATGCGCACCAAGGTCACCATCGCGGTGATGGTGCTGGTCGTGCTGGCCTACTCGGTGATGCTCGGCGCGAAGGGCGTCGCGCTGGTCCGCAGCGGGTCCGTGGTCGGCGTGCTCCTCGGCCTCGCCGTCCTCGCGATGCCGCTGCTCGCGGTGACGCTGCTGACCCGCGAGCTCGAGTTCGGCCGGCGCTGTGCCGCCCTGGCCGACACGCTCGCCGCCGAGGGCGGGCTTCCCGTCGACGACCTGCCGCGCCGGCCGTCCGGCCGGGTCGACCGGGACGCCGCCGACGAGCAGTTCGACCGGATGCGCCAGGAGACCGAGGCCGACCCCGAGAGCTGGCGCGCCTGGTTCCGGCTGGCGCTCGCGTACGACGCGGCGGGGGACCGCACCCGGGCCCGCGCGGCCGCCCGGCACGCGATCGCGCTCAACGGCGCGGACCAGAACGCCTGACCCGTCTTGCATTTCTCTGCAGTCGCACAAACCTGAGGCCCCCCTCCTGTTCCGCTGGACGACGCCGACAGTCGAAGGTGGTCCGGTGCCCGGACGTCCGGGCACCTCCTCTTCTCGGGAAAGGTTCTCCATGCGCAGAACAGCAGGTCTTGCTGCCGCGGCCCTCGTGGTCGCCAGCTTCTCCGCAGCCGCCACCGCCGGTGCGGCAGCGCCGTCGAACACCCGCCAGGCCGACCCCTCCGGCGACCTCGCCACCGCGGCGGTCGCCGCCCTGCGGTCGCACCCCGCGGCCGCCAGGATCGGCGACGCGCAGGCGTTCTCGGCCACGGACGCGCTCGTCGACGCCGACGGCACCAGCCACGTGCGGATGGACCGGACCTACCACGGCCTGCGCGTGCTCGGCGGCGACCTCGTCGTGCACCAGGCGGCCGACGGCGCCTGGGAAGGCGTCAGCCAGACCCTCGACTCGGTGATGACGCTCGGAGTGACCCCGCAGGTGACCCGGGCGGCCGCCATCGACGCAGCGCTCGCCCCCAGCAAGGTGACGCGTGCGATCACCGGGGCGACGGTCGAGAAGGCACCCGTGCTCGTCGTGGACGCCACGGCCGCGCAGCCCCGGCTCGCCTGGGAGGTGCTGTCGGGCGGCGTGCAGGCCGACGGGACGCCGAGCCGGCTCGCGTCGTACGTCGATGCCCGGACCGGCGCGGTGCTGCGCACCGAGCAGCAGATCGAGACCGCCGACGGGTCCGGCAACACCCTCTACAGCGGCACCGTCCCGCTCTCCACGACGCTGGCCTCGGGCACCTACCAGCTCAAGGACGCCACCCGCGGCAACACCTACACCACCGACATGAACAACGCGTCGGACTCGATGTACTGCCAGCTGTTCGGCCTGAAGTGCGCGACCGGGACCCTGTTCACCGACGCCGACAACGTCTGGGGCACCGGCACCAACGCGAACCGCCAGTCCGCGGCCGCCGACGCGCAGTACGGCACCAACATGACCTGGGACTACTACAAGCTCGTGCACGGCCGCAACGGCATCTTCGGCACCGGCGCCGGCTCCTACAACCGGGTCCACTACGGAAACGGCTACGTCAACGCCTTCTGGGACGGCACCAAGATGACCTACGGCGACGGGGACGGCGTGAGCTACGGGCCGCTCGTCTCGCTCGACGTGGCCGGCCACGAGATGAGCCACGGCGTCACGGAGAACACCGCGGGGCTGACCTACTCGGGTGAGTCCGGCGGGCTCAACGAGTCCACCTCGGACATCTTCGGCACGCTGGTGGAGTTCTACGCCGCCAACGCCAACGACCCGGGCGACTACCTGATCGGTGAGGAGTTCGACCTCAAGAACCACCTCGGCTTCCGCCGGATGGACAAGCCGAGCTCCGACGGCAGCTCGTACGACTGCTACAGCTCCACGGTCGGCAGTGCCGACGTGCACTACTCGTCCGGCGTGGGCAACCACTTCTTCTACCTGCTGGCCGAGGGCTCGGGCGCCAAGACGATCGGCGGGGTGGCGCACAGCTCGCCGACCTGCAACGGCTCGACGGTCACCGGGATCGGTCGCGACGCGGCCGGCAAGATCTGGTACCGCGCGCTCACCGTCTACATGACCTCGAGCACCAACTACGCCGGCGCCCGCACCGCCTCGCTGAACGCCGCCAGGGACCTCTACGGCGCCGGCAGCACGCAGTACAACGCCGTCGCCTCGGCCTGGAGCGCCGTCTCGGTGAACTGACCCACCAGCACGATCTCGGACGTCCGCCGCCTTCGACCCGCCCAGGGGGTCGGAGGCGGCGGCACGTCCGGAACCGGACTGGACCGGTGCACGATATGGGCCGTTTGCTGGCGGGTTCGACCGGCGGTCCCTACCTTGAGGACACCGGCCACGTCGCGCACCGCCCGCGACCGGGCTCGTCCGAGCTCTCCTGGAAGGGTTTGCCCATGCGCGCTCAAGCAGGTCTCGCCGTGGTGGCAGTCGTCGCCAGCCTCTCGTTCGCCGGCTCGGCCGGGGCCGCTCCGACCGCGGCGGGGCCGTCCGGTCCCGGGGACCTCGTGCAGTCCGCCGTCGCCGCCGCCCGTTCGCACCCGGCGGCCACCAGGACCGGCGACGGTCAGAGCTTCACCGCCAGGGACGTCGTGGTCGACGCCGACGGCACCAGCCACGTGCGCCTGGACCGGACCTACCGCGGACTCCGCGTGCTCGGTGGCGACCTGGTCGTGCACCGGGCGGCTGACGGTTCGTGGAAGGGGGCCAGCGAGACCCTGCGCAGTGCCCCGGACCTCGCGGTGACGCCTGCGGTGAGCGCCGCATCGGCGACCGCTGCGGCACTCGCGCCCAGCGCGGCGAACCGCGCCATCTCCGGCGCGACGGTCGCCGGCGCTCCCGAGCTGGTCGTCGACGCGGCCTCGGGCTCCCCGCGGCTGGCCTGGGAGGTGCTGTCGGGCGGCGTGCAGGCCGACGGGACGCCGAGCCGGCTCGCGTCGTACGTCGACGCCCGGACCGGCGCGGTGCTGCGCACCGAGCAGCAGATCGAGACCGCCGACGGGTCCGGCAACACCCTCTACAGCGGCACCGTCCCGCTCACCACGACGCTGGCCTCGGGCACCTACCAGCTCAAGGACGCCACCCGCGGCAACACCTACACCACCGACATGAACAACAAGTCGGACTCGATGTCCTGCCAGCTCCTCGGACGCAAGTGCTCCAGCGGCACGCTGTTCACCGACGCCGACAACGTCTGGGGCACCGGCACCAACGCGAACCGGCAGTCCGCGGCCGCCGACGCGCAGTACGGCACCAACATGACCTGGGACTACTACAAGCTCGTGCACGGCCGCAACGGCATCTTCGGCACCGGGGCCGGCTCCTACAACCGGGTCCACTACGGCCAGAACTACGTCAACGCGTTCTGGGACGGCAAGAAGATGACCTACGGCGACGGGGACGGCGTGAGCTACGGGCCCCTGGTGTCGCTGGACGTGGCCGGCCACGAGATGAGCCACGGCGTCACGGAGAGCACCGCGAACCTGACCTACTCCGGTGAGTCCGGCGGTCTGAACGAGTCCACCTCGGACATCTTCGGCACGCTGGTGGAGTTCTACGCGGCGAACGCGAACGACCCGGGCGACTACCTGATCGGTGAGGAGTTCGACCTCAAGAACCACGTCGGCTTCCGCCGGATGGACAACCCCGCCAGCGACGGCAAGTCGGCGAGCTGCTGGAGCAGCAGCGTGGGATCGCTGGACGTGCACTACTCCTCGGGGGTGGGCAACCACTTCTTCTACCTGCTGGCCGAGGGCTCGGGCGCCAAGACGATCGGCGGGGTCGCGCACAGCTCGCCGACCTGCAACGGCTCGACGGTCTCCGGCATCGGCCGTGACGCCGCCGGGAAGATCTGGTACCGCGCCCTGACGGTCTACATGACCTCGAGCACGAACTACGCCGGTGCCCGCACCGCGTCGCTGAACGCCGCCACCGACCTCTACGGCGCCGGCAGCACGCAGTACAACGCCGTCGCCGCGGCCTGGAGCGCCGTCTCGGTGAACTGACCTGTCCGGTGCCCTGGCGCCTGCGTAGGCGAGACTGGGCGCATGCCGACCGACGTGCCCGCCAACTTCAGCATCGTCACCCTCGGGGTCGCCGACCTCGAGCGCTCAGCGCGGTTCTACCGCGACCTCGGCTGGGAGCAGCGCGGTGACCTCGCCCAGGGGATCACCTGGTTCAGGACGTCCGGCACCTGGCTGGGCCTGTTCGGGTACGACGCCCTCGCCGAGGACGCCGCGCTGCCGCCGACCCCCGAGTCCGACCTGCCGGCGTACCGCGGGATCACCCTCGCCCTGAACCTCGCGAGCGAGGACGCGGTCGACCTCGCCTTCGCGCGGGTGCACGAGGTGGGCGGCCGGATCGTCAAGCCTGCCCACCGCACCGAGTGGGGTGGCTACTCCGGCTACTTCGCCGACCCCGACGGCCACCTGTGGGAGATCTGCCACAACCCCGGCTTCCCGCTCGACGACGACGGGCGCATCGAGATCGGCTGACCCGGGCTGGGCTCAGCCCACCTCCTCGCTCGGGTCCGGGAACGGTCCGACGTCCGGGTCGGGCTCGGAGTCGGTGAACTGGCCCTGCACCGGGTCGAACTCGCGGTCGGTGTTGTCGACCTCGGCGCCCTCGGGCCGGTTCTCGGGGGAGGTGCGCTCCTTGCGCTCCGCCTCGATCTCGTCGAGCTCCTCCTGCGAGCACGTCGTCGGCGTCCGGCAGCGCGCCGGTCATGCTGCCGCCGCTGCCTTCGTCGAGGTCGTCTGTCGTGCTCGTTGTCCGTGGTCGTGTCGTCGCTCATGAGGGCACCTTCCCGAGAAGAGGCATGTGCAGACCACCAAACCCCGCCCCCGGCACGGTGTCAACGGGGGCGGGGCTGGCCCAGGAAGGCCGGAGGGCGGGTCAGGGCTCGACGGTCACCTTGATCGCCTCGCCGTTCTTCACGATCTGGAACGCGTCCAGGACCCGGTCGAGCGGGATGTGCTCGGTGATCAGGTCCTTGACCGGCACCTGTCCGGTCGAGATGTACTCCAGGGCGCGCTTGTTGTGCTCGGGCGCGGAGCCGTTGGCGCCGTGGATGTGCAGCTGCCGGTAGTGCACGACGTTGGAGTCGCAGGTGATGGTCGGGTCGTTCTTCGGCAGCCCGCCGAAGAACGAGATCCGGCCGTTGCGCGCCGCCATCGCGATGGCCTGCTCCTGCGTGACGTTGGCGGCGGTCGCGGTGATGATCACGTCGGCCCCGCGGCCGTTGGTGAGCTCCATGACGGTCTCGACCACGTCGACCTGCGAGCCGTCGATCGTCTCGTCGGGCTGCACCGCGTCGGCGGACATCTTCAGCCGGTCGGCGTTGACGTCGACGAGGTAGACCGGGCCGCAGTTGTGCACGCCGCGGGCGATCCGGATGTGCATGCAGCCGATCGGGCCCGGCGCCGAACACCACGACGGTGTCGCCCTCCTCGATGCCGAGCAGCTCCTGGGCGTTGATGGCGCACGCGAACGGCTCCGCGGCCGAGGCCTCGTCGTACCCGACGTTGTCCGGGATCTTGTTGAGGCCGTCGACCTTGAGCACCTCGCGCGGCACGATCATGTACTCGGCGAACCCGCCGTCGTACTGGTAGCCCACCGAGGTCTGGTTCTGGCAGACCGCCATCCAGCCGCGTCTTGCACTCGTAGCAGTCGCCGCACGGCACCGCGGCGATCACCTGGGCCCGGTCGCCCACCGACCAGCCGGCCACGTTGGCACCCACCTCGACGACCTCGCCGGCGATCTCGTGCCCGATCGTGCGGGGCGGGGTCAGGTTCTGGTGGCCGTTGTAGAAGATCTTCACGTCGGTGCCGCACGTCGAGCAGTTCTTGACCTTCAGCTTGACCTCGTCGGGGCCGCACTCGGGCTCGGGGACGTCCTCGAGGCGGACATCCTCGGGGGCGTAGAAGCGCAGTGCCTTCATCGATTCCTCCTGGCTGGGCATCCGGACGTTTGGGACCAGCGTACCACCGTTTCCCTGGTTTTGCCTTCGAATATGTTGCTCTCACCTCTTGACGTGGGCATTTTCGCAGGGATATACAGGTAATCAAAGATTCGTATGACGTGCGTCACACGGCGGACGCGGCCTCAGGTCGGCGGCGGATCATGCGCGAGCGAACGGACCTGCACCCGCCGGTGCGAGGAGGAGTGAGCATGGCAACAGTCACCGAGGCGACGACGTCGCGTACGTCGTTGCGTGTTCATGTGCAGAAGTTCGGGACGTTCCTGTCCAACATGATCATGCCGAACATCGGCGCGATCATCGCCTGGGGTCTGATCACCGCGTTCTTCATCCCGGACGGATGGACCCCGAACGAGAAGATCGCCACGATGGTCGGCCCGGCCATCTTCTACGTGCTGCCGATCCTGATCGCCTACACCGGCGGCATGATCGTCTACGAGGTCCGCGGCGGTGTCGTCGGGGCGTTCTCGGTCATCGGCGTCATCATGGCCACCAGCGACCCGCTCTTCATCGGGGACGCGGGCGGGGCCCCGATGTTCCTGGGCGCCATGATCATGGGTCCGCTCACCGCCTGGGGCATGATGAAGCTCGACGGCGCTGTGGAGCCACAAGATCAAGCCGGGCTTCGAGATGCTCGTCAACAACTTCTCCGCGGGCATCTTCGCGGGACTGATGGCGATCGCCGGCATGTTCCTGCTCGCGCCGGTCCTGCGCCAGCTCACCGAGTGGCTGGGCGACGCGGTCAACTTCCTGGTCGACAACGGCATCCTTCCGCTGACCTCGCTGTTCATCGAGCCGGCGAAGGTGCTCTTCCTCAACAACGCGATCAACCACGGCGTGCTCACCCCGCTCGGCATCCAGGAGGCGACCGAGCAGGGCAAGTCCGTGCTGTTCCTGCTCGAGGCCAACCCCGGCCCCGGTCTCGGACTCCTGCTGGCCTACACCTTCTTCGGCCGCGGTGTTGCCAAGGCGTCGGCCCCGGGTGCGGCGATCATCCAGTTCCTCGGCGGCATCCACGAGGTCTACTTCCCGTTCGTGCTGATGAAGCCGAAGATGATCCTCGCCACCATCGCCGGCGGCATGACCGGCATCTTCCTGCTCGTCGCCTTCGACGTCGGGCTCCGCGCCCCGGCTGCCCCGGGCTCGATCATGGCGGTCTACGCCCAGACGCCGAGCGGCGACTTCCTGGGCATCACCGCAGGGGTCTTCGGCGCCGCTCTCGTCTCCTTCCTGGTCGGTTCCGTGCTGCTGAAGCTGGACCGCTCCGAGGACGAGGGTGACCTGTCGCACGCCACCGCGGCCATGGAGGACATGAAGGGCAAGAAGTCGCTGGCCTCCACGGTCCTCGGCGAGACCCTGGCCGGCGCGCACCAGGGTCCGATCACGGACATCGTGTTCGCGTGCGACGCCGGCATGGGGTCCTCCGCCATGGGTGCGTCGGTCCTGCGCCGCAAGATCCACGAGGCCGGGCACGGCGACGTCGAGGTGGTCAACCGGGCGATCTCCTCCCTCGGGCCGAACCACGACCTGGTGATCACGCACCAGGACCTGACGGAACGCGCGCGGCAGAAGGCGCCGAATGCGCTGCACGTGTCGGTGGAGAACTTCATGGGCAGCCCGCGCTACGACGAGATCGTCGAGCTGCTGAACAGCACCAACGGCGCGGGAGGCGGGGCCGCCGCCTCCACCGAGCAGGTGGGGTCACCTGATGTGCTCGCCGAGAGGTCGGTCGTCCTCGCGGGACGCGCTCGCACCCGTGACGAGGCGATCACCGAGTCCGGGCAGCTGCTCGTCGACTGCGGGGCCGTCGAGGCGGCGTACATCGATGCCATGCACGAGCGGGAGAAGTCGGTGTCGACGGCGATGGGCAACCTGCTGGCGATCCCGCACGGCACCAACGACGCCAAGTCGACGATCCGGCGGACGGCGCTCTCGTTCGTCCGGTACTCCGAGCCGATCGACTGGAACGGCAAGGAGGTGAAGTTCGTCGTCGGTATCGCCGGCGTCGGTGACGAGCACCTCGCGCTGCTCGGTCAGATCGCCCAGGTCTTCGTCGACCCGGCGCAGGTGGCGCAGCTGGAGGCGGCGCAGTCGCCTGCCGACGTGACGCGCGTCCTCAGCAGCGTCGGCGACGATCGCTCCAGGGTCTGAACCGCTCGCTCAGGAGGCCCCGCACCGCGACCGGTGCGGGGCCTCAGAGCATCCTGACGACGGCGGCCGCGACCGCGGCCGCGAGCACGACCACGATGAACGGCGCGCGCAGCAGCAGCGCCACCACCGCGACGCCCAGACCGACCAGGCGGGCGTCGGCGACCAGCGACTGGCCGTCGCCGAGCACCTGGACGCCGATCAGCGCCGCCAGCAGGGCGACCGGGAGCAGGTCGGCGATCCGCTCGACCACCGGGTGCTCGAGCACGGCGGCGGGCACCGACAGCCCGCCGAGCTTGAGCAGGTAGCAGCCGACGCCCGGCCAGCGAGGATCGCCGCCCAGGTCATCGGTGCCCCCCGCGGTCGGGGAGGTCGTCGTGCCCCGGGATCTCGGTGGGGTCCTCGGACCGGGTCAGCACCCCGGCCAGCAGGGCGACGGCGGCGGCGGCGAGCACCGGCACTCCGGCCGCGGCCACCGGGACCAGCGACAGCGCCAGCAGCGCTCCGAGGGCGGCCACCACCTGGTTGCGGCGGTCCTTCAGGCGGGGCCACAGCAGGGCGAGGAAGGCGGCGCCGACGGCGGCGTCGAGGCCGTAGGTGCGGGGGTCGCCGAGCGCCGTACCGGCCAGGGCCCCGCCCAGGGTGGCCAGGTTCCACAGCGCGAAGACGGCCAGCCCGGTCGAGAGGAAGCCGACCCGGGCGGCGGTCGTGCCCTCGCGGTTGACCGACATCGCCGTCGACTCGTCGATGACCAGGTGGGCGGCGGCGGCGCGGCGCCAGCCGGTCCAGCCCAGCAGCGGGGCGAGCCGGATGCCGTACAGCGTGTTGCGGGTGCCGAGCAGCAGGGCGGTCGCGGCGCCGGAGAGCGGAGCCCCGCCGGCGGCGAGGACGCCGACCAGGGCGAACTGGGAGGCCCCGGTGAAGACCAGCAGGGAGAGCGCGCAGGCCTGCAGGACGGTGAGGCCCGAGGAGACCGCGATGGCGCCGAAGGAGATCCCGTAGGCGCCGGTGGCGATCCCGACGGCGAGACCGTCGCGGATGATGCCGGAGCGGTCCGCGGGGGAGAGGTCGTCCGGCGCGGTCACAGCTCCGACCCTACGAGGGGCCGGGAGCGGGGGCGGTCAGTGGTGGCGGTGCGAGCGGACGCTGACCCGGCGGTCGGCGCCGGGGCGTGCGGGCTCGTGCAGCAGCAGCAGCACGGCGACCACGCCGAGGCCGAGCCCGAGGCCGGTGCCGACGGCGGCGACGAAGACCTCCGGCATCAGGAAGCTGAGCCAGGCGCCGATGCCGACGAACGAGAGAAGTGCACACACAGAGACGACGACCCGGTAGAAGGTCGGAAGTGGACCCAGCACGCTTGTTGCTCCTCGTCAGCCCGAGCTCTTGTACGACGGCCCCCGTCTTGAGCCCTCGTCGCCGCTCTCACGGGTGTGACGCACGACGATGCCTTTCGGTTGCCCCGGGGGATGCGACCCAAACCTCCGTCACCGCGTGTCTTGTCCGCCTTGTCCGGGCACCTCGATGCAGGCGACCTGGTTGCCGTCCGGGTCGGTGACGGTTGCTTTACGACCTCCGTCCGGGACCTGCTCGGTCGAGGTGACGTCGATGCCTCGCCCGGCCAGCTCCACGATCGCGGCGTCGAGGTCGGCCACGACGATCGCCACCAGCCCGTTCCCGGCACGTTGCGGGTCGGCGACGACGTACGCCCAGCCCGACTCGGTGACCTTCCACAGCCGCTCGGTCTCGTGGGCGACGACGTCGCAGGGGCGGTCGAACAGCCGCTCGTACCAGTCGGCGGAGCGCGCGAAGTCGCTGACCGGGAGTCCGGCGAACAGCACCTCCGGAGTCATCGCCCCAGGCTGCCACGGTCGCCGGCGCATCTGAACAGGCAGGCCTGGCCGCGCCGACACGTCGCCACGCCTGAGGGAGGCCGGCCGGTGGTGAACCTGCCTGTCGAGATGCGGAGCTGAGCCCGGCCTCAGACGTCGGTGAGGTCGGCGTGCAGGCGGACCTGCTTGACCCGGACCGAGCCGTCGCCGTGCAGGTCGAGCTCGCGGTGGGCGCCGTCGGGGGCGAAGCCGGCCTCGGTGAGGAAGGCCCGGCGTACGTCGTCCGTGGACGCCAGCCAGACCAGGGCGCGGGTGAACCGGTCGGCCTTGAGCGTCTCGGCGCAGGCCTGCACGAGCCGCGAGCCGTGGCCCTGGCGGGTCGTCTGCGGGTCGACGGTGAGCTCGACGATCTCGCCGTCGGCGACCGGGTCGGTGTCGGGGTCGGAGGCGGGCGCGGTCACCGCGAAGCCACGCACGGCGTTGCGCTCGAGCGCGACCAGGACGCGGTTGCGCGCGTCCTTCGGCTTCACGAGCGAGGCGTGCCAGGCGGCGGCGAAGTCCTCGGGGTCCAGGGCGACCAGGACCTCGGCGGGGAGGAGGTCGGCGTACTCCTGGCGCCAGGCGCGGACCTGGACGTCGGCGATGCCGGCCGCGTCGTCGGCCCAGCCGACCCGGACGGACACATCGGCGGTGGGGGAGGTCATGGCGGCATCCTTCCAGCCCGACGCGGTGTTACAGGAACCGCGCAGGTGTGCGTAAAGGTGTAACAGATCCACGGTATGCTGGGCAGCATGTACGGCAACGACTTCACCGCGCCCGACCAGGCTCCTGCAGCCGACGCCGCGCCGGCCGCCGAGGAGCCCGCGGACTTCCAGCGGGTCATCGACGCCGACGGCCGGATCGAGCCGCGCGACGAGATGCCGGAGGGCTACCGCAAGACGCTGATCCGCCAGATCGCCCAGCACGCGCACTCCGAGATCATCGGCATGCAGCCCGAGGGCGCCTGGATCACCCGGGCGCCGAGCCTGCGCCGCAAGGCGATCCTGATGGCGAAGGTGCAGGACGAGGCGGGACACGGTCTCTACCTGTACGCCGCGGCCGAGACGCTCGGGGCGGACCGCGCCGACCTGCTCGACCTGCTGCACAGCGGGAAGCAGAAGTACTCCTCGATCTTCAACTACCCGACGCAGACCTGGGCCGACATCGGCGCGATCGGCTGGCTCGTCGACGGCGCCGCGATCGTCAACCAGGTGCCGCTGTGCCGGTGCTCCTACGGCCCCTACGCCCGCGCGATGATCCGGGTCTGCAAGGAGGAGTCGTTCCACCAGCGGCAGGGCTTCGAGATCCTGCACACGCTCTCGCACGGCACCGAGGCGCAGCACGCGATGGCGCAGGACGCCGTGGACCGCTGGTGGTGGCCGAGCCTGATGATGTTCGGCCCCCGTGACAGCGGAGCCGACGCCTCTCCTGGACACACCGCGCAGTCGATGGCGTGGGGGATCAAGCGGTTCTCCAACGACGACCTGCGCCAGCGGTTCGTCGACATGACCGTCCCGCAGGCCGAGGCGCTCGGGCTGACGCTGCCCGACCCGGACCTGCGGTGGAACGAGGAGCGCGGCCACCACGACTTCGGCGAGATCGACTTCACCGAGCTGTTCGAGGTGATCAAGGGCAACGGCCCCTGCAACAGGCAGCGGCTCGCGCACCGGGTGAAGGCGCACACCGACGGTGCGTGGGTGCGTGAGGCCGCGGCGGCGTACGCCGAGAAGCAGCAGGCACGTCGCACGGAGGGAGCAGCATGAGCCGCAGGGAATGGCCGTTGTGGGAGGTGTTCGTGCGCAGCCGCCGCGGGCTGTCCCACGTCCACGTGGGCTCGCTGCACGCGCCCGACGCCGAGATGGCGCTGCGCAACGCGCGCGACGTCTACACCCGTCGCCAGGAGGGCGTCTCGCTCTGGGTGGTGCCCGCGGCGTCGATCACCGCGTCGAGCCCCGAGGAGAAGGACGCGTTCTTCGACCCGGCCGGCGACAAGATCTACCGGCACCCGACCTTCTACGACATCCCCGAGGGGGTCGAGCACCTGTGAGCCCGATCATCATCGGGCCGCTGGAGGTGTCCAGCTCGACCGCCGCCTACGCCCTCGCCCTGGCCGACGACGCGCTCGTCGCCGCGCAGCGGATGGGGGAGTGGATCGCCGCCGCGCCGCAGCTCGAGGAGGACGTCGCCCTCGGCAACATCGGCCTCGACCTGCTCGGCCAGGCGCGCACGCTGCTCACCTACGCCGGCTCGTTGATGGACCCGCCGCGCACCGAGGACGAGCTCGCCTACCTGCGTGACGAGCGGTCGTTCCGCAACGTGCAGCTGGTCGAGCGGTCCTGGGGCGAGGACCTGGACTTCGCCGTGGCGATGGCCCGGCTGCTGGTGCTGTCGACGTACCTCCACGAGCTCTACGCCGCGCTGTCCCGCAGCGCCGACCCGATGCTCGCCGCCGTGGCCGCGAAGGCGGTCAAGGAGGTCGACTACCACCACGACCACGCCCGGATGTGGGTGCTGCGGCTCGGCGACGGCACCGAGGAGTCGCATGCCCGCATGGAGGCGGCGCTCGCGTCGGAGTGGCCCTACGTCGACGAGCTGTTCGACACCGCGCACATCGCCCCCGAGCTGGTCGACTCCGGGGTGGCGATCGACCCGCAGTCCTTCCGCGACGCCTTCGACGCTCGCGTCACCGCGATCCTGCACGAGGCCACGCTCGCGGTCCCGGAGGTGACCACCGCGGTCACCGGCGGGCGGCGCGGCGTGCACACCCAGGAGATGGGCTTCCTGCTCGCGGAGATGCAGCACCTCGCGCGCTCCCACCCGGGGGCGTCGTGGTGACGGTCTCGACAGGCTCGACCACCCGGAGGACAGGCTCGACCACCCGGAGGACAGGCTCGACCACCCGGGCCCGGGCCTGGCAGGTCGCGGCCTCGGTGCTCGACCCCGAGGTGCCGGTGGTGACCGTCGAGGACCTCGGCATCCTCCGGGCCGTCGAGGTCGACGAGAGCGGCCACGTGGACGTGCGGATCACCCCGACGTACTCCGGCTGCCCCGCCACCGAGGCGATCCAGTCCGACATCGTCGCCGCGTTGCGGCAGGCCGGGTACGACGACGTCTCCGTCGAGTTCGTGCTGGCCCCGGCCTGGACGACCGACTGGATCACCGACGAGGGCAAGGCCAAGCTCGAGGCCTACGGCATCGCACCGCCGCAGCAGCGCAGCCGCGACGGAGTCGTGTCGCTGACGCTGGCGGTGCGCTGCCCGCAGTGCGGCTCGCCCGAGACCCGCGAGCTGAGCCGCTTCGGCTCGACGGCCTGCAAGGCGCTGTGGGTGTGCAACGCCTGCAAGGAACCGTTCGACCACTTCAAGGCCATCTGACCGGGTCACTTGTGAAAGGGCTGACGTGAGCACCAGGCATTCCGTCTTCCACGCGCTGACGGTCGAGGCGGTCGAGCCCGTCACCGACGACTCCGTGGCGATCACGTTCACGGTGCCGCCCGGGCTGCGCGAGGACTACGCGTTCACCCACGGCCAGCACCTGACGATCCGCACCGAGCTCGCCGGCGACGACGTCCGGCGCAACTACTCGATCTGCTCGCCGGTGTCCTCCGGGGTGCTGCGGGTCGCGGTGAAGCGGCTGCCCGGAGGGGCCTTCTCCGAGCACGCGCTCGACGTGCTCGAAGCCGGGCGACGTGCTCGACGTGATGACGCCGAGCGGCCGGTTCTTCACCGAGCTCGACCCCGCGAACGCCAAGCACTACGTCTGCGTCGCGGCCGGCTCGGGCATCACCCCGGTGCTGTCGATCGTCGCCACCACGTTGGAGACCGAGCCGCACTCGACGGTGACGCTGATCTATGCGAACCGCACCCACCGGACGGTGATGTTCCTCGAGGAGGTGGAGGACCTCAAGGACCGCTACCGCGAGCGCCTCCAGCTCATCCACGTGCTCTCCCGCGAGCCGCAGGAGGTCGAGCTGTTCTCGGGGCGGCTCGACACCGACCGGATGCAGCGCATCATCGACTCCCTGCTGCCGGTCGACACCGTCGACGAGTGGTTCCTGTGCGGCCCGTTCGAGATGGTGTCGTCGCTGCGCAAGCTCCTGGTCGCCGAGGGGGTCTCGAAGCGGTCGGTGCACGCGGAGGTGTTCCACGTCGAGTCGGCGCCCCCGGTCCGCCGTACGGCGCCCGCCACCGTCGACGCGGAGGGCGC
Source organism: uncultured Actinomycetota bacterium (assembly GCA_963721855.1). GTDB lineage: Bacteria > Actinomycetota > Actinomycetes > Propionibacteriales > Nocardioidaceae > Nocardioides_B. The sequence continues at coordinate 62,366 of CAVRMN010000020.1, read as the reverse complement.
CGAGGTGACCATCACGCTGGACGGCCGGAAGTCGTCGTTCCGGCTCGCTCCCGACGGGCCGGCGGTGCTCGACGCCGCGCTCGCGGTGCGCTCGGACGCGCCGTTCGCCTGCAAGGGCGGCGTGTGCGGCACCTGCCGCGCCAAGGTGCTCGAGGGCAGCGTGGAGATGGACACCAACTGGGCGCTCGAGCCCGACGAGGTCGAGAAGGGCTACGTGCTCACCTGCCAGTCCCACCCGACCTCGGACACGGTCGTCCTCGACTACGACGCGTGACCGGCCGGCGCGCCCGCGCGCAGGTCCCGGGCGAGTGAGCCGAGCGCCTGGAGACCCGCGGCGCGGCCCAGCCGCATGAACCCGGTCCACTCGCCGGTGTCGATGAACTGCCGGTAGAAGCCGACGCCGCGCACCTTCGCGTAGGGCACCGGGTCGATGAGCCGGACCGCGCAGGCCTCGCGCAGCCGGGCCAGGTTCTCCCGGGCGAGCTCGGTCTGCTGGCTGGTCCGCACCTGGCCGGCGATGTACAGGATGGACAGCGCGCGGTCCTGCCAGCCGGTCTGGTCCTCGCCGACGAAGCCGGGCGGGTAGAAGCCGTTCACCGCGACCACCGCGTCGGGGTGCACTCGCTCGAGCAGCGGCTTGACCGGGAAGATGTCGACGAGGCCACCGTCGCACCACCATCCACCGTCGAGCGGGACGGCCCGCACGAACAGCGGCAGGGCGATCGCCATCCGGACGGCGCGCGCGACCGTCAGGTCGGGGTGCGTGTCTGGGCCGAGGTACGCCAGCCGGTTGTGCTCGATCTCCCACACCGGTGCGTACGCCGGGACCGGCAGCTCGCCGAGCCGCAGGTCGCCGAGCAGGCCGCGGTAGGCGTCCTCGACGGCCTCGCCGCGCAGCAGGCCGGAGAAGCCGCGTCCGGCCCGGCCGGGCAGGGCCAGCAGGCCGGGCAGGTCCAGGTCGAGGTAGTCACGGGGACGGAGCCCGAGCACGAACGACGCCACCGCGTCCGCCGGGAGCCCGGCCGCGAGCGGGAAGCCGAACAGCGCCGAGCCCGAGCACAGCGAGTACGCCGCCGGGGTCAGGCCGCGCTCCTCGAACGCCCGGGCCACGCCGACGACCGAGGCGAGCGCGCCGCTGCCCCCGGTGCAGGCCACGGCGACACGGGTGTCGCTCAGCCCCGGCACGGCACGGACCGCACGGGTGGGGAACGGCGAGACGGGCGGCTCCCGCCACTCCCGGTCCTCGAACGGGAGCGGCAGCAGCGCCCGGCGGGCGTCGAAGAGGAAGCCGGCGTCCTCGAACACGCCGGCGGCGAGGTTGCGGGCGACGGTCGCCGCGTTGAAGTACTGCCGCAACCGGAAGACGTCGATCACGGAGCCGAGCATCACAAGCCACCCTTTCCTCGGTCTCGTCATCGATTCTTCGCCCGGGTCCTCCGGTCCGACAGGGCCGATCGGCCTCCGGTCGGTGGCGCGCCCAGACCCGCCGGGTGACACGCGCAGCGGTGCCGCGGACGGAGCCGGGAGACGGGGTCGGCCGGTGCTAGTTTGGCCCCGTGCAGCAGTACCTCGACCTCCTCCAGCGCATCCTCGACGACGGGGCCGAGAAGGGTGACCGCACCGGCACCGGGACGCTGAGCGTCTTCGGCCACCAGATGCGCTTCGACCTCCGGGCGGGGTTCCCGCTCGTCACCACCAAGAAGGTGCACACCCGGTCGGTCTTCGCCGAGCTGCTCTGGTTCCTGCGCGGCGACACCAACGTGAAGTGGCTGCAGGACCGCGGCGTCACGATCTGGGACGAGTGGGCCGACGAGAACGGCGACCTCGGGCCGGTCTACGGCTACCAGTGGCGGTCCTGGCCGACGCCGGACGGCGGACACGTCGACCAGATCGCCCAGATCGTCGACAACCTCAAGCGCGACCCCGACTCCCGCCGGCACATCGTCTCGGCGTGGAACGTCGCCGACATCCCGCAGATGGCGCTCGCCCCCTGCCACGCGCTGTTCCAGTTCTACGTCGCGGACGGCAGGCTGAGCTGCCAGCTCTACCAGCGCTCCGCGGACGTGTTCCTGGGCGTGCCGTTCAACATCGCCTCCTACGCGCTGCTGACCCACATGGTCGCGCAGGTCACCGGCCTCGAGGTCGGCGACTTCGTGCACACCCTCGGTGACGCGCACCTCTACAGCAACCACCTCGAGCAGGCCAGGCTCCAGCTGACGCGTGAGCCGCGGCCGCTGCCGACGCTGCGCCTCGACCCGTCGGTGACCGAGCTCGACGCGTTCGACCTCGAGCACATCGCGGTCGAGGGCTACGACCCGCACCCGGGCATCAAGGCCCCGATCGCCGTATGACGTCAGCGCGCAAGCGGGTGGTGCTGGTCGCCGCCGTGGCCGACAACGGCGTGATCGGGCTGGGCGGCGACATCCCCTGGAGCATCCCCGAGGACCTGAGGCACTTCCGGGCCACCACCAAGGGCAACACGGTGCTCATGGGGCGCGCGACCTTCGACTCCATCGGGCACCCGCTGCCCTACCGCACCAACGTCGTGGTGACCCGGCAGCAGGACTGGTCGGCCGACGGCGTGCTCGTCGCGCACTCCGTCGAGGAGGGCATCGCGCTCGCCCAGGGCGCCGACGGCGACGTGATGGTGATCGGCGGTGGCCACGTCTATCGCGCACGCGATGCCGCTCGCCGATGCGCAGGTCCTCACCGAGGTGCACCAGTCGCCGGAGGGCGACACGCACTACCCGGAGTTCGACGCCGACGAGTGGGTCGAGGTGCGCCGCGAGAAGCACGACGGCTACGACTTCGTGTGGTGGGAGCGCGGCGCCGCCTGACCGGTCGCTCGCTCGGTGCGGGGTCTCAGGCGCCGGCGGCCGCTGAGCGCTTGATCTCCTTCTCGACGGCACTTGCGAGGTCGGCGACCAGGCGCGAGTGCCAGGCCTCGTGCGCGGCGAGGTCGCTCACCAGCGCGTGGCAGTCGGGGCAGTGGTCCTGTTCCACGGCTCCGCACCTCCTCAGGGAGTGGTTGTCCCTCCACGGTGTCACGCGGCGGCCGGGGAGTCCACGGGCCCAAAGACCTGCACCGGCGTCACTGGCCCAACCGTGTCATGGCTAAGGGGCCCGGCCGCGGACTGAGGACGCCGGCCCTGGATCTGAGGGGTTGTGCCCGATGCCCGCGCAGCCCCGCAAACGTGACAGTTGGGGGTGACATCACCAACACCGGAAAGCGGGATCGCGATGACTTCCCGAACTCTCTACCGTGCCGCCACCGCCGCTGTCGTCACAGGAGTGGCCGGCGTCGCGCTCGCCACCCCGGCCGCCGCGATGGTGGACCCGGCCCCTCCGCCGAACGCCAACGGAACCACGTCGGGCGGCGTCACCACCACCTCGACCGACGACAGCCCCTGGGCCGAGATCGGTGCCGGGATCATCGCTGGAGTCGCCCTCGCCGGCGTCGGCGTCGCCGCGAGCGCGGGCCTGCGCCGCCGCAGCGTGACCCACCCGGCCTGATCTCCGGCCCGGAGAAGGAACCCAGGATCGACTTCCCGAACTCCCTCCAGGCTCGCCGCGGCCGCCGTCGTGAGCGGCGTGGCCGGCCTCGCCCTCGCCACCCCGGCGGCAGCCATGGTGGACCCGGCACCACCACCCGCCTCCGAAGTCGGCTACCAGCACACCCAGCACGGCGGGACCGTGACGCAGACGCCGACCGGTTCCACGACGGTGACCCAGGACGACAGCCCGTGGGCCGAGATCGCCGTCGCGGCCCTGGGCGGGGTCGCCCTCGCCGGCGTCGGCATCGCCGCGAGTGTCGCGGTACGCCGCCGCAGCGTGGCCCACACCGCCTGAGCGCTCAGGCGTGTGACAGAGCCCGGTCGAGGGCGTCGACCCACCAGGTGAACGACTCCTCGACCGGTCGGGCGAGCCCGAAGGCGCCGCCGCTCTCGAGCGCGGCGAAGCCGACCAGCCCGGCCCGCAGCGAACGGGTCGCGTCGACGAGCGCGTCCTCGGAGAGCCCGTAGCCCGCGAGCGCGCCGAAGATCACGTCGGTCACCGCGGTGCTGGCGGCCGCGTCGTCCGCGTCGTCGAGGTCGGGCGCGGCCTGGGCGGCGGCTGCCGCGGCCGGGTGCTCGGTGGCCCACGCACGGTAGGCCGCGGTCGAGCGCGCGGAGGGCCTCGCCACGGGCCCTGCCGACCGCGGCCGCCCCGAGGACGACGGCCAGGTCCTGCTTGGCGCGCACGGCGACCAGTCGGCGCAACGAGGGCAGACCCTCGACGTGCTTGTAGAGGCTCGGGGTCCGGACGCCCAGGTCGGACGCGACGGCGGCCAGCGTCAGCGACTCCAGCCCCGACTCGTCGGCCAGGCGGGTCGCGGTCTCCACGACCCGGTCGCGGGTGACCCCGGCCCTAGGCACGCGCGGTCACCTTCCGGGCGAACTCCGTCACGGCCGGGACGACGAGGTCGGGCCGCTGGGCGTGCGGGTAGTGGCCCGACTCGGGGACCATCAGCACCTCGCCACCGAGCTGCCCGGCGATCCAGGCGGCCTCGGCTGCCGGGTCGTCGAAGTCCCTGTCCAGCTCGCCCATCACGACCAGGGCCGGGGCCGAGACGGTCCCGATCACCGCCGCGGCCGGCTGGTGGCTGGTCCGCGTCGTCCGGCACAGCGCGCGTCGGTGTCCCGGCCGGCCGATGGCCGCGAGCACCGCGGCGAGATGGTCGTCGAGGTCGTCCGGCCTGCGACCGGCGTACAGGGAGGGGAGGTAGGCCTTCCAGACCGCGCGCACCCACGGCGGCTGCATGGCGACCCGGAACAGCGCGCGGACCAGGACGTTGAGCTCCGGGTCGCGCGCGAAGGGGCCCAGCAGGACCAGGCCACGGACCAGGTCCGGCCGTTCCGCGGCGGCGATGACGCTCGCTGCCGCGCCCATCGAGTGGCCGACCAGCACGGCCGGCCCGCGCAGCTCGGCGACGAGGGCGAGCACGTCGGACGCGGCCGCGCGGTCGTCGTACTCCGTGAACGTGGTGTCGCTCTCGCCGTGCCCGCGCAGCTCCATCGTCGCCACCCGGAACCCGGCCTCGGCCAGCGGGGGAGCGAGGTGACGGTAGGTCGAGCGGAGGTCGCTCATCCCGGAGACGCAGACGACCAGCGGGCCGGTGCCGCGGACGTCGTAGGCGATGCGGCCCTCGGGCCGTCCCAGGAACATCGTGCTATTGCTCATAGCCCAAAGGCTAAGAGCGGTTAGCCAACGATGTCAAGGGGTGTGCGCAAGGGAGTCGACCAGGGCGCTCGCACCGCCCGGCTAGCGATAGCCTGTCGCCCATGACACTCGCGCCTGCTCCGTTCGGCCGCGTGCTGACGGCGATGGTCACCCCGTTCGACGACGAGGGCGTCGTGGACCTCGACGCTGCCGCCCGGGTCGCCGAGCACCTCGTCGCCAACGGCAACGACGGCATCGTCGTCTCCGGCACGACCGGGGAGTCGCCGACCACCACGACCGAGGAGGACGGCCGCATCCTCCGTGCGGTCATGGAGGCGGTCGGCGACCGTGCCACCGTCGTCGCCGGCGTCGGCACCAACAACACCGCCCACTCCGTCGAGCTCGCGGTCCAGGCCGAGAAGGTCGGCGCGCACGGGACGCTCGTCGTCACCCCCTACTACAACAAGCCGACCCAGGAGGGGCTGGCCGCGCACTTCGAGGCCGTCGCCGACGCGTCCGGCCTGCCGGTGATGCTCTACGACATCCCGGGCCGCTCCTCGATCACGATCGCCGGGGAGACCTACGCGCGGGTCGCCGAGCACGAGCGGATCGTCGCGGTGAAGGACGCCGTCGGCGACCTCTACCGGGGCGTGCGCATCATGGCCGACACCGGCCTGGCGTTCTACTCCGGCGACGACGTGCTCAACCTCGGCTGGCTCACCCACGGCGGCAGCGGTGTCGTCTCGGTCGTCGCGCACGTGGCCGGCAAGGAGTACGCCGCCATGGTCGCCGCCGTGGAGCGGAACGACCTCGCCGAGGCCCTCGACGTCTACCGCCGCCTCGTGCCGGTGGTCGACGTGATCATGCACCGCGCGCAGGGGGCGATGACCGCGAAGGCCGCCCTGGAGGTCATGGGCGTGCTCGGCAACCGGGCCGTCCGGCTGCCCCTCGTGCCCGCCGGCGACGCGCTCGTCGCCGAGATCCGCTCCGTGCTCGCGACGGCCGGACTCCTCGATCGACCCTGACCGGAAATGAGCACCGAATGAGCCATCCCCACCCCGAACTCTCCGCACCGGGTCCGCTGGCGGACCACGGTCTGAGGATCACTCCTCTCGGCGGGCTGGGGGAGGTCGGTCGCAACATGACCGTCTTCGAGTACGACGGCCGGCTGCTGATCGTCGACTGCGGCGTGCTGTTCCCGGAGGACCACCACCCCGGCGTCGACCTGATCCTTCCCGACTTCGACCCGATCCGGGACCGGCTCGACGACATCGACGCGCTCGTCCTCACCCACGGCCACGAGGACCACATCGGCGCCGTGCCCTACCTGCTCCGCGAGCGGCAGGACATCCCGCTCGTCGGCTCGCAGCTGACGCTGGCGCTGCTCACCTCGAAGCTGCGCGAGCACCGGCTCAAGGAGACCGCGCAGCACGTGGTGAGCGAGGGGGACCGGATCTCCTTCGGGCCGTTCGAGCTCGAGTTCGTCGCGGTCAACCACTCCATCCCCGACGCGCTCGCGGTGGCCATCCGCACCGGCGCCGGCCTGGTGCTGCACACCGGCGACTTCAAGATGGACCAGCTGCCGCTCGACGGCCGGATCACCGACCTCGGGGCGTTCGCCCGGCTCGGCGCCGAAGGGGTGGACCTGTTCCTGGTCGACTCCACCAACGCCGAGGTGCCGGGCTTCACCACGGCCGAGAAGGAGATCACCCCGGTGCTCGACCGGGTGTTCCACCAGTCCCGGGAGCAGCGCATCATCGTGGCGTGCTTCGCCTCCCACGTGCACCGGGTGCAGCAGGTGATGGACATCGCCGTCGCGCACGGGCGCAAGGTCGCCTACGTCGGCCGCTCGATGGTCCGCAACATGGGCGTGGCCCGCGAGCTCGGCTACCTCAACGTCCCGCCGAACACCCTGGTCGACGCCAAGGAGCTCGCGGACTACCCGCCCGAGAAGACCGTGCTGATCTCGACCGGGTCGCAGGGCGAGCCGCTGTCGGCGCTGTCCCGGATCGCCCAGCGCAGCCACAACTTCGTGCACATCGAGGAGGGCGACACCGTCATCCTCGCCTCGTCGCTGATCCCGGGCAACGAGAACGCCGTCTACCGCGTGATCAACGGGCTGTCCCGCTGGGGCGCCAACGTCGTGCACAAGGGCAACGCGCTCGTGCACGTCTCCGGCCACGCCTCGGCCGGTGAGCTGCTCTACTGCTACAACATCGTCAAGCCGCGCAACGTGCTCCCCGTCCACGGCGAGATCCGGCACATGCGCGCCAACGCCGAGCTCGCCCGCGCGACCGGGGTGCCGCACGAGCGGGTCGTGATCGCCGAGGACGGCGTCGTCGTCGACCTGGTCGACGGCAAGGCGACGATCGCCGGCAAGGTCGACTGCGGCTACGTGTTCGTCGACGGCTCGTCGGTCGGCGACATCACCGAGACCTCGCTGAAGGACCGCCGGATCCTCGGTGAGGAGGGCTTCATCTCGGTCGTCGTGGTCATCGACTCGGTCACCGGCAAGGTGGCCGGCGGCCCGGAGATCCACGCCCGCGGCTTCGCCGAGGACGACTCGATCTTCGACGAGATCAAGCAGCCGATGATCGACGCGCTCGACGCCGCTGCCCGCGAGGGCGTCGACACCTACCAGCTCCAGCAGACGATCCGCCGGGTGGTCGGCCGCTGGGTGTCCAACACGCACCGTCGCCGGCCGATGATCATCCCGGTCGTCGTCGAGGCCTGAGCGGCCCGCCTCAGGCGCTGGGGAGCTCGACCTCCTCGGGGACCCGGCCCAGGGCCACGGCCGCCAGCGTCGCCGCCTGGAGCCGGGCCGCCTGCGGTCGGGTGCGCCCGATCGCGGTGAGTCCCAGCCGCCCGTCGACCGCCAGGCCCGAGAGCATGTGCAGCACGACCCCGGTGCCGGTGCGGCGGTCGAACTCCAGGCCGGCCGCGGCCACGGTCCGGATCACCTCGCCGGGCGACCGGCCCAGCCAGTCGGGGTCCACGAGGTTGTCGGTCGCCTCGTAGAACCGTCTCGACCCGTCGTCGCAGACCCAGGTCCCGGCCGTGACGTCGTAGTGGCCGGACGTGAGCGCCTGCAGCGCCGCGAACGGGTGCGTCGTACCCCCTTTGCGCAGGTTCACCTCGAGGGCGTAGAGGTCCCAACGCCCCCTCTCGGAGCGGGTCGCCGCGAAGTCGACACTGAACCGTCCCACCGCCCCGCGGGAGGCCAGCGCCTCGCCCACGGCCTGGCCGTAGGCCCCGATCCGGCCCGCGTAGGCGCGGTGAGCCGGGAACCGGCAACCGTGGTAGATCTGTCCGCTGGGCCCGCCGAGGACCTGCTCGTGGGTGGTGCAGACCACCGGCTGTCCGTCGGCCGGGATCTCGACCTGCACGCTCGGGCTGGAGAAGTGCGTCCCGGACACCAGCTCCTCCACCACACCGCCGAGCGCGAGGTCGCGGAGGTACCAGTCCGGGAACAGCTCGACCTGCCTGCGGATCTCGGCCGCGTCGGTGTCGGGGCAGAGCGGGATGGTCCGGTTGCCGTCGCCGGCGCCGCTGTCGTCGGTCTTGACCACCACGCCGCGGCGCGGCCGGGCGGCGTGCCCGGATCTCCGCCACGGCGTCGACCACGTCGTCGACCGTGCGGACGTCCTCGATCCCCACCGGGACGGGGATCCCGGCCTCCGCGAAGAGCCGACGGCCCGCGCTCTTGAAGGCGAGCGGCCAGAGCTCCGGGTCGGTCCCGTTCACCGGGACGTCGAGTCGTGTGGCCAGCTCGACCTCGAGCGGGCTGACGTTCCACGGCTCGATGAAGGCGGGGCGGCCCGCGATCCTGCGCCGGAGCTCGTCGACGAGGTCCGGGCGGTCCAGCAGCTTGGCGGTCACCGGGCGCGGCGAGTCGTCCGGGACGACGAAGACCTCGAGCCGGCCGGCCGCGTCGGCCCGCTGCTCCGGCGGCAGCAGCGAGAAGTAGTAGTCGAGGACGTCCTGGCCCGGCGCGGCGCAGGTGACGAAGACGACCTGGCAGCCGGCGATCCGGGGCAGGGCGAGCTGGGAGAGCAGGTAGCGGTGCTCCAGGGCCGCGAGCCGCGGCGCGTAGTGGGCCAGGATGGACGGCGCCATGCTGTACGACGGCAGCTCGATCCGCACGTGCGGAGACGTGGAGCCGGGCCGGTGCACCGCCAGGACGTCCCTGAGCCGCAGCTGCAGGTCGGTGAAACGTGGCGCGAGGGCGAGACCGGCCGACGTCGCCGTCTCCGCCTGTGGTCCTCGCTGCTCCGGTATGCGCATCGGAGCCCCTCTCCTGCACGGCCCGATGCCTCCATGACGGGTGCAGACGTAGGCCTCGGCTGCCGGGATCTTCAGTACGCCCAAGGTAAACCGGTCCGCCATCGCCGGTAAGGGCCGCTGGACCCATGTGGGGGAGGCCCGAACGGGTGATGTGGCGCCAGGAGCGGCCGGCCGGGCCCCGCGGTCGGGCGGCGGGTTCAGCTGCCGACCGAGCGGACCCGGCGCTTCACGTCGTACATCGCCGCGTCGGCTGCCTCCAGCAGGTCGTCGAGGACGAGGTCGCCGCCGGTGGTGCGTACGCCGACGCTCGCCCCGAGGCGCAGCGCGCCGTCCGGAAGGGCCACCTCGAGACCGTTGACCGCCTCGGCGACGCGCTCGGCGAGGCGGGCTCCGGCCTCCTCGTCGGTGCCGCGGGCGAGCACGACGAACTCGTCGCCGCCGAGCCGCGCGACCGTGTCCTCGGCGCGCGCGGCCTGGCGGATCGCCGCCGCGGCCTTGCGCAGCACGGTGTCGCCGACCATGTGGCCGTGCCGGTCGTTGATCGCCTTGAACGCGTCGAGGTCGACCACGAGCAGGCTCGTCGGGTGTCCCTCGACCGTGTCCTCGAGCCGCGCCAGGCGCAGCGCCTCGTCGAGGGCGCGGCGGTTGCCGACGCCGGTCAGCGGGTCCTCGTGGGCCTCGCGCTGCGCGGTGGCCTTGTCGTGCCGGAGCCGCTCCACGTCCAGCGCCGCCTGCGCTCCGGCGAGGGTGCTCAGCCGCTGCCGCCACAGCACCCCCGAGAGCAGGCGCGCGTAGGCCCGGCCCGACGCGGCACCCGGCACGCCGGCCTGGCTCTCGAGCTCGACGAGCAGCCAGCGGGCGCTCGCGGTGACCTGCCAGTCGCCGGCGTGCTCGGACACCGCGGCGGCGTCGCGGGCGACCTGGAGCGCCTCGTCGCGCTGCCCGGCGCCCCAGAGCGCCAGCGCCAGGGCGCCGCCGACCGCGGCCCGGCCGCCGTTGTAGTCCGCGTGCGCGGGACTGTCGTAGGCGGCGCGCAGCTCGGCCACGGCGGTGGCGTCGGCGGTCGGACGGGACCGCAGCTCGGTGGCCCGGCAGGCCTCGAGGAGCGCGGTGGCGCCCACGCGCTCACCCTCGGCGACGGCGGCCGCGGCCAGCTCGTTGGCCAGTGCCCGGCGCTCGTCGGCCTCGGCGGCGCTGCCGTCGTAGGGCGCCGCCCGGTCGAGCTCGTCGGCCCAGCGCAGGTGCAGCTCGGCCAGGTTCATCAGGTCGATCACCCGGGCCTCGACCAGCGGCACCGGGCTGGCGTCCAGCGCGATGGCTGCCTCGAGGTGGGGCTGCGCGAGCTCGTAGAGCCGGAGCTCGAGGTAGCAGTAGCCGAGCCCGGTGTGCGCCCAGCAGGCCAGCCCGTCGTCGTCGCAGGCGTCGAGCTCCACCTCGGAGCGGGCCAGGTCGGTGAGGGCGGCGTCGATCGTCTCCTTGCGGACCAGGGCCATCGCCCGGATCGACAGCGCGTTGGAGGCCCAGCCGGCCGACCCCACCGCCCGGCTCAGCAGCAGGCACCGGTCGGCCGCGGCCACCTGGCCGGCGAAGTCGCCCTCGACGTGGTGCGCGACGGCGACGGTGTACCAGAGCGCGGCCTGCTCGAGGGGGGCCGCGCCGGCGAGGTCCGCGAGCCGCTCGTGCGCGTGGGTGAGCGCCTCGTCGACCCGACCCTGCTGGGCCAGGCTCATCACCAGCGCAGCCGAGTCGGAGAGCATCACGCTCGAATTCTCCCCGCTGCCCTCGGCTCAGAGGGGGCGAACCGGGCAAAGTTTGCACGCCGTCCGGAGCCCCCAGTGCCGCGCGTTCCCGAGCCGGCCCGGCCGCCTCAGCGGCGGGCTGGCGCCGCCCCGGTCGGGGTGCGCCGCCGGCTTCCGGTGAGGGGGCCGATGAACCGGGCCAGGAGCGGGCCGGCCACGGCGAGCACGAGCACGTAGGCGGTCGCCACCGGGCCGACGTCGGCGAGCCCGGCGGTGACCGCGAGGCCGGCGATCACGATGGAGAACTCGCCCCGGGCCACCAGCGCCGCGCCCGCACGCCAGCGGCCGGCCGAGCCGACCCCGTCGCGGAGCGCGGCGAAGTAGCCGGTGGCGAGCTTCGTGCAGGTCGTCACCACGGCCAGCGCCAGCGCCGCGGGCAGCACCGGCCCCAGCGAGGCCGGGTCGGTGCTGAGCCCGAACGCCACGAAGAACGTCGCCGCGAACAGGTCGCGCAGTGGCCCCAGGATCGCCCGGGCCCGGTTCGCGAAGGACGGGGGTACGGCGATGCCGACCAGGAAGGCCCCGACCGCCGCCGAGGCGCCCACCGCCTGCGCGAGGCCGGCCACCAGCAGGGTCAGCCCGAACAGCCGCAGCAGCACCTGCTCGTCGTCGGGGTGGGCCAGGAAGCGGCCGAGCCGGTGTCCGTGCCGGTGTGCGGCGACCAGGATCACCAGCACCGCACCGGCCGCCAGCGCCGCGCCGCCGACGGCCTGGAACGGCCCGCCGCCGCTGACCGCGACGCCCAGCAGCGGCAGGAACACCGCCATCGCGACGTCCTCCAGCACGAGGACCGACAGCACCGCCGGGGTCTCGCGGTTGGCGAGCCGGCCGAGGTCGCCGAGCAGCCGCGCGATGATCCCCGACGAGGAGATCCAGGTGACGCCGGCGAGGGCCAGCGCCCCGGGCCACGGGAGGCCGAGCATGAGACCGGCGACGAACCCGGGCGGCGCGTTGAGCACGAGGTCGAGCACCCCGGACGGGGTGTGCCTGCGCATGCTGGCCACCAGCTCGGTGGAGGTGAACTCGAGGCCGAGGGTGAGCAGCAGCAGGATCACGCCGATCTCGGCGGCGGTCTCGACGAACGGCTGGGCGGTGTCGAGCGGGACGAGCCCGCCGCTGCCGAAGGCCAGGCCGGCCAGCAGCACGAACGGGATGGGGGAGAGGCCCACGGCGCGGGCGAACAGCCCCAGCAGCGCCAGCGTCAGGAAGAGGGCGCCGAGCTCGAGGAACAGCGCGGCGACGTGGTCCACCGCGGCGCCTACGCCTGGCCGGCGAGCCGCGCGCCCAGCTCGGAGAGACCCTGCTCCGAGCCGATCACCACGAGGACGTCGTCGGCTCGCAGCACCTCCGACGGGGCCGGCGAGGTGACCACGTCGTTGTCGCGCACGACGGCCACGATCGAGCAGCCGGTCCGGGTGCGGGCCTGGGTGTCCCCGAGTGGGCGGTCGACGTACGGCGTGCCGGCGCGCAGCGAGAACCGGCCCGACTTGAGGCCCGGGACCTCCCGCGACAGGTCGGCGAACCGCTCCGCGAGCCTCGGGGCGCCGAGCACGTCGGCCAGCGTGTTGGCCTCCTCGGCGGTCAGGTGGAAGACGCTCTGGGCGCTGTCGGGGTCGCTGACGTCGTAGGTGTTGATCTCCACCGAGCCCTCGCGGCGGACCACGACGCCGAGCCGCACGCCCTGCGCGGTGGCCAGCTCGTAGCGGATTCCGACACCGGGCAGGAGAGTCTCGACGAGGTCCACGGGGGCGATCCTCTCACCCGGCCGCGGCGAGCGCGGCGGTCCCGGACGGCTCGGACGTGTCGTCGTCGCTGCCGAGGTCGAGGACGCGGTCCATCCGGTCCAGGCCGATGCTGCCGTGCGTGATCCACACGACGGTCCTGCCCCGGCCGGCGGCGAGGAGGTCGTCGGTGACCGCCTGCGCGGTGCCGGTGTCGAGGTGCGCGGTCGGCTCGTCGAGGACCAGCACCGGGAGGTCGGCGAGGACGGCGCGGGCCAGGCCGATCCGGGCCCGCTCCCCACCGGAGACCTGGGCGTGCCCGTCGCCGACCATCGTGTCGAGGCCGGCCGGGAGCCCGTCGAGCCAGGGGCCGAGCTGGGCGGCTCGCAGCGCGGCCCGGATCTCGTCGGTGGTCGCGTCCGGACGAGCGAGGCGGAGGTTCTCGCGCAGCGACGACGCGAACACGTGCGGGTCGTCGTCGACGAGCCCGACGGACCGGCGTACGTCGTCCAGCGCCAGCTCCCGGACGTCCTGGTCGGAGAGCCGGACGGCGCCATCGTGCGGGTCGAGGAACCGCAGGAGCAGGGCGGCCAGCGTGGACTTCCCGCAGCCGCTGGGGCCGACGACGCCGAGCCGCGTCCCGGGCCGGAGGTCGAGGTCGAGGTCACGCAGGACCGGACGGTCGGACCACGAGGCGCCGACGCCCTCGAGGACCACGTGGGGTGCGTCCGCGGTGAGGTCGAGGGGTGCCACGGGGTCGGTGACCAGCGGGTCGGCCGCGGTCAGCTCGGCGAGCCTGCGGTCCGCGGCCCGGGTGCGCACCTGCAGGGCGCCGGCGTCGGCGAGCGGCGAGGTGACGTCGAGCAGGGCGAGCGGGAGCAGCACCAGCAGCGCCGCCATCGGGCCCGAGAGGGTGCCGGCGTCGAGCCCGGCGGCGGCGGTCCAGGCCGCCGCGGCGACGCCGGCCCCCGCGGCGAGGACGGCGAGCGCGCGGCCGGTGGCCAGGGCGCGGGCCGACCGGCTCGCGGCCGCGCCGATGTCGCGGCCGGCGGCGTCGATGTCGTCGAGGGCCCGTCCGGTGGCCTGCCAGGCGAGCAGGTCGGGCGCGCCGTGCAGCGTCTGGACGACCAGTCCGCCCAGCCGTCCGCGCGCGGCCGCCAGCCGCGGCTCGGCCCCGGCGACACCGGCCCGGGCGGCCACGTAGGCCGACCCGCCGCCGACGAGCAGCACCGCGAGCGTGACGAGGCCGGCAGCCGGGAGCACGAGCGTGGCGACCGTGACGGCCATCAGGCCGACCAGCGCGAACGTGACGAGGGGTGCGCGGACGCGCAGGTGCTTGTCGACCAGGGCGTCGACGTCGTCGACCACCGAGGTGAGCACGTCGCCGCGCTGCTTCCCGAGCCGGCCGGGCACCAGCGGCACGAGGGCGTCGTACACCGCGGCGCGCCTCTCGGCCAGCAGCCTCAGCGCGACGTCGTGGGAGACCAGCCGCTCGGCGTACCGCAGCGCCGGACGCGCCAGGCCGAACGTGCGCACCCCGACGATCGCCACCATCAGCACGAGCACCGGCGGCTGCTCCGCGGCCCGGGCGATCAGCCAGCCGGCCGTGGCGGTCAGGGCGACCCCCGAGGCGGCGGCCAGCGCCCCCAGCGCCGCACCGCCCCACAGCCGCAGCCGCTCGCTGGTCGAGCTCGTCGGAACCCCTCCGGTGGTTGAGCTTGTCGAAACCACTCCCCGGGTCTCGACAGGCTCGACCACCGGCGCAGGGTGCTCGACCACCGGCGCCCGGGTCTCGACGGCGGGGGCGGGCGGGGCGGGGACGGTGACGACGCGGTCGGCGAGGGCGACGAGGGTCGGCTTGTGGGCCACGACCACGACCGCCGACCGGGCGGCGAGCCAGACCAGGGTGTCGGCGATGACCTGCTCGGTGACCGGGTCGAGGTGCGCGGTCGGCTCGTCCAGCAGCACCAGGGGCCGGCCGGCGAGGACCGCCCGGGACAGGGCGAGACGCGCCCGCTCGCCGGCGGACAGGTGGGCGCCGTCCTCGCCGACCGGCTCGTCGAGGCCGCCGGGCAGGGTGGCGACCAGGTCGGCGAGCGCGACGCGTTCGAGCGCCGCCCACACGTCGGCCTCGGTGGCGTCGGGCCGGCCGAGCAGCACGTTGTCGCCGCACCGTGCCGGGGAGGATCCACGGCCGCTGCGGGATCCACGCGATCCGGGACGGCCAGCCGGTGGGGTCGAGGTCGGCGAGGTCGTGGCCCGCGACCGTGACGGTGCCGGCCGACGGCTGCAGCTCGCCCAGGAGCACGGCGAGGAGCGTGGACTTCCCGGCGCCGGAGGGGCCGACGACCGCGGTGAGGCCCCGCGGCGCGATGAGGCAGCTGAACCCGTTCAGGGCGGGGACGTCGCGGTCCGGGTAGCCGACCGTCAGGCCGTCCACGACGATCCCGCCGCGCACGTCGGGTACGCCGGCTGCGCCGGGACGAAGGAGCATCTCCGGCACCTGGTGCCGGGAATCCTCCTGCGTCGCGACCCCGGCCTCGGCGATCAGCGCGTCGGCCGCCTCGAAGGTGGCGACGCCCTCCGCCGCGGAGTGGAACTCGGCGCCCACCTTGCGGATCGGCCAGTAGGCCTCGGGGGCGAGCAGCAGCACGACGAGCGCGGTGCCGAGGTCGAGGGAGCCGCCCGCCAGCCGGAGGCCGACCGTGACCGCGACCAGGGCGACCGAGAGGGTGGCGACCAGCTCGAGCACGGCGGAGGAGGCGAACGCCAGCTTGAGCGTCTCGTTGGTGGCCCGGCGGTAGCGGTCGGTGATCGTGCGGATGGAGGCCGACTGCGCGTGCGCGCGCCGGTAGGCCACGAGCGTGGGCAGCCCGCGCATCACGTCGACGAAGTGGCCGGACAGCGACGACAGCGCCTGCCACTGCCGGTCGGCGCGGTCCTTCGTGGCCAGGCCGACCAGGACGGCGAACACCGGGAGGAGGGGGAGCGTGGCCACGACGACCACCGCGCTGAGCAGGTCCTGGGTCGCGATGGCCACGACGGTCAGCGGCGGCAGGACGGCGGCGAGCAGCAGCGCCGGGAGGTAGCGGGTGAGGTAGGGGTCGACCGCGGCGACCCCGCGGGTGGTGAGCACCGCGAGCTCGCCGGTGTGTCGCCGCGACAGCCGGGACGAGCCGAGGGACAGCGCGGCGTCGAGGACCCGGCGGCGGAGCGTGGTGGTCACCCGCGACGACGCGCGCGCCGTACCGGCGTCGACGACCCAGCCCGCCACGGCGCGGCCGGCGGTGACCGCGCCGAGCAGCCACGCGGCGCGCCAGGTGGCCTGCCCGTTCCCGTCGAGCAGCGCGGTGATGACCGCGGCGACGGCGAACGCCTGGGCCACGACGAGCAGCCCGGCCACGACGCTGCCGACCAGCGCGCCGGCCAGGGGCGCCCTGGCCGGCGTGAGGTGGGGAAGCAGCCGTGGGTCGAGGGGCTTCATGGTCAGGCTTCGACCGGCTCGGCCGCGACCGGGATGTGGTGGGTGGAGATCCGCTTGCGGAACACCCAGTAGGTCCAGCCCTGGTAGAGCAGCACGATCGGGGTGAACAGCACCGCCACCCAGGTCATGATCTTCAGCGTGTAGTCGGTGGCCGAGGCGTTGCTCGTGGTCAGGGAGTACGCCGTGTCCAGCGTCGACGGCATCACGTCCGGGAACAGCACGACGAACAGGCCGGCCACGGCGAGCCCGATGGCGAGGAACGTCCCGGTGAACGCCCAGCCCTCCCGGCCACGCAGCGCCGCGAACAGGCCGGCCAGCAGCACGAGCGCGGCCGCGACGAAGACGGCCGCGGAGGCCGCCGAGCCCGAGTGCGCCTGCGTCCACACCAGGAACACCACGGCGACGGCCGCGGCGGCGACGCCGATCATCAGCGCGAGCTCGCGGGCCCGGTGCCGGATCTCGCCGTCGGTCTTCAGCGCGAGGTAGAGCGCACCGTGGGTGAGGAACAGCAGCAGCGTGGTCAGGCCGCCCAGCAGGGCGTAGGGGTTGAGCAGCGTGAGGGTGCTGCCGGCGTACTCCTTGTCCGCGCCGATCGGGACGCCGTGCACGATGTTGGCGAAGGCCACGCCCCACAGGAACGCGGGCAGCAGCGAGCCGAAGAAGATCGCCTGGTCCCAGCGTGCCCGCCAGGTGGCGTCGTCCCGCTTCGCGCGGTACTCGAACGCGAGCCCGCGGACGATCAGCGCGACGAGGATCAGCAGCAGCGGCAGGTAGAAGCCGCTGAACAGCGTGGCGTACCACTCCGGGAACGCGGCGAACGTGGCGCCGCCGGCGACGAGCACCCACACCTCGTTGCCGTCCCAGACGGGGCCGATGGTGTTGATGACGACGCGGCGTTCGGTCTCGGACTTCGCGCAGCACCGGCAGCAGCATGCCGACGCCGAAGTCGAAGCCCTCGAGGACGAAGTAGCCGATCCACAGCACGGCGATCAGGCCGAACCAGACGGTGGTGAGCTCCATGGTCATGTCTCCTGGTCGGGACGCGTCAGTACGCGAAGGCGAGGGGTTCGTCGGACGGCTGGCCGAGCTTCGGGTCCGGCGGCTCGACGAACGGCTCGGCGCCGGCGCGGACGTACTTCACCATCAGGCCGATCTCGATGACGGCGAGCACGGCGTACAGCAGGGTCAGCACGATCACCGAGGTGAGCGCCTCGCCGACGCTGACGCCGGGGGAGACCGCGGTGGCCGTGGTCATCAGGCCGAACACCGCCCAGGGCTGCCGGCCCATCTCGGTGAAGATCCAGCCGAACGAGTTGGCGACGACCGGCATCAGCGGCAGTGCGACCGCCAGCCACACCCAGCCGCGGGACGGCCGGACCCCGGCGCGGCCACGCCGGGTGAGCCAGAGCATCAGCGCCGCGGCCGCCGCGGCCAGGACGCCGAGGCCGATCATCAGCCGGAAGGTCCAGTAGGTGATCGGGATGACCGGGGTGTAGTCGCCGGGGGAGTAGTACTTCGCGCCCGGGTCCTGGCCGTACTTCGCCTTGTACTGCTCGCGCAGCTGGTTGATGCCCTGGACCTCGCCGTCGGTGCTGCCGGTGGCGAGGAACGACAGCACGTGCGGGATCTTGATCGCGAACTTCTCCTCGGAGCCGTCGAGCGACCCGATGGTGAGGATGGAGAAGGCGGCGGGCTTCTCGGTGTCGTAGAGCGCCTCGGCGGCGGCCATCTTCATCGGCTGCACCTCGGTCATCACCTTGCCCTGGAGGTCACCGGTGACCGCGACGCCGAGGCCGGCGACCAGTGTCACCGCGGCGCCGACGCGGACGGCCCGTCGGTAGAGCGGCACGGTCGGCCTCCGGGGTGCGGCCGCGGATCATCAGCCAGAACGCGATGCCGACCACGAACGCGCCGCCGGTCATGTAGGCCGCGGTGACCGTGTGCGGGAACGTCACCATCTGCACCTTGTTGGTCATCACCGCCCAGAAGTCGGTGAGCTCGGCGCGGCCGGTGTCGGGGTTGAACGTGTAGCCGACCGGGTGCTGCATCCACGAGTTCGCGGCCAGGATGAAGTACGCCGACAGCAGCGTCCCGATGTGCACCAGCCAGATGCAGGCGGCGTGCAGGCCGCGCGGCAGCTTGTCCCAGCCGAAGATCCACAGGCCGAGGAACGTCGACTCCAGGAAGAACGCGAGCAGCCCCTCGATGGCCAGCGGGGCGCCGAAGATGTCGCCGACGAAGCGCGAGTAGTCGCTCCAGTTCATCCCGAACTGGAACTCCTGCACGATGCCGGTGACCACGCCGATGGCGAAGTTGATCAGGAAGAGCTTGCCGAAGAACTTGGTGAGCCGCAGCCAGTGCTCGTTGCCGGTGCGCACCCAGGCCGTCTCGAAGCCCGCCACGATCGCCGAGAGCCCGATCGTGATCGGGACGAACAGGAAGTGGTAGACGGTGATGATGCCGAACTGCCACCGGGCGATGTCGAGGACGTCCACGGGTTCTCCTTGTGCTCTCGGGCATGCCGCGTCGGACGGTCGTCGCGCGGCCGCCTCGACCCTAGGAACGGGTGGGACGTAAGGGACAGGGACGAAGGTCCCGACCCCGCGTGACCCACGTCTCGTCGCGGCGCGAGCGGAGTGCGCCAGGCGCGGGACCGGACGACCGGAGTCCCGGGCGCGTCAGAGGGCTTGGCCGCGGCGGCCGCAGCAGGACATGACCGAGCAGGGAGCGCCGGCCGACGCGCCGCCCAAGCGCCCGGGGGCTCGGGCGGGAGGTCCCAGCCCGAACCGGATCAGCGGCCCGGTCGACGCGCCGCCCAAGCGCCCAGGACTTCGGGCGGGAGGCCCCGCTCACACTAGGTACGACGACCCGGCGTGGGAAGCCTGGGACTGGTGTGACTCTTGTGTACATTCGGCAGCATGGCGACCCGAACGTCTTCCCCACCGGCGTCGTCGAAGGCCAGGACCTCGCGTTCTGCCCCTTCGAAGACCCGGTCGTCCGGCAGCCAGACCCGCAGCAAGAAGTCCGCGTCGAAGGGCCGGTCGACAAGTCGACCCGTCCGGCGCCGCGGGCCGTCCGCAACGGGACTGGACCTGTTGCAACGCTGTTCGCTGCCCTGGGCCGTGGCCTGGCCGCGACCTGGCTGGGCATTGCCCACGTGATCGGCGCGACCGTGCGCAAGGTCGGCCACACCGCCCGTGACCTCGAGCCGGAGCACCGTCGCGACGGCGCCGGCCTGTTCCTGATCGGGCTGGCCGTCGTGGTGGCCGCCGCGGTCTGGTGGCAGCTGCCCGGAGGCGTCGGCGACTTCACCCGCACCGTCGTGGCCGGCTCGGTCGGCCTGGTCGGCTGGTTCGTGCCGCTGCTGCTCTGCGTGGTGGCCTGGCGCAACCTCCGCGACCCCGACACCAACGGTCCCGCCGGCCGGCAGATGATCGGCTGGGCCGCGCTGCTCTTCGGCGTGCTCGGCCTGGTCCACATCGCCAACGGGATGCCGTCGCCGCGGGCCGGCGACACCGAGGCGCTCCAGCAGGCCGGCGGCGCCATCGGGTTCGTCATCGCCTCGCTGTTCATGGACCTGCTGCGCAGCACGCTGGTCGTCGTACCGCTGCTCGTGCTGCTCTCGTTCTTCGGCCTCCTCGTGATCACCGCGACCCCGCTCTACCAGGTCCCGACGCGGCTCGGCGAGCTGCGCGACAAGCTCCTCGGCCGCACCGCGCCCGCAGAGGAAGAGGTGTCGCCGACCGAGGAGACCGCACCGCTGAAGCGGGCCCGCCCCCGTCGCCGGGTCGGCTCGATGAGCGCGGACGACGTCGACGAGGACATGGGCCACGAGGCCTACGAGACGCCCGTGCTCGAGGAGCGCGCGCTGCTGGGTCGCAAGAAGAAGCCCGCCCCCGAGGTGCCGGACCAGGCGTCCGCCCCCGACGAGGAGAAGGTCGAGGCCCCGCCGCACACCCCGCTGCCGGCCCGTGTCGAGCAGCTCGCGCTGTCCGGCGACGTGACCTACACCCTGCCGGGCAACGAGGTGCTCAAGCCGGGCAGCGTGCACAAGGCCCGCTCCAAGGCGTCCGACGACGTGGTCGGCCGGCTCACCGAGGTGCTCGAGCAGTTCGACATCGACGCCCAGGTCACCGGCTACACCCGTGGCCCGACGGTCACCCGCTACGAGGTCGAGCTCGGCCCCGCCATCAAGGTGGAGAAGGTCACCGCGCTCGGCAAGAACATCGCCTACGCGGTGGCGTCGGCCGACGTGCGCATCCTCTCGCCGATCCCCGGCAAGTCCGCGATCGGCATCGAGATCCCCAACACCGACAAGGAGATCGTCTCCCTCGGTGACGTGCTCCGGTCCCCGATCGCCCGCAACGACCACCACCCGATGGTGGTCGGCCTCGGCAAGGACGTCGAGGGCGGCTTCGTGGTCGCCAACATGGCGAAGATGCCGCACCTGCTCGTGGCCGGTGCCACCGGCTCCGGAAAGTCGTCGTTCGTCAACTCGATGATCACCTCGATCCTGATGCGGTCGACGCCCGACGAGGTCCGGATGATCCTGGTCGACCCCAAGCGGGTCGAGCTCAACCACTACGAGGGCGTCCCGCACCTGATCACGCCGATCATCACGAACCCGAAGAAGGCCGCGGAGGCCCTCACCTGGGTCGTGCGCGAGATGGACATGCGGTACGACGACCTGGCCGCGTTCGGCTTCCGGCACGTCGACGACTTCAACAAGGCGGTCCGGTCCGGCAAGGTCCAGGTCCCGCCGGGCAGCGAGCGCGTGCTGGCGCCGTACCCCTATCTCCTCGTGGTCGTCGACGAGCTCGCCGACCTGATGATGGTCGCCCCGCGCGACGTCGAGGACTCGGTCGTCCGGATCACCCAGCTCGCCCGCGCCGCCGGCATCCACCTGGTGCTCGCCACCCAGCGGCCCTCGGTCGACGTGGTCACCGGTCTGATCAAGGCCAACGTGCCGTCCCGGCTGGCGTTCGCGACCTCGTCGCTCGCCGACAGCCGGGTCATCCTCGACCAGCCGGGCGCGGAGAAGCTGGTCGGCCAGGGTGACGGGCTGTTCCTGCCCATGGGCGCCGGCAAGCCGGTGCGCGTGCAGGGCTCGTGGGTCACCGAGGCCGAGGTCCACCAGGTCGTCAAGCACTGCAAGGAGCAGCTGGCGCCGACGTACCGCGAGGACGTCACCGCACCGGCCGCGGCCAAGCGCGACCTCGACGACGACATCGGCGACGACCTCGAGCTCGTGGTGCAGGCCGTCGAGCTGGTCGTCTCCACGCAGTTCGGGTCCACCTCGATGCTGCAGCGCAAGCTCCGCGTCGGCTTCGCGAAGGCGGGCCGGCTCATGGACATCCTGGAGAGCAGAGGGATCGTCGGCCCGAGCGAAGGCTCGAAGGCCCGCGACGTCCTCATCAAGCCCGACGACCTGGACGAAGTCATCGCCACCCTGCAGGGGGAACTGTGAGCGCCATGCAGCACGAGGAGGGGCCCATGAATGAGCCCAGCGACGAGCCGACCGACCACATCACCTCAGGGGACGAGACCGTCCTGGCCGGCGCCCCCGTGGTGGTCCGCCGCAACGCCGGACTCGCCGCCGTCATCGGCGCGGCCGCCTCCGCGATCGCCATCGCCTACCTGTGGCGGGCCGTCGACTCGGGCGCCCCGCTCGACTGGGCGCTGTGCCTGGTGCTCGCGCTCATCGCGGGCTTCTACCTGGCGGGCCTGCTGGACGCGCGCACGCCGCTCGTGGTCGCCGACGACCTCGGGGTCCGGATCCGCCTGGGCAACCAGTGGCGCGGGCTGCCCTGGGACGCCGTCGCCGCGGTCGAGGTGCACCCGCGCCGCAGCCCGGTGCACGACGGCCGCCTGGTGTTCCGCCCGCACAGCCTGGGCCGCGCGCTCGACGGCCTCGAGGTCCGCGGCCGCCGGCACGCCTCGCTGAACCAGAAGATGTACGGCGCCGCGCTGGCCGTCCCGCTGGGCCTCACCACCCGCACCTCCGCCGGAGCCGACTCGCTCGGCGAGGCGCTCGCCGTGCTGTCCCGCGGCCGTGCCGACGTGCTCGAGGTCGTCCCCGAGCCCGCCGTCGTCCCGGCCGACGAGCACGCCGAGGCGCACGACTCCGCACCCGCCGCCCTCACCGGCCACGCCCGACCCCGACCCCCACCCCGACCCCCACCCCGGCCGCGGCGACCGGCGCGGCCCCGGTGCCCGGCGCGGCGGTCGGGCCGGCGGCCCCGCTCGACCCCCCCAACCCCGCCGAGTCGGCGCGTCTGGTCGACGAAACCTCGTCGAGTCGGCGCGACTGGTTCGCCCTGCTCCGCCGCCCCGCCGCGGACCCGGCGCCGATCAGGACGCCGAGGCCGCTCACCTCCTCGCCGGGTCGGAGGCGACGGACGCCGACGCCGACGACGACGAGCTCGCGGCCGACGAGACCCGCGGACACGCACCGCGCCGCTCGCTGCTCGGCGGGATCGGCACGATCGTGTCCCGGGTGGCCAAGGCCAACGCCCACGACGTCGACGTCGAGCACCCGGTCACCGTCGGACGACCTCGACGCCGCCCCGGAGCCCGACGGCGAGACCGACGACGGCGGCGACACCGGCGAACCGGCCCGCCCGGCCGCGAGCGCCGTCGCCCCGCTGCGTGCCGCGCGCCCCGCGCTCCGCGCGCAGGTGACCCGCGACGTGCCGGCGACCACGCTGGGCGCCGCCGCCCTGCACGACGACGGGGCGGACCACCACCGCGCCGGCCTGCCCGAGGGACGCGAGCTGCGCCGTCCGGGCAGCGTCGACCTCGTCTTCGAGCCGGTCGAGAGCACCACCGTCCGGCCGATCGCCACGCTGGGCGACCCGGTCGCGCCGCTGGTCATCGACGGCTTCGTCACCGAGCCCGCCTACGACCCGGTGATCGGGCCGGCCCTGGCCGCCGCCCGCACCCGGGTGGGCCTCACCGTCGACGAGCTCGCCGAGCGCACCCGCATCCGTCCGCACGTCATCGAGTCGATCGAGGTGGACGACTTCGCCCCCTGCGGCGGCGACTTCTACGCCCGCGGCCACCTCCGCACGCTGGCCCGCGTGCTGGGCCAGGACCCGGCGCCGCTCCTGGAGCAGTTCGACAACCGTTACGCCACCGCGCCGATCAACGCCCGCCGGGTCTTCGAGGCCGAGCTCGCCACCGGCATGACCGGGACCATGCGCAGCACCGTCGGGGGACCCAACTGGGGGCTGCTCGTCGGCGCCGTGCTCAGCCTGGTGCTGGTCTGGGGCCTGGTCCGGCTGTTCGCCACCGAGCCGCCGCAGCTGATCCAGGACCCGTCGCCGGTGCTCAACGGCTCCGCCGGGGTCCAGCCGGCCGTCCCGAACGGAGCGGACACGAAGCCCGCCGGCCGGCCGCTGCCGATCATGCTGGTCGCCACCCAGGCCGGCTCGCACGTCGTGGTCCGCAACGGCGACGGCAAGATCGTCTTCGCCGGGGACCTGATCGTGGGGGAGCGCAAGTCGCTGAAGGTGGACCCTCCGGTCCGCGTGCAGGCCAGGAACTCCGGGGCCGTCGAGGTCCGGGTCAAGGGTCGTGACCGCGGCCCGGTCGGCGCACTGGGCGAGCCCGGCCGTCGTACGTTCCACCGCCCCACCCGCTGACCCCTCGACCCTCCGACATCCGAGGGACTGGGGGCCGGAATCCGGCACCTGACCCATACCGATGTCGGAGCAGGGGGAGGCGGGCGTCACAGCGGGGTGGGCGGCGCTCGGTTCGCCCTGGGAGGGTCCGGGCCGTCATACTCGAAGGCGGTCATGACTACATCTCCTGAAGCCCCCACCACCGTCGCCCTCGTCACCCTCGGCTGCGCGCGCAACGAGGTCGACTCCGAAGAGCTCGCCGGACGGCTCGAGCTCGGCGGCTTCCGCCTCGTCGACGACGCCTCCGAGGCCGACACCGTGGTGGTCAACACCTGCGGCTTCGTCGAGGCCGCCAAGAAGGACTCGGTCGACACCCTGCTCGAGGCCTCCGACCTCAAGGCGGACGGCACCACCAAGGCCGTCGTCGCGGTCGGCTGCCTCGCCGAGCGCTACGGCAAGGACCTCGCCGCGTCGCTGCCCGAGGCCGACGCTGTGCTCGGGTTCGACGACTACCCCGACATCGCCGCGAAGCTGCGCAGCATCCTGGCCGGCGAGCAGCACCACCCGCACACGCCGCAGGACCGCCGCAAGCTCCTGCCGATCTCGCCGTCGGCCCGCAACGCCGACACCGTGGTCGTCCCGGGGCACACCATCGCGGCCCCCGACCTGCCCGAGGGCGCGGCCCCCGACTCCGGGCCGCGGGCCGTGCGCCGCCGGCTCGACGGCGGCCCGATGGCGCCGCTGAAGCTGGCCTCCGGCTGCGACCGCCGCTGCTCGTTCTGCGCGATCCCGTCGTTCCGCGGCTCGTTCGTGTCCCGGCGGCCCAGTGACGTGCTCGGCGAGGCCCGCTGGCTCGGCGAGCAGGGCGTCAAGGAGCTGTTCCTGGTCAGCGAGAACTCCACCTCCTACGGGAAGGACCTCGGCGACCTGCGGCTGCTCGAGACGATGCTGCCCGAGCTCGCCGCCGTCGACGGCGTCGAGCGGGTGCGGGTGTCCTACCTCCAGCCGGCCGAGACCCGGCCCGGGCTGGTCACTGCGATCGCCGGCACGCCCGGGGTGGCGCCCTACTTCGACCTGTCCTTCCAGCACGCGTCCAACGCGGTGCTGCGCCGGATGCGCCGCTTCGGCGACCCGGAGAGCTTCCTGGCGCTGCTCGAGCAGATCCGGGGCCAGGCCCCGCTCGCGGGGGTCCGCTCCAACGTCATCGTCGGCTTCCCCGGCGAGACCGAGGACGACCTGCAGGTCCTGTGCGACTTCATCGAGGCCGCCCGCATGGACGTCGTCGGCGTGTTCGGCTACTCCGACGAGGACGGCACGGAGGCCGCGTCGTACGACGGCAAGCTCGACGAGGACGAGATCCGCGACCGCACCGAGCACGTGACCCGGCTGGTCGAGGAGCTCACCGCGCAGCGGGCCGAGGAGCGCATCGGTGAGCGGGTGGACGTGCTCGTGGAGTCGCTGGACGGGGGTACGGCGGAGGGGCGGGCCGCCCACCAGGGTCCCGAGGTCGACGGCACCACGGTGCTGACCGGCCTGCCGGAGGGGATCCGCATCGGCGACCTCGTGGCCGCCACCGTGACGGGGTCCGACGGGGTCGACCTGGTCGCCCGTGCCGAAGGGAACGACCTGTGACCACTCCGTCCGAGCCCCTGGCCGTCCAGCCCTCCAACTGGAACATCCCCAACGCGCTGACCACGCTGCGCATCGTGATGGTCCCGTTCTTCGCGTGGGCGCTGCTCTACGACGACGGCGAGTCCGTGCTGTGGCGGGTGGTGGCCTACGTGATCTTCGCGGCCGCCATGATCACCGACAAGATCGACGGCGACATCGCGCGCAAGCACAACCTGATCACCAACTTCGGCAAGATCGCCGACCCGATCGCCGACAAGGCGCTCACCGGGATGGCGTTCGTGGGGCTCTCGCTCATCGGTGAGCTGTGGTGGTGGGTCACCATCGTCGTGCTCGTCCGCGAGTGGGGCATCACCGCGCTGCGGTTCTGGGTGATCCGGCACGGCGTGATGGCCGCCGGCCGCGGCGGCAAGCTCAAGACGCTGCTCCAGACGCTCGCCCTGGGGCTGTTCGTGCTGCCGCTGCGGCTGCTCGAGGGCACCTGGGACACGATCGGCACGGCCCTGTGGTGGGTCGCCTGCGCGGTGATGGCCGCGGCCGTGGTCGTCACCGTCGTCACCGGGCTCGACTACGTGGTGAAGGCGCTCGCCGTACGCCGCGACGGCCAGGCGCGCGCCGCGTCCCCGAGCTGACGCCTATCGGAAGGCCGTCCCGGTCGGCCATGACCCTTTTGGGTCTGTCCGATCTGCCCCTTCGGATCATGCAGGTTGCTGTACCACCGCCCTAGGGTGCCGAGGTCAGCTGTTGCGACCGCACCGGGGGCTTCGTCCCATCTCGGGTGCACACGTCCCTGACGCGGCGTCACGCCATGTGAACACCCGGAAGGGGCATTCTTCATGTTCAGAACCACCAGCAGCGGAGCCGGTCGTCTCGCGATCGGGCTCGTCCTCGGCGTCGTGCTCGGCCTGTCGACTGTGGGAGGAGTCGCCGTGGGCCAGGCGGTCTACGACGCCAACAACGCGCACAAGGTGGACGGCAAGCACGCGGTCGGTGCCGGCGCCTCGAAGAGCGCCCGGGCCGGAAAGCTGGTCGCCACCAACGGCCAGGGCCAGTTCCCCGTCGGCGCCGTCCCGCGCTTCGAGTCGTTCGCCACGGCGACCGGCGAGAACGCGGTCAACGTCACCGCCACGGCCAACACGCTGCTCCCGGGCGCGACCGTGCAGATCACGATGAAGCGCGCGGGCACGCTGGTCGCACAGTTCGGCGCCGAGTCGGCCTGCTCCGGAGGCAACGCCGTCTCGTGGTGCGGCATCGACCTGGTCGTCACGGGTGGCGCGCTGTCCAACGCTCCGATGGACGGCGAGTCCGACGACGCGTTCGACAGCAACGACTCGGCCACCGAGACGAGCTCGTCGTGGGAGTCGCACGCGGTGGTGCGCACGCTTGGCCGTCCCGGCCGGCACCTACACCGTGAGCGCCCTGACGAACATCTTCAACGCGGGCACGGCGTCGACCTTCCGCGTCGACGACTGGAACCTCGTGGTCGAGGGGAAGATGTAGCCGGCCGCAGCTAGCGCGCGACGACCCGGTCCAGGGCGATCGCGGCAGCGACCAGCGCCAGGTGCGAGAACGCCTGCGGGTAGTTGCCGACGAACCGCTCCCGGACCGGGTCGTACTCCTCGGGCAGGAGCCCGAGGTCGTTGGGGAGGGTGAGCAGCCGGTCCATCAGCTGCTGTGCCTTGTCGGGCAGGCCGGCGAGGGCGTAGGCCTGCACCAGCCAGAACGAGCAGGCCAGGAACGGGTGCTCGCCGCCGGACAGCCCGTCCACCCCGGACTCGGTCCGGTAGCGCAGCAGCAGCCCCTCGTAGAGCAGCTCCTCCTCGACCGCGGCGATCGTGCCGAGCATCCGGGGGTCGTCCCCGTCGATGAAGCCGACCGCCGGGAGC
Organism: uncultured Actinomycetota bacterium; assembly: GCA_963721855.1. Classification (GTDB taxonomy): domain Bacteria; phylum Actinomycetota; class Actinomycetes; order Propionibacteriales; family Nocardioidaceae; genus Nocardioides_B. Next base: position 34,742 of record CAVRMN010000020.1, on the reverse strand, counting down.
GTGAGCAGCGACGCGTCGACGGCGGTGGTGTCGTAGTGCTGGGTGAACGTGTTGCGCTCCGCGTCGTACCCCCGCTGGAGCACCTCGGCACGCACCTCGTCACGCACCTCGCGCCACCGGTCGACGGGACCGGGCAGCCCGTGCTTCTCGATGGCCCGGACCGCGCGGTCGAACGCCACCCAGACCATGACGCGGGAGTGGGTGAAGTGCCGCTCGGGCCCGCGGATCTCCCACAGCCCGTGGTCGGGCGCCTGCCAGTGCTCGGCGAGCTCGTCGACCAGGGCGACCTGCAGCTCCCAGGAGTCGTCGCTCTCCTCCAGGCCGAGCTCGCGGGCCATCTGGAGCGCGGCCATCACCGCGCCGAGCACGTCGGACTGGCGCTGCGCGACGGCACCGTTGCCGACCCGGACGGGTGTCGAGTCCGCGTAGCCGGACAGGTGGTCGAGCTCGCGCTCGGGCAGGTCACGGGCCCCGTCGACGGTGTACATGATCTGCAGGTCAGCGGGGTCGCCGGCCACCGCGCGCAGCAGCCAGTCGCGCCACACGCGGGCCTCGTGGGAGTAGCCGCAGGCCAGGAACGCCTGGAGGGTGAGCGACGCGTCGCGCAGCCAGCAGAACCGGTAGTCCCAGTTGCGCTCGCCCCCGAAGTCCTCGGGCAGCGACGTGGTGGGGGCGGCGACGATGCCGCCGGTCGCGCTGTGGGTGAGCACCCGCAAGGTCAGCAGCGAGCGCAGGACGGCCTCCCGGTGCGGGCCGTCGTACGAGCACCGGTGCGCCCACTCCTCCGAGGTGCGCAGCGTCTCCTCCAGCCGGTAGTCGAGCTCGAGCGTGTGCGGCAGCAGCCGGTGGGAGGGGAGGTACGTCGTGGCGAACGTCAGCTCGTCGCCGGCAACGACGTCGAACTCGTCGACGTGCTTGCCGTCCTCGGGGTCGGGCAGCCGGGTGCCGCGCAGCATCAGCCGGTCGGGGCCGGCCACCGCGGTGATGACCTCCTCGCCGTGGGTCGTCGCGCGGTGCACCCAGGGCCGGATCTTCCCGTAGCCGAACCGGACCAGCCACTCGTGCCGCATCCGGACCGTGCCCTCGACGCCGGTCACCCGGCGGACCAGGTCGGCGCGGCCGTCGTTGACCGGCATCACGTCGACGACGCGGACGGTGCCGGTCTCGGTGGTGTACGTCGTCTCCAGGACGCTGCTGTGCCCGACGTACCGGCGGCTGCACTCCGCCCGGTCCACCGGGCCGAGCAGCCAGCGGCCGTTCTGGGGGCCGCCGACCAGCGCGGCGAAGCACGCGGGGGAGTCGAACCGCGGCAGGCACAGCCAGTCGACCGACCCGTCGCGGCCGACGAGTGCCGCGGTGCCGTAGTCGCCGAGCACGGCGTAGTCCTCGATCGGTAGCGCCATGACCTCACGCTAGCGGCGTGATGGCTACGATCCGGGGATGGACCTGGGTGCGCGGCTGCACGGCGAGCTGCTGCGCCGCGGGCTGACCGTCGCCACGGCCGAGTCGCTGACCGGGGGAGCGGTGGCCGACCTGGTCTCCGGGACGCCCGGCGCGAGCGCGACGTACCTCGGCGGGGTCGTCTCCTACGCGACCGCGGTGAAGCAGCAGCTGCTCGGGGTCAGCCAGGCCACCGTCGACCGGCACGGGGTGGTCTCGGCCCGGTGCGCCGCCGAGATGGCGACCGGGGTGCGCACGCTGCTCGGCGCCGACTTCGGCGTGAGCACGACCGGCGTCGCGGGGCCGGACGCCCAGGAGGGCAAGCCGGTCGGACTGGTGTACGTCGGGGTGGCCGGGGCGTTCGGGGTGGAGACCTACGAGATGCACCTCACCGGTGACCGGACGGCGATCCGGGCCGAGGCCACCCGGCGCGCGGTCGAGACGCTGGTCGAGACGGTGGTGCGGGGGCCTGGGGGCGCCACCGACTAGGGTGAGAACCCGTTTCGCTTCCAGCGGAATCCGGTGGGATGTGCGGTTGGAAGTTTTCCCGGGCGGGTAGCGTTGCACCACAGTCAGACAGCCGCACCAGCAGAGGAGCTCGCAGATGGTCGTCTTCCGTCGCCTGCTCGGCGAGGTGCTCCGCTCGCAGCGGATGCGCCAGGGTCGCACGCTGCGCGAGGTGTCGGCCGACGCCCGGGTCAGCCTGGGCTACATCTCCGAGATCGAGCGCGGCCACAAGGAAGCGTCCTCCGAGCTCCTGGCCTCGATCTGCGCCGCCCTCGACGTGCCGCTGTCGGCCATCCTCTCCGAGGTGAGCGACGCGGTCGCCCTCGAGGAGGCCGCGCTGGCGATGCAGCTCGAGGACGTCCGTCTCGACACGACCAGCCTGCCGGCCAAGCCGGGCACCGCGGCCGGGCCCCGGCCCGGCGACGTGGTCGCCTCCGCCGCCTGACCGGCCCCCTCAGACCGGGGCGATCCGCTCGCGCCGTCCAGAGGTCAGCACCAGCGCGCCGGCCGCCGGCACCAGGCCGACCAGGACGAACGCCCACGGCAGGTCCGTCGCCGCGGCGACCGCCCCCAGCAGCATCGGCCCGCCGCTGAGCCCGAGGTCCAGGAACAGGCTGACGCTCGCCGCGGCGCTCCCGCGCTCGTCCGGCGGGACCGTCCGGAACACCAGGCCGAACACGGCCGGGGTCACGAAGGCCGACCCCACGCCGCAGGCGACCGCCCCGGCCAACAGGCCGGCTGCCGAGGGGAACGACCCGATCACCAGCATCCCGACCGCGGACACCGTGAGGGCCGCCGCGGTCAGCCGGATCGGCTCGACCCGGTCGGGCAGCCGCGCGAACACCGTCCGGCAGACCACCACGGTGGCGCCGAACAGCAGCAGGGCCAGGGACCACGGTCGGGCGTCGAGCTCCTTGGCGAGCAGCACCGAGAACGCCATGAAGCCCGACATCGCCACGATCCCGGCGCCCAGCGCAGCGCCGGGGGCCAGCGTGGCCCGGTGCAGCAGCGGGGTGTCGGGTGCGTCCTCGGCAGCGGCGCCATGGGTCTCGGGTACGGCGAGCGCGAGGCCCGTTGCCACGGCGGCCAGGCCTGACGCGGTCCACCACGCCGCGGCGTACCCTCCCGCGTGGAGGACGCCCTGGCCCAGGAGCGGCCCGGCGCCGATGCCGACGTACAACGCCAGCGAGTTGATGCTGAGCGCCTCCCCGGCCCGCGCGGGCGGGGCGAGGTCGGCCAGCGCCGCGAACCCCGCCACGAAGTAGCACGCCTCGGCGGCCCCGAGCACGAGCCGCACGACCACGAGCCCGGCCAGCCCGGTGACGAACAGGTGGGCGAGCACGACGACCGCGAACCCGGCCGCGCCGCCCACCAGCAGGATGCGGCGGCCGTGCCGGTCGGTCCACCGGCCGACCCACGGACGGAGCAGCAGCGTGGTGACGCTGAACGCACCCATCGCCAGGCCGACCGCCGCCGGGTCGCCGCCCAGCGGCCCTGAGGCGAACAGCGGCGTCGCGAGCAGCAGCACCCCGGCAGCCAGGAAGTACGCCAGGTCGGACAGGGTCAGCGTGACGAACGCCCGGGTGAGCAGCGGCTCGCTCACGCAGCTACGGCGTCCCTGCCTGCTGCGCCCCGGCGATGTTGACCAACCAGGTGATCCCGAACATGTCGACGCACATGCCGAAGCTGTCACCCCACGGCGCCTGCTCGAGCGGGACCGTCACCGTGCCGCTGCCGGACAGCTTCTCCCAGTAGCCGCGCAGCTCCGCGTCGTCGGCGGTGTCACCGCTCAATGAGACCGAGTGGTTGTTGCCGGGGGTGTGGTCCATCGCGTTCGGGGTGTCGGCCGCCATCAACGTCAGTCCGCCCTCGGTGACGAGCATCGAGTGCATGATCTTGTCCGCCTCGGCCGGGTCGTCGCTGGCGTGCAGCTCCGCGAAGGTGCTGCGCTGGAGATCCCCTCCGAACACCGACTGGTAGAAGTCCATCGCCTCGCGGGCGTTGTCGCGGAAGCCGAGGTAGGGGTTGAGCCGGGTGGTCATCGTGAGTTCCCTCCGTTGGTCGTCCCTGATTCTTGCCCGTCCCGGCGGCGGGACGGAACCCCACGGCAGGGTGGTCCTGCGCCGGTCTCGGCTGCCTGCGCGTGCGCGTGCGGCGAGCCGGTTTTCGTCCACAGTCGCAGGGTGGGGCTGGTCGTCCACCGTTCTGAAATGTGTTCGGACGGTGGGGGTGGGCGGCTTCTAGCGTGGGGGTCATGACCTTGACGCTGGTTCCGCCGACGCCCCCTTCGGGTGGTGCGCGGACCCCGCATGCGGTGGTGCGGTTCGCGGCGTCGTTGCACGGGGCGTTGGACGGGTTGGCGGAGACGCCGCGTGGTCGATGACGCCGGCGGAGCAGCGGACGGCTCTGGTGGAGCTGCGCCGGCAGCGAGGCGCGGTTGGAGGAGCTGGAGCTGCGGCTGCTGGTGCAGGCGGACCGCGACCGGGTCGGTGCCGACTCCGGTGCGACCTCGACCCCGGCGTGGCTGGCGCACGCGACGAAGACCACGACCGCGGCGCGGTCCCGGGACCTGCACCTGGCGCAGAAGCTGGACGACCGGTTCGACGGCGACCCGGCGCGGCGTTGGCGGCCGGGCTGATCGATGTGGAGAAGGCCGGGATCATCACCGCCGCGGTGGAGGCGCTCACCGAGGAGTACGACGACCTGCCGGCCGGGACCCGGGAGGCCGGCCGAGGCGCACCTGGTCGACCAGGCGAAGGTGTTCGACGCCCCGACGCTGCGGGCAGCTGGGCAAGCGGTTGTTCGAGGTGGTCTGCCCGGAGGCCGCCGACGCGGCCGAGGCGCAAGAAGCTGGCGAAGGAGGAGGCCGACGGCGCGCGCGTTGGCGTACCTCTCGGTGCGGGACCACGGGGACGGCACCAGCAGCGGGTCGTTCAAGCTGCCCACCCTGCACGCCGACCTGCTGAAGAAGGCCCTCGAAGCGCTCACCAGCCCCCGGCGGATCGGGGAGGGCCGCCTCGACCCGGCGACCGGGAAGAAGCTGCCGCGGCAACCCTGCTCGGGCACGGGTTGATCGAGCTGCTCGAGCACCACCTCGACGTGGCCGGTCTGCCGCGCGATGACGGGTCGCCGTTCACCCTGGTCGTCACCATCGGCTACGACGCGCTGATGTCCGGGCTCGGGGTCGCCACCGTCGACACCGGGCACCGGATCTCGCGCCGGCGAGGCCGGCGGCTGGCGTGCCAGGCGGGGATCATCCCGATGGTGCTCGACGGGGCCTCGATGCCGCTCGACGTGGGTCGGGAGCAGCGGTTGTTCGACCGCTACCAGAAGATCGCGATCCGCACCGCTACCGCGGCTGCGCCGCGCACAACTGCGACCGGCCACCGGCCTGGATGGAGTCCCACCACGAGGACCCCTGGCACCTCGGCGGGAAGCACCGACGCGAGGCAACGGCATCTCGTTCTGCCCGCCGCACCACCGGATGGCCGACCACCCCCAAGACCTACGACATGACGCCAGCTCCCCAACGGCAAGCTCCGCTTCACCCGACGCCAATAGGGCCCAACCGGGTCATGCCCGGACTACGCCGACCCGTCCTACCGTGGCTTGGTCGGCCTCCTCGGAGTCCGGCCCGGCATGGGGGAGGAACCACATGGTGAAGCTGCTCGACCGCAACCGACGCACCGGTGAGGTGCAAGCCCTGGCGCGCCCCCAGGTGAAGGGCGTGCGCCGCCGGAAGTCCGGGGACCTGGCCATGTGCGGCCGACTCCTCGACGTCGTCCACTACGAAGCGCGCTACCCGGCGCTCAGGCCGGAGCCACCCCGGGCCTGGCTCACCGACCCCGACGTGCACGGTGCCTGGGTGTGCGAGCGGCTGGGCAGGATCCTCGGACACGTGGCGATCTCGGAGGTCGCGCGGGACTCCCTCTCCGCGCTGCGTTGGCGCGAGACGACCGAGCACGCGCCGTCCGAGCTGTTGGCCGTGTCCCGGTTCTTCGTGCGCCCGACGGCTCGGGAGCAGGGCATCGGGACCGCCCTCCTCGACGTCGCTGTGGCGGAGATCCGCCGACGGGACCGGCTGCCGGTGCTCGAGATGGTCAGCTCCCGTCGCGACGGGTTCCCGTTCCTGGCGAGCCGTGACTGGCGACTGGTCGCCATCGACGCGTGGGGCCCGAAGGACCAGGACCTCTACATCTGTCGCTACGCGGCACCCCGGGAGCAGTCCGCACCGTAGTCAGGCGCTGCCGCGGCCTCAGGGTGCGGGCTGGCAGGCGGGGCACCAGTACGTCGCGCGCTCCTGGGCCTCGGGCCCCTGCATCTGCACCTCGATCGTGGTGCCGCAACGGCGGCAGGGCTGCTTGTCGCGGCGGTAGACCCAGAGCTGCCGGCCTCGTCGGAGGTCACCGGTCGTGGTCTGCTCGACCCGCTCCTTGTTCGCCTCGAGCACCTGCTTGGCCCGCCGGACGAGCCGGGTGAGGTCGGGGACCTCGCCGACCGGGAGCCAGGGGCTCACGCCCGCGAGGAAGCAGAGCTCGGCCTTGTACATGTTGCCGATGCCGGCCAGGTTGCGCTGGTCGAGGATCGCGTCGCCGACCGCACGGGCGGGGTCGGCGAGCAGGCGACGCAGCGCCTCGTCCTCGTCCCAGTCCGGTCCGAGCAGGTCGGGCCCGAGGTGACCTACGACCTGGTCCTCGTCCGTGCGCGCGACCAGCTCGACGATGCCGAGGGCGAAGCCGACCGCGGTCCAGTCCTCCGTGCGCAGCACGACGCGGGCCTCGTGGGTGGGCCGCCGCCAGCGCGAGTCCGGCTTGTAGAGGTGCCAGCTGCCCTCCATCTTCAGGTGCGTGTGCAGCGTGTGGTCGGGCCCGATCCGGGTCAGCAGGTGCTTGCCGCGGGCGAGGGTCTGCTCGACGACGTGGCCCTTCAGGTCGACCGTGGCCAGCGTCGGCACCCGGAAGTCGCTGCTCAGCAGCACCTTGCCGGTGAGCGCCTTGTCGAGCGTCCGGGCGGCCCGCCAGACGGTGTCGCCCTCAGGCACTGACGTCACCCGTCGCGCAGCGGAACCACAGCGTCGTGTCCTCCCGGTGCAGCAGCTCGGCGCCGTTGGCGCGCGCTGCCGCCAGCGACCCGGCGTTGGTCTCGTCGATGCCGAACACCACCGCGGGCAGTCCGAAGTCGGCGGCCACCGACAGCAGCGCGCGCAAGCCGGCCGTGGCGTAGCCGTGGCGCCGGAACCGGTGCGCGATGTTGCAGCCGAGGTGACCGCCGCCCGTGGCGAACGGCTCGGCCTTCCAGGGCCGGAACCGGAACTCGCCGACCACGTCGCCGGTGTCGTTGAGGGCGACGTAGGAGATCTGCCGGTCGACGTCCGGCGCCAGGTCGAGGCCGTCGCGCTGGGCCGACCTCGCCGCGAGGAACGCCTCGAAGTCGCGCAGCGCGAGGTCGCCGTCGTTGTGCGGGTAGGAACCCTGGGCCTCGACCGCCTCGCGGACCATCCGGCGGTAGCCCTCGGCGTGCGCGGCGGACAGCTCCTCCAGCCGCAGCGGCACGTGCTCAGCCACGGAGCCTCAGTCCCCGGGGCGTGGCCACGAATCCGGCCCCCTCGAGCGCCTGACGGAGCGCACCCGGCCGCTCGCCGATGGCCAGGATGCTGGCGCCGTCGGCCCGCTCGACGGTCAGCCGGCCCAGTGCACCGCGGCGCACCGCGGTGGCCAGTGCGGTCATCGCGGGCGCGAGCACGTCGGGGTCCTCGCTGAACGTGAGCAGGGTCTTGCCGCCGCGCTCGACGTACACCGCGAGCTCACCCTCGACCATCACGACCAGCGCGCCGGCCTTGCGCCCGGGCCGGTGGCCGCTGCCCGACTCGTCGGTGGCGACGGGCCGGTCGGGCCAGGGGAGGGCGGCGCCGTAGGGGTTCGCGGGATCGGTGGCCGCCAGGGCGACGCCCGTCCGCTTCTCCTCACCGGCTCCGGTGTCCCACGGGTCGGCGGGAGCAGCGGCGAGCTCCAAGCTGAACGACCGGAGCCGGTCGACGGCGCCGGGGACGCCGAACTGGGCGGCGCCCAGCGAGCCGATGAAGTAGCCGCGGCGGCAGCGACCGGAGTCCTCGAACGCGGAGAGCACCTTGTAGACCCCGGCGAAGCCGCCCGGCACCCGCTCGCTGGTGACCGCTCCTCGGGTGACGACGCCGTGCCGCTCGAGCAGCCCCTCGGCGGAGGCGTGCGCGCGACGGGTGGCGTCCTGCTCGAGCTCGGGCAGCAGCGACCACCGGCCGGCCATGGTCGGCGGGCCGGTGCGGGTGGGCAGGTCGGCGCGCCGCGGCCGCGACGACACCCGGGCCCGGGGCGGCGGCCGGCGGGACCGGTGCGCGGTGCGCCCGCCCGACGTCAGCGCCCGGACCGGGGCGAGCGTGTCGTTGGCCAGCCGCCCGGCCCACACCAGGTCCCAGACAGCGGCCTCCATCGCCCTGTCGTCGGCGGACCCGGCGGCGTCGGCGAGCTGACGGAAGAAGTAGGCACCGCCTCCTGCGAGCGCCTCGAGCACCGCGTCGTGCAGAGGTGTGCTGTCGAGCTCCCCGTGGTCGGGCAGCGTGAGGTGCGCGGAGTCGGCGAGGTGCAGCGACACCCAGCCGTCGGTGCCGGGCAGCGTGCCGTGGCCGGCCCACAGGACCTCACCGGTCGTGGTCAGCTCGTCGAGCATCGAGGGCATGTAGTCGACGACCCGGCTGCCGAGGACGAGGGGCTCGAGGGCGGAGGCCGGCACGGCGCAGCCGGCGAGCTGCTCGACCACCGCGAGGACCCCGTCGACGCCGCGCAGGCCGCGCGACCCGGCGCCGGCGACGTTCTGCCAGGCCGGCAGGAACCGTCCGAGGGTCGACGGCTCGACCGGCTCGACCTCCTTGCGCAGCGCGGCCAGCGAGCGACGGCGCAGCCGGCGGAGCACGTCGGCGTCGCACCACTCGGCGCCGGTGCCCGCGGGGCGGAACTCGCCCTCGAGCACGCGGCCCTGCGCGGCGAGCCGGGCCAGCGTCTGGTGCGCCACCGCGACCCCGAGGCCGAGCCGCGACGCGACGTCGGGAGCGGTGAACGGGCCGTGCGTGCGGGCGTAGCGGCCGACCAGGTCGGCGAGCGGGTCCTCGACCGGCTCGGTGAACACCTCCGGCGTGCCGGCAGGGATCGGGACGCCGAGCCCGTCGCGCAACCGGGCGACGTCCTCGACCGCGGCCCAGCGCGCCGTCCCGGCGACGCGGACCTCCACGACGCGGCGGGACTCGCGCAGCAGCTCGAGCCAGCCGGCCGGGTCCGCGGTGCTGCGGGCGGCGACCTCCTCGCCGCTCAGCGGGCCGAGCAGCCGCAGCAGGTCGGCCACGCCCTCGGCGTCGCGGGCCTTCCGGTCGTCGGTCAGCCGCTGCAGCTCGCGCTCGAGCTCGGCCAGTGCGTCGGGGTCGAGCAGCTCGCGCAGCTCCGCGCGCCCGAGCAGCTCGGCGAGCAGCCCCTGGTCGAGCGACAGCGCCGCGGCACGGCGTTCGGCGATGGGGTTGTCGCCTTCGTACATGAACGCCGCGACGTAGCCGAACAGCAGGCTGCGCGCGAACGGCGACGGCTGCTGGGTGGCGACCTCGACGGCGCGGACCTTGCGGGCCGCGAGGTCCTTCATCAGCGACACGAGCGCCGGCACGTCGTACACGTCCTGCAGGCACTCGCGGACCGCCTCGAGGACGATCGGGAAGGACGGGTACTTCGACGCGACCTCGAGCAGCTGCGCCGACCGCTGCCGCTGCTGCCACAGCGGCGACCTGCGGCCGGGGTCGCGGCGGGGGAGCAGCAGCGCGCGGGCGGCGCACTCCCGGAACCGCGACGCGAACAGCGCGGAGCCGCCCACCTCGACCGTGACGATGTCCTCGATCTCGTCGGGCTCGAACATCACGATGTCGGCGGTCGGCGGGTCCTGGTCGGTCTCCGGGACGCGCAGCACGATGCCGTCGTCGCCGGGGAGCGCCTGCGCGTCGATGCCGTAGCGCTCGCGCAGCCGCACGCCGATGGCCAGCGCCCACGGGGCGTGCACCTGCGCGCCGTAGGGCGAGTGCACCACGATCCGCCAGTCGCCCAGCTCGTCGCGGAACCGCTCGACCAGGATCGTCCGGTCGGACGGCAGCGTGCTGGTCGCCTCGCGCTGCTCGGCGAGGAACGCCACCAGGTTGCCGGCCGCCCACGCGTCGAGCCCCGCCTCGCGGCACCGCGCCGTCGCCTCGTCGGCCGGCAGCGCGGAGAGCTCGCGGGTGAACGCGCCGATCGCCTTGCCCAGCTCGGCGGGCCGGCCGAGCTGGTCGCCCTTCCAGAACGGCAGCCGCCCGGGCTGGCCGGGCGCGGGGGAGACGAGCACCCGGTCGTGGGTGATGTCCTCGATCCGCCACGACGTGGCCCCGAGCGCGAACACGTCGCCGACCCGGGACTCGTAGACCATCTCCTCGTCGAGCTCGCCGACGCGTGACGCCTTCTCCCCGACCAGGAAGACGCCGAAGAGGCCGCGGTCGGGGATGGTGCCGCCGCTGGTCACCGCCAGCCGCTGCGCACCGGGCCGCGCGGACAGCTCGCCGGTGACGCGGTCCCAGACGACGCGCGGCCGCAGCTCGGCGAACTCGTCGGACGGGTAGCGGCCGCTCAGCAGGTCGAGCGTCGCGTCGTACGCCGACCGCGGCAGCGTCGCGAACGGGGCCGACCGGCGGACCAGGTCGAAGAGGTGGTCGACGTCCCAGGTGTCCACCGCGGTCATCGCGACCACCTGCTGGGCGAGCACGTCGAGCGGGTTGGTCGGCACCCGCAGGGCCTCGATCGCGCCCACGCGCATCCGCTCGACGGCGACGGCGGTGTGCACGAGGTCGCTGCGGTGCTTGGGCAGGAGCACGCCGCGGGAGACCTCGCCGACCTGGTGACCGGCCCGGCCGACCCGCTGCAGCGCGCTGGCCACCGACGGGGGCGACTCGATCTGGATCACCAGGTCGACCGCGCCCATGTCGATGCCGAGCTCGAGGCTGGAGGTGGCCACCACGCAGGGCAGCGCACCGCGCTTGAGGTCGTCCTCGATGATCGCCCGCTGCTCCTTGGACACCGAGCCGTGGTGGGCGCGGGCGATCGTGACCGGAGCCCCCTCGGACTGCCCCGACTGCGCCATCACCTGCGCCGGGCTGCCCAGCCCCGGCTGCGAAGGCGCCCCGTTGGTTGAGGAGCCGAGCTCGCGAGGCGTCTCGAAACCACCCTCCCGGCGAGCCCCGCCCGCTCGGTGGCGATCTCGTTGAGCCGCGCGGTCAGCCGCTCGGCCAGGCGTCGCGAGTTGGCGAAGACGATCGTGGACCGGTGCTGCTCGACGAGGTCGACGACCCGCTCCTCGACGTGCGGCCAGATCGACCCGCGCTGGCCCCCGCCGGCGGCCGACCCCTCGGCCGGCTCGTCGGACAGGACGCCGAGCTCGGTCATGTCCTCGACCGGCACGACGACCTTGAGGTCCCACTCCTTGGTCGACCCCGGGGCGACGACCTCGACCGGGCGGGAGCCGCCGAGGAAGCGGGCCACCTCCTCGATCGGGCGGACCGTCGCGGACAGGCCGATGCGCTGGGCGGGCTTCTCGAGCAGCTCGTCGAGCCGCTCGAGCGACAGCGCGAGGTGCGCGCCGCGCTTGGTGCCGGCGACCGCGTGCACCTCGTCGACGATCACGGTCTCGACGCCGCGCAGCGCCTCGCGGGCCTGCGAGGTGAGCATCAGGAACAGCGACTCGGGCGTGGTGATCAGGATGTCCGGGGGGGTCGTGGCCAGCTTGCGCCGGTCGGACGCGGGGGTGTCGCCGGAGCGGACGCCCACGGTGATGTCGGGCTCGTGCTCGCCGAGCCGGGCCGCGGTGTGCCGGATGCCGGTCAGCGGCGCCCGGAGGTTGCGCTCCACGTCGACCGCAAGCGCCTTCAGCGGTGAGACGTAGAGCACCCGGCAGCGCTGCAGCTTGTCCTTCGGCCGAGGTTCGGACGCGATCCGGTCCAGCGACCAGAGGAACGCCGACAGCGTCTTGCCGGAGCCGGTGGGCGCGACGACCAGCGCGTTGCGGCCCGCGGAGACGGCCTGCCACGCGCCGACCTGGGCCGGCGTCGGCTCGGCGAAGGCGGCCTGGAACCAGGTGCGGGTGGGCGCGCTGAAGACGTCCAGCACGTCCGTCGTACCGCCCTTGCCAGCCACGCGCTCCATCCTGCCGCACGCCACCTACAGGTTCACGGCGCCTCGGGTCGTTGTGAAGCAGCCGCACGCCGAGGGCGACCCGGCAGGGGAAGAGCAGCCCGACCACGGTGATGCGCTGGAGCAGGCCCGCCCAGTCGTGCAACGGAGCGTCGTCCGGAATCGCGAGACGGATCATCACCACAGCGAGCACGACCAGGAGCACTCCGATGACCAGGGTGTAGGCGGCGAGGTCTCGCCAACGGGGATCCTGGCGCAGTCGTCGGGACAGCAGGAGCAGGGCGAGCAGGACTGCCGAGGAAGAAGATCATGCCGCCGACGGCGTGACCTCCCGGGGTCGTAGGTGACCCCGGCGGCATCCTCACGCAGTGGGAAGACGGCGGCGACGAGGCTGCCGATCCCGGTGAGGAACAGCAGAGCGGGACCGGCCACGCCACCGCGGGTCCGGCGGACTCCGGCGTGCAGCCCTACAGCGTGCGCCATCGTGAGCACCCCCAGCACGACGAAGCTCAGCTGCTGGATCCACCCGTTCGGTCCGGCCTCCAGGGCGCTGACCGGTCTCGGTCATCGGGCTGTACTCGTCGCGTCGAGCCAGCTCCTGTGCGAGGAAGGTAGCCGTGAACAGGACAGGGCCGATGATGCCGGCCCAGGCGAGGACGGGCAGAGCCGACGACCTGGTCGCTCGGAGCCCGGTCCCGGTGGGTGCTACTCGTTGCGATGCCATGGCCGCCTCCCGATCTCGGCACCCGGTCTGTCCCGGGTGCGTCCGATCACGACGCTAGGTACGGCGGGGCGCGGTCGGTATCGGGAGTTCTCCCCACCACACCAGGCCGTGCTGCATGGCGAACACGGCAGCCGCCGCACGGGTCGAGACACCGATCTTCGCGTAGGCGTTCTGCAGATGACGGTCCGCCGTCTTGGCCGAGATGCCCAACCGGTGCGCGACCTGCTTCGTCTGTAACCCGCGGGCCACGAGAGTGACGACCTGCGCCTCCCGGGCGGTGAGTCCAGCCGGGCGAGCGATGTGCGGCACCGTGCTTCCGGCGGCCGACAGCACCGCGGCCACCGCCTCCGGGTCGAGCCGGCCGGCACTCGCAGCCCCCGCCAGTGCCTCGGCCGCCTCCTCCGGCGTTGCCGCCGGCCGGTGGGGACGGTTCTCGATGAGTGTGTGGTAGGCGTCTGCCGCCGCGAGCACCCGCGCCGGCATGCCCAGCATGGGCCCGGTGGCTCCTCGGTGGTAGCCGCTCCCGTCGAGGCGCTCGTGGTGCGTCCCGACGACCGTCGCGACTGGCGACAGGGCGGACGACGCGGCCAGCACGCGCTCGGAGTGGTAGGCGTGCAACCGTACGCGCTCCCACTCGTCAGCCGAGAACGAGCCTGGCTTGTTCCACACCGCGGTGCTGACCGCCACCCGGCCGACGTCGTGGACGAAACCGGCGCGCCGCACGGTCCGCACCTCTGCGGGGGCCAGGCCGATTCGCGTCGCTGCGTCGGCGGCCAGGTGCGCAACGCCGGCAGAGTGGCCGACGAAGTACGACGAGACCAGGTCGGCGAAGTCGCCCATCGCCGAGAGCGCCTCGTCCACCTGGCCACCGCGCAACGTGAGTCGATCGGGCTCCAGGGCCAACACCTGCGACCACACGGAACCGGCATCGTCCAGGCGCAGGATCTGGTCGGGTTCCTCGAGCAGCGCCTCGACGACCTCGGGGTCGAACGCCTTGCCGGCACGGTCGGCCATCACGCGGGCTGCCCGGTCCACGCCGCCCAGCACCTGCTGCAGTGTCGCGTCACGTGCCACCTGCGCGATCCGGAGCGCCAGTGGTATCGACTCCCCGGCCAGGTCTCGGGGTGGCGACCTGCCGTCCCACCGCGCGGTGTAGCCGCGGACCAGGCCGACGACCTCGGGGGGCATCCCGAGCCGGGCGGCGAGCATCTCCGCGACCTGGCACATCGCCAGCATGTGGTGCTCGTGACCCCGGGTCGCCGCAGGTAGGCGGGCGACGCCCTGGAGAGCGCGGACCACGGGAGGACGCCCGGGGTCGCCGAGCGCACGCACGATCCCGCGGGTCAGCTCGAGCGGAGAGCCGAACATGACCGGGTTGAAGTGCTCCAGCAGGGCGCCGTCAGGGAACAGCTCCGCCGCGATCTCGGCATCGGTGGTGCAGCCGACGTAGAAGAGCATGCAGCCGTAGTAGGTCTGCTTCGCGATGTCGGTGCTCACGCCCAGCCGGCTGGCCAGCCGCATCGCCACGAGCGTGCTCTGCAGGCCGTGCTCGAACGGGAACCCGATGGCCAGGTCCGTGGCGAGGCACAGGCAACCGACGACCTCGGCGGTCCGCACCTCGTCCGGCATGGGCACCGGCGCTGGTCCCACCGTTCGACGGTACGCCCGTCAGCCGACGAGGGTCCAGGTCTGCCCGCCGTCGTCCGTGGTGAGCAGCCGCGGCGGCGAGGTCACCAGCAGGTAGCCGCGGTGCGGCGTCGGACGAACTCGGCCCTGGAGAGAGCCGTCGTTCTTGCCCAGTGGCAGGTCCACCTGCTCCTGGCCGGTCTCGGTGACGATCAGGCCGCCGTCGCCGGTCACGACGAAGACCGAGTCGTCGTCGATCGGGAAGACGTTGTCGACGTACGACGAGTGGTTCACCCCCGCGAACGGCTTCCACATCTCGCCGTCCCAGCTGCGCCACACCACCAGCGGCGCGTCGGCGAAGCTGCCGTCGCCGGGGCACGGGGCCATCAGGACCGTCCCGGTGCCGCGGAGCGCGCCGACCTCGCCCTGGCACGGGTACTCGGCCGCGTGCCAGCTGCCGCCGGAGGCGTTCAGGGTGAGCACCATCCGACGGTCGTCCTTCATCGCCGACACCACCACGCTGTTGCCGAGCGAGGTGAGCTGGTCGGCGTAGCCGTAGCCGTCCGGCAACGAGACGGGCACCCAGTCGTCGGAGCCGGCAGGCGATCGCCACACCCGGGACGGGAAGCTCTGCAGCGCGAACACCTGGTCGCCGACGGGCTCCACCTCGAGCCGGTCCTTCGGGTTGCCGCCGAGGTCCTGCCGAGCCCACTGGACTCCGCCGTCGTGGCTGGTCCACAGCTGGCCACCGTCGCCGGACAGCCCGGAGTTCCAGCCCGGGTACACCCACAGGTCACGCCCGTCGTCGGACACACGAACGGACTCCACCGGGGGCAGCTCGTCCCGGTTCGCGCTGGCCGGAGTGTCGAACGCGAAGGTGTGGACCACCTCGGCGCCTCCGCCCGGCTCCGCGCGGTGCAGCACCGAGCACGGCTGCTCGCCACAGGTCGACGTGCTCAGCCAGAACACCCCGCTCGTCGCGACGTCGAAGCCGGCAGTGCCGGTGAGGGATTCGGCGTCGGGCGTCGCCGGGCGGGTGGTCGCGCTCGTCGCACTCGGTGACGCGGTCGGGCCGTTCGCGATGTCCCTCGAGCGGTCCGGGCCGGTGGAGGTGCCGGTGAGGACGCCGGTGGCGGTGAGCACGGCGAGGACACCGGCGGCACCGACGGCGAGGCGGCGCTGCTGCCGGTTGCGCACGCCACGGTGCACATCGGCGAGGATCTCGGTCGCCTCGGCGGACATGCTCGGGTGCTGCAGTCCTCGGCGGAGCCGGTTCTCGAGCTCGTCCATCAGGCACCTCCCCGCTCGTGGGCGGCATCGGCCGCGTCGGACTCGGCGAGCAGGTCGCGCAGCTTCGCCATCGCCCGGCTGGCCTGGCTCTTCACCGTCCCGGCCGACACCCCCAGCAGCTCGGCCGTCTGCGCCTCGGTCAGGTCCTCGTAGTAGCGCAGCGCGATCACCGCGCGTTGCCGGGGCGGCAGCTGCGCGAGGGCGGCCCACAGCGCCGGGTCGGCCTGCGGGTCGTCGTACGACGTCTCCGGCACGTCGGCGATCAGCCGCTCCCGGCGTACCCGTCGCCACGCCGAGATGTTGCGCGTGACCATCACCCGGCGCACGTAGCCCTCGGGGTCGTCGGACTCGATCCGCGACCAGCGCATCAGCGACCGCTCGAGCGCGTCCTGGACCAGGTCCGCCCCGGCATGCTCGCTGCCGGTCAGGGCACGGCCGAGCCGCAGCAGGTGGGGCAGCCGGGCCCGCACGAAGGCGTCGAACGCGTCGCGGTCCTGCTGGAGCACCCGGGTGCCTCCGTTCGTCTGCGCCCGACCCATGATTGCCGTGGTCAACCTAGTCCGCCGTCCCGGAGACGGGTTCGTCCCCTTCGCCCCCAGGACGCCCGGCGTGGTGCGGAAGGTTGCACGGCCGCGGAAAGTCGGGTGAATCCTGTCGGTGTCCGGGGCTAGGGTCGATGACGTGCCTCACTCGATCTCGGAACCGATCCACGGCCAGCACGACGAGGCGAGTCGCGTCGAGCCGGCGTCGCTGGTGCGGGCGGTCGGTCTGCGCAAGTCCTACGGCGACTTCGAGGCGGTCTGCGGGATCGACCTCGACGTGCGGCCGGGGGAGGCCTTCGGGTTCCTCGGGCCCAACGGGGCGGGCAAGTCCTCGACGATGCGGATGGTCGCCGCGGTGTCACCGCCGAGCGGCGGCGAGCTGCGCATCCTCGGCATGGACCCGGCGACGCAGGGGCCGCAGATCCGCGCGCGCATCGGCGTGTGCCCGCAGGAGGACACGCTCGACACCGAGCTGAGCATCCGCGACAACCTCGTGGTCTACGGCCGCTACTTCGGGCTGCCCCGGGCCGAGTCGGGCGCACGCGCCGACGAGCTGCTGCGGTTCTTCCAGCTCGCCGAGAAGGCGAAGGCGAAGGTCGAGGCCCTCTCCGGCGGCATGAAGCGGCGGCTGACGATCGCCCGCTCGCTGATCAACCAGCCCGACCTGCTGCTGCTCGACGAGCCGACCACCGGCCTGGACCCGCAGGCCCGGCACACGTTGTGGGACAAGCTGTTCCGGCTCAAGCAGGAGGGCGTCACCCTCGTGCTCACCACGCACTACATGGACGAGGCGGAGCAGCTCTGCGACCGGCTCGTGGTGATGGACAAGGGGCGCATCGTCGCCGAGGGGTCGCCGCTGTCGCTGATCCGCGAGCACTCCACCCGCGAGGTCACCGAGCTGCGCTTCGGCGTCGGCCAGCACGAGGCGCGCGCCGAGCAGGTGGCCGGGCTGGCCGCGCGGGTCGAGGTGCTGCCCGACCGGCTGCTGCTCTACACCGAGGACGGCGAGGAGACGCTCGCCCGCGTTCACGAGCTCGGCCTGGACCCGGTGGCGGTTCTGGTCCGCAGGTCCACGCTGGAGGACGTCTTCCTCCACCTCACCGGCCGCACCCTGGTCGACTGATGGGTCTCGACAGGCTCGACCACCCGACGGACGGTCTCGACCACCCGCCGGCGGGAGCGGCGCCGGGGCGGCTCACCATGCTCGGCCGGCAGGTCGACTACTGGGTCACCGTCTACCGCCGCACCTGGCGCGGCTCGGTGTTCACCTCCTTCGTGATGCCGCTGTTCTACGTGTTCGCGATGGGGGTGCTGCTCGGCGGGTTCATCGACGACGGGTCGGCCGACCTGCAGGGCGCCCCGTCGTACCTCGCGTTCATCGCGCCGGGTCTGGTCGCGGCGCACGCGATGACGATCGCGACCGGCGAGGTGATGTGGCCGGTCTACGGCGCGGTGAAGTGGAACAAGACCTACCTCGGCATGGCCGCCACGCCGCTGTCGGTGAGCGACATCGTGACCGCGCACCTCGCGTTCGTGCTGTTCCGGGTGGCGACAGCGTGCGGCGTCTTCATGCTCGTGCTCTCGCTGTTCGACGTCTTCGACTCGGTGGTCGGTGCGCTGCTCGCGTTCCTCGTGCAGCTGCTCCTCGGGATGGCTTTCGCGACCCCGCTCTACGGACTCAGCGCCGGGCTCAAGAGCCAGACGGCGTTCCCGGTGATCTACCGGGTCGGCCTGGTGCCGCTGTTCCTGTTCTCCGGGGCGTTCTTCCCGATCACCAACCTGCCGCCGGCGATGCAGTGGCTCGCGGTGGCCACACCGCTGTGGCACGGCGTCGACCTGACCCGGATGCTCACCGTCGGCAACGTCGACGCGTCGGCGGCCCTGGTGCACGTCGCCTACCTGGCCGTGATGTTCGCGGTCGGCTGGTGGTGGGCGGTGCGCCGGCTGACCAGGACGCTGGTGCACTGATGGGTCTCGACAGGCTCGACCAGCCGGGCGACAGGCTCGACCAGCCGGGCGACAGGCTCGACCACCCGGCGCGCGGACTGGCCGTGCCCGGCGACGCCCCTCGCCGCGGCCGCAGCTGGTCCCCGTCCTGGCGGCTGGTGCTGCGCAACTACCTGGCGCACCGACGCAGCAAGGTCTTCTTCATCACCGGGTTCTTCGAGCCGCTGCTCTACCTGTTCTCCATCGGGGTCGGCGTCGGCCAGATGATCGACTCGTTCCAGTTCAACGGCCGCACCGTGGACTACGCCGCCTTCGTGGCGCCCGGCATGCTCGCCGCGTCGGCGATGAACGGGGCCGTGATGGACTCGACGTTCAGCATCTTCTTCAAGCTGAAGTTCGAGAAGCTCTACGACGCCGTGCTGGCGACGCCGCTGCGGCCGACCGACGTGGCGCGTGGCGAGATCACCTGGGCGCTGCTGCGCGGCGGCGTCTACTCCGCCGGCTTCCTGCTGGTGATGCTGGCGATGGGCCTCGTCGACTCGTGGTGGGCGCTGCTGGCCGTGCCGGCGACGCTGGTGATCGGTTTCGGCTTCTCGGCGATCTGCATGGCGCTGACGACCTACATGCGCTCCTGGCAGGACTTCGAGTTCGTCCAGCTCGCGATCATGCCGATGTTCCTCTTCTCGGCGACGTTCTTCCCGATCACGGCTTTCGACGGGGTGCTGCGCTGGGTGGTCGAGGCGACCCCGCTCTACCGCGGGGTGGTGCTCTGCCGCGAGCTCACCACCGGCGCCGTCTCGATCGACTCGGTGATCTCGGTGGTCTACCTGCTGGCGATGGGGATGGTCGGGCTCTACGTCGTCTCGCGCCGGCTCGACAAGCTGCTGCTCGGCTAGGTTCGGGTCACGGCAGGTTGACGAGCATCTTCTGGTACCACGCCACGTCGATCCACTGGTCGAACTTGTAGCCCACCTCGCGCATGTGGCCGACCTGCTCGAAGCCGCACCACTCGTGCAGCCGCTGGCTCGCCGGGTTGGGCAGCGCCACCAGCGCGACCGCGGTGTGCACGCCCGACACCGCCATCGTCTGCAGCAGCGCCGGGTAGAGCATCCGGCCCACGCCCCGGCCGCGCACCGAGGAGTCGAGGTAGATCGAGGTCTCCCGGGTCAGGGCGTACGCCGGCCGCGGCCGGTAGGACCACGAGTAGGCGTAGCCGACCACGGAGTCGCCGTCGTCGACCGCGACCAGCAGGTGGTCCCCGGGGTGGTCGCCGGCGAGCTTGGCGAGCCAGTAGTCGCGGTCGGGCGGCTCGAGGTCGAAGGTCGCCAGGCTGTGCTCGACCGCGTGGTTGTAGATGGCCGCGATGTCGTCGAGGTCGGCCTCTGTCGCCGTGCGGGTGCTGAATTCGCCGGGCATGGCCCCATCCTTCCAGGTCGGCCGGGCCCGGTGTCGGGACGTCCGTCGCCGTACGACGTCCGTCACACGTCGCCACCCCGCGCCGGGCCTGCGCCACACTGGGGGAGTGAGCATCGAGCCCGACACCAAGGACTGGACCTGGGTCCTCGAGCGCCCCTGCCCGGAGTGCTCCTACGACGCCGCCGCCGTCGACCCCGCGACGCTGCCCGACGCCCTGCGCGCGACCGCCCGCCGGTGGAAGGTGGCGCTGGCCGACCCCGACTGCGCGGTGCGTCCGGCGGAGAACATCTGGTCGCCGCTGGAGTACGCCTGCCACGTCCGCGACGTGCACCGCATCTTCGGCGAGAGGCTCGGCCGGATGCTCGCCGAGGACGACCCGCTCTTCGCGAGCTGGGACCAGGACGCGACCGCGGTCGAGGAGCACTACGACGAGCAGGACCCCGCCAGCGTGGCCGGTGAGCTCGTCGCGGCGGCCGCTGCCGTGGCCGACCGCTACGCAGGCGTCAGCGGCGACCAGTGGCTGCGCACCGGACGCCGCAGCGACGGCGCCAGGTTCACCGTGACGAGCCTCGGGCGCTACCACCTGCACGACGTGGAGCACCACCTGTACGACGTAGGGTCGTGAGCGTGCGGCACACGGAGTTCTGGTCACGGATGGAGCAGGCGCTCGGGTCACGGGCCTACGCGCGGCACTGGTCGGAGCAGCAGGTGCTCTCCGGACTCGGCGGCCGCACCGTGCAGGAGGCGCTGGCCAAGGGTGAACCGCCCAAGGCGGTGTGGAGCGTGGTGCGCGAGGCGCTCGGCCTTCCGGCGAGCGAACGGTGACCCCGCCCAGGGACCCGGCGGCCCGGGCGGGCCGTCGTCTCGCGGGCTGGGTCGGTGGCGGTCTCGACGGGATGGCCCGCGGAGTTGCCGGGGGAGTGCGCTGGCCCGACCACAAGGTCGCGCAGGTGCAGCGCCGCACGTTGTCCTCGCTCGTCGTCGCGCAGAGCCTGGGCGGGCTCGGGCTCACCATCGGCATCGCCGTCGCCGCGATCCTGGCCGAGGAGATCTCCGGGTCCGAGCGCCTGGCCGGGCTGGCCCAGACCATGCAGGTGCTCGGGGCCGCGATCGCGTCGTTCCTGCTGGCCCACCTGATGGGCCGGCGCGGGCGGCGCCCCGGTCTCGTCCTGGGCTACGTGCTGGGGGCGGCCGGGGCCGCGCTGTGCGTCGTTGCCGGCGTCGTCGGCTCCTTCGCCCTGCTGCTCGTCGGCGCCACGCTGCTCGGGTCCACGACCGCGGCGAACGGGCTGTCCCGCTACGCGGCCACCGACCTGGCCCGCCCCGACCACCGGGCACGCTCGCTGTCCCTGGTGGTGTGGGCGACGACGGTGGGCGCGGTCGCCGGCCCCAACCTGACCGGTCCGGCCGGGCGGGTCGCGCACGAGCTCGGGCTGCCGCGGCTGACCGGGCCCTTCGTCTTCGCCACCGTGGCGATCCTCGGGGCCGCCCTGGTGCTGGCCTTGCGGCTCCGGCCCGACCCGCTCGTCGTCGCCCGGGAGGCGGCGCTGGCCCGTGGCGCCGGCGTCGTGCACACGAGTACGTCGTGGTCGCGCGTCTGGCAGGTGGCCCGCGAGCGCCCCGGCGTCGCTGCGGGGATCTCGGCCCTCGCCCTCGCGCACGCCGTGATGGTCGCGGTGATGGTGATGACGCCGCTGCACATGCACCACGGCGGCGCGTCGCTCGAGGTGATCGGCATCGTGATCAGCGTGCACGTGCTCGGCATGTTCTTCCTGGCGCCGGTGGTCGGCTGGGCGGCGGACCGGTTCGGCCGCCCACCGGTGCTGATGGCCGGCGCGGTCGTGCTGCTGCTGTCGGTCCTGCTGGCCGGCGGCTCGCCGGAGGGTGCCTCGCTGCAGATCGGCTTCGGGCTGTTCCTGCTCGGTCTGGGCTGGTCGCTGTGCACGGTGACGGCCTCGACGCTGCTGTCGGAGTCGGCGCCGCTGGCGGCCCGCACCGACGTGCAGGGCGCGGCCGACCTGGTGATGGGCCTCGTCGCGGCCGCCGCGGGAGCGCTCGCGGGTGTGGTGATGGGGGCGTTCGGCTTCGTCGCCCTCAACGTGTTCGCCGCGCTGCTCGTCTCCGGGGTGGCCACCGCCGCGGAGTTCGCACGCAGGACGGCCGGGCGCACGCCGTACGACACCGAGGCGCCGCTCGCGCTCTGACCCCGCGTCCCTGTCCGGCCCCTGGGCGGACCCGGTCAGTCGCTGAGCTCGCCGAGATGCTGGGTCATCCCGTGACCCCTGTTCTCCGGGGTGTTCCACAGGAACTGCCCGTCCCGAGTCGGCCCGCTCGTGCTCCACGACGAGACGTCGTCGGTGATCCGCAGGAACCGTCCCGAGTCGAGGTCGTAGACGTAGGTGCCGGCACGATCCGGTTCGTAGGAGGTCACCGTCACGACTCCGGGACCGGCGTCGGAGGCGAGCGCGCCCTCGATGCCGCTGCCCTGCAGCGTGACCACCTGACCGCCGTCGGTGTCGAGGACCTGCACGCGGTCGTCGCGGACGCCGTCGTCGTAGGTCCCGCAGTACTGCCCCAGCACGATCCGGTCGTCGGTCGCGCCGAAGGACAGCAGGTTGCACTTCTCCCCGGAGCGGGGGTCGAACGCGTGCTCAGCACCGGTGTCGAGGTTGCGCACGTGCACGCGGCCACTGTCGCCGTTGGTGGAGTCGGTCCACACCATCGCGTGGTCGGTGAACGCCACGGAGCCCACCGTGAGTCCCTCGTCGCGGACGTCGGACCTGTCGGTCAGCGATGCCGACCAGAGCCGGTAGGTGTCTCCCTCGGCGTCGGCGTCGTCCGCCTCGCCGTCCGGGCCGGTCGGCCAGCCTCCCTCGGGGGGCCGGCCCTGGGTCGCCGGCACGGGGACGTAGAGCCGGTCGTCGGGCCCGAGCGAGATCCCGAACGGGTCGTCCAGCTCGGGCAGTCCCGGCCACTTCATCGTGTCCCACTGTCGGCGCTCGCGGTCGAAGACGTAGACGACGGGTTTCACCTTCATGCCGCCCTCGGCACCCAGCAGCATCAGCCGGTCGTCGCCGAGCTCGAGCGGCCAGGTCTGCGCCTGTCCGACGTCGAGGTCCGGCAGCCAGTCCTTCTCGCCCGTGGCGGGGTTCAGGAGAGCGAACCGTGGCCGGAGCTGGTCCATCCGCGGCCCGTCGCGGAACAGGATCAGCCCGTCGTCGGTCACCCCGTCGAAGTACTGGCCGTTGTCGCGGTCCAGGTTGTCGTTGGTGTACGACGCCAGCACGCGGTAGTCCGTGCCCTCCGCCGCTGCCACGGCGTCGGCCAACCGCAGCGTCGGCGCGTCCGGCCGCGGGACCCCGGCGCTCGCGAAGTCGGGCGGCCCGCCGCCCAGCGAGGCCAGTGACCCGGTCACGACGACCGCGGCCGTCGCGAGGGCCGTGCCCCCGAGGACCGCGATGCGGCGGCGGCGCAGGCGGCGTCGACCACCGACGAGCACGGTCCCGAGGTCGAGCTTGTCGTGGGGCGGAGAGGCGACGTTGTCACTCAGCAGCTCGCGCAGGTCGTTCACCATGGTGTCGCTCCTTCAGTGGCCAGCCCGCCGACCGGCGAACCTTCGAACATGGACCGGAGCGAGGCCAGCGCCCGGGAGGTCTGGCTCTTGACCGTTCCCTCGCTGCAGCCGAGAGCAGCCGCCGTGTCGGCGACGCTGAGGTCGTCGAAGTAGCGCAGCACCACGCACGCCCGCTGCCGCGGAGGCAGGTCGGTGAGAGCCGACATGAGGGCGGCGCGCAACGCGACGGACTCGGCGATGTCCCGCCCCGAGGACACGTTGTGGTCGGGCTCTGCGGGGATCTCGGTGCTCGACCGGCGCCGGGAGTGGTCGATGAACGCGCTGACCACGGCCTTGCGGGCGTAGGCGTGCTCCCGCCCGGCTCGCGTCAGCCGTGGCCACGCCACGTAGACGCGGATGAGCCCCTCCTGGACGTGGTCCGACGCCTGCTCCCAGTCGCCGCACATCAGGTAGGCCGTTCGGCGCAGCTGGCCGCGCACCGCCTCGGCGAACTCGATGAACGCCGTCTCGTCACGCATCGGTCACATGCTCCATGCCTTCTCAACGGGGTGAGCAGTCACTAGGTTGCCTGCCTCGGCTGACCAGTTCGTGGTCCTGGCTCAGTCGTCGATGGCCTCGATGCCAAGCCGTTCGAGCTCCTCGAGGTGGTCCCGCATCTCCTGGAGCACCTCGGGGGAGTGTGGCTCCCAGTCCAGGACCTCGCCGACCACGCGCAGTGGCTCCCGGGTGCGGTAGGACCGTGTCGGGTTGCCGGGGAACCTCTTGTCCGTCAGGTTGGGGTCGTCCTCGAAGGGGCCCGTGGGCTCCACGCGGTAGATCCTGCCGGGTCCCTCGCCCACCGCCAGCTCTGCTCCCCAGGTGGCCGCGTCCAGGGTTGCGGTCAGGTAGAGGTGGTTCGCCGTCCTTCGCGCGCCGAAGTTGGAGCTGTAGCCGGGTTGCAGCAGGTCTCCCGGCCGCAGGTGGGCCTTCGTCCCGTGGAAGAAGGGCCCGGCGTCCTTGGCCTCGGACGGCATCGGTTCGTTCGGCATGCACACCCCCTCGAAGCTGGCTCGGACTCTAGCTCGCGGCGCTCGACGGGCGGCGCGCCCGCCACCGAACACACGCGGGCGTGTCGCGCAGCCGGGTCGAACACCTGTTCGGCTAGGCTTGCGACGAAGGATCACAGAAGGTGGGACGGCGCGGGTTCTCCCCAGGTCGCGACATCGGAATCGCAAACTGTCGGAAGGCCCCTCTAGTGTCGTTGGCGATGAAGAAGACAGCAGGCTCCCCCTCGAGGCGGACAGACGGACGGACAACCATGGCTGGTGGAGATCGCGACAAGGCGCTGGACGCCGCGCTCGCTAACATCGAGCGGCAGTTCGGCAAGGGCTCGGTCATGCGACTGGGCGAGGAGACCCGGGCGGCGCTCGAGGTCATCCCGACGGGCGCCATCGCGCTCGACGTGGCACTGGGGATCGGCGGTCTGCCGCGCGGACGCGTGGTCGAGATCTACGGTCCCGAGTCCTCAGGAAAGACGACGGTCGCCCTGCACGCGGTGGCCAACGCCCAGCGGGCCGGTGGCATCGTGGCGTTCATCGACGCCGAGCACGCCCTCGACCCCGACTACGCCAAGGCGCTCGGAGTCGACACGGACGCGCTGCTGGTCTCGCAGCCCGACTCCGGTGAGCAGGCGCTCGAGATCGCGGACATGCTGGTCCGCTCCGGCGCGCTCGACCTGATCGTGATCGACTCGGTGGCGGCGCTCGTGCCCCGCGCCGAGATCGAGGGCGAGATGGGCGACAGCCACGTGGGCCTCCAGGCCCGGCTGATGAGCCAGGCGCTGCGCAAGATGACCGGTGCGCTCAACGGCGCCGGCACCACGATGATCTTCATCAACCAGCTGCGCGAGAAGATCGGCGTGATGTTCGGCTCCCCGGAGACCACGACCGGTGGCCGGGCGCTGAAGTTCTACTCCTCCGTGCGCCTCGACGTGCGCCGGATCGAGACGTTGAAGGACGGCCAGGAGATGGTCGGCAACCGGACGCGCGTCAAGGTCGTGAAGAACAAGGTGGCCCCGCCGTTCAAGCAGGCGGAGTTCGACATCATGTACGGCCAGGGCATCAGCCGCGAGGGCGGTCTGATCGACGTCGGGGTCGAGGCGGGCCTCGTCCGCAAGGCCGGCGCCTGGTACACCTACGAGGGCGACCAGCTCGGCCAGGGCAAGGAGAACGCCCGGACCTTCCTGCGCGACAACCCCGACCTCGCCAACGAGCTCGAGAAGAAGATCCTCGAGAAGCTCGGTGTCGGGCCGCAGGTCAACGCGGAGGCCGCTCCGCTGCCGGCCGAGCCGACCAACATCGACTTCTGAGCCGTCGCGCACCGCTCGACGTGAACGAAGTCCACGAACGCCGTCCGTCTGGTCCCGAACTCCCAGGGGACCAGGCGGGCGGCCCTGTGTCCGAGGCAGTGGAGGGCGACGTCCGGATGGGCGTGGAGGCCTGGCTGGCCAGCCACGGCGGCCGGCCGGTGCCCGACCAGGGGGTGCCTGACGACACGGTGCCCGACGACCCGGTGGCGCTGGGCCCGGAGGCCGACCAGGAGGCCGTGGCCCGCAAGATCCTGCTCGACCAGCTGACCGGCCGCGCGCGGAGCCGGTCCGAGCTCGAGGGGAAGCTCGCGAAGAAGGGCGTGCCCGAGGAGGTCGCGGTCCGGCTGCTCGACCGGTTCGAGGAGGTCGGCCTGGTCGACGACGAGGCGTTCGCCCGGTCCTGGGTGGAGTCGCGCCAGGCCGGCAAGGGCCTCGCCCGACGAGCGCTGGCGCAGGAGCTGCGTCGCAAGGGCGTCGACGACGAGGTGGCCCGCGAGGTCCTCGACGAGGTCGACCCCGACGACGAGCTGGAGTCCGCGCGTGACCTCGTCCGCCGCAAGCTGCGCACCGCGGCCCGGCTCGACCGCGACACCGCGATCCGGCGGCTGACCGGGATGCTCGCCCGCAAGGGATACCCCTCGTCGGTGGCGTTCCGCGTCGTCCGGGAGGAGCTCGAGAGCATCGGCCACGACGCGTCGGACGTCATCGAGCCCAGCGAGTAGCTCCAGCCGTCCACGGCCGGCCCGCCTGCAGCCGGCCGGCTTCCGACTAGGCCGGAGATGGGGCATTTCTTGACCGGTCAGGGTCGCCGACCTAGCCTCGAAAGAGCACCAGCTTTTCCTCCTCCGGGCAACCGGAGCCTGAACAGACATCAAACCCCGGCTCGGGCCGGGACTGCGCACGGCACGACGCTGGCACGACGATCGACGACCCTTCGCCGACGGGGCGGGCAGGGTCGGTCGGCCCGTGTCGGCGACCCGTCGTCCGCACGACGGACAGGAGCCTGACATGGGTGATCTCGGACTCGTCGAGCTGCTGGTCCTGGTCCTCGGAGTCGCGGTCGTGATGGCGGTCGCCACCGTCGCCGTGCTGCTCCTCCACCGCAGCCGCGCCACCCGTCGCGAGCACGACCTGCACCAGGACCTGCAGGAGCAACGCCAGGACATCGAGCGCCGTGAGCACCGGCTCACCGAGCGCGAGGAGCGGCTCGACCTCGAGCAGCGCCACCTCGAGGAGCGCTCCCAGAGCCTCGCCGAGGCGGAGGCTTCCCTGGAGGGTCGCCGGGCCGAGCTCGTCGAGCTCGAGGACGAGCGCCGGCGAGTGCTCGAGCGGGTCGCCGGCCTGACCGCCGAGGACGCGCGCGCCCAGCTCGTGGAGACCATCGAGACCGACGCCAAGCGCACCGCCGCGATCCTCGCCCGCGACATCGAGCGGGCGGCTCAGGACGAGGCCGAGGTGCGGGCCAAGCGCATCCTCAGCACGGTCATCCAGCGGCTCGCCTCGGAGCAGACCGCCGAGTCGGTGGTGGCTACGGTGGCGCTGCCCAGCGACGACATGAAGGGCCGCGTGATCGGCCGCGAGGGGCGCAACATCCGGTCGTTCGAGCAGATCACCGGCGTGAACCTGATCATCGACGACACCCCCGACGCGGTCATGCTCAGCTGCTTCGACCCGGTCCGCCGCGAGGTCGGCCGGCTCACGCTCGAGGAGCTCGTCGCCGACGGGCGGATCCACCCGACCCGCATCGAGGAGGTCCACCAGCGCTGCGAGGGCGAGGTCGACCGGCTCTGCGTGAAGGCGGGGGAGGACGCCGCGTTCGAGGTCGGCGTCACCGACCTGCACCCGGTGCTCGTCGCGACGATGGGCAGGCTGCGTTACCGCACCTCCTACGGCCAGAACGTGCTGGCCCACCTCGTCGAGTCCGCCCACGTGGCCGGCCTGCTCGCCGACGAGCTCGGCCTCGACCGGGCCGCCTGCGTGCGCGGCGCGTTCCTCCACGACATCGGCAAGGCGCTCACCCACGAGGCCGAGGGCTCGCACGCGATCGTCGGCGCCGAGCTCGCCCGGAAGTACGGCGAGTCCGACGACGTGGTGCACGCGATCGAGGCGCACCACAACGAGGTCGAGCCGCGCACCGTCGAGGCCGTCATCACCCAGGCCGCCGACGCGGTCAGCGGTGGCCGTCCCGGTGCCCGCCGGGAGTCGCTGGAGGCCTACGTCGAGCGGCTGCACCGCCTCGAGGAGATAGCCCAGGCGCACGCGGGGGTCGAGAAGGTCTTCGCCATGCAGGCGGGCCGCGACGTCCGGGTGATGGTGAAGCCCGACGTGGTCGACGACATCGGCGCCCAGGTGCTGGCCCGCGACATCGCCAAGGAGTTCGAGCACGAGCTCACCTACCCCGGCCAGATCAAGGTCACCGTGATCCGGGAGTCGCGCGCCACCGAGGTCGCCCGGTAACCCGTCGTGACCGGTTCCCGCGAGGTCGCCGTGGCGGTACGCCGCCGCGGCGGCCTGTCGCACCAGGCAGGAGCGTTCGACCTCCGGCTGTGCCGTGGCCCGGCCGACCCGGGGGAGTCCCTCCTCGGCGCGGCCGAGCGGCTGACGGCTGCCGCGGCGCTCACCGGCAGCGACCTCTGGGCGGTCGACCTCTCCGGCCCCGTGGCACGGTTCGCCGCCGACGTACCCGACAGCGACCGGTCGGCGTTCCAGGACCTTCCGGCCCCCACCGGTGAGGACCCGGACGACGCGGACCACCTGCGCCGGACGGCCCAGGTGCCGTCGGCGACGGTCGGCTTCCGCCCGATGACCCGCGCCGACCTCGCCGACGCCGTCCGCTGGACCCACGCCCCGCACGTGGTGCGGTGGTGGGACGACGAGGCGGCCGACCTCGCGGCGGCGGAGCGGCACTACGGCCCGGCGATCGACGGCACCGAGCCGACCCGGCGGTGGGTGGTCGAGCTCAACGGCCGCTCGGTCGGGATGGTCCAGGACTACCGGGTCGGCGACCACCCCGAGTGGGCGCTGCTCACGGCCAAGCCCGACGCGGTCGGGTTCGACTACCTGGTCGGCGAGGCCGCCTGGGTGGGGCGGGGGACGGGCGCCCGGATGCTGTGGCGGTTCCTGTGCGACGTGGTCGTCCCGGCCTACCCGGACGCCCCGGAGTGCTTCGCCGCGCCGGACCACCGCAACGCCGCCTCGCTGCGGGTCCTCGACAAGCTCGGGTTCACCCGCGGCCTGTGGTTCGACGAACCGCAGCGTGACGGCGGCGTCGCCACGCTGATCGGCTGCTCGCTCGACGTGGCGGCGGTGTTCGGCACGTCACGTCGACGTGTTACTCATCGGTAATATAGGCTCGCGGTCATGTCGACCGTGATGGACCTGTACACCAAGGTCAGCAAGCTGCCCCAGGGGCGCCGGATCTTCTCGCTGCTGTTCAGCCAGAAGGCGCCGTACTTCGCCACCGTGCACCCCCGGTTCGTGGAGCTCCGGCCCAACTACGCCGAGCTCACCATCCGCAAGCGCCGCGGCGTGCAGAACCACATCGGGACCGTGCACGTGATCGCGATCTGCAACGGCCTGGAGGCCGCCATGGGCGCGCTCGCGGAGGCGACCGTGCCGAGCGACAGACGGTGGATCCCCAAGGGCATGGAGGTGGAGTACACCGCCAAGGCCACCAGCGACATCACCTGCGTCGCGGAGACCGACCCCGAGCAGTGGACCGGCGACAACCCGGACGTGCCGGTGCGCGTGCGCGGCGTGCGCGAGGACGGCACCGTCGTGGTCCAGGGCGTGATCAAGCTCTGGGTGACCGAGAAGCCCGCCCGGTAGCTCAGCCCTGGGAGACGACCGCCTCGGTGGCGGCCACCGACTGCGCCGCGGCACGTCCCCGACGGGAGAGCCGGCGCTCGAGCCAGACGGCCAGCGCGGACACCAGGCTGTTCATCGTGATGTAGATGACCGCGATCAGCAGGTAGGTGATCAGGCTGTTGTCGACGTACTCCGCGATCAGCTTGCCCTGGCGGAGCAGCTCCAGGTAGATCACCACGAAGCCCAGCGAGGTGTCCTTCAGGACCACCACGCACTGGCTGATGATCGCGGGGAGCATGAAGCGCACCGCCTGCGGCATCAGCACGACCCACATCACCTGGGTCTTGCGCATGCCGATGCCGTACGCCGCCTCGCTCTGGCCGCGGGGGACGGCGTTGACTCCGGCCCGGAACACCTCGGCCAGCACGGCACCGTTGTAGAGCATCAGCCCGATCACCAGCGACGACAGCGACGCGACCTCGGACTCGATGCCCTGGATGCTCATGTAGGCGAACAGCGCGATGATCAGCAGCAGCAGGGGGACGGCCCGGAAGAACTGCACCACCAGGGTGGCCGGCACCCGCACGACCGCGTGGTCGGACAGCCGGGCCACCGCGAGGCCGGCGCCGAGCACCACTGCGAGCACGATGCCGAGCGCGGCGGCCTTGAGCGTGTTGACCACGCCGTCGCCGATCGCGTTCCAGACGTTGGGCTGGGACAGGTCCTGGTAGATCTGCGGGTCGAACTGGCCGGCGGCGTTGAGCTTGTAGACCACCCAGGCCAGCACGCCGGCGGACACCAGGGCGAACACCAGGCTGTAGAGCTTGTGGCGCCTGCGGGTCAGCGGGCCGGGCTCGTCGAAGAGGACGCTCGTGCTCATCAGGCCACCTTCATCCGGCGCTCGATCATGCTCGACACGGCCGCGATGACCGCGACGAGGATCATGTAGCCGACGGCGAACCCGATGAAGATCGCCCACAGGTCGGACCCGTGGTCGTTGACCAGCTTCCGCATCAGCGAGGTGGCCTCGGGGACGCCGACGGCGGCGGCGATGCTGCTGTTCTTGGTCATCGCGATCAGTGCGCTCGTGACCGGCGGCACCACCGCCCGGAACGCCTGCGGGAGGATCACGAACCGCAGCGTCTGCGCGAACGTCATCCCGACCGACCGCGCGGCCTCGGCCTGACCGACCGGGATCGAGTTGATGCCCGAGCGGAGCGCCTCGCAGATGAACGACGCGGTGTAGAGCCCGAGCGCCGTGGTCCCGAACACGTAGAACACGTTGAACTGGAGCAGCCGGACCGGGTCGTCGATGCCGAGCACCGAGTTGAGGTCGAGCTCAGGACGGATGTCGAGCTCGGGCAGGCCGAAGATGAAGATCAGCATGATCAGCAGCAGCGGCGTGTTGCGGACCGTGTTGACGTACCACGTCCCGAAGGCCCGCCCCAGCGGGATGGGAGAGACCCGCAGGGCGGCGAGGAAGGAACCGACCACCGCGGCCAGCACGCCGGCCATCAGCACCATCTCGATGGTGCGTGCGAACGCCAGCAGGATCTGGTCGAAGTTGTCGATCAGCGTGTCCACGCAGGCCTCCTCGTCTACGGGTCAGGGGGACGGGCGGTGGAGCCCCGGTGCGCCCGGGACCCCACCCACCACGTCAGGGACAGGTCAGGCGCACGCGTCGACCGCGGGCTGGTCGGGCGTGTCCACGCCGGACTTGCCCAGCGTCGCCTCGAACGCGTCGGCCCAGGTGCCGTCCTTGTAGGAGTTCTCGATCGTGTCGTTCAGGAACTGGCACATCTCGGCGTCGCCCTTCTCGAAGCCGATGCCGTAGCGCTCCTCGGAGAACACGTCACCGACGACCTCCAGGTTGTCCGGGTCGTCAGCGGCGTAGCCGAGCAGGATCGCGCCGTCGGTCGTGACCGCGTCGGCGGTCTTGTTCTCGAGCTGGTCGACGCACTCGGAGTACGTCGCGAACGGGACCGGCTGGGCGCCGTACTCGTCCTCGACGCGCTGCAGGGACGTCGAGCCCTCGACCGAGCAGACCTTGATGCCCTTGAGGTCGTCCGGACCGGTGATCTTGTCCTTGTCCTCCTCGCGGACGAGGAGCTGCTGGCCGGTCACGTAGTAGGGGCCGGCCTGGCCGACGATGCTGCGGCGGTCGTCGGTGATGGAGTAGGACGCGATCACCAGGTCGACGTTGCCGTTCTGGAGGAAGGGCTCGCGGTTGTCCGAGACCGTCTCGACCCACTCGATCTTGTCCTCGGGGATGCCGAGGCGGGCGGCGATGATGCGGCCCATCTCGATGTCGAACCCGGTGGGGGTGTCGGTGCCGGGCTCCTTGTTGCCGATCCCGGGCTGGTCGAACTTCACGCCGATCTTGATGGTGCCGGCGTCGGCGAGCTCCTTGGGTGTCCCCGACAGGTCGGAGGCCTTCTCGACGTCCCCGAGGTCGATGTGGTCGTCACCCCCGGAGTCACCGCCGCAGGCGGCGAGCGAGAGGGCAAGGCCGACGGCGGCAAGCGTCGCCTTGGTGCGCGTGAATCGCATGACTTCTCCTTTTGTTCGAGGCCTGAGTTCCCCCGGGCCAGGCTGTGGTCTCGATCAGTGCTTGAGGATCTTGCCGAGGAAGTCCTTGGCGCGGTCCGACTTCGGGTTGGTGAAGAACTCCTCGGGGGTGCCCTCCTCGACGATCTGGCCGTCGGCCATGAAGACCACCCGGTTGGCCGCGGTGCGCGCGAAGCCCATCTCGTGGGTGACGACGACCATGGTCATGCCGCCCCGGGCGAGGTCGACCATGGCGTCGAGCACCTCCTTGATCATCTCCGGGTCGAGGGCGGAGGTGGGCTCGTCGAACAGCATCACCTTGGGCTCCATCGCGAGCGCGCGGGCGATCGCCACGCGCTGCTGCTGGCCACCGGAGAGCTGGGCGGGGTACTTGTCGGCCTGGTTGGCCACGCCGACCCGCTCGAGCAGCGCACGAGCCTTCTCCTCGGCCTCCGCCTTGGCCATGCCCCGGACCTTGATCGGGCCGAGCGTGACGTTCTCGAGGATCGTCTTGTGCGCGAAGAGGTTGAAGCTCTGGAAGACCATCCCGACCTCGGCGCGGTGCGCGGCCAGGGCCTTGCCCTCCTGCGGGATCGGCCGGCCGTCGAGGCTGATGGTTCCCTTGTCGATCGTCTCCAGGCGGTTGATCGCCCGGCACAGGGTCGACTTCCCGGAGCCGGAGGGCCCGATCACCACGACGACCTCGCCCTTGTGGATCGACAGGTCGATGTCCTGGAGGACGTGCAGGTCGCCGAACCACTTGTCGACGTGGTCCAGGACGACCAGCGGTGTCTCAGTGCTCATGGCCATGCAACCTACCCAGCATGGCTCGTTATGACTATTCCGGTCTACCCGGCGTGGCCGCGCACACGGCCGCCCGCGCCGCCGGATGAGTAGTCTCCGGGGCATGGACATCCAGGGATCGAGTGCAGTCGTCACCGGGGGCGCGTCGGGGATCGGCGCGGCCGTCGCGCGCAGGCTCGCCGCCGCCGGCGCCCACGTGGTCGTGGCGGACCTCCAGGAGGAGAAGGGCGCCGCGCTGGCCGAGGAGATCGGCGGCGCGTTCGTGAAGGTCGACGTCACGCGCACCGACGACGTCATCGCCGCGGTCGACAGGGCGGAGTCGCTCGGCCCGCTGCGGGTGCTGGTGAACTCCGCCGGCATCGGCTGGGCGCAGCGCACGGTCGGCAAGGACGGGACCTACGAGTCCGCGGCCGACCTCGACGCGTTCAAGAAGGTCGTCGCGATCAACCTGGTCGGCACGTTCGACTGCATCCGGATCGCCGCGACGGCGATGAGCCGGACCGAGCCGCTGCCGTCGGGTGAGCGCGGGGCGATCGTCAACCTCGCGTCGGTGGCCGCGTTCGACGGCCAGATCGGCCAGGCGTCGTACTCCGCCTCCAAGGGCGGCGTCGTCGGTATGACGCTCCCGATCGCCCGCGACCTCGCCGCCATCGGCGTCCGGGTCAACACCGTGGCACCGGGGCTCATCGACACGCCGATCTACGGCGAGGGCGAGGCCAGCGAGGCGTTCAAGGCGCAGCTGGAGAAGGGCGTGCTCTTCCCGAAGCGGCTCGGCGACCCCGACGAGCTGGCGTCGATGGTGCTCGAGGCGGTCACGAACAGCTACCTCAACGCGGAGACGATCCGCGTCGACGGCGGCATCCGGATGCAGCCCAAGTAGGGGTCCGCCGCCGGCGGGGGACCGTGATGCTTCTCGCACGCGACGGGGCTCGAGCATCCCTGGGGAGGGCGGCTCCTGCGTGCTTGAATGGCGCAATGGCTCCCAAGAACCCGCTGTCCAGCCCGATCAACAAGCTCAAGGACACCGCCCTCGGTGCGTTGAAGGATCCGAAGGGCACGGCCGGGAAGGCCGTCGAGCAGGCCAAGGGCACCGCTGCCCTCGGCAGGATGGTTGCAGAGGGGGTGGCCGGCCAGGTCGTCTCCCGCGCCCGCGGCCGCAAGAGCGCCGACGCCCCGCACGCCGAGTCGCCGCAGGGTCACCTGCACGCCGTGCCCGCGCCCGCCCCGGAGCAGCCCGCCGCCCCGGCCGCCCCGGTGAAGAAGCCCGCCGCGGCCAAGAAGGCCGCTCCGGCCGCCCCGGCCAAGAAGCCCGCCGCCGCGAAGAAGGCCGCTCCGGCCAAGACGGCCGAGCCCGTGCAGGCGGCGCCGGCCGAGCCGGCGGTCGAGACGATCGTCGAGCCGACCGCGGACGACCTGGCCGCCGCGAAGCAGGCCAGCCCGGTCGACGTCGCCAAGGTCGCCAAGAAGGCGCCGGCGAAGAAGACCCCGGCGGCCAGGAAGGCGCCCGCCAAGAAGGCGGCAGCCGCCGCCTCGACCGGGGGAGACAAGCTCCCGAAGCGCGCGACGCCGGCCAAGAAGAGCGCACCGAAGCCCAGCGAGATCGAGCCCAACCCCGAGGCCACCAGCTGACCTGACGGGCCGTTGCCGGTTTCGGGATGGGCGGGACGCCGCCGTACCCTTGACCGGTCATGACTGCAGCGCCGCACACCAGCCCCCAGCCCGCCCGGACCTACCAGGTCCGCACCTACGGCTGCCAGATGAACGTCCACGACTCGGAGCGGCTGACCGGCCTGCTCGAGGACGCGGGCTACGTGCCCTTCGAGGACCAGGCCGGCAGTGCTGATGTCGTCGTGTTCAACACCTGCGCGGTGCGGGAGAACGCCGACAACAAGCTCTACGGCAACCTCGGGCACCTCGCCTCGGTGAAGGCCAAGCACCCCGGCATGCAGAT
>CAVRMN010000019.1:0-16584 GCA_963721855.1 uncultured Actinomycetota bacterium | reverse complement strand
CAGCTGCCGACCGGAGGGTCTCGATTCGCCCCGCACCCGACACCATGGCTTACGTGACCGGCCTCCTGCCCGTCGCGTCGGGCGTCGCGGTCTACGCAGCCCTCACGAGGCACGCCGACGCGCTCAAGGCGACCGGCGACGCCCGCACCCGGGGCCAGATCATGGCCGACACGTTGGTCGAGCGGATCACCGGACAGTCGACCGCAGACGCGGTGCCCGTCGAGGTGCAGCTCGTGATGACCGACCGCGCTCTGCTCGGCGACGACCACGAGCCGGCCCGACTGGTGGGCTACGGCCCCGTCCCGGCCTGGCTCGGGCGGTCGCTGCTGGCAAGCACGGGCAGCGTGGCGGACCAGGCGAAGGCGTGGGTACGCCGCCTCTACACCTCCCCCGCCACCGGCGAGCTCGTCGCCATGGACTCCCGACGCCGCCTGTTCACCGGCATGCTGCGGCAGTTCCTCGTCATCCGCGACGAGGTCTGCCGGACGCCCTGGTGCGACGCTCCGATCCGGCAGGTCGACCACACCGAGCGGGCCGCCGACGGCGGTCCCACCACCGAGTCAACGGCAGGGGCCTGCGTGGCCTGCAACCTCGCCAAGGAGGCACCAGGCTGGAGGCCCGAGCCTCGCGGGACGGACCGCGCCATGCGATCACCGTGACCACCCCGACCGGCCACGGCTACACCTCGACCGCACCCGATCCTCCGGGCTACGTGGCCTGACCGAACAATCGCTCCCCGTTGTGCCAGCAGACGCTGCGCAGCCAGTCCTCCCCCATGCCCAGCCGCTCGAGCGCCTCGAGCTGGTGGGCGTAGGGGTACGGGATGTTCGGGAAGTCCGACCCGAGCAGCACCTTGTCCTGCAACGCGGCGAGACGCGGCAGCAGGTCGCGTGGGAACGGCGCCATCTCCTCGAAGAAGTCGGTGAACGCCATCGTGGTGTCCAGATGCACCCGCTCGTTGTCCTCGGCGATCGCGAGGAACTCGACATAGTCCGGCGCCCCCATGTGGGCGAGCACGGCGGTCAGCCGCGGGTGCTGCCTCATCAGGGCGCGCATCGGCGCCGGTCCGGTGTGCTCGTTGCCGACCGGGCCGGAGTTCACGTGGATGACCACGGGCGTCCCGGCGTCCGCCAGCTGACCCCAGACCGGGTCGAGCAGCGGGTCGGTCAGCTCGAAGTTCCCGACCTGCACGTGCACCTTGAAGATCTCGGTGCCGGCCTCGATCCGCTGGGTGACGTACTTCTCGGCCTCCGGCTCGGGGAAGAAGGTCGCGGAGGCGAGCACCTCGGGGACCTCGGCGGCGAAGGTGGCCGCCCAGTCGTTGAGGAACTCCGCGATCCCGGGCCGGTGGGCGTAGGGCAGCGCGGACCAGCGGCGTACGCCGAGACCGCGGAGGTGGCCGACCAGCTCCTCATCGCTGCCGCGGTAGGCCAGCGGCCAGGGCCGCCCGATGAGGGGCCCGGCACTGTCGAACTGGTGGCGCACCTTGGCCATCACCCGGGGCGGCAGGAAGTGCACGTGCACGTCGTACAGCCCGGGGAGGCCGAGGGCCTGCCACCAGCCGGGGACCGCCGTGTCCGAGAGCGCCACCGTCAGTCCTGGTGGCCCTTCAGGCGGCGGCCCAGCGCCTGCTGGGCCTCCCGCTCGGCCGTCCGCTCGGCCAGCGTGTGCCGCTTGTCCCAGGACTTCTTGCCTCGCGCGAGCGCGATCTCGACCTTGGCGCGGCCGTCCTTGAAGTAGAGCTGGAGCGGCACGATGGTCAGGCCCTTCTCGTTGACCCGGCGCTCGATCTTGTCGATCTCGGCGCGGTTCAGCAGCAGCTTGCGCTTGCGGCGGGCGGCGTGGTTGGTCCAGGTGCCCTGGGCGTACTCGGGGATGTGCACGCCGTGCAGCCACATCTCGTGGTTGTCGACCTCGGCGAACCCGTCGACCAGGGAGGCGCGGCCGGCGCGCAGGGACTTCACCTCGGTGCCCTGGAGGACCAGGCCGGCCTCGTAGGTGTCCTCGATGTGGTAGTCGTGGCGCGCCTTCTTGTTCTGCGCGACGACTTTCTGTCCCTCCTGCTTGGCCATGCCGAGAATTGTCTCAGAGCGCGGCAAAGGCTTTGCGGGGGCTCAGAACCAGCGCATCGGGTCGACGGCGTTGCCGTTCTGCAGCACGGTGAAGTGCAGGTGGCAGCCGGTGGACCAGCCGGTGGTGCCCACGAAGCCGACGACCTCGCCGCGCTTGACGTGGTCACCGACACCGACGGCGTAGCTGCTCAGGTGGTTGGAGATCGTCGCGAGCCCGACGCCGCGCTGCCAGCCGTGGTCGATGATGAGGCGGTTGCCCCAGGCGGTCTGGAAGTACTCGTCGATGACCGTCCCGTTGGCCGGCGCGTAGATCGGGGTGCCGCAGCTCGCACCGAAGTCGATGCCGTCGTGCAGCGACCGGTAGCCGTAGATCGGGTGCCGGCGCCAGCCGAAGGGCGAGGTGATCGGGCCGGAGACCGGGTAGTCGAGGTAGCCGTTGGAGTGGGTCGGCCCGGTCGACTGGCCGGCCGCGGCGCGGCAGCGGCAGCAGCCGCGGCCCGGCGACGAGCCTCCTCCGCGCGCTTGCGCAGCACCTCGGCGATCCGGTCGCGCTCCTTCTCCAGGCTCTGCAAGGTCGCCATGTCGGCGTTGCGGGCCTTCTCGGCCTCGGACTGGGCGTTGGCACGCAGCGAGACGAGGTTCGCGACCTGCATCTCCTGGGCCTCGGCGCGCTTCTCGAGCTCCTGCTTGCGGACCAGGTTCTCCGCGGCCGCCTTGCGCTCCTCGGCCACCTCGGCCTTGGCCTCCTCGACCTCCTGCTCCTGCACGGTGAGCAGGACCTTG
The DNA here is from genome assembly GCA_963721855.1 of uncultured Actinomycetota bacterium. Taxonomy (GTDB): domain Bacteria; phylum Actinomycetota; class Actinomycetes; order Propionibacteriales; family Nocardioidaceae; genus Nocardioides_B. The sequence continues at coordinate 13,729 of CAVRMN010000019.1, read as the reverse complement.
GACGCCTCGAGCCGCGAGAGCGTGACCGCTTCCTTGTCGATGATGTTCCGCACCGAGTTGAGCTGGCCGGTCAGCTCCTCGGGGTTCTGGGTGGTCAGCACCATGGAGAGGCCCATCAGCGCCGGGTCGCCCGTCTGGTAGTTCGCGACGACGATCCGGCCGAGCTCGTGCTCCTGGTCGGCGACCTGCTGCCGTCCGGTGTCGAGGTCCTGCCGCGCCTTGGCGAGCCGCGCGATCGCGGCGTCCAGCTTGGCCTGCATCTGCCGGTCCAGCGCCTCGGCGGCCGCGAGCTCCCCGCGGGTCCTGGACAGGTGCGCCTGGGCACGGTCCAGCTGTCCCTGAGCGGCCGCGAGGGCCGAGGCAGCGGCGCGCAGGCGCGCGCTCGACTCCTCGAGGTCGTCGTGCGCGCCCGACATCTTGCGCTCGACCTTGGCCTTCTTGTCCTTCAGGTCGTCAGCCGAAGCCAGCGGGACCGCAGCGACACCCATGAGCATGCTGCACGCCGCCAGAGCGGCTATCACGCGGCGACGGGTAGTGCGGGGGAAGTTGCGTACCACCGGTCTGCCTTAGCTGTTGTCTTTCCTGAGAGCCGCTTCGACGGTAACCGAATCAGGTCAGACTTTTAGGTATTTCCGGGTCATTACCAGGGTCGGGACCAAAGTGAGGCCAAGTCCGATCAAAGCGATCCATCCCAGCGCCCAGAACCCGTCGCCCCAGTCGATCCAGGCGACGATGTTCGACGTGGGCCGCAGCGTCTGGTAGATCACCACCCACATGAAGGCCAGGATCGTGCCCGCGGCGAGCCCCACCCCGATCAGCGCGGCGACCAGCGACTCCATCAGGAACGGCAGCTGGATGTAGAGGCTCGACGCGCCGACGAGACGCATGATGCCGATCTCGCGGCGTCGCGCGAACGCGGCCAGCCGGATCGTGTTGCCGACCTGGAGGATGGCCGCGATCACGAGGAACGACGCGATCGCGATCGCGCCCCACTTCATCACGTTCATCCAGAAGTAGATCGGCTTGAGCACCTCGCGCAGGTCGCGGACGCTGTTGACGCCGGGCAGGCCCTGGACGGCGCTCTTGATCCCCATGAACTTCTCGGGGTCCTTGAGCTGCACCCAGTAGGACTCCTGCATGTCCGAGGGCCGGATCGATTCGTAGACGCGGCGCTCGGTCTCGTCGTTGGAGATGTAGGCCTCGCGCCACTTGTCGTAGGCCTCCTGCTTGCTCTGCAGGCGCCAGGACGCGACCTCGTTGTTGGTGTCGAGGACGTTCTGGATCTCGGTCTTCTGCGCGTCGGTGACCTCACCGTTGACGCAGTTGGCCGTGGCGGAGTTCTGGTTGCACAGGAAGACGGTGATCTGGAGCTTGCTGCCCCAGTACTCCTCGGCCTTCTGCGCCTGCGCGTTGAGCAGCAGGCCCATCCCGACGAGGGTGAGCGAGACGAAGATGGTGACGATGACCGCGATGGTCATCGAGACGTTGCGCTTGAGCCCGTTGCCGAGCTCGGAGAAGACGTAGGTCAGTTGCATGGTGTGGGGGAACCCTCCTGAGGCCGAAGGCCGAGAACTCGGCTCAGTGCTGGTAGCCGTACACGCCGCGCGACTGGTCACGCACGATGTGTCCGTCGGACAGTTCGATCACGCGCTTGCGCATCTGGTCGACGATGCCGGCGTCGTGGGTCGCCATCAGGACCGTGGTCCCGGTGCGGTTGATCCGGTCGAGCAGCTTCATGATGCCGACGGACGTGTTCGGGTCGAGGTTTCCGGTCGGCTCGTCGGCGATGAGGATCATCGGCCGGTTGACGAACGCGCGCGCGATCGCGACGCGCTGCTGCTCACCGCCGGACAGCTCGTCGGGCATCCGGTTGCCCTTGCCCTCCAGGCCGACCAGCTCGAGCGTCTCGGGGACGACCTTGTTGATGTGGGTCCGCGGCTTGCCGATGACCTGGAGGGCGAACGCGACGTTCTCCGACACGGTCTTGTTCGGCAGCAGCCGGAAGTCCTGGAACACGGTGCCGATCTGGCGGCGCAGGTTGGGCACCTTCCACGACGCCAGCCGGTTGATCTCCTTGCCGGCGACGTAGACCTTGCCGTGGGTCGGGCGCGCCTCACGGAGGATCAGGCGCAGGAACGTCGACTTGCCGGAGCCGGAGGCACCGACGAGGAAGACGAACTCACCCTTCTCGATCTCGACGGTGACGTCGTCGAGCGCCGCGCGGCTCTGGCCGGCGTACGTCTTGGTGACATTCTCGAATCGGATCACAGGTGGGGGTTCCGGCCGGGCTGGGGGATACGGGGAGCATGCCGACCTCGCCTCGCGACGAAGCAGCATCCGACCGACTCATCAGTCTAGGTGACGGACCTGAGAGTCCCGCGGACGGCCGGTCCCCGGGTGTGCCGACATAATGCGGCCCATGGCTCGGGGAGGACGACGCAAGGCGGAGCGCACGGAGAACCACACGCGGACGCCGCTGCTGCTCGCGCTCGTGGCGGTCGTCGCGGTCGCGGTGACCGGCGGCGCACTGCTGTTCGGCCCGGCCGCCGACGCGCCGGTAGCCGAGGAGCCCGCTCCGGCCCACTCCCCCAGCGCGTCGACGGCGGAGCTGGACCTCAGCGACCTGCCGGTGACCCGCACGATCGACTGCACCGCGGTCGAGGACGCTGCGCTGACCACCGCACTCGGCGCGGCGCCGAGCAGCCAGGAGAGCTACGTCAGCGGCGACCGGGTGGAGATCGCGCCCGGGGTGACCGACACGGCGCACGAGAACCTGTGCGGGTTCGCCTCGGCGGACGCCCGGGCGCGGGTGTGGGTGTTCGCGGCGCCGATGAGTACGCCGCAGGCGCGGCGCCTGGTCCGGGAGGTCCGGGCCACCCCGCGGTGCTCGTTCCCGCGCGACGACACCGGCTTCGGCACACCCGGCCTGACCAGCGTGTGCACCCGCGGCGACGACGAGGTGGTCACGCTGCGCGGCCTGTTCGGCGACGCCTGGCTCAGCTGCGAGCTGAGGGTGTCCGACGCGGCCGGACCGGACGCCGCACGCACCCGGGCGGCCCGGTGGTGCGTGCACGTGGCGACCACGCTCGGCGCCCGGCCCTAGCAGGCTGCTAGTTGGCTGCCGCCTTGTCGGCGCCGCGGCGCCAGCGGATCCCGGCCTCGAGGAACGCGTCGATCTCACCGTCGAGGACGGCCTGCGGGTTGCCGGACTCGTACTCGGTGCGCAGGTCCTTGACCATCTGGTAGGGGTTCAGCACGTAGTTGCGGATCTGCTCGCCCCACGACGCCTGGACGTCTCCGCGGATCTCGTCGAGCTGGGCGCGCTCCTCGGCCTTCTTCAGCGCGAGCAGCTTCGCCTTGAGGATCACCATCGCGCTGGCCTTGTTCTGCAGCTGGCTCTTCTCGTTCTGGCAGGACACCACCGTGCCGGTGGGGATGTGGGTCAGCCGCACCGCCGAGTCGGTGGTGTTGACCGACTGGCCACCCGGACCGGACGAGCGGTAGACGTCGACCCGGATCTCCTCCTCGGGGATGTCGATCTCGTCGGTCTGCTCGAGCACCGGGACGACCTCGACCGCGGCGAACGACGTCTGCCGGCGGCCCTGGTTGTCGAACGGGCTGATCCGGACCAGGCGGTGGGTGCCGGCCTCGACCGACAGGGTGCCGAAGGCGTAGGGCGCGTGCACCGCGAAGGTGGCCGACTTGAGGCCTGCCTCCTCGGCGTAGGAGGTGTCGAAGACCTCGACGTTGTAGTTGTTGCGCTCGGCCCAGCGGGTGTACATCCGCATCAGCATCTCGGCGAAGTCGGCCGCGTCGACGCCGCCGGCGCCGGACCGGATCGTGATCAGGGCCTCGCGGGCGTCGTACTCCCCGGAGAGCAGGGTGCGGACCTCGAGGGCCTCGACGGCCTTGTGGATGCGCGCGAGCTCCTTCTCGGACTCGGCGATGGCGTCGGCGTCCCCCTCGTCCTGCGCCATCTCGACCATCAGCTCGAGGTCGTCGAGCCGGGTCTGCAGCGACGAGAACCGGTCGACCTCGCCCTGGAGCCCGGACAGCCGCCCGGTCACCTTCTGCGCGTTGGCCTGGTCGTCCCACAGGTCGGGTGCGGCGACCTGCTCGCCGAGCTCGGCGATCTCCTTGCGCATCGCGTCGAGGTCGAGCACCTGCTCGATGGTGTGCATCGTCGCCTGGAGCTGCTTGATCTGGGTGTCGAAATCAGGGCCTGCCACAAGACGCAAGGCTACGCGACCGGCGAAGAAGCATGCATGGCCGCCGTCGGGCGCGGGTAACCGAACGGCGGAGACACGTGACGGAAGGAGCCGAGATGCCTCAGCAGGCGTGGAGCGACAAGCGCGAGCGTCAGTACGAGCACATCAAGGAGGGCCTCGAGGAGCGTGGCCGCAGCGAGGACACCGCCGAGGAGATCGCCGCGCGCACGGTCAACAAGGAGCGAGCCCGGGCCGGCGAGGCGAAAGAGGCCAGCCGGACCTCGACGCAGGACATATCCTCGGGACGCCGGGGTGGGAGACGTTCCCACAGCGGCGCGCAGGGCCGCACCAAGGCCCAGCTCTACAACGAGGCGAAGTCCCGTGGAATCGAAGGACGGTCGAAGATGTCGAAGGCAGAGCTCGAGAAGGCAGTAGGTCGCTGAGCGGCTCCGGTCGACCCCCGGGATCGGACCAGGGCGACAGCGACAAGGAAGACGAGGACGAGCGCCTCACCCGCAACTACAACGAGCTGCTCCAGGAGCTGCGCGTCACGCAGACCGGTGTGCAGATCCTCACCGGCTTCCTGCTGACGCTGCCGTTCACGCAGAAGTTCGGCAGCCTGGACGACCTCCAGCGCGACTCCTACCTGGCCGTGCTCGCCGGTGCGGTGCTGGCGACCGGGCTGATCATCGCCCCGGTCGCCTTCCACCGAACGCTTTTCCGCCAGGGCGAGAAGGAGTGGCTGGTCAACGCCGCCAACTGGGCAGCCAGGGCCGGCCTCGCCGCACTGGCGCTGACCATGTCGGGCGTGGTGTTCCTGGTCTTCGACGTGGTCACGTCACGGACCGCCGGCATCATTGCGGGGTCGGTCGCGCTGCTGTTCTTCACGCTGCTGTGGGGCGCTTTCCCGCTCACCAAGCGCGCCGAGGACGACTGACCGCGCCGTTGCGCGGGCACCGTCACACGTAGGCGGCGTCGTCCACCTTGCGGTGGTAGCGGCAGCCGACCTTGCCGCCGAGGACGGCCGCGACCAGCGATCCGACCAGCGCGAGCGCCGCGGCGGCCAGCACCGTGAGACCCGTCGCACTCGTGGGCAGCTGCAAGGCGGACAGGTCCACCTGGTCCGGAAGGTCGACCTGCGGGCCGAACACCAGACCGAGGCCGACGGCGGCACCGGTCAGCAGGAGGCCGACCACCCAGACCACGACGCCCTGCCGGCCGCCGTCGAACCGCGACATCCGCCCAGCGACGTAGCCGCCGCTGAAGGAAGCCACCACCAGGATGCCGAGCACGACGGCGGCAGCCCAGATCCCGGCGTCCGTCGAACCGTCCGCTCCGGCGGGCAGGACGTCGCCGGTCCTGTCGAGGACCACCACCGCGGCGGTGGCCGCGGCGGTGAGCAGGACGCTCATGGCGACCACGACCAGCCAGCCGAAGAACCCCGCTCCCCAGTTGGCTCCCCCGAAGCGCTTGCGCTGCAAGACCTCGGCCGGATAGTCGTCGGACGCGACGGGTGGCTCGAACGCGTGTCGTTGCCCGTCCGGCTCGATGCGGTGGACCTGGGTCTCGTCGTCGGCGTGGACCGTGTCGTTCTGTTCGCTGTAGGTCGTCATGTGAACCCTCCCGAGTGGTGACAACCGGCTCCACTACCCGAACCCGCCGATGCACTACACCCCGGCTCGCGCACCGGTCTAGAACAACCCCCGCCCACAGGCGTCGCGCGGCTTGGTGTGAATTGCACCTCACTGCCCCGAATGGTAAAAACTCCGGCGTTGTTCTCGGGAGGAATCAAGAGTCGGAGGGACTCAGATGCCTACACATGGTCAGATCTCAGAGGGAGCCGTCAGCGACTACGAGCGAGTCGGTGGCGGACCAGCAGTGCGCGCGGTCGTGGACCGCTTCTACGAGCTGGTGCTCGGGGACGAGCGACTGGTCTCGTTCTTCGCAGACAGCAACATCACCCAGCTGAAGCGGCACCAGGTGCTGCTGATCTCCCAGGTGCTGGGCGGACCGGCCAGCTACGACGGGCGCGATCTGCGGCAGGCGCACGACGGGCTGCGGATCAGCCGTGACGACTTCGACGTGGTCGTGACGCACCTGGTGCAGGCGCTCGACGAGGCGGGCGTGGACGCGGAGATCATCGCGCGCGTCGGTGCAGTGCTAGCAGCCACGGAGAAGGACGTCGTGGCCGCCGGCACCGTCTGAGCAGCATGGACACGGCTGCGCTCAAGAGCAGCTGGGAGCAGGTCGCCAAGTGCGGTGACGACGTCCCGCTGTTCTTCTACTCGCACTTGTTCCTGGCCCACCCCGAGGTCAGGGCGATGTTCCCCATCTCGATGGCCGGTCAGCGTGACCGCCTCGTCGCTGCGCTGGGCCGGATCGTCAGCCACGTCGACGACCTCCCGGAGGTGACGCCGTTCATCGAGCAGCTGGGACGCGACCACCGCCGGTTCTCCGTCGTCGCGAACCACTACTCCGCGGTCGGCTCCTCGCTGCTGGTCACCCTGAAGCACTTCCTCGGCGCGGCCTGGACCGACGAGCTCGCCGCGGACTGGGCGGCGGCCTACGGAGTGATCGCCCGGGTCATGGTCGAGGCCGCGGAGGGGGCCTCCGAGTCCAGCCCTGCGTGGTGGGACGCCGAGGTGGTCGCGGCGGAGAGACGCACGATGGACGTCGCGGTGCTCCAGATCCGGCCCGACGAGCCCTACACCTACCGGCCCGGCCAGTCGTTCGCGATGGAGATCGAGCGAAAGCCGCGCCTGTGGCGCTACTTCAGCCCGGCCAACGCCCCGCGCGAGGACGGCACGATCGAGCTGCACGTGCAGCTCGTCGACGGAGGCCAGCTCAGTGGACCGCTCGTCCGTTCGGTCGCTCCGGGGGACAGGGTCCGCCTCGGCGCGCCGGTCGGCGACCAGCTGACGCTGCCCGAGCACGACCGACGCGACCTCGTCATGGTGGCGGGCGGCACCGGACTCGCGCCCCTGAGCGCGGTGATCGACGAGATCGACCGCGAGTGGCTGACGCATCGTTCCGCGCCCGCCGTGCACCTGTTCCACGGTGCGCGCCTGCCGTGGAGCCTCTACGAGCGGGACCGGCTGAGGGACCTCGCTGCCGATCGGCCCTGGCTCGACTACACGGAGGTCGTCTCCGACGACCCGTCGTTCCCGGGTGCCCGGGGTCTCGTCGGGTCGGCGGCAGCGACCCACCAGCCGTGGCGGGGCCGGGCCGCCCTGGTCTGCGGGGGCCCGCAGATGGTCGCTCACACCATCGAGCAGCTGAGCGGCGCCGGCATCCCGGAGTCCGACATCAGGTACGAGCAGTTCCACCACGTCGGGGACGGCGACACCGCCGACGCCGATGCCAGCAGGACAGGTGAACGTCAGTGAACCAGCAGCCAGAACACGACTTCCCCTACTACCGCTCGCCAGGAGCGATCCGTGGCCAGCTCTTCTCGCACCGGATGCGCGGACTGGACGAGGACGAGGTCCGCGAGTATCTCGACCTGCTCGCCGACCAGGTGCAGTCCTCGGAGCGACAACGGACAGACCTCATCGCGGAGAACGAGAGCCTGCGGGAGGAGACCCACCGTCTGCGCAACGCACAGCGCGATTCGCCGTCCCAGGACGAGATCAGCCCGCAGGCGGTGATCCTCTTCAGCCAGGCCCAGCAGGTCGCTGACCAGCTCGTCGAGGAAGCCGTCCTGCACGCCCGGGACCTGATGACGTCGGCGCGCCACCAGCAGCGCGAGATCCTCGAGCAGGCGCACAGGGCGGCCGAGGTGGCAGCCCACGAGGCGGCCCAGGCGCGCGGTGGGAGCATCGTCACGTCCGCGACGGCCGCAGCGACGGACTACACCACGCCGGTCCCGGAGATCGAGTACGTCCGGACCTTCGCCCGCGTGGCTCAGGTGCAGCTCCGGTCGGTGCTCGAGGCCCTGTCCGAGCAGGTCGACAGGCTGGGAGAGGTGCCGCGTCTCGACCGGGACAGCCGACCTTCGTGGTCGGCGGACAACACCGGACGCGCCCTCGGGCAGCGCAACCTGCCGGTGGATCCCCTCCCCCGGCAGCCCGGAGCGCAGGACCGCGACTCCGAGTAGCTCCTCGGCTCAGTCGCTGACGACGACGTAGGACGCCGCGGTAGCCGACACGGTGGCGCGGTCATCGAGGCCGGGGAGCGTGATCGGCAGGTCGAGCGGCGCTGCGACGCGGACGACGACCCGGTCCGCGCCGGCATCGACCGAGTAGCGCAGGCCCGGGTAGCGGCCCGCGGCCCCGCTCGCGCGCAGGTAGTCGGCGACGTAGCCGCGGGCGACCTCCGGGTCGATCCGGGCCCGCTCCCCCAGCCCGCCCTCGTAGACCTGGCGCCCCTGCACACCGTCGGCCGCCGCGAGCGCCGCCCCGTCGGCGAGGTTGTCGAGTCCCTGGCGACGGAGGTACGCCGCGGACGCGTCGACGGCGACGCCGACCATCAGCAGCGCGACGACCGCGAACCCGACGATCATCACCGAGGCCTGGCCCGGCTCGCCGCGCCTCATGACCGGTCCTCGCGGAAGGTGCCGTAGGGGACGGTGTGCTCCGCCTCCACCCGGATGCTCGGCGGCTGGTGGCCGAAGACGGGCGGCAGCAGCGGCAGCGGGACCTGGGCCGTGACCTCGACGTGGACCACCGACCCGGGCGTCAGGCAGCCTCCGGCCGGTCGGCAGCCGACGGACATCGGTGGTGCCCGCGTCGGTGACCCCTTGGTCGGCGAGCGCCACGGCGCCGGCCGCACGTGCCCGCGCCTCCGCCTCGTCGAGAGAGGGCGCCATCACGTAGGCCCTCCCGGCGGCTCGCGCGGCCGCCGTGGCGGCGAAGGCGGCCCGCTGCACCGCGAAGACGGACAGCACGACGTACACGAGGGGGACGAGGAGGAGGATCGCGAGCCAGGTCACCTCGACCAGCACGGTGCCCGACTCGGAGCGCGGTTCACGGCCCACCGGGCGTCGCCTCCTCGATGGCGTGGCCGGTGGCGACCAGACGGACCGCCGGCCCCCAGAGGCCGAGCGGCGGGACCTCGGCGACGACACGCACCTCGACGCCGGGGGCTCCCCGGACGCTGGCCGGCGCGACGCTGACGTCCTCGGCGAAGCGCGCCGCGAGCGCGCCGGCGATCTGCTGCCGGGTCCGGACGGCCCCGGCCTCGAGCGGCCGGTCCGCGGTGGCGGCGTAGCGCGCCCCCTCGGACGCGGCGGCGGTCAGGGTGTTGCGCACGTGCAGCACGAGAGCGACCTGGAGGATCCCGAGGAACAGCGGCACCAGCACCACGAGGACGAGCACGAAGTCGACCACCGCGGCGGCCCTCTCGTCACGCGCGCGGGGGCCGGTCATGGTCAGCCGCGGACCGAGCCGAGCGCCTCGCGCAGCATCCCGGAGAGCTGCGGCCCGGCGACCGCCCAGAGCGCGGCGACGAGGCCGGCGGACATCACCGTGATGAGGACCCAGCCGGGCACGTCGCCTCTCTCGCTGCGCCGGTCGCGCGGTGCGGACAGGAGGGTCGTCGCGATGAGGATCAACGTGGTCATGGCTAGTTCCTTGCGCCGGTGGGTGGACGGGTTCATGGGGTGACCAGGTGCAGACCGACCACGCCGGGCCAGAACGCGAAGAGGACGGTGACGGGGAGGATCAGGAAGACGACGGGCACCATCATCAAGACCTCCCGGCGCGCGCCGGACTCGATGAGGGCCCGGCGGCCGGCCTCGCGGGCGTCGGCGGCCTGGGCATGGAGTACGGCGGCCAGCGGCGTGCCCCGGTCGACGGCCACGGCCATCGCCTCGGCGAACCGTGCCACGGCCGGCAGACCGGTCCGGGCGGCCAGCCCGTCGAGCGCCGTGGCCAGCGGCGTACCGGTGCGGACCTCGGCGAGCACGGCCCGCAGCTCGGCCGCCATCTCGCCGTGCGAGCGCTCGGCCACCCGGTCGAGCGCGGCCACCGGGCCCTCGCCGGCGCCGACCGCGAGGGCGAGCAGCTCGGCCAGCGTCGGGAACTCCGCCATCACGGCGCGCTCGCGGGCGGTGACCTGCGCGGTCAGCCGGTTCTCCCGGAGCAGCACGCCGAACGCGAAGGCCACGCCGCACAGCACCAGCAGCGGCACCGTGCGACCGGGCGACCTGAGCGAGACGACGACGGCGGGAACGGCGGTCGCGGCCAGCGCGACCAGCCCCCACATCACCTGCTCGACCCGGAAGTCGTGGACGGTCATCGGCAGCCGCGCCCGTTCGAGGCGCCGGCGCACCGAGGCGGAGCCGCCGAGCACGTGCTCGACGGCGTCCGCGGCCGAGGTGAGCAGCGGGCCGAACACCGCGCGGAAGGGACCCTGCGGCCGGCCGACCGGGCGACGCGCGGCGGACGGCAGGTCGCGCACGTAGGGCAGCACCCGCACGGCGACGTCGGCGCGGCGCACCGTCACCACCCGGCTGAGCGCGAGCACCAGACCCACGCCGCCCAGCCCGCCGACGAGGGCACCGGTCATGGCGGCGCTCACGACAGCACCCGGCGTTCGACGGGAAGCCGGCCGATGCGGACCATCAGCCGGTAGGCCACCAGCGACAGCCCGCCGCCGACGGCGAGCACGAGGGCGCCGCCGGGTGAGGAGTAGCGCGAGATCACGTCGCGCTGGAAGCTCAGCATCAGCAGCACCAGCCACGGCGCCGCCACGGCGAGGCGAGCGCCCGCGACCGTCCAGGTCTGCCGCGACTCGAGCTCGGACCGGGTGCGCGCGTCGTCGCGGAGGTAGCCCGACAGGTTGCGCAGCAGGCTGCCGAGCTCACCGCCGCCGACCTCGCGGGCGACCCGCAGTCCCTCGACGACCCGGTCGCCCACCGGGTCGGCGAGCCGGTCCTTGAGCCGGTCGAGCGACTCGCCGAAGCGGCCGGTCACCTGGTAGTCGGTCGCGAACGCGCGGAAGTCGGCCCGCAGCGGCTCGGGACCCCGATGCCCCAGGCCCGACAAGGCCTCCGGCAGCGACAGCCCGGCGCGCACCGCGGAGGCGAGGTTGTCGACGGCCTCGGGCCAGACCTCGGCGAGCTCGCGTTGGCGACGGCGGGCCCGGCCGGCGACCACGGCGACGGGCAGGTAGGCCGTGAGCAACGCGAACGCGAGCGCCACGGTGACGGTGCGCGACAGCAGCTGGACGGCCACGAAGGCGACCACCGCGCACACGACGCAGACCATGGCCAGCCCGCCGGGCGAGGTGCCGGCCAGGCCGGCCCGGTCGAGCAGCTCGCGGACCCACCCCGGCCGTGGCGGCACCGGCTCGCGCGGCGGGGACGAGACCGCGAGCCAGACCAGGAGCAGGCCGACGCCGACCCCGAGACCGACAGCGAGGCCCATGTCAGCGCTCCGCCCGGAGCAGCTCGCGGACGTCGATGCCGTGGCGCTCGAAGCTGTCGAGGCGCGGCGGCATGCCCTGGGCCCGGACCAGCCGACCGTCACGGCGTACGAACAGGGGCTCGGTCTCGATGACGTCGTTCTCGACCCGACCGGGCACCGCGACGATCTCCCGCACCCGCCGGGCGCCCTCGTGGTCGATGTCGAGGTGCACGACGAGGTCGACCGAGGAGGCCACAGTGGGCACGACGAAGCGCGGGGAGATGTTCTCCCCGGCCAGGAGCGGCAGCGTGCACATCTTGACCAGGGCCTCCCTGGCGGAGTTCGCGTGGAGCGAGGCCATCCCGGGCAGGCCGGCGTTGAGCGCGAGCAGCAGGTCGAGGCACTCCTCGGCGCGGACCTCGCCGACGATGATGCGCGACGGCCGCATTCGCAGGCTCTCCTTGACCAGGTCGCGGAGCCGGATCTCACCGGTGCCCTCGAGTCCCTGCTGGCGGGTCTGCAGGGCCACCCAGTCGGGGTGGCCGAAGCGCAGCTCGAAGACCTCCTCCACGGAGATCACCCGCTCGCCACCGGGGATCGCCGCCGCGAGGCAGTTGAGCGCGGTGGTCTTTCCGGCCTGCGTCGCGCCGGACACGAGGATGTTGAGCCCGGCCGTCACGGCGGCCTCGAGGAAGCGGGCGGCCTGCTCCGGACAGGCTGTCGAGTCCCACGAGGTCGGCCATCCGGGTTGCGCGCACGACGAACTTGCGGATGTTCACCGCCGAGAAGCCCCGGGCGATGCCCTCGAGCACGACGTGGAGGCGGTGCCCGTCGGGCAGCATCGCGTCGACGAAAGGCTGGGAGACGTCGACCCGGCGGCCGCTGGACTTGAGCATCCGCTCGACCAGCTCCCGCACCTGCCCGGCGGTCAGGATCGTGGAGGTGAGCTCGTGCTTGCCGCCTCGAGCGACGAAGACCCGGCTCGGGTCGTTGATCCACACCTCCTCGACCGTCGGGTCGTCGAGGTAGCGCTGCAGCGGCCCGAAGCCGGACACGCGGGCGACCAGCTCCTCCACGACCTCGTCGGGGTCGGGCACGGGCGCGACGACGCCGGTGAGGCTGCGCTGGTCATGGTCGGCGACGACACGAGCGGCCAGGGCACGGACCTGGCCGGAGTCGCGCTGCGGGTCGATCCCGTCGCGGCGCACCGCCGCACGGAGCTGCCGGTCGAGCTCCTCGACCAGGTCACCGTGCGGGTCCGCGTAGGTCAGACTCATGGCCCCCGAGTCCATTTCCGTCCTCCGACCCAGAGGCCGGGTTCGTCCGTTTCGAGCGATTCTTGCCCATCTCGACGCGGGAGGGAACCGGCTGGTTACGACCCTGGGGACAACCTGGGACACCGGCGACTGGTGGGTCGGATGTGACCAGAACGAGGCGGGGACGGGACCTCCGGCAGATGTGCGCAGGGGCCGCAGGCGCCAGGCTGAAGCGTGGAGAGGAGGAACCCCCATGAAGCTCTTCCGGAGCCGCAGGTCCTCAGCGCTGACGTCGGACCCCACCGAGAGGTGGATCGAGGCGCACAAGTCGGAGTTCTACGACCCGATGTCGGACGACCGCGGGCCGAACGACCTCCGGTCGGTGAACTTCTTCCGCTGCTGCCACCTCCAGCCCTGGCACCACCGGCTGGCGACCATCGAGAGCGAGGTCCAGCGGCTCGGCATCAAGGCCGGTGACATCGTCCGGGTGACCGACCAGTGGGGCAACGTGCACGAGGATGTCTGGGTCTGCACGGCCAAGGACACCGGCGACACCTGCTTCGCGGACGGCCGGCTCGGACCTCGCGGCGGCGAGATCGTCTACATCGAGCTCGTGAAGTCGGCCGCCTGACCCTCAGACGGCGATGCGGCGGTCCTCCGTCGCGGAGTTGGTGCGGAACGCCATCCGCATGTCGCCCTCACGGCTTGCGGGCCGGACCAGCTCGAACCCTCCCGTGACCACCAGCGCCCACTCGTGCAGCACCAGCTGCTGGCCGAGCACCGGCACCGCGAGGGGCGGGTAGAGCTCGAGCGCGGCCTCCGCGCACGCCCGGTGCAGCGGCGGGAAGTGGAAGAGGTTGTCGTCGGCCTCCTCCGGCGACCCGAGGAACGTCACGCCCCACGACAGCGACTCCCCGCA
>CAVRMN010000018.1:0-34753 GCA_963721855.1 uncultured Actinomycetota bacterium | reverse complement strand
CCCCCAGCTGGTCCGCGACTCCTACCTCAACCTCAACGGCTGGTGGGAGCACGCGTTCACCGGCCTCGACCGACGAGCCCGAGCAGTACGACGGCCGCATCCTGGTGCCGTTCTCCCCCGAGGCGACGCTCTCCGGGGTGGGCCGGCAGCTGCAGCCGACGAGCTGCTCTGGTACCGCCGCACCCTCACCCTCCCGTCCGGCTTCGTCGGCGGGCCGGACGGACGGGTGCTGCTGCACTTCGGCGCGGTCGACCAGACCTGCACGGTGTGGCTCAACGGCGTCGAGGTCGGCGCCAACCACGGCGGCTACCTGCCGTTCACGTGCGACCTCACCGACGCCCTGCGCGACGGCGAGAACGACCTGGTGGTCCGGGTCCGCGACCTCAGCAACAACCGCGGGCCGAGCAGCGGCAAGCAGCGGCTGCACCGCGGCGGCATCTGGTACACCGCCCAGTCGGGCATCTGGCAGACCGTGTGGGCCGAGTGGGTGCCGGCGGCGTACGTCGAGTCGCTCGTCCTCACGCCGCTGCTCGACGAGGCCGCCGCTCGAGGTGACGGTGGTCTCGAGACGGGCTCGCTCCCCCGGCCAGGCCGTGGTCCGGGTGCTGGCCGACGGCGATCGAGGTCGCGCGGCGCGGTCGACGCCGGGCCCGACGCGGATCGCCCTGGACGGCGTACGGCCGTGGACGCCCGAGGACCCGTTCCTCTACGACGTCGAGGTGTCCCTCGGCGAGGACGTCGTGCGCAGCTACGTCGGGATGCGGTCCTTCGGGGTCGGCGCGGACGCGGACGGCGTACCGCGGCTGCTGCTCAACGGCGAGCCCTACCTGCACGTCGGGGTGCTCGACCAGGGCTACTGGTCCGACGGGATGCTCACCGCGCCGTCCGACGCCGCGATGGTGCACGACATCACGACGATGAAGCGGCTCGGCTTCACGATGCTGCGCAAGCACCTCAAGATCGAGCCGCTGCGGTGGTACGCCCACTGCGACCGGATCGGCATGCTGGTGTGGCAGGACCTCGTCAACGGCGGCGAGCGCTACCGCACCGCGACGATGACCTGGCCGGGCCGGTCGCCGCTGCGGCACGTGCGGCTGCGCGACCACCGCTACGGGCTGTTCGGCCGCACCGACGCAGCCGGCCGGGCCGAGTTCCGCGACGAGATGCGACGCACCGTCGACCTGCTGCGCAACGTGACCTCGCTGGCCGTGTGGGTCCCGTTCAACGAGGCCTGGGGGCAGTTCGACGCCCGCGCCGTCGCCGAGGAGCTGCGCGCCCTCGACCCGACCCGCAGCATCGACCACGCGAGCGGCTGGCACGACCAGGGCGGCGGCGACCTGTGGAGCCTGCACGTCTACAAGCGGAGGTTCCGGGTGCCGCGACGGCGTCGGGGCGACCGGCGGGCGCTGGTGCTCTCGGAGTACGGCGGCTACGACCTCGTCGTCGACGGCCACACGTTCAGCGACGACGACTTCGGCTACCGCCACTTCGACGACGCCGAGGCGCTCGGCGTGGCGTTCCGGCGGCTGCACGAGGAGCTCGCGGCGACCGTGCCGCGGGGTCTCAGCGCGACGGTCTACACCCAGCTGTCCGACGTCGAGGACGAGCTCAACGGGCTGCTGACCTACGACCGCGAGGTGCAGAAGCTGCCCGACGACGTGGTGCGCGAGGCGCTCGCCCTGCTCCGGTCCGCCCTCAGCCGTCCGGGCGCTCGTGACGCAGTAGGCGCGGCCGGCGGGGTCCCGCAGCGTGGTCCAGTCGTCGGTGCGCCGGACGTCCCGGGCCCCGAGCGCGACGTGCCGCTCCACCTCCGCGTCCGCGTCGTCGCTGGCCAGGTCGAGGTGCCCGGTCACCACGCTCTGCTCGTCGTCGAGCCGCTGCAGCAGGAGCGCACAGCCATCCCGTCCGGGTTGGCGAGCCGCGGAACTGTCGCGCTCGGGCCGAGCTCCCAGCCGGTCAGCCCCGCCCAGAACTCCCGCTCCTCGTCCCAGCGGCTCGGCGGGATGTCGAGGCAGACCTGGTCGACGAGGCTGCGGCCGCCCGGCCACGGCTGCGGCGACGGGCGCCGCCCGCCGGCGTGGCCGACGATGCAGAACGTCATCCCGCCCGGCGACCCGCAGACGACGTAGCCCTCGTCGAGGTAGCTCGCGCTCGCGCCCAGCATCTCCGCCCGCATCGACAGCCCGTCGACGTCGTCGGTGTGCAGGTCGAGGTGCATGCCGCCCGGCGTCGACTGACCGGTCCGCTGGAGCTTGAGGAACGGGTCGCCGTCGTCGGGCAGCAGCGTGGCGAACTCGTCGCGTCTGCCGCGCCGCGCGGAGACGACCTGTCCGGTGACGCGCGCCCAGAACGCCTCGACGCCGGCCGGTCCTCGGCGGCGCGTCGAGGAACGCCGTCACCCAGGTGACGCCCGGGCGCTCATGCGTCGCAGCGGGAGGCAGTCGTGGCCGGAGCCGTCCTCGGCCGGCCGGTGCAGGATCGCGTGGCCGGGCTCGACCGAGGCGCCGGCCTCGGTGAGCGTGGCGTGGCCGTCGACGATCAGCGAGTAGCCGCCGTGCTCGAAGGGCGGCCACACCAGCGAGATGTCGGGCCGGGCCTCGAGGTTGGACCGCGACTTGCGGCCGAGGCCCGTCGATCTCGAGCGACCTCCCGTCGAAGGTCGGGCCGCACCGCGACCGCGTGCGGCCGTTGGTCGTCGCCGACCGTCAGCAGGTAGGCGAAGCCGTAGTGCTGCAGGTGCTCGGCCAGCTCGGCGAGGTCGACCTTCACGCTCATGGTGACCAATCTACGCGTCGACCCAGGACGCGCCAGCGGGTTCCGGGACGGAGGCGCCGCCGGTCAGCTCGGCCACCACGGCGGCGAACCCGGCGGCGCCGTCGGCCGGGACCGCGACGTGCAGGGTGGCCCGCTCGGCGTAGTCCACGCCGAGCACCGTCACGTCGCGCGCCCTCAGGTCGCTCTCCAGCCGGCCGGCGTCGGCGTGGCCGGCCACGACGTCGTACTGCTCCATCAGGACGCGGCGGCGTACGCCGACCTCGTCGAGCGTGACCCGCACGGCGTCGCCGTACGCCCGGACCAGCCCGCCGGCGCCGAGCAGCACGCCGCCGAACCAGCGCGTCACGACGGCCACCACGTCGCTGACCTCCCGGCCGCGCAGCACCTCGAGCATCGGGGCGCCGGCCGTCCCGGACGGCTCGCCGTCGTCGTTCGAGCGCTGCACCGCGGCGTCGGGACCGAGCACGAACGCCGAGCAGTGGTGCCGCGCGTCCCAGTGCTGCTTGCGGATCCGCTCGACGACCGCGCGGGCCTCGTCCTCGGTGGTGACCCGCTCGACGTGGCACAGGAACCGCGACCGCTTCACCTCGATCTCGGCCTCGCCGGTGCGGGCGACGGTGAGGTAGGACGTGGTCACAGCCAGCCCCCGAGGACGTCGGAGCCGATCTTCAGTGTGAACGCGCTGACCACGACGACGAAGAACACCCGGACGAAGCCGGATGCCCCGCGCGACCGCCGTCCGGGCGCCGAGGTAGCCGCCGACGAGGTTGCAGCCGCCCATCACCAGCCCGATCTTCCACATCACCGCGCCCTGCGGGATGAACACGCACAGCGCGGCGACGTTGGTGGCCCAGTTGGCCATCCGTGCCTTCGCCGAGGCGTCGAGGAAGTTGTAGCCCAGCAGCCCGACCAGGGTGAACACGAAGAACGAGCCGGTGCCGGGGCCGAGCGCGCCGTCGTAGAAGCCGATCACCAGGCCGGCGAGCATCGCAGCGACCGTGTGGTGGTGGCCGGCGAACCGCAGCTCGGTGACCTTGCCGATGTCGGGCTTGAAGAGGACGTAGGCGCCGACGACCACGAGCACCACGAGCACGATCGGGTCGAACGCCGACTTGGGGATGTGCGAGGCGACGACGGCGCCGCAGAGCGAGCCGAGGAAGGCCAGCAGCATCAGCGGGCCGAAGGTCTTCGGGTCCGGCCGGACCCGGCGGTAGTAGGTGAGCGAGCTGACCGTCGTGCCGCACACCGAGCCGAGCTTGTTGGTGGCGAGCACCTGGACCGGGCTGGCGCCGGGGAGCCCGATCACCAGCGCCGGCAGCTGGATCAGCCCGCCACCGCCGACGACAGCGTCGACGAACCCGGCCGCGAGACCCGCGAGCCCGAGCAGCACGAAGGTCAGCGCCGAGGGGTCGTCCACCGGGCAACCCTAACGATGCGTCCCGGTTCGTCCGGTGCGAGGATCGCGGCATGCGCATCGTCTCGCTGCTCCCGTCGACGACCGAGATCCTCTTCGACCTCGGCGCGGGCGACCAGGTCGTCGGCGTCACCTTCGAGTGCGACCACCCCGTCGAGGCGCGCAGCCGCACCATCGTGTCGACGAGCGCGATGCCCGAAGGCCTGTCCCCGCAGGAGATCGACGCGTTCGTCGCGGAGGCGATGCGCCGCGGCGAGGACCTCTACCACCTCGACGCCGGCGCGCTGTCCGGGCTGGACGCCGACCTCGTCGTCACCCAGGACCTGTGCGCGGTGTGCGCGGTCGACGTCTCCGTGGTCGACGACGCCCTGGCCCACCTCGGCTGCACCGCCGAGGTGCTCACCATCGACCCGCACACCCTCGACGAGGTGCTGGAGTCCGTTGCCACGTTGGGGAAGGCGACCTCGCGCGAGGCCGCGGCCGAGTCGCTCATCGCGTCGCTGCGGGCGCGGCTGGCCGACGTCGCAGGCCGGACCGACGGCCGGGCCGCCCCGCGCGCCCTCGTCCTGGAGTGGACCGACCCACCCTTCGCGCCGGGCCACTGGGTGCCGGAGATGGTCGAGCGGGCCGGCGGCACCTCCGTCCTCGGCACGCCCGGCGAGAAGTCGTTCCGGACCACCTGGGAGGACGTCCGCGCGGCCGCTCCCGAGGTGGTCGTCTGCGCGCCCTGCGGCTACGGGCTCGAGGAGTCCGCCGACCTGGCCCGGGACCTGGTCACGGCCGGCCACCTCCCGGACGGCGTACCGGTGTGGGCGGTGGACGCCAACGCCTCCTTCGCCCGCCCGGGTCCGCGGCTGGTCGACGGTGTGGAGGCGCTCGCCGGCATCCTGCACCCCGAGGTCGCCACGCCTGACCCCACCTTGGCGGTCCGGATCCGGTAGCCGACGGGCTGGCCCGTTCACGCCCCCCGGCAGGACCGAAGCCTCTGGTGGGTCCGCGAGCCGCTGCGCAACGCTCGAGGTGGCGAGAGGGCCTGCGATGAGGCGCGCGACACGATGGGTTGCCGCGATGGTGGCGATGGCGATGGTCCTCGCCGGGTGCGCGACCGGCTCCGAGGACAAGGCCGAGAACGCCACCTCGCCCGATGAGTGGCAGCTCGTCTGGTTCAGCGACTCCGCCGCGTGGGGCGTGGCAGCGGACTGGGCCAAGGTGATCGAGAAGAAGTTCGACGTCACGGTCGAGGTGCTGGACTACATCGCGTACGGCTCGGGCGGCGCCGCGACCCTCCTCGACAGGATCGAGTCGACCCCGTCCGTCCGGAAGGAGATCGCCGGGGCCGAGATCGTGGTCATCTACGCCGCCGCGCAGAGCTCCGGGATCCCCAGGGCTCATGAGGCGGTCTGCATGAGCCGCAGCCGCGACAAGCCCGCGAGTGCGGGGCGCCTCTCCCAGAAGGAGCTGAGGACCTACCGGGGCATGCTGACGTCGATCTACGACCGGGTGTTCCAGCTCCGCGGCGGCCAGCCCACCATCGTGCGGGCGATGGACCTCTACGTCCCGGTCATCGCTGACTGGCGGAAGGCCGGCGTCTTCCGGGACTGCACCGCCGGCTGGGAGGCCGCCGCGAACACGCACCGGGACGTCGCTGCCGGCTACGGAGTCCCGATGGCGTCCCTGTACGACGCCTTCAACGGGCCGAACCACGACAGGGACCCGGTCGCCCGAGGGCTCATCGCTCCCGACGGGATCCACACTTCCGACGAAGGGCCAGGCGCTCGTCCAGGCGACCCTGGACGCCTTGGGCTACGAGCCGGTCACGCGCTAGGCATCGCGACGGGGGCGCGGGGCCTTCTGCGCGACCCGCCTGCCGGCGCGCAGCGCGCGGGCCCGCAGCTGGCGTTCCCGGCGCTGCGCCGGGGTGATCCGGCGGGACAGGTCGACCCGGTCGATCAGCGAGGGCAGCGGCTGGTCGGTCTCCGGGTAGGCGGCCACCGGCTCCTCGCCCGCGAACACCACGAACACCGGCACCCCCTTCTGCGCCACGCGGAGCACCGAGCCGCTGACGCGCGACTCGGCGTCCTTGAACGCCAGGTTGCGCGCCGACACCTCGTCGAGCTTCTGGCGCGCCGACTCCTTGACCTTGTCGCCGAAGAGGTCCCACGCCTTCATGGCGTGCGGCCCGTACTTCACCGCCAGCTTGGCGCCGCTCTTCGACGCCGGCCCCACCCAGCCCATGCCGGCCTCAGACGCTGCTGGCGAGGTAGGCCAGCAGGTCCTGACGGGTGACGACGCCGATCGGCTTGCCGTCCTCCTGCACCAGCAGCGCGTCGGCGCCCTCCAGCGCCAGCACCGCCTCGGACACCGGCTCGTTGGACCCGATGCTGGGCAGCGGCGCGTCCATGTGGTCCTCGACCGGGTCGACGAGCTTGGCGTGGCCGGAGAACAGCGCGTCGAGGAGCTTGCGCTCGGACACCGAGCCCGCGACCTCCGCGGCCACGATCGGGGGTTCGGCTCGCACCACGGGCATCTGCGAGACGCCGTACTCCTGCAGGATGTGCACCGCCTCGGCGATCGTCTCGTTGGGGTGGGTGTGCACGAGGTCGGGGATCTCGCCCTTCTTCCCGCGCAGCACCTCGCCGACGGTCTGCGTGCCGGTCGCGGGGAGGAAGCCGTACTGGCCGAGCCACTCGTCGCTGAAGATCTTGCCGAGGTAGCCGCGCCCGGAGTCGGGCAGCAGCACCACGATCACGGCGTCCTCGCCCTCGGGGGTGCCGTCGAGCTCGTGCGCGAGCTGGATCGCGGCGTAGGCCGCCATGCCGGACGAGCCGCCGACGAGCAACGACTCCTCGCGAGCGAGCCGGCGGGTCATCGCGAACGAGTCGGCGTCGGAGACCTCGATGATCCGGTCGGCGATGTTCTTGTCGTAGGTCGTGGGCCAGAAGTCCTCGCCGACCCCCTCGACGAGGTAGGGCCGGCCGGAGCCGCCGGAGTAGACCGAGCCGGCCGGGTCGGCGCCGACGATCTTGACGTCGGGGTTCTGCTCCTTGAGGTACTTCCCGATGCCGCTGATCGTGCCGCCGGTGCCGACGCCGCAGACGAAGTGCGTGATCTTGCCCTCGGTCTGCTCCCAGATCTCCGGGCCGGTCGTCTCGTAGTGCGACCGCGGGTTGTTCGGGTTGGAGTACTGGTCGGGCTTCCAGGCGCCCTCGATCTCGCGGACCAGCCGGTCGGAGACGTTGTAGTAGGAGTCGGGGTGCTCCGGCGCGACGGCCGTCGGGCAGACGACCACCTCGGCGCCGTACGCCTTGAGCACGTTGCGCTTGTCCTCGCTGACCTTGTCCGGGCAGACGAACACGCACTTGTAGCCCTTGGCCTGCGCGACCATCGCGAGCCCGACACCGGTGTTGCCGGAGGTGGGCTCGACGATCGTGCCGCCGGGCTTCAGCTCACCCGAGGCCTCGGCGGCCTCGACCATCCGCACGGCGATCCGGTCCTTCACCGACCCGCCCGGGTTGAGGTACTCGACCTTCGCGAGCACCAGCGGCGTTGCGCCGTCGAGGGTCTTCGAGAGTCGCAGCAGCGGGGTGTTGCCGACCAGGTCCAGGAGTGAGTTCACGTAGTGCACGTCGCGAGTTTATGCGCCGATGAATAGGCTGTGCTCGTGGGGAAGGCTGCGGCGGCTCGAAAGCTTGCGGCCGCTGCTGCCTATGGCGGCGGCGGCCTCTCACTCGCGGGCGCATCCTTGTACGGCGTCCTGCGCGCGGAGGCGACGCTCGCCCGCCGCCAGATCGGCAACGCCGACCGCGAGCCACCGCAGCCGAGCGGCTGGTACGGCCACGGCCGCCCCGGCCCCGCGATCAAGATGGTGCTCCTCGGCGACTCGTCGGCGGCCGGCTACGGCGTCGAGAAGGTCCAGGAGACCCCGGGCGCCCACCTGGCCTCCGGGCTCGCCGAGGGCGCCGAGCGCCGGGTCTACCTCCGCTCCGTCGCCAAGGTCGGCGCGCAGACCCGCGACCTCGCCGGCCAGATCGACGCGGTCCTCACCATCGAGCCCGACGTCGCGGTGATCCTCGTCGGCGGCAACGACGTCACCCACTCCCGGCTGCCCTCGGAGTCGGTGCGGCTGCTGTCCGAGGGGGTACGCCGGCTCCGTGCGGCCGGCGTCGAGGTCGTCGTGGGCACCTGTCCCGACCTCGGCACCATCGAGCCGATCGCTCCCCCGCTGCGCCAGGTGGCACGCACCTGGTCGCGCCGCCTCGCCGCCGCGCAGACCGTCGCCGTCGTCGAGTCCGGCGGCCGCACGGTGTCGCTCGGCTCGGTCCTCGGACCGGAGTTCGCCGCGACCCCGAAGGTGCTGTTCGGCCCCGACCGGTTCCACCCGTCGGCGGTCGGCTACTCCAGCCTCGCCGCGGTGATGCTGCCGTCCGTGCTCGCGGCGGTCGGCGTGATCCCCTACGAGGAGCTCGTGCCCGAGGCGTCCCGCGGCGAGACCGTGCTGCCGATCTCGCAGGCCGCCGTCGAGGCCGCCCGCAACCCCGGCACCGAGATCGACGGCACCGAGGTGGCCGGCAGCACCCGCGGCGCCCGTGGCCGCTGGGTGCAGCTGCGCCGTCGCCGGCGTCACGCGGAAGCCATCCCCGAGCTGCCCGCCGCCACTCCGGACGCCCAGTCGACGCAGGCCGACTGAGCCTCGCGCCACGCATGACGAAGGGCCCCGGGACGTCGTCCCGGGGCCCTTCGCTGGTTCTGCGACTGGGTCAGTCGTTGCCGCGCAGGATCGCGAGGATCCGGAGCAGCTCGATGTAGATCCAGATGATCGTCACGGTGAGGCCGAACGCCGCGCGCCACGACTCCACCTCGGGGAGCTGGGCCGCGATGCCCCGCTCGACGAAGTCGAAGTCGAGGATCAGCATCAGCACACCGAGGCCGAGGCCGACGACGCTCATCAGCAGGCCGAGGCCGCCGAAGCCGTTGATGCCGATGTCGGCCTTGAAGAAGGACAGCACGAAGTCGAACAGCGAGACCGCCACGAAGCCGAGCATCGCCGCGATGACGAACTTGCGGAACTTCGCGCCCACCTGGATGTTGAAGAACTTGTACGCCGCCAGCGTGCCCGCGACCGCGGCGAACGTGCCGACCACGGCACCGAGCACGAGGCCGGTGTCGCCGTTGCCGAACTGCGCCTCGATGGCCTTGCTGAACGCGCCGACGAAGACACCCTCGACCGCCGCGTAGGCGATCACGAGGCCCGGCGAGACGACCTTCTTGAACGAGTTGACCATCGCCAGGGCGAAGCCGCCGAGCGCGCCGAACATCGTCAGCATGTAGAGCGTGCTGAGCGCCGCCTGGCTGTCGATCGGCCCGGTCAGGAACCAGGTGGCGGTCGCGACGAGCACGACGATGCCCAGGCTGATCCCGGTCTTCTGCACCACCGAGTCGATCGTCATCCGGCCGCCGGCCCGGTCGTAGCCGACCGGCGCCTGCGGGCCGCCGTACGACGGCTGCGTCTGGCCCTGCGGCGCGTACTGGGGCGCCTGCGGGGCGTTCTGGCCCGGGTAGGACATGCCACTCGCGCTGCCGCGGCCGTTGAAGCCCTCGGATCGCGCGAAGACGGGGTTGCTGCTACGCATGTGTGGTCTCCTCCTTGGAGGCCTGAGGACCTCCGCTCTGGAGGTCCCGGGGTACCACGAGCCATCCTACGGGGCCCGCTACTCGGTCCAACGAACGCCGGCGGGTCGCTGTTCCCGACTATCGGATGTCAGAACGACAGTCCGAGCACCAGCCCCAGGGCCGCACAGAGGCCGAGCGTGCGCAGCACGCCCCAGCCGACCCGGAACAGGAGCAGCCCGGCCACCGCCGCGACCGCCACCGCGACCGGGTCGATCGACGACAGGACGGGCACCACGACGTGCAGCGGGCCGTCCGTCAGGGTCCGGCTCTCGTCGAAGAGGGTGTGCGCGGCGAAGTACACCGCCAGGTTGGCGATCACCCCGACCACGGCGGCGGAGATGCCGGTCAGCGCCGCCGCGAGCCCGGCGTTGCCGCGGAGCCGCTCGACGTAGGGCGCGCCGAGGAAGATGAACAGGAAGCAGGGGACGAAGGTGACCCACGTGGTCAGCAGCGACGCCACCACCCCGGCGGCCCAGGGGTTCAGCGCCCCGGGGTCGCGGAAGGCGCCGAGGAACGCGACGAACTGCACCACCATGATCAGCGGGCCCGGCGTGGTCTCCGCCAGTGCGAGGCCGCGGGCCATCTCCCCCGGCGCGAGCCACCCGTAGACCTCGACCGCGCGCTGGGCGACGTAGGCGAGCACGGCGTACGCGCCGCCGAACGTCACCAGCGCGGTGCCGCTGAAGAACAACCCCTGCTGCGTGTAGACGCTGTCGGCCCCCGTGGCGGCGAAGGCGACCCCGACCGGGACGAGCCAGACCGGCAGTCCCACGGCGAGGATGAGCACCGCGCGGCGCCAGGACGGCCGGGCCCGGTGCAGCGCGTCGTCCGCGACCAGCGGGGGCGGGCCGTCGTCCTCCGCGAGGTCCACCGGGCGACGCATCAGGTCCGGGCGCAGCCGGCCGGCGACCGCCCCCGCCGCAGCGGCGCCGAGCACCACGACCGGGAAGGGCAGTCCGAAGAGCGCCAGGCCGGCGAACGCGGCCACGGCCAGCGCGACCAGGAAGGGATGGTGCAGGACCCGTCGTCCCAGTCGTACGACGGCCTGGGTCACGATGGCGAGGACCGCGGGGGCGAGCCCGGCGAACAGGGCGGTCACGACTGCCGTCTCGCCCCACTGGGCGTAGACCATGGACAGCGCGAGCAGCGCCACGAGGCCCGGCAGGACGAACAGGACGCCCGCGACCAGCCCGCCGGCGGCGCCGTTGAGCAGCCACCCGACGTAGATCGCGAGCTGCTGCGCCTCCGGGCCGGGCAGCAGCATGCAGTAGCTCAGCGCGTGCAGGAACCGGCGCTCGCCGATCCACCGGTGCTCGTCGACCAGGGTGCGCTGCATGACGGCGATCTGCCCGGCGGGTCCACCGAACGTCTGCAGCGAGATCGCGAACCACGCGCGGGTCGCGGCACGCAGCGGCACCACGTCCCCGACGCGCGATTGTCTACCTGTCATCTAGACAATCGTAGACCCTTCGGTCAGCCGCGCAGGCGGCGCCACACGAGGAGACCGACTCCGGCAACCGCGAGCGCGGACACGCCGAGCAACACGGGGGAGGGCTTGCCGGAGTCGGTTGTCACCGAGTCGCGCAGCAGCGCGACACGTCGTTGGGCATGGGCCTTCACGTCGAGCTTGTGGTGCAGGGCGTCGACCGTGGCGGCGAGCTCCTCACGGTTGCGCCGCACCTGCGCCTCGAGGGCCTCCGGCGAGGTGTCCTGGGGGACTCCGTCGAGCTGCTGGGTCGTGTCGCCGCTCATGCGTGCTCCCCCTTGATGGTCGCGATGTCCTTGGGCACGTTCTCCATCGCCCGCTCGGGCTTGGGCGGGGTCGCCTCGGCGACCTTGTTGCGGCCCAGCATCGCGGCGACACCGGCGCCGGCGAACAGGACGAGGGCCACCACCAGCGCGGCGGCCCAGGCCGGCAGCACCAGGTCGAGGGCGAGGACGAACGTGGTGATCAGCACCGCGGCGCCGAAGAAGCCGAGCAGCCCGGCGGCGCTGAACAGGCCGATGCCGAGGCCGGCGTTCCTGCCCTTCTCGGCGAGCTCGGCCTTGGCCAGCTCGACCTCGCTGCGGACGAGCTGCGAGGTCTGCTCGCTCAGCTGGTGGACGAGAGCGCCCAAGGTGGGGTCCTGCCCGTCCAGGCGCGGTTCGGTGGAGTTCGGCGTACTCATGACTGCCCCGTGCCCAGGGCGCACAGGGCTAAACCCCGGGCTCCCTCCGCCGCGGGTGCTCGCGGTAGTAGTCGCGCCAGATCAGCCGGTGCACCGGGACCCAGCGGGGGATGTCGCGCAGCCCGGGGATGAACGGCAGGAACATCAGCCCGAGGGTGAGGACCATCATCAGGGCCCACACCTCGGCGTCGGCGTTCTCCGACGTCGAGAACGGCTTGACCTGGTACCAGAACGTGTAGAGCCACATCCACGGCTGGCCGGGGTAGTTCCCGGTCTCGTTCATCATCCCCCACTGGTCGCCACCGAGGTGCTGGGCGACGGCGAGGTCCTCGAGGTAGGCGCCGTCCGCCAGCAGCAGGAGCGAACGGGTGTCGTCGCCGCCGTAGAAGCTGCCCGACGCGGTGAGGGCGCCTTCGAGGCCACCGGAGCGCGCCACGTCGAGGAAGCTCGTCGCGAGGACCGGGACCGGACCGTAGGACCCGGCGGGGACCTTGGCCGGGTCACCATCGGGAGCCTGTGCCAACGCGTCCGCGTAGGAGGTGGCCCAGGCAGACTGCTGGTCGGGGGACGCGGACCGCCACTGGGCCAGCGCACTCTCGAGACCCGCAGGTCCGGCCTGGTCGCCCAGCGGCTGCAGCACCAGGTCCTGGGAGTCGACGGGAATGCGGACGCCGCCCCACTTCTGCAGGGGGATGCCGAGCACGCTCTGGCCGTCGGCCTCGTGGTTGTACGGCGGCCCGTAGGTCGCGCTCGTCGTGGTCCCGGCCAGCTCCCCCGCGGCGGTGGCCACCACGTTGTTCGGGTCGGCGGCCGCCCAGGCCTTCATGGTGATCGCGTTCTCGTCCGGGGACGAGAACACAGCGGCCAGCACCGTGGTGAGGACGCTGACGACCACGAGCGCGATCACGAACTCCTTGACCAGGTCGTAGGGCCGTTTGGCGAACGTGTGCGCGTCCGGCGTGGAGCCGCTCCGGTGGGTGGTGGCCTCGGCCATCTCACTCGCCACCCTCCGCGTCGAGCGGCGGCACGACGCCGTGCCGGCGCACCAGCACGATGTGCAGGACGACGACAGCGCCCACCGCGAGCGGGAGCAGGACCACGTGCCACAGCAGCATCTGCCCGGGGTTGAGCACGTTGAACCAGGCACCGACCCCGATCGAGTTGATCCCGTCCTTGCCCTCGGCGCCGATCCACTGGGAGTCGAAGTTGGACTGCGACAGGTAGCCGGTGAACGCGGTCCCGATCGAGGCCACGAAGGCGACCACACCGGTGACCCAGGTGAGGCCGCGCCTGCCGCGCCAGGCCGCCATCCAGAACTTGCCCCACAGGTGCACCACCATGAACGCGAAGAACAGCTCGACGCTCCAGAGGTGCAGCGAGTTCACGAAGTGCCCCAGCGACGACACGTGCCACCAGGTCGCGCCACCGATGGCGAGGAGCCCGCCCGAGACCAGCACGACGAGGAGGGCGGCGAGCGTCAGGACGCCGAACACGTAGATCCAGGAGACGACGTAGGCGGGCTGCCGGTCGGGGAGCGCCTCACCGGGGGGCACCACCCCGGTCAGCCGCCGGCGCAGGCGCACCGTCCAGCTCTGGTCGGCCCCGCCAGGGACCGGGGTGGCCCGCAGCTCCGCGGTCATGACGGACTGCCCGGGCGTCCGTCGGCGCCGTGGCGACGCCGGAACGGGATCACCAGGGCCAACGCGAAGACCACGATCATCGCGAGGATGATCAAGGCGTTGGCCACGCTGATGCTGATGACGCCCCAGTCCAGGTAGCGCCCGGCGTCGGACGAGGCTGCGACGAGTTCGAGGACGGCGGTCATGGCGACCCCCTCAACCGGGGCGCACCCCCTGGTGACGTGCGCCACAGCTGCAGAGTGCGCCCGCCCCGGGTCGGCGTACAGGGACTTAGGTCCCGCTGGTGCCCCCGCTGGGACTCGAACCCAGACTGAAAGGTTTTTAAGACCTCTGCCTCTGCCGTTGGGCTACGGGGGCCGGATCCGACGGCTGCCTGAACACTAGGACCTCCGTGGCTGGATCGCGTGCGCCCCCGCCGCCCGTGGCTGTCACGGCATCCGGTACTCCACGTGCAGCAGCGGAGCAGCCGTTGCGGACTTGTCGAAGGCCACCGCCGTGCGGGTCCCGGTGCCGGTGACGACGAAGGCCGCCGCGTTGCCCGACCTCCACCCGGCCCGGGAGACGACCTCCTGGAGGACGGTGGACAGGTCGGGCGTCTGCTGGGCCGTCCCTCGTTCTCCACCGGTGTTCCAGGCCGCCGGCACCCAGCCCACGACGGCACTGGTGCGCGGCCGGCTGGAGACGTTGCCGGTGGCGGTGGTGAACGTGGCGGCGTTGTCGGCTGCCTGGGCCCGGATGCTCAAGCTCGTGGCGGCCGTGCTCACCTCGTCCGTCGAGAACTGGATCCACGCCTTCACGACGACCGCGCCGCTGGGGACGGCAAGCGCCCCGAAGCGCAGCCCGACCGTCTGGACGCTGCTGCCGTCCGCGACGAGCTCGAGGTCGGTGCTGGTGAGGCTGACGCCTCCGCCGGAGCGTTCCTCGGCGTCGTCGCTGCCCGCCGCCACGAGCGCCGTGACCGTGGTGGTCGTCCCACCTCCGCTGGCGGGGCTGACCGTGACCGTGGCGGTGTCGCTGGAGGTCAGCTCGCCGTCGGTGCCGGTGAGGCGCAGCTGGTAGGTGCCGGCCGCGGAGAAGGTCGCGGTGGTGCTCGCCGCCGCGGCGTTGGCGAAGGTGACCGTGCCCGGGCCGCTGAGGGTGTCCCAGCGCACCGACAGGGTGCTGCCCTGCGGCAACCCGTCATCGGAGGCGGTGCCGGCCAGCGACGCAGCGTCGGGCAGGGTCACCGACCGGTCCGGCCCGGCGTCGACCACCGGCGCGGTGTTGGTGGTGCCACCACCACCGCCGGTGACGTAGCTGACCTGCAGGACCGGCGGGGCGCCTCCCTCGAACGCCTCCGCGGTACGCCGCCCGCTCCCGGTGATCACGAACGCCATCGCATTGCCCGTGGCCCAGCCGGAACGGTTCACGACCTCCTGGACCACCCCGGCCAGGTCGGGAGTGCGCTGCTCGGCCCCCTTCGCCCCCACCGTCGACCAGGCCGGCGGCGACCAGCTGGTCGCGGCCGTGGTCCGAGCACGAGCCGACACGTTGCCGGTCGCCGTGCTGAACGTGGCCGCGTTGTCCGCCGCCTGTCCCCGGATCGTCAGCGACGCGGTGTCGGTCGAGACCTCGTCGGTCTGGAACTGGATCGACGCCGCCGTGACCTGAGCACCCCGCGGAACAGCCAGAGCGGGGAACCGCACCCCCACCGTCTGCACCGCAGAACCGTCGGTCACCAGCTCCAGGTCACTGCTGGCCAGGTCCACCGCACCACCGGAGCGTTCCTCGGCGTCGTCGCTGCCCGCGGCCACCCGCGCCTGCACCGTTGTCGAGGTGCCACCACCGCTGCTGGAGCTCACCGTGACCGTGGTGGTGTCACTCGAGGTCAGCGCACCGTCCGATGCGGTCAGCCGCAGCTGATAGGTGCCCGCCGCGGAGAACGACGCCGTCGTGCTCGCCGCACTCGGGTTCGCGAACGTCACCGTGCCGGGGCCGCTGACGGCTCCCCACTGCACCGACAACGTGCTCCCTTGCGGCAACCCGTCATCGGAGGCGGTCCCCGCCAACGACGCACCGTCGGGCAACGTCACCGACCGGTCCGGACCGGCATCCACCACCGGCGCCTTGTTGGTGGTGCCGCCACCGCTGCCACTCGACTCGACCGCCCCGATGTCGGGCGCCGTCCCGTTGAAGCCCGAGATGCTGACGACCTGCTCCCCGCTCGGCAGGGAGTACGCCGCCGTGCCCTCGTCGATCAAGGGGCTTCCCGGCAGCGGCGCGAACGTCGAGTCCAGCATGGGGTCGCCGGTGAACGCCGTCGCCGTGTCGACGTTGCTGCCGGCGTACGCCGTGCCGTTGGCGTAGAAGTGGTTGTAGGCGGTCCGCGACGCGCCGTCGACGTTCTTCAGCGCGGTCCCGGGATGCCGGGCGAACACGTTGTTGACGGCCACCAGGTTGTTGCCGCCCGTGATGCCGTAGTTGTTCCCGTCGAACGTGTTGTTGGTGACCTCGACGCGTTCGACGAGACTCGCGGCGCGGTAGTCCTCCGAGGTGACACCCGAGTCCATCAGGCCCAGTCCCGCCTGGGTGTTCCCGGCGATGATGTTGCGGTCGATCCTGAAGATGGTCGCCGACTGGGCCGGCGAGGACGTGATCGTGTCGTCGTCGATGATCTGCAGACCGTCCTGGGTGTTGTCGCGGATCTCGTTGCCACGGATCGTCACCTCGTCGACCGGAGCGGTCATGTTGGTCGTGCGCGTCTCCACGCCCTCGCCGGCGTTGTCGGACATCCGGTTGTCGACGATGACGACCGACGACTCGTTCACGTCGATGGCGTCGTCGCCGTTGCCCTCCATGACGTTGTGCTTGACGAGGCCCGCTGCGTCCCGGGGGAAGTCGAACCCGTCGGTACCCAGCCCGGTCATCAGGTTGTCCTGCAGGACGGCGGCCCCGCGCACCTTGATGCCGTCCTTGCCGCCGGTGACCTTGAAGCCGACGATGTGGGTGTCCGGCGCCGCGCTGGAGGACACCACGACCGACTCGAGGTCGACGGACGCGCCGCTGATCACGGTCTGGTCGATCCTGGACCTGTCGCCGGTCGTGTAGAACGTGGAGGCCAGCGTGAGGGTTCGCGGCACCGTGAGCGTCTCGCGGTAGGTCCCCGGGGAGACCAGCACGAGCGCGTGGGCCGGCGCGGCGTTCAGCGCGGCCTGGATCGTGGAGTAGTCGGCGGGCACGCGCAGGGTCGTGGTCGGTGCGCTCCGGACCGTCACGCTCAGGTCGTCGCTGACGGTCCCGCCCCCGTCGGACACGGTGAGCCGCAGGACGTACGTCCCCGTGGCACCGAAGTCCGCGTAGGTGTGGAACTCGTCGGTCCGGCCGAAGCTGACCGTGCCCGGGCCGCTGACCGTGCTCCAGCTGCCGGTGAGCTGCGAGGGGTCGGGCAACCCGTCGTCGCTGACCCGGCCCCGCAGGAACGCCGTGTCCCCGAGGTTCAGCGTCTGGTCGGTCCCGACCGTGACCGTGGGTGGACTGCCGGTCGCGGCGGCGACCTCCTGGGCCATGACGCCGAGGACAAGTCCTCCGGTCGCCAGAAGGGCCGCGAGGCCGAGTCGGATGGTGCGCTGTCCTAGCGAGATCCCCGTCATCGGATCATCGTCAGACGAATGCGCCCGAATGCCTTCTATCGAACGTCGTAGCAAGCCTTGCGCGGGCTACGTCATTTGGCGGGCCTGCCGACCGGCATCCGCTACAGGTAGGTCTTGCGCGGGTGGATCGCATGCGCACCGGCGGCCCGGTCGAGGAACAGCAGGCCGTCGCAGTGGTCGATCTCGTGCTGCAGCGCCCGGGCCTCGAACGCCTCGGCACGGACCTCGACCTGCTCCCCCGTGCGGGGCAGCTGGCCGCGCACCACGACCCGGCCCGCCCGCTTCACGTCACCGGTGAAGTCGGGCACGCTCATGCAGCCCTCGCGGGCCTTCTCGTTGCGCGAGGACTCCACGACCTCCGCGTTGCAGAGCACGAACGTGCCGTGGTGGCCGCGTGTCTTGGGATGGGCGCTGACGTCGACGCAGAACACCCTCACGCCGGCACCGACCTGCGGCGCGGCGAGGCCGACGCAGCCGGGCGACACCCGCATCGTGGCGACGAGGTCGGCCGCCAGCTGGACCACCTCGGGCGACGCCGGGTCGACCGGTGCACCCGTCGTCGACAGGACCGTGGCGGGGGCGCGTACGACGTCCAGGACCCTCCCGTCGACCCCCAGGTCCTCGGGGGTCCACCGTCCGACGGCGTCGTCGACCAACGCGTCGTCCTGCTCGGGGCTCACAGGTCGTCGCTCTCCACCTCGCGCAGGGTGACCCCGACGCCGAGGTCGGCGGCCACGGCCTCGAGCGAGCCGTGCAGCGCGGCGACGTCGACACCGGCAGGGAGGTCGACCTCGGCGACCAGGAGGTACAGCTCGCCCGCCAGCCGGGTCGTCAGGTCGGTGATGTTGCCGCCGACCCGCGCCACCTCGGCGACGACGGAGGAGACGATGCCGGGCCGGTCGCCGCCGTGGACGGTGAGCACGTAGGACGCCCCGACCGCCTCGTGGTCGGGCTCCTCGGGGATCTCGCGCACGGAGACGGTCAGCGAGCCGTCGGCGGTCAGCCCGGCCAGGGCCTCCTCGACCTCGGCGGCGGTGTGGCCGCCCGCGCAGACCAGCATCATCGCGAAATGGCCCCGGAGCAGGGTCATCGTGGAGTCCTCGATGTTCAGCCCGAGGTCCGCGAGCACGCGGGTGGTCTCGGCGATGATGCCGGGGCGGTCGTGTCCGATGACGGTGATGGCGTGCAGGCTCACCCGGCTCATCCTTCCACGGGGCGCGCGAGCGCCGCCGCGCGTCCCAGCACCGCGTCGAGCATCGGCTCGGTCAGCTTGCCGGTGAAGGTGTTCTGCTGCGACGGGTGGTAGCTGCCGAGCAGCACGACCTCCCGGCCGTCCGGCGCCGTCAGCAGCGGCCTCGGCGGCGTGGCCGAACCGCGGCTTCGGGCGCGGTACGTCGTACCCGAGCGTCCGGAACGTGCGCAGCGCGGCGTCCCAGCCGAAGGACCCGAGGCACACCACGGCGCGCAGCGAGTCGCCGACGAGCGTGACCTCGCGCAGCAGCCACGGCGCGCAGGCGTCCCGCTCCTCCACGGTCGGCTTGTTGTCCGGGGGCGCGCACCGCACGGTGGCGACCATGCGGGCACCGACCAGCCGCTGGCCGTCGCCGGCGTGCACCGACGTCGGCCGGGTGGCCAGGCCGACCCGGTGCAGCGACGCGAAGAGCCAGTCGCCGGAGCGGTCGCCGGTGAAGATCCGGCCGGTGCGGTTTCCGCCGTTCGCCGCCGGGGCGAGTCCGACGATCAGCACGCCCGGGTGCGGGTCGCCCCAGCCGGCGACCGGCCGGCCCCAGTAGGGCTCGTCCGCGAACGACGCGCGCTTGGTGGCGGCCACGTCCTCGCGCCAGCGGACCAGCCGCGGGCAGGCCCGGCACACCGTGACGGCGGCGTCCAGCCCGGCGAGGTCGGCGCCGGCCGCGATCCGTCGTACCGCGGCCGGCGTCGTGGCGACCGGCGTCTCGGCCGTCGCGGGGTCGTCCGGCCAGCCGGTCCCGGGCAGGACCGGGCTGGGAAAGAGACTCCCCGTCACCGGATGCGGTGACAGGGAGCTCTGTGGGGGCCTCGGCATGGGCCCTAGTGTGCCGGTGGCCCGGCCTCAGCCCTGCGGGTAGGGCGCAGCCGACGCGGTCGCGCCGTTGTCCGACCGGTTGCAGCTTGTCCTGCGCGGCCGACTTCGCGGTCGTCGCGGCCTCGGCGACCTTGTCCTTGACCACCGGGGCGTTCTCCTTGACCGCCGTGGTGGCCTCGCGGGCCTTCTTCTGCACGGTGGGGTTGTTCTTCAGCTTCTGGGCACCGCTCTTGATCTGCTCGTAGCGCTCCCGGCCCGCTCGCGTGCCCAGCACGTAGCCCACGCCTCCGGCGACCAGCATCGTCAGCTTCCTCATCGTGTCTCACCTTCCTGGTTGTCGGTCTCGTTGTCCTGCCCCGCGGCGAGCCGCAGCTCACGTCCGCGGCGCACGTCGTCGGCCTCTTTCTGCTCGGCCTTCTCGATGTTGCGGGTGTCCCGCACCGGCAGCTGCAGGTCGCGCTCGGCGGGGATCCCGGCCTGGAGCTCACGGCCGCGCTCGATCTCGGAGTCGATCTCCGCGCCGAGCAGCAGGGCGAGGTTGGTGATCCACAGCCACAGCAGGCCGACGATCACACCGCCGAGCGAGCCGTAGGTCTTGTTGTAGTTGGAGAAGTTCGCGACGTAGATCCCGAACAGCATCGACGCGACGAGCCACGACACGATCGCCACGCCGGCGCCGACGGAGACCCACCGGAACTTCGGCTGCTTCACGTTGGGAGTGGCGTAGTAGAGCAGCGCCACGACCAGCACCATCACCAGGCCCAGCACCGGCCACTTGGCAAAGCCCCAGACCGTGAGGGCGGCCGACCCCAGTCCGATCACGTCACCGATCGACTGTGCGACCGGTCCGGAGAGGACCAGGATCAGCAGCGCCACCGCGATCAGCAAGACGGCCACCATCGTGATGAACAGCATGATGGGACGGAGCTTCCAGAACGGGCGGCCCTCACGGATCTCGTAGATCTCGTTCATCGCCCGTGAGAAGGCGCCGACGTAGCCGGAGGCCGACCACAGTGCGAGGAGAAGCCCGAGGACGAGGGTGAATCCCGCGCCCGTGGACTGGGCGAGCTGCTCGACCACGGGCTGGACGACCTTCAGCGTGTCAGAGGTGACCAGCGGCTTCAGCACGTCGATGATCGTCTTCACGGACCGGTCGGCCTCGCCGACGAGGCCGAGCACCGAGACCAGCGCCAGGATGGCGGGGAAGATCGCCAGGACCGCGTAGTAGGTCAGCGCAGCGGCCAGGTCGGTGCACTTGTCGTCGTTGAACTCCCGCACCGACTTGCGCAGGACGTACTTCCAGGAGTGCTTGGTCAGGTCGGCAGGTGACTCGGGCTTGTCGGCCGAGTCGGGCGCGGGGGCATCCGCGACGTGGCGGGTCGTGGTCATGACAGTCGCGTACCCACTCGCCGCCGGAGCAACCCTGCCGGCGCGCGCGAGCTACGCCACCGACCAGGCGATCCCGTCCAGGATGTCGGAGTCGGAGACCAGCAGGGTGTCCACGCCGGTGCGACGCAGCACCCGGTCGAGGATCAGCGTCCCCGCACCGATCACGTCGGACCGTCCCGGCGGCACCCGGTGCTCCTCCCGCTGCGCGACGGTCAGGGACGTGAACCGCTCGGTCAACGCGTGCACGTCGCCCACCGGGAACCGGGCGTGGTGCACCCGGCTGCGGTCCCACTCCTCCAGCTCGAGCAGGACGGCGGCCACGGTGGTGATCGTGCCGGCCACACCGACCACGGTCGCCGCGCGGTCGAGGTGGACCCCGTGAGCAGGGAGCTCGTCGAGCGCGTCGTCCACGGCCTTCGTGGCCGCGGCGAGCTCCTCGACGGTCGGCGGGTCGGACGGCATCAGCCGCTCGGTGAGCCGCACCGAGCCGATGTCCAGCGAGCGGGCGGCGTGCACCTGGCCGTGGCCGCCGCCGAGGATCAGCTCGGTCGAGCCGCCGCCGATGTCGACGACGAGGACCGGCGTCGGCACGTCGGGCAGCGACCGGGTCGCGCCGTCATACGTCAGCTGTGCCTCGACGTCGCCGCTGACGACCTCGGGCTCGACGCCGAGGCGTGCGCGGACGCCGGACATGAACACGTCGGCGTTGGCCGCGTCACGGGACGCGGAGGTGGCGCAGAAGCGGCGTACGTCGACGTGGTGCGCGTCGAGGATCGCGGCGTACTCCTCGACCGCGGCGAACGTGCGCGCGAGGGCCTCGTCGGCGAGCCGGCCGGTCCGGTCGACGTCCTGGCCGAGTCGCACGATCCGCATCTCGCGGACCAGCGCGACCTCCTCCCCCGTCTCCGGGGACAGGTCGGCGACGAGGAGCTTGATCGTGTTGGTGCCGCAGTCCACGGCGCCCACACGCGTCACGCGTCGTCCACCTGCACGCAGGGGCCTGCGGCCCAGAACTCCCCGAGCAGGTCGAGCACCTCGTCACCGAGCGGGTTGACCCCGCGGCCCTGGGCCAACGACTGCCCGGCGAGCACGTGCAGGCACTTCACCCGGGTCGGCATGCCGCCCGCGGAGATCCCGGCGATCTCCGGGACGTGGCCGATGGACTCCCGGTAGGCCAGGTAGGCCTCGTGTGCCTTCTCGTACGCCGCCGCGAGCTCGGGGTCGGCCTCGAGCCGGTCGGACATCTCCTTCATCAGCCCGGACGCCTCGAGCGTGCCGATCAGCGACGCCGCCCGCGGGCAGGTCAGGTAGAAGGTCGTCGGGAACGGCGTGCCGTCGTCGAGCCGCGGCTCGGTGGCCACCACGTCCGGGTTGCCGCACGGGCAGCGGTGCCCGATGGCATGGATGGACCGTGGCGCGCGCCCGAGCTGGGCGCCGATCACGGCCTCGTCGGAGGCGTCGATCAAGGGATCACCGCTTGGAGGTCTTGGCGGGCTTGGGGGCTTTGATCTTGGTGGCCGGCGGCGGGACCTCGGTCGCGTCCTCCGGGTTTCCCGCCACCTCGACGCTGCGCCAGGCCGACTGCCACCACAACGGCTGCTCGGTCTCCGTGGTCACGTCGGGGTTGGACAGCGAGTCGTCGTGGTCGAGCGGCTTCCCGTCCTCGTCGATCACCTGGTAGGCGATCTCGCCGGGCAGCACCCAGCCGAAGCGCTGCCGGGCCTGCGCCCGGACGAACGCCGGGTCGTCCCAGCGTGCCTTCTCGCGCTGCAGCGCCCGGATGTTCGCCCGCGACTCGGTGATGTCGGCCTGCAGGTCGTCCATCTGGTGCCGCTGCTCGAAGTAGGCCCGCATGCTCGACGCGTAGGACACCATCAGCACCGCGAGCACCAGCACGAGGATCGCGGCGCGCCCGGTCAGCCGGGGACGCGGCGCCGCAGCGGGCGCCGCGGCCTGGGTGCGCGGCCGCGGCCCACCGGGGCGGGTGCGGCTGCCCGGGCGCGACTGTGCGCGCGGGCGCGAGCCACGCGTCGACGGTCGGTTGCCGGGCATGGTGCGGTGTGCCTCAGCCGTTCTTGCCGAAGCGCGGGAAGGCCCCACGACCGGCGTAGCGGGCGGCGTCGTCGAGCTCCTCCTCGATGCGGAGCAGCTGGTTGTACTTCGCGACGCGCTCCGAGCGGGCCGGGGCGCCGGTCTTGATCTGGCCGCAGTTCGTCGCGACGGCGAGGTCGGCGATGGTGGTGTCCTCGGTCTCGCCGGAGCGGTGGCTCATCATGCAGCGGAAGCCGTTGCGGTGCGCGAGGTCGACCGAGTCGATCGTCTCGGTGAGCGATCCGATCTGGTTGACCTTGACCAGCAGGGCGTTGGCCGAGCGCTCGTCGATGCCGCGCTGGAGCCGCTCGACGTTGGTGACGAAGAGGTCGTCGCCGACGATCTGGATCTTGTCGCCGAGAGCCGCGGTCATGGCGTTCCAGCCGGCCCAGTCCTCCTCGTTGAGCGGGTCCTCGATCGAGACGATCGGGTACGCCGAGCACAGGTCGGTGTAGTAGGCCACCATCTCGTCCGCGGTCTTCGCCGACCCCTCGAACGCGTAGCCACCGTCCTCGAAGAACTCGCTGGCCGCCACGTCGAGCGCGAACACGATGTCCTCGCCGACCTTCAGACCGGCCTTCTCCACGGCGGTCGAGATCAGGTCGAGTGCGTCGCGGTTCGACGGCAGGTCGGGGGCGAAGCCGCCCTCGTCGCCGAGACCGGTGGCGAGACCCTTCTCCTTCAGCACGCCCTTGAGCGCGTGGTAGACCGACGCGCCCTGCTCCAGCGCCTCCCGGAAGGTGGCGGCGCCGATCGGCGCGATCATGAACTCCTGGATGTTCACCCCGGTGTCGGCGTGCGCGCCGCCGTTGAGGATGTTCATCATCGGCACCGGCAGCAGGTGCGCGTTGGGGCCGCCCACGTAGCGGAACAGCGGCAGGTTGGCCGACTCGGCGGCCGCACGGGCGACCGCGAGCGAGACGCCGAGGATCGCGTTGGCGCCCAGCTTCGACTTGTTGGGCGTGCCGTCGAGCTCGAGCAGGCGCTGGTCGACCAGCCGCTGCTCGGAGGCCTCGAAGCCGACCAGCTCGGGGCCGATGGAGTCGAGCACGGCCGCGACGGCCTTGTCGACGCCCTTGCCGCCGTAGCGCTTGCCGCCGTCGCGGAGCTCCATCGCCTCGAAGGCCCCGGTGGAGGCACCCGAGGGCACCGCCGCCCGGCTGACCGTGCCGTCGTCGAGAGCGACCTCGACCTCGATGGTGGGATTTCCACGCGAGTCAAGAATCTCGCGTGCGCCGACAGCCTCGATGGACGCCATGGGGAATGCTCCTAGTCCGGGGATGGCACGTGCAGCCCCAGCCTAGTGCCGCCGCCGGGTGCATCCCGGCACGGCTCGCCCTCCGTGCCCTTGACAGCCGCCCCAGACTGAGCCCATGAGCGAGCAGGTTGCGCAGGTCACCGCCATCTTCGACCTGGTCGCCGACGACTACGACCAGTCCGGGGTCGACTTCTTCCAGCCCATCGCCGAGCAGCTCACCACCGCGCTCGCCGCCGGGCTCGGCGAGCGCGCCGTCGACATCGGCTGCGGTCGAGGAGCGGTGACGCTCCGGCTCGCGCAGGCGGTCGGCCCGGACGGCCACGTGGCGGCGGTGGACCTCGCCCCCGCGATGGTCGAGCACACGCGTGCGGCGGCCGAGCAGGCCGGCCTCGGCAACGTCTCGGCCGAGGTCATGGACGCGACCGCACCGACGCTGACGGAGGGCTCCTTCGACGTGCTCGCCTCGTCGCTGGTGCTGTTCTTCCTGCCCGACCCGGGCGCTGCTCTCGCGCGGTGGCTCCGGCTGCTCCGGCCCGGCGGCCGGGCCGGGATCACGACGTTCGGCGACCAGGACGACACCTGGCATGCCATCGACGCGCTGTTCAAGCCCTACCTGCCGCAGCAGATGCTCGACGCCCGCACCTCGGGCAGCGGCGGCCCGTTCGCCTCCGACTCCGGGATGGAGGAGCTGGTGCGGGCGGCCGGCGCCGCCGACGTCCGCACGGTCCGCGAGGACCTGCCGGTGCGCTTCGCCGACGCGGACCAGTGGCGCGCGTTCAGCATGTCGACCGGCCAGCGGGCGATGTGGCGCTTCGTGCCCGACGAGGAGCGGCCGAACGTGTTCGCGGCAGCGGCGGACCTGCTCGACCGGGCCCGCGACGCGAGCGGTGCGATCGTCCTGCACCAGGACGTCCGGCACACCCTCGCCGTCCGCCCCGACTGACCACCCCCGCCGAGTCGGCGCATCTGGTCACCCCCACCCCGCCGAGTCGGCGCGTCTGGTCGTCCCGACCCCGCCGAGTCGGCCCTACCGGTCGGCTTCTGTGCTGGGATGGGCGTGTGAACGACGACTACCTCACCGAGCCCGCCTCCTCCCCGTGGCACGACCGGATCCCGATCGGCGAGAGCGTGTCGGCGCAGCCGCTGCTGGACCACCCGATGATCGGCTTCGCCGGCGACGTGCGGATGAAGCCCCTCGAGCCCATGCTGGTCCCGGAGGAGCCTCGTCACGGCGAGCTGGACCCGTCCGAGTGCGGCCACTGCACGCCCGGCGACTGGGGCTGGCTCTGGCGCGACGAGCACTGGCACGTGTCCGGGCACGCGGACACCGGCCTGCCGTTCTGGGGCGGGTTGGCGCCCAACGACCACGTGCTGCTGCACGAGATGTCGCCCGAGCTGCTGGCCACGATGGGTGGTGTCGTCCAGCGCTTCGCCGGCGCGATCAAGGGCCTGCCCGGCGTGGGCCGCACGCACTTCGCCCGCTGGGGTGACGGGTCCGCGCACTTCCACCTGCAGTTCTACGCCCGGCCGCTCG
This sequence comes from uncultured Actinomycetota bacterium, assembly GCA_963721855.1. GTDB lineage: Bacteria > Actinomycetota > Actinomycetes > Propionibacteriales > Nocardioidaceae > Nocardioides_B. Next base: position 9,120 of record CAVRMN010000018.1, on the reverse strand, counting down.
GCATGATGCAGGGCCGCGGCTACATGCTGGCGGTCTGGGACGACGTACTCCCGAAGACCGACCCCGAGCTCATCGCCGAGAACAGGCGCCAGGTCGCACAGGCCCTCGCGGCCGGCGGCGGCGAGGCGCTCGTCTGAGCCGACCAGACGCGCCGACTCGGCGGGGTTCAGGCAGCCGAACGCGCCGACTCGGCGGGGTTCAGGCAGCCGAACGCGCCGACTCGGCGTCAGGCCTCGGCGGCGCGCACGGCGTCGGCGAGACGGCGTACGGCGTGCCGCAGCTCCTGCTCGGGGTCCTCGCCGGCGGCGCGGGCCTCGACCACCAGCGCGAGCAGCCGGTCGCCGAGGGTCTCTCCTGCATCGGGGACGACGTCGACCTTGGCGGCCTTGCCGAGCACCTTGTCGGCCAGCGCCAGCGCGGGGAGCGCCATCGGGACGCCTTCGAGCACTGAGGCCCGGCCCTTCTCCGCGTGCTTGAGCGTCTCCCAGTTGGCCTCGACCTCGCTCGCGTCCGCGACGTCGAGGCCGGCGAAGACGTGCGGGTGCCGGTGCACCAGCTTGTCGACGATGCCGCCGGCCACGTCGTCGATCGTGAAGGGGTCGTCCGGGTCCTCGGCCGCGATCCGGGCATGGAAGTAGACCTGGAGCAGCAGGTCCCCGAGCTCCTCGCGCAGGTGCGTGTAGTCGCCACTCTCGATCGCCTCGAGCGTCTCGTAGGTCTCCTCGAGGAGGTACTTCGCGAGCGACTGGTGGGTCTGCTCCTGGTCCCAGGGGCAGTGCCGGCGCAGCTCGTCCATCACCGTGACCAGGTCGACCAGCCGGGCGCCGGGCACGTCGTACGACGCGTGCAGCACCTCGACGTCGACGTCGTCCACGCCGGCCCCCGAGCCGGTCGAGGGGTCGACCAGGGCGCCGGCGAGCTCGGTGGGCAGCCGGTCGGACTCGGCGTCGCTGGCCAGCCACACGACGTCCTCGCGCCGCGCCTCGTCGAGCAGGTCGGCCACCGTCGCGGTGGGCAGCACCTCGACCACGTGGCCGGCCGCCGCGACGGCACGGCACACCGGGTGGTCGGCGCTCGACGCCAGCCGGCGTCCCGCGGACGCGACGGCCTGCCAGGCGGGCCAGGACATCAGCCCGGGGGCGACCCGCGGGCTGGTGACGAGGAGGGTCAGCCGCACTTCTGCGACATCGGCAGGCCGGCCACCCAGGTGGCGGCGGGGTCGGCCTTCGCGCCGGCGGTGGCCCGCTCCGACACGGGCACCGAGAGCGAGCCGCTGGCCGGGGTCAGGGTGCCCTGGGCGTAGGTGCCGTAGCGGGGGTCGACCTCGACGTCGACGGACTTGGCCCACTTGCTGCGCAGCTTGGACCCCTCGCTGAGCGCGTCGTCGTCGGACACGTTGGGGTCACCGAGCGACTCGCGGCCGACGGCGATGAGCACCAGCTGGCCCTCGGCGTAGTCGCGCAGCAGCTTCTCGAAGTCCGGCTTGCGGGACTCGGGGAGCAGGTCGATGGTCTGCTTGTTCTGGGCCAGGGCCGCCGAGACCTTCGCCGCGTCGGGCTCGACGCCCTCCGACTCGCCGAACTGGTGCGAGAGCTCGCTCTCGACGAGCAGCTGGAGCGCGGCCTGGCGGGCACCTCGCGCGGCCAGGTCGGGCTTGGCCTCGCCGCGGGCCTTCGCCCCGGTGATGTTGGCCGAGCAGAGCGCGGCCGCCGCGTCGTCGACCTCGGCGCCCGAGATGGTCGTGCCGTCGACCACGGCAGCGGCACCGGGGTGCAGGCCGCAGCCGGTCAGCGCCAGCGCCGCACCGGCGACGAGGGCGGACATCTTGGCGATGCGAGCACGGGTCACGACTTCTCCACCTTCTCCCCCGCCGGAGCTGCTCCCGCGGGGTCAATCACTGTGTCGACTACCTGACGGGCCCACGTCAGCAGGGCCTCGTCGCGGATCGGCGTGCCACCCACGACGGCGGTCGAGGGACGGGGCACGAGCATCGTACGCACTCCGCCCTTCAGGATGCTGCCAGGGTGCAGCCGGTTGAGGCGCACCGTCGCCGAGTCGGGCAGCTCGACGGGCGCGAAGCGGATGTACTTGCCCTGCACCGTGACGTCGGTGAGCCTCGCCCCGCGAGCGCGCGCCCGGAAGCGGGCCACCTCGAGCAGCGAGGCGACGGGGGCGGAGGGCTCGCCGTACCGGTCCACCATCTCCTCGCGGATCAGGTCGACGTCCTCGTCGGTGCGGACCTCGGCGAGGCGCTTGTACATCTCCAGCCGGAGCCGCTCGCTGGGCACGTAGTCGTGCGGCAGGTGGGCGTCGATCGGCAGCTCGATCTTGACGTCGAGCTGCTCCTCCTCCGCCGGGCCGCCGCGGAACTCGGCGACCGCCTCGCCGACCAGCCGGACGTAGAGGTCGAAGCCGACGTCGGCGATGTGGCCGGACTGCTCGCCGCCGAGCAGGTTGCCGGCGCCACGGATCTCGAGGTCCTTCATCGCGATCGCCATGCCGCCGCCCAGGTCGGAGTGCTGCGCCAGGGTGGCCAGCCGCTCGTGGGCGGTCTCGGTGAGCGGCTTGTCGGCCGGGTAGAGGAAGTAGGCGTAGGCACGCTCGCGTCCACGACCCACCCGCCCGCGCAGCTGGTGCAGCTGCGAGAGGCCGAGCGTGTCGGCCCGCTCGATCACCATGGTGTTGGCGTTGGAGACGTCGAGGCCCGACTCCACGATCGTCGTGCACACGAGCACGTCGAAGCGCTTCTCCCAGAAGTCGACCATGACCTCCTCGAGCCGGTGCTCCCCCATCTGCCCGTGCGCGACGCCGACGCGCGCCTCGGGCACCAGCTGGCGGATCTTGGCCGCGGCCTTCTCGATCGACTGCACCCGGTTGTGGATGTAGAAGACCTGGCCCTCGCGCAGCAGCTCGCGCCGGATCGCCGCGGTGACCTGCCGGTCCTCGTAGGCGCCGACGTAGGTGAGCACCGGGTGCCGCTCCTCCGGCGGGGTGGTGATCGTGGACATCTCGCGGATGCCGGTGATCGCCATCTCGAGCGTGCGCGGGATCGGCGTCGCCGACATCGCCAGCACGTCGACGCTGGTGCGCAGCCGCTTCATCTGCTCCTTGTGCTCGACGCCGAAGCGCTGCTCCTCGTCGACGACGATCAGCCCGAGGTCCTTGATCTTGATGTCCGGGTTGAGCAGCCGGTGCGTGCCGATCACGATGTCCACGGTGCCGTCCGCGAGGCCGGCGATGGTCTCGTTGGCCTCCTTGTCGGTCTGGAACCGCGACAGCCCCTTGAGCACGACGGGGAAGCCGGACATCCGCTCCGCGAACGTCGAGTGGTGCTGCTGCACGAGCAGCGTCGTCGGCACCAGCACCGCGACCTGCTTGCCGTCCTGCACGGCCTTGAACGCCGCGCGCACGGCGATCTCGGTCTTGCCGTAGCCCACGTCGCCGCAGACCAGCCGGTCCATCGGCACGACCTGTTCCATGTCGCGCTTCACCTCGTCGACGGTCGACAGCTGGTCGACGGTCTCGACGAACGGGAAGGCGTCCTCGAGCTCGCGCTGCCAGGGCGAGTCCGGCCCGAACGCGTGCCCCTTGGTGGCCTGGCGCGCGGCGTAGAGCTTGATCAGCTCGGCCGCGATCTGCCTGACCGCCTTGCGGGCGCGGCCCTTCCGCTTGCTCCAGTCCCCGCCGCCGAGCCGGTCCAGCGACGGCTGCTCGCCGCCGACGTAGCGGGTGACCTGGTCGAGCTGGTCGGTGGGCACGTAGAGCCGGTCGGCCGGCTGCCCCTTCTTCGACGAGCCGTACTCCAGCACGAGGTACTCACGCGTCGCGCCCTGCACCTCGCGCTGCTTCATCTCGACGTAGCGGCCGACGCCGTGCTGCTCGTGCACGACGTAGTCGCCGGCCTTGAGCTCGAGCGGGTCGATCTGCCGCTTGCGCCGGGTCGGCATCCGGCGCATGTCCTTGGTGGACGACCGCTGGCCCGACAGGTCGTCGCCGGTGAGCACGGCGACCCCGTCGCCGACCAGCCCGTGCATCAGGCAGGCGGTGGTGACCACGACGAGGTCCTGCGGCACCTCCTGCGCGGTCTCGAGGGCGTCGACGTACCGCACCGGGACGTCGTGCTCCTTGAGCACCTCGACCATCCGGTGCGCCGGTCCGTGGCCCTCGTTGAGCAGCACGACACGGCTGCCGCCGGCGAGCCACGCCTTCATGTCGGCGACGGCGGCCTCGATGTCGCCGCGGTACTCCTCCACCGGCTTCAGCGGCACCGCCCGCGTCTCGACGGCCCCCGCCTCGACGTCGATCGGGAGACCGGTGTCGAGCTCGTCGAGACCACGATCTCCCCCAGGCTGTCCCGGACGGGCTGGTCGAGCCTTCCTGGGTGTCTCGAAACCGTCCTCGTCCGCGATGCCGAACGGCGAGACGCTCCACCACGGCTTGCCCTGCGCGAGGCTGAGCGCCCGGACGTCGCCGAGCGAGTGGTACGACGCCGCGCCGAGGTCGATCGGGGCCTGCCCACCGCCCGCGGCCGCGGCCCACGACGCCTCCAGGAACTCGTCGCTGGTGGCGACCAGGTCGTGCGCCCGGCTCCTCGCCCGCTCGGGGTCGAGCACCAGGACGTGGGTGTCGGCGGGCATCAGGTCGATGAGCATCTCCATGTCGTCGACGAGCACGGGAGCCAGCGACTCCATGCCCTCGACGGCGTGCCCCTCGGCGAGCTTCTCGGTGATCTCGCGCAGCTGCGGGTGGTCCTCGCCGAGCTTGCCGGGCCCGCGCCCGCACCTCGTCGGTGAGCAGCAGCTCGCGACACGGCGGCGCCCACAGCCGGGTGGCCGGCTCGAGGGTGCGCTGGTCGGCGACCGCGAACGAGCGGATCTCCTCGACCTCGTCGCCCCAGAACTCCACGCGCAGCGGGTGCTCCTCGGTCGGCGGGAAGACGTCGACGATGCCACCGCGGACGGCGAACTCGCCGCGCTTCTCGACCAGGTCCACCCGGGAGTACGCCGCCGCGGACAGCCGGCGGACCACGTCCTCGAGGTCGGCCTCCGAGCCGACGGTCAGCTCGACCGGCTCCAGGTCCGCCAGGCCCTTGACCTGGGGCTGCAGCACCGAGCGCACCGGCGCCACCACGACCTTGAGCGGCCCGTTGGTGGGGTCGTCGCCGGGGTGCGCGAGGCGGCGCAGCACCGCCAGCCGACGCCCGACGGTGTCGCTGCGGGGCGAGAGCCGCTCGTGCGGCAGCGTCTCCCACGAGGGGTAGTAGCCGACCAGGGCCGGGTCCATCAGGCTGCCCAGCGCCTCGACCAGGTCCTCGGCCTCCCGGGCCGTGGCGGCGACCGCGAGCACCGTGCGCCCGGCGTCGACGAGACCCCGCACGACGAACGGCCGCAGGGCCGACGGACCGGTCAGGTCGAGCGCGGCGACGGCGCCCGTGCGGGCATCCTCGACCGCCGCGGCCAGCACCTTGTCCTCGAGGACCAGGTCGGCCAGACCTTGAACACCCACGCTGCAACTCCCGATGACGGCAACACGATCACCCCCTGCCGGCAGCCGAGGGGGCTGGGCGAGGGGGTCCGAGCGCCCAGTCTACGGACCCGCTCCCCTGTCCCAGGCCACGAAGATGCCATCCCAACGGGCTATGGCCGATCCGGCCGCGGGTCTCGGACGCTGGAGGAGCGTTCGCGCCGCGTGTGACCCCGTCGCCCCTCTCCTGAGGCTGCATCGATACAGGGGGTTCCCATGCGCGTCCCAGCACTTCTCCGCCGCCCCGGCATCGCCCTGGGCACGATCGTCCTCACCTTCTCGCTCGCGCCGGTCGCTCCCGCGGCGGCCGCCGCACCCGAGGAGTTCACGTTCGACAACACCTTCGCGGTGGACTTCCTCAACTGCGGCGAGGCCGCCCACGCCGACGTCCACGAGACCGGCACCGGGAAGATCCGGTTCGGGAACAACGGGTTCGCCTACTTCTGGGTCAAGTGGGAGGGCCACGTCACGCTCACCCGCACCTCGACCCACAAGGCGGTGACCCTGGAAGCCAGCTTCATCGACCGCGACGCCAAGATCACCGACAACGGCGACGGCACGATCACCATCGTGGCGCACTCGATCATCAACGAGCGCGACTACGCGCCCGACGGCACTCTCGGACTGCGCACGGTCGGCCGGGAGACGGCTGTCTTCGTGATCGACCTCAACGGCACGCCCGCCAACTTCGACGACGACGAGGAGGTCAGCTCCGAGTTCGTGTCGTTCACCGGCCGGGACGACCGGGAGGACACGGACTTCTGCGACTGGTACCTCGCGGTCACCGCTTGATGCCGGCCAGCCAACGGCGGAGGCGCTTGCGGTCCAGCTCGGCACGCACCCGCTCGTAGTCCGCGAGCGCCTCCTCACCGCGCAGCTGCTCCAGGGCGTGCAGACGACCGAGGGCGAAGACGTGCTCCTCGTCGCCGCCCTCCTCGGCGGCCAGCCGGTGGAGCAGCTCGCGGGTCAGCAGCGTGTCGCGGTGCGCCCCCAGCGCGTCCTGCACCTGCACGGCCACGTCGGCGAGCTGCTGCGCCCGCTCGCCGAGCGCGGGCGCGAGCGCCTCGCCGGCGTAGCGTGCGCGCTTGGCCGCCTTCCGGACCTCGTGCAGGGCGACCTCGTGCTCGGCCGGTGTGCCGGCGTCCGCGGCCTTCGCCCGGCGGCGCAGCCGGCGCCAGTCGTCACGGAGCTGCCGCCGTACGGCGTCGGTGGTGGCGCCGTCCCACGCGACCCGGCCGGCCAGCCGCTCGAGGTCGCCGAGCATCCGCGCATAACGCTGCGACGCGAGCAGGTCGGCCACCTGGAGCCGGGCCGCGCGACCCGCCTCCTCCCGGTGCCGCAGGAGACGCGCCGCCACCGACTCCGGCACCTGCTCCGCCACGGAGTCCTCGAACAGCTGGCCGTGCACGACCTCCAGGTCGCGCACCGCGCCCAGCTCACCCCCCGCCCACCGGAGCTCCGCGCGGATCCGCTCGGCCTCGGGGAGCGCGTCGTCGCCGATGAGCGACCGGAAGGTCAGGAGCAGGCTCCGGGTCCGGCGCATCGCCACCCGGAGCGCGTGGACGCCGTCCGGGTCGTCCTCGCGGACCATCCGGTCGGCGTCGCGGACCTGGGCCGCCAGCTCACGCAGCCGGTCGCGGAGCACCCGACGCGGCGCCGGGTCAGCCACGACGGCTCACGGCGGTCGCCATCGGCGCCGCAGTCATCTCCGCGTCGCTGCGCAGGATGCAGAACTCGTTGCCCTCGGGGTCCGTCAGGACCGCCCAGCCGACCCCCGGTCCGTAGTGGTCGCGCTGGTCGTCGATCACGGTGGCGCCGAGCCCGACGACCCGCTCCACCTCCTCGTCCCGGGTTCCCGACGTCGGGCGGAGGTCGAAGTGGATCCGGTTCTTGACCCGCTTGACGTCCGGGACCTCGATGAACAGCACCCGGTGGCCGGTGTCGGGCGACAGGATCATGCACTCCTCGTGGCCGGGCTCGTTCGGGTCGTCCGCCACGTCGACGTACCCGAGCACCTGCTTCCACCACTCGCTGAGCTCGTAGGCGTTGCGGCAGTCGACCGTCGTGTGCGCGATGTAGGACGTCATGGGGCTCATCCTGCCGTCCCACGCCGACCTGGTCGCTAGGTTTTGCCCATGGCCTCCTCGAAGAGCCCCGCGGTCGAGCTCGAGATCGACGACAAGGTCGTCCGGGTGTCCAACCCCGACCGGGTCTACTTCCCGGCGCGCGGGGAGACGAAGCTCGACCTGGTCGAGTACTACCTCTCCGTCGGGCCGGGGATCGTCAACGCGCTCTACGAGCGGCCGTGCATGCTGCACCGCTTCCCCACCGGCGTCACCGGCGAGAAGGTGCACCAGAAGCGCCTCCCGGCCGGCGCCCCGCCGTGGATGGAGACCGTGCGGGTGCACTTCCCGCGCTGGAACCGGACGGCCGACGAGCTCTGCGTCACCGAGGTCGCGCAGGTGATCTGGGCGGTGCAGATGTCGACGGTCGAGTTCCACCCCTGGAACAGCCGGCGCGCGGACACCGAGAGCCCCGACGAGTGGCGCATCGACCTCGACCCGGGGCCGGAGTGCGACTTCGACACCGTGCGCCGCGTCGCCCACGTCAGCCACGAGGTCCTCGACGAGCTCGGCGCGGTCGGCTTCCCGAAGACGTCCGGCGGCAACGGCCTGCACGTCTACGTCCGGATCAAGCCCGAGCACGGCTTCAAGGACGTACGGCGAGCCGCCCTCGCGTTCGCCCGGGAGGTCGAGCGGCGCGCCCCCGACGACGTCACGACCACCTGGTGGCGCAAGGACCGCGACCCGCGACAGCTGTTCGTGGACTACAACCAGAACGCCCGCGACCACACGATCGCGGCGGCGTACTCCGTCCGCGGCAACCCCGAGGCCACCGTCTCCACGCCGATCCGCTGGGACGAGGTCGACGCGGTGGAGCCGCGCGACTGCACGATCGCGACCGTGCCGGCCCGGTTCGCCGAGCTGGGCGACCTGCACGCCGACATCGACGACCACGTGTTCGACATCGCGCCGTTGCTCGAGTGGGCCGACCGCGACGAGGCCGCCGGCGCCGAGCCGCCGGCCGACCCCGACGCCTGAGCCGGCAGGCGCCGCCCCGGGACACTTGACCTGTTGTGACGTCCGATCGGCCGCCACGGACGTCATACGCCCGCAACTGACCTGTTGTGACGCAGCCCCGCGCCGACGACGTCAGACGGGGAGGTCGTGGCGGCGCAGGGCCTCGTGCAGCCGGTCCATGCCGTCGTCGACGTGCCACTGCTCGGCGCGCAGCCCGACCGTGCGAGCGCTCTCCACGTTGGCGGCGTTGTCGTCGACGAACAGCACCTCGTCGGCGGGGAGCGCGAGCCGCTCGAGGACGGCGCGGAAGTACGCCGGGTCGGGCTTGGCCACGCGCAGCTCGTAGGAGTAGAACGTGTCGTCGAACAGGTCGGCGTACCCGAGGTTCTCGTGCATGTGCCGCCCGCGGTGCTCGTCCTGGTTGGTCGCCAGGAAGCAGCGCACCCCGGCCGCCCGAAGAGCGGAGACCAGCTCACGGGTCTCCGCGACCGGCTCGATGGTCAGCCAGACCCTCAGC